>NZ_JBEDNQ010000004.1:0-542193 GCF_040105385.1 Pseudonocardia nematodicida
GGGCAACGAACCGTCAAACAATCTGGCATAAAAACGCCAAACATAGCTCGACACACTGTTGAGTTCTCAAAGGACACCCACACCACATCACCGACCGATAAGCCGGATCCGAAGGTGGATCACCTTGTCACGACCACAACCATAGCCGCTCCGGGTTGAACCGGAACGACCAGGGGGTCGTACTGTCTGCGGGGCCTGTTGACCGGGCCTCTCGGGCCCGTTCTGTCCGGCTCACTCGCTGACAAGGAAGAAGTTACGCCAGGGTGTCCGGCAAGGTCAAACCGGGGGTACCTCCGGGCAAACGATGATCATCCCCGCAGGTCAGGGCCTCAGCGCGGGCGCCACCCCTGATTGGTGATCGGCTCTCACATGGAGATCGGGCACCCCGGCGCATTGTGTGACCCCGGACACTCCTAGTTGGGCCGACGCGTCGGACGTGGTCTGCTCGGTGGTCGGGCCGTGGCCCGGAACGGGCCTGACCAGCATCTTCGTGCTCAGGGATGCAGTGCGTGACCCCTCTGCCGAGATCGGTGCGCCCCCGCTCCACGCGCGCTGTCACCACTCCATCACCGCATCAGGTGGGTATCCGTGCGGGCTCTGACGCGTTGACCCGGTGGAGTGCTCCTCGCCGGGTCCACCAGCGCGTCGGGGGCGAATGCGCGTCGCGACCGGGCGAGGAGCACTCCTCCGAACTCCACCTCCCCACCTGACGCCCGCTCAGGCACCCGGCTCCTGGTCCGGGGCCGCCGGAGCCGGTGGCGTCCGGTCGGGTCCCGGTGCGGGCTCCGCCGGGTGGTCTCCGGGGCCGCGCACGTGGTCGTCCGGTCCGCGGCGGCCTTCCCACCGGTGGTGATCGCCGGGACCGCGCCATCCGTCGGCGGACACCGACCGGTCCGGTCCGTGCCCCGGTCCGCCGGAGGCCGCCCCCACGACCAGTCCACCCCCGACCGCTCCGACGACCAGCCCGGCCAGCGCCGCGGCGACCACCGCTGCTCCCGAGCGGCTGCGCAGCGCGGCCAACCGCCTCCGGCGCGGAGTACCGCCGGCGGCCGCGGCCACCGCTTCCTCCCCGTGCGCGGCGTCCCGTCCGACCGGTTCACGGCCCGTCGGCTGCTCGTCCGCCGGACGGCCGTCCGGCTCCGGGGTCCGGGACTCCTCGTCGCGCGGACGCCCGGTGTCGTCGTCGCTCATGCCTTCTCCTCACACCCGGACCGTCACCTCCGGCGGCGGTCGGTCCGCGGGTCACCGGCTGGCGACCCGCCACAACGGTGCAGCGGTCAGGTCGCCGGCGGCCGGGCCGCGTCCACGACGTCACGCGCGGCCGCCGTCGTCGACGGCAGCACCTGGGACACCGAGGCCAGCACCCGGCTGTGCCCGCCGAGCGCGTCGACCAGGGTCGTGACCGGCGCGAGTGCCTGCGGGCCCACGACGGCGGGCACCACCCACGACACCAGCCACATGACCAGCAGCGCGGCGGCGGCACCGGCGATCGCACCGACCGCGCGGTCCAGCAACGACAGGTGGGCACGCTCCAGCAGCCTGCTCACCAGGCCGCCGAGGAACCCGCCGACCACCGAGCCCACGAGGAGCCCGGCGAGGATGCCGAGCAGGCCCAGCAGCCAGGCGGAGCCCGCCGTCTCACCGACCCGGGCCAGGTGCGAACCCCAGGCCGCGCCGATCCCGGCCCCGACCACCAGTCCCAGCAGCCGGCCGGCCCGCGCCACCCCGCCCAGACGGCGGAAGCCGCCGATCGCGGCGGCGATCACCACGATCAGCACGATCACGTCGAGCAGCGTCATGTGTCCTTCTCCCGACCGGCGGGCCCGTCCCGCCCGTGTCGCCACCGACGGTCCCCGCTGCACCTGAAACGCCGCTGAGTCCCACGAGTTCCCGCACGCCCGAAACAGATGCGTGATGCAATGCTCGGGGAGGAAAGTGGACCCGTGAGCGACGAGCCGGTCCCCCGGGTCCCGCGCGCACTGGTCACCGCCACCGGGCTGGCCTGGCGCGGGCTGCTCGTCGCGGCGGCGGCCGCCGTCGTGCTGTGGTTGCTGGCGCAGCTCTCGGTGATCGTCGTCCCGGTCGTGCTCGCACTCATCCTCGCGGCGCTGCTCGCTCCGGTCGCCCGGATCGTGGACCGGACGCCCCACCTGCCACGGGCGATCGCGACCGGCGTCGTGGTCGTCGGCGGGCTCGCGGTGGCGGTCGGTGTGCTGTGGTGGGTGGTCGACGCCTTCCTGGCCGGGCTCCCGGAGCTCACCGCCCAGCTCGGCCAGACCGTCGTCGCCGTGCAGCAGCGGCTCGCGGGCCCGCCGTTCCGGTTGAACGACGCCAACCTGGCCGCGCTCACCCAGTCGGCGCTGGCCACGCTGCAGAGCAACCAGGCCGCGGTGGCGAACAACGCGATCGGCGCGGTCGGCACCGCGGGCGAGCTGGTCGCGGAGACGCTGCTGATGCTGTTCGTGCTGATCTTCTTCATCCACGACGGCCCCAGGATCTGGCGATTCCTGCTGGCCGGTGTGCCGCGCTCGGTCCGGCACCGGGCGGACGTCGCCGGACGGCGGGCGTTCGCCTCGCTCGTCGGCTACACCCGCGCCACCGTCGTCGTCGCGGCCGTGGACGCGGTGACCGCCGGCATCGGGCTGTGGCTGATCGGCGTACCACTGGTCGTCCCGCTGGCGACGCTGATCTTCTTCGGGGCCTTCGTCCCCACGATCGGTGCGTTCGTCACCGGAGGCGTCGCGGTCCTGGTCGCGCTGGCCTCGGGTGGCTGGCTGGCGGGGGTGCTGGTGCTCGGCCTGCTCGTCCTGGTGCAGAACGTCGAGGGCTACGTCCTGCAGCCGCTGCTGCTCGGCCGGTCGGTGCGGCTGCACCCGCTCGCCGTCGTCCTGCCCATCACCGCGGGTCTGATCGTGGCCGGCGTCCCCGGAGCGTTGCTGGCCGTCCCGCTGGTCACCCTGGCCGATGCCGGGGTGCGGTCGCTACGCCGGCCGGGTGACGCGCGGCTGCGGGACCCCGCGTCGGTCGACGCGCTGGACCCGCGGTCGGCACGACCCGTGGCCGAGGGCCCGGGGCCGCGGTCCCGACCACCCTGACGCGACCCCCCACCTGCGCCGGGAGCGGTTTGTCCGGCCCGCGCAGCGGTTATCCCACTCCTGCCCCGCTCGAACGAACGGAGGAACCCACTGTGTCGTCACCATCCCCCGGCGCGCGCCGGCTGAACGGCCTGCACCGGATCAGCAGCGCCGTGATCGGCCTCGTCCTCTGGGGCTTCGGGCTGCTCGGTCTCACCGACAACCTGGACTTCTTCTCCACCACCGGCCAGCCGTTGCTGGGGATGACCACCAACAACCTGCTGTCGGCGATCTCGCTGGTGTTCGGGACCGTGCTCATCGCGGCCGCGATCCGGGGCGGTCGGCTGGCCTCGACGGTCAGCGTGACCGTCGGGGCGCTGTTCCTGCTCTCCGGTGTCGTGAACGCGATCCTGGTCAACACGCCGTTCAACCCGCTGGCGTTCCGCATGCCGAACGTGATCTTCAGTCTCGTCGTCGCGCTCGTCCTGCTGACCCTCGGCGCCTACGGGCGGTTCAGCGGGCGGTTGCCCGACGACAACCCCTATGCCGGGCGGCAGCGGCACGTGACCGACGCCGACGGGTCGGAGGACCGCGACCAGCGACTGCCCGGGACGCCGGAGGACGTCGAGGCCGCACGCACGCTCGCCGAGACCGAGCGGCTCGTCGCGGAGGGCGGCGGCACCGCCGAGCAGCGCCGGATGCTGGCCGAGGTGGACGCGATCCGCGACAGCGGGGAGCGGCGCGACGCGTGGCGCCGGCTCACCGAGCGGGGCGGATCGCGCACCTGACACGACCCGGCAGGCGACCGGCGGGCGATCGGTGAGCCGTTCGGTCGCCGGTCGCCCCTGTCCGACGAGCGGGCCCGACCACGATGGTGCCCGGGGTGCGACGCGGTACCGTGTGGCGTTCCGCCCCGAGATCCCCCGGGCGCCGACGACCGGCCGAGAGGCCAGGAGCTGACGTGAGCGAGACGGAGCCGACCACCCGCGACGCGACCGGCACGGTCGACGCGCGATGGCTGGAGGCCCCCTGCGCCGCGTTGACCGTCGACCCGGACGGCATGGTGCGCGAGGCCAACGCCGCCGCGGTGAGCCTCCTGCCTCAGCTCCGGACCGGGGAGCCGCTGACCCGGGTCGTGCCGTGGCTGGCCACCGCCGACGGCACGTCCGCACCGTTCGCCGACGTCGTCGACGGCCGCACGGTCGAGGCCCAGCCCGTCCGCCAGGACGACGGCTCGGTGACCTGGTGGCTGATCGACGTCACCGACGTGCGTTCGGTGCGCGACGAGCTCAAGCTCGAGCAGGCGCGGGCGGCCTTCCTGTCCGAGGCGTCGGCGGCCCTGCTCGGTTCGTTGAACCTGCTGCGCTGCATGGAGGTCACCGGCGAACTCGCGGTCGGGCGGCTCGCCGACGGCGCCCTGGTGATCACGCCCGCGGCGCACGGCCGGTTCCAGGTCGTGACCGTGGTGCGCGACCGGGCCGACTCGTCGCGGAGCACGCTGCTGCGGTTCGACCCGGACGAGGTGCCCGGACTCGCCGAGGCCCTGCAGGGCTTCCCGCCGGTGCCCTCGCGCTGGATCGACCCGGCGATCGCCCCGTCCTGGCTGACGCCGGCGGGGTTCGGGGACGTCGGCTCGATCGTCGTCACCCCGCTGCCCGGGCACGGCATCCCGGCCGGCGCGCTGGTCCTGCTGCGCCGCGCCGGTTGCGGCCCCTTCAGCGAGGGCGAGGAGGCCACCGCGAACGAGTTCGCCGCGCGCTCCGGCCTGGCGATGTCGGCGGCCCGGATGTTCGCCCAGCAGGCCGCGATCACCGAGACCCTGATGCGGGACCTGCTCCCGCCGAGACTGCAGCACGTCGCCGGCGTCGAGTACGCCGGTGGCTACCGGCCGTCGCAGGACAGCGAGCGGGTCGGCGGCGACTTCTACGACGTGCATCCCGCGGTGGACGGCACCGAGGAGACCCTCGCCGTGCTGGGCGACGTCTGCGGCAAGGGGCTCGAGGCGGCGGTGCTCACCGGCAAGATCCGCAGCGCGCTGCACGCCCTGCGCCCGATGTCGGGCGACCACCTCCGGATGCTCCGCCTGCTCAACGAGGCCCTGCTCACCGACGACGACGCCCGCTTCGTGACCCTGGTGCTCGCCTCGGTCTCGCGCATCGGGTCCGACGTCCGGCTCCGGCTCACCTGTGCCGGCCACCCGCCACCCCTGATCATCCGCGCGGACGGCCGGGTCGAGGAGGCCGCGACGTCGGGCACCCTCGTCGGCGCCCTGCCGACGATCGAGGCCACCACCTACGAGACGCGGATCGCTCCCGGTGAGACCTGTCTGCTCTACACCGACGGGATCACCGAGGCGCAGGGCGGCCCGCTGGGGCGTGACCAGTTCGGCGAGGAGCGCCTGCAGCGCGCGGCCGCCGAGTGCGCCGGGATGCCCGCCGAGGCGGTCGTCGAGCGGGTCCGGATGCTGGCCGCCGAGTGGGTCGGCCGCAACGCGCACGACGACATGGCCGTCCTGGCCATCACCGCCCCCCGGGGACAGCACCTCACCGCGGTCGGCGGGCACGGCCGGGGCAGGTACACCGCATGACCGAGCACGGCCGGCACGGTACGAGCACCTCGGCGGTCCGGCGCTACGCCGACCTGCTGTGGGACGCCGTGCTGCGCGGCGACGAGTACACCGCCGTCGACGTCGTGGTGGACGCGCTGCGCGACGGCGTCGAGGCCGAGACCGTCCTGCTCGACCTCATCGGCGCCGTGCAGCAGCGGGTCGGGGCGGAGTGGGCCGCGAACCGGATCTCGGTCGCCCAGGAACACGCGGCGACGGCGATCAACGAACGGGTGATCGGCACGCTGGCGCTGACCCGCGGCCGGTCGGCCGGCGATCTCGGCCGGATCACCGTGGCCTGCGTGGACGGTGAGTGGCACGCCCTGCCCGCGCGGCTGCTGACCGAGGTGCTGCGGCTGCGCGGCTTCACCGTCGACTACCTCGGAGCCCAGGTGCCGGCCGCGCACCTGATCACCCACCTGCACCGGACCGGACCGGACGCGGTCGCCCTGTCGTCGTCGATCGCCACCCGGCTGCCGACCGCGCACGCGACCATCTCGGCCTGCCAGGCCGCGGGCGTCCCAGTGATCGTCGGCGGGCCGGCGTTCGGCACCGACGGCCGGTACGCCCGGCTGCTCGGCGCGGACGCCTGGGCGCCGGACGCCCGGACCGCGGCCGAGACGCTGCGCGGCGGGCTTCCCGCACCCGCGAACCCGCACGCCCAGCCGATGGACGACCTGCCGCACCTGTCCGACCAGGAGTACACCCTGGTCACCCGGAACGCCCCGACCCTGGTCGCGACGGTCACCGAGAAGCTGCGCGAGCGGGTGCCCGCGATGGCCGGCTACGACGACGAGCAGGTGCTCCGGACCGCCGAGGACGTCCGGCACATCGTCGACTTCCTCGCCGTGGCGCTCTACACCGGCGACCCGGACCTCTTCGGCGACTTCCTCGACTGGACCGCGGAGGTCCTCACCGCGCGCTCGGTGCCCGCCTCCGTGCTGGCCCCCACTCTCGAGCTGCTCGGCGCCGAGCTCCGCGACTTCTCCCGGGCGGCGCGCCTGCTGCGCTCCGCGGCCGCAGCCCGGGCGGCGATCGACCACGGCGCAGCACCCGCATCCCCGCCCACCCCCGGCGCCGACGACGCTCCCCTGCACCGAACCGGAAGGCCCGCATGAGCGACCCGCGAGAGCTGTCCCTCACCTGGACGAGCCCGCAGCCGGACGTCGCCTACGTGACGCTGGCCGGGGACCTCGACTACGACAGCGCCGACGCGCTCGCGACGGCCGTCAACGGGATGCTGGAGTCCGACTCGGTGCGCGAGCTGCGGCTCGACTGTGCCGGCGTGCAGTACTGCGACTCCTACGGCCTGTCCACCCTGCTGATGGTGCGCAGGCGCACCGCGGAGGCGGGGATCGCCCTGCACCTGGACAACCGCGGCCCGGCCCTGGACCGGCTGCTGCGGGTGACCAACACCCTCGAGCACCTCACCGGTCGCGGCGCGCGTGCCCGCGAGGAGCAGTTCGACTCCTGAGTCACCTCACCCGCCCGCGGGCAGCCGCAGCGGCGGCAGGTTCGCCGCGATCGTGGCGCGGTCCGGTTCCAGCCACGGCGGGAGCTTCAGCGCCCGGCCCAGCTCCAGCAGCGGCTCGTCGACGTCGAAGCCCGGCCCGTCGGTGGCGATCTCGAACAGCACCCCGCCGGGCTCGCGGAAGTAGATCGAGGTGAAGTAGCAGCGGTCGAGGATCTCGGTGACCTCGATGCCGCGGGAGACGAGCTCGTCCCGCCAGCGCTCCTGCGCGGCGCGGTCGGGCACCCGGAACGCGATGTGGTGCACGGTGCCACCGGCCACCACCCCGGGGGCGCCGGCCCCGGACAGCACGTCCACGACCACCCCGTCCCCGCCGGACATGGCGAACCGGTCCCGTGCGCCGGCCCCGCCCGTGTGGGACATCGACAGCAACTCCGTCAGCATCCGCGCGGTCGGCTCGCCCGCGTCCTGCGAGAGCGTCACCGCGTGCAGACCGCGCACGGCGTGCTCGGCCGGGACGTGCCCGGAGCCGTCCCAGCCGGAGCGGTGGTCACCCGGGGCCGCCACCAGGTCGACCACGAGGCCGTCCGGATCACGCAGCGTCAGGACCTCCTCGCCGTCCCGTGCGACCGGTGCGTCGGCGTCCACGCCGAGGTCGACGAGCCGCCGCTGCCACCAGCCCAGCGACTCCGGCGGCACCCCGAACGAGGTCGACGTGGCCAGCCCCGCGCCGGGGCGCCCCGGCTCCACCCCCTGCCAGGGGAAGAACGTCAGGAGCGTGGCCGGGCTGCCGGCCGCGTCGCCGTAGTAGAGGTGGTAGACCTCCGGCGCGTCGAAGTTCACCGTCCGCTTGACCAGCCGCAGGCCGAGCACGCCCGCGTAGAAGTCCGCGTTCCGCTGCGGGTCACCTGCGATCGCGGTGACGTGGTGCAACCCCTGCGGCGCGATCTCGCTGTTCATCGGCCCGGCCCCCTCGATGTCGTTGCTGCGGCAACTGTCCCGTGTCCCGGCCGGTTCCGCGCGACGGCGCGGCGGGTGATCCCGCCCACCCGGACATGAAGGCCGCGAAACCCGGGTACCCACTCGCTATGACGACGTCCGACCAGGCTCCGAGGGAGCCGCACCCGGTCCCCACCGAGCAGAGCGACACCCCGGTGGACGAGACCCCGGACGGCGACGGCGTGCACCTCGACGAGCAACCCGTCGAGACCGACGACGCCCGCCCGGCGTCGTCCTAGGACGTCTCCGCAGACCCGTCACGACGAGAGGACTCACTCGATCATGGCCACCATCCGTTACACCGTTCCGGGCCTCGAGCGCGGCGACGCCGAGCGCGTCGTCGACCTGCTGCAGAACCGGCTGCACGCGCTCAACGATCTGCAGCTCACCCTCAAGCACGTGCACTGGAACGTGATCGGCCCGAACTTCATCGCGGTGCACGAGATGCTCGACCCGCAGGTGGACAGCGTCCGGGAGATGGTCGACGACGTCGCAGAGCGGATCGCGACGCTCGGCGGCTCCCCCGACGGCACCCCGGGCGCGCTCGTCAAGGCCCGTACCTGGGACGACTACTCGATCGGCCGTGACGACGCGATCGCCCACCTCGGCGCGCTCGACGTGGTCTACACCGGCGTCATCGCCGATCACCGGACCCAGATCGAGAAGACCGAGACCCTCGACCCGGTCACCCAGGACATGCTCATCGCGCAGGCGGGGCAGCTCGAGCAGTACCAGTGGTTCGTCCGGGCGCACCTGGAGAACTCCGACGGGACGTTGAAGTCGGCGTCGTCGGGCTCGGAGCGCGGGGCGGCCGACGCCGCTCGCTGACGGCCACGGCGCACGTCCACGGGCCCGGTTCCGCTCCGGCGGGGCCGGGCCCGACCCGTGTCCGAACCACTGGCCGGAATTCGTGACCGAATCGTTCCCCGGTGAGCGGAAGCACCCGATCCGATCGATCGTGCTGGTCAGCGCCTCGTCAGGCACCCCGAACGGGCCGTCGCACGCCGCATCGCCGGCATCGGAACATGCCCCGCCGACGGCTGAGCACCTACAGTCAGCACTCGAGCATACGGGCGGTTCGTCCGATTGACACCAGAAACACCGATCGGGAGGTCCGGTAGTGGTTGCGCAGTATTTGAAGAAACACACCAGTCCACCCGTCTTCATCTCCTCGGCGGTTCTCGCGGTCGCATTCGTGCTCTGGGGCGTGATCTCCCCGGGATCGCTCGGGGACGTCGCCGGCGCCGTGAACAGCTTCATCACCGAGACGTTCGGCTGGCTCTACATCTTCTCGGCCACCGCGTTCCTCGTTTTCGTCATCGTCCTCATGGTGTCCCGGTACGGCGCCGTCAAGCTCGGACCGTCGGACTCGACGCCCGAGTACGGGACCATCTCCTGGTTCGCGATGCTGTTCACCGCGGGCATGGGCATCGGACTGGTCTTCTACGCCGTCTCCGAGCCGATCTCGCACTTCACCGCCCCTCCGGTCGCCGAAGCAGGTAGCCAGGAGGCCGCCCGCGAGGCCATGCTCTACACGTTCTTCCACTGGGGCCTGCACCCGTGGGCGATCTACATCATCCTCGGCCTCTCGCTGGGCTACTTCGCCTTCCGCAAGGGTCTGCCGCTCCGCCCGGCTTCGGCGCTGTACCCGATCCTCAAGGACCGGATCAACGGCTGGCCCGGCTACCTCGTCGACATCCTCGCCGTCTTCGGCACGCTGTTCGGCCTGGCCACCTCTCTGGGCATCGGTGCCCAGCAGGTCGGCGCCGGACTCAACACGCTGTTCGGCTGGGAGAACACCACCTCGCTGCAGGTGATCCTGATCCTCGCGATCTCGGCGATCGCGATCACCTCGGTGATGCTCGGCCTGGACAAGGGCATCCGGCGTCTCGCGCTGACCAACCTGTTCCTCGCGTTCGCCCTGATGCTGTTCGTGTTCTTCTTCGGCCCCACCCGCGACCTGCTGAACAGCCTGGCCGCGAACGTCGGCACCTACGTCCAGGAGGTGCCGGGGCTCAGCTTCCAGACCTTCCCGGACAACGGGAACGGCACCGCCCAGGAGTGGCAGGGCGCGTGGACGCTGTTCTACTGGGGCTGGTGGATCTCCTGGTCGCCGTTCGTCGGCATGTTCCTGGCCCGGATCTCCTACGGCCGCACGATCCGGAACTTCATCGCCGGCTGCCTGTTCGCCCCGATCGGGGCCTCCATGGTCTGGCTGACCATCTTCGGTGACAGCGCGCTGGACCTGATCCAGAACGACCCGGCCAACCCGCTGGCCGAGGCCTCGGCCGAGACCGCGATCTACGTCCTGCTCGGGCAGCTGCCCGTCGCGGACTTCCTGATCGCGATCGCGTCGGTCCTCACCATCCTCGTGGTCGTGCTGTTCTTCGCCACCTCGTCCGACTCCGGATCGCTGGTGATCGACATCCTGACCAACGGGGGCGATCCGAACCCTCGCTGGCAGCAGCGTCTGTTCTGGGCGGTGCTCCAGGGCGTGATCGCGGCGGTGCTGCTCGGTGCGGGGGCCGCCACCGGCGCCGATGCGCTGTCGGCGTTGCAGACGGCCTCGATCCTGGCCGGGCTCCCGCTGGTGGTCGTCCTCGCCCTGATGGCGGTCGGACTCAGCCGGGCGCTGCGGGACGAACGGTTCGTGGTCGCGCTGCCCGAGGAGCCGTCGCCTCGCGAGGGACTGCGCCGCAGCGCCCAGCGGCCGGGCACGGCGGACGAGGGCGCCGACGCCGAGGCCGCGGTGCCCGAGGCGAACGATCCGATGCTGTCCGAGACGGCTGTCGCCGAGATGGCGACGGTCCGCACGAACGGCAGTGTCGGCGACGTCGACGGCACGGAACCCGTGTCCGGTGACTCCCCGGCGTCGTCCGGGAAGGACTGACCGACAGCCGGAAACCGCATCACCGTGGCCGGTGCTCCCGAACGGGGGCGCCGGCCACGGCCGTATCCGGGGTCGGAACCGCTGCCGCGGCCTCCGACAGGACCTCAGGCGCCGGACGGTTCGCCCGAACCGACCCACAACGCCCGCGCGAGCGAGGGCCCCCACTCCTGCTCGGCGTCGGTGCGGGCCCGGTCGCCGGTGTCCGACCGGCGCAGCCGCACCACGAACGGGCCCTCGAACGGCCTGCGCGTCACCAGATCGACCCGGTCACCCAGCCGGACGTCGTGCGCGTCGAGATAGCGGAGTACCTCGGGATCGGTGTCGTCGACCCGCACCAGCTCGCCGCCCTCGCCGAACGTCAGCTCCGGCAACCGGCGCGCGCGGATCTCGGGCAGGGAGCCGTCCCGGCCGGGGATCGGGTCGCCGTGCGGGTCGAACCGCGGATGGCCGAGCCGGTCGTCGATCCGGTCGAGCAGCCGGTCGGACACCGTGTGCTCGAGGGCCTCGGCCTCCTCGTGCACCTCGTCCCAGGCCAGGTCCAGCTCGGTGACCAGGAACATCTCGATCAGCCGGTGCCGGCGCACCACTGCCAGGGCGGACGCCCGTCCGGCGGGGGTGAGGGTGATCCCGGCGTAGCGGGCGTGGTCGACCAGGCCGGCGTCGACGAGCTTCCGGACCATTCCGGACGCCGACGGCGAGGACACTCCCAGCCGCTCGGCGAGTGCCGAGACCCCGACCGACCCCTCCCAGCGCTCGGCCAGCAGGAAGATCGTCTTGAGGTAGTTCTCCACGGATTCCGAGTGGCGCTCGCCCGGGGGGACCGTGCTCATACGGGTCACGGTATCCCGCCCGGCGCCGCGCGCAGGCGGGGCCGTCTGGAACGATGTACAGACATGAGCGACGGCCGGGTTCCGGGGACCGCCCCCGAGCAGGACCCGGGCCCGAGTCGCGACCGTGCGGCGCGCGGCTGGCGGGCCCGCTACCACGGTGCGCAGCGGCGCTACCGGGGCTTCCGGGACGGTTTCCGGCACCGGCCCGTGGTGGACCGCTGCTGGCGCTGGACCATCGGCGTGCTCGGCACCCTGATCGTGATCGTCGGCATCATCATGATCCCCTACCCCGGCCCCGGCTGGCTGGTCGTGTTCACCGGGCTGGCCGTGCTGTCGTCGGAGTTCGAGAGCGCGCGGCGGGTCCTGAAGTTCGCCCGGCGGCACTACGACCGCTGGAACGACTGGCAGAAGCGCCAGCACATCGTCCTGCGGCTGCTGCTGCTCGCCGCCACCGGCGCCGTGGTGCTGGTGACCTTGTGGCTGCTCGACGTCTTCGGCCTGGTGACCGAGTGGCTCGGGCTCGAGGTGCCGTGGCTGGACTCCCCGCTCGAACCCTTCGCCTGACGGCTCACAAGCGCGCCAGCGCCTCCGGGGTGTGCGGGGACCCGGTCGCCGCGGCGATGCAGAGCCCGTTCACCACGGCCACCAGGAGCGGCCGCCGTTCGGGGGCATCGGGGAGCAGCCGGGACGCCACCCCGTCCAGCGCGTCGTCCCAGCGGCGGAGCTCGGAGTTCAGGTCGTCACGCCGCGCGGCCAGCAGGAGCAGCTCGTACTCCGCGATCATCGAGTTCCGGTCCTGCCGGGCCCACCGCCGCATCAGCACGACCAGGTCCTCGATCGTCCGGACCGCGCCGAGGTCGGCGAGGCAGCGGTCGTTGACCGCCCCCAGGGCGGCGACGAGCAGGTCGTCGACCGAGGCGAAGTAGTAGAGCACCGCACTCGGCGGGACCTCCGCCTCGGCGGCCACCGCGCGCTGCGACACGGCCGCCGTTCCGGAACGACCGACCAGCCGCAGGGTCGCGTCGAGCAGTGCCCGCCGGCGTCGCTCGCCCTTGCGCCGCCGCCCGTCGGCGGGCTCGGCCCGGTCAGGCATGCGCGGACCCACCCAGCTCCAGCGCGAGCACTCCGCCGATCACCATCACGATCCCGAGGACCTGCACCCAGGTCAGCGACTCCCCGAGGAACAGCGCCCCGATCACCGCGACCAGCGCGACCCCGACCGCCGCCCAGACGCCGTAGGCCACGCCCAGCGCCATGCCGCGGGTCAGCGCCTGGGACAGCGACCAGAACGCCAGCCCGTATCCGGCGAGGGTGAGCAGCGTGGGCAGCGGCCGGGTGAACCCCTGCGAGGCGCGCAGCGCCAGCGTCCCGGTGACCTCGGCGCCGATCGCCAGCGCGAGCCATCCCCACATCGTTGTTCCCTCCAGCAGATCGGGTGTCCGCCCGATTCTGGAGCATCCGCTCCAGATGTTCGTGACCGACCACTCGCACGACCGCTGTCCGTAACGATTTTCATTTGTTAGTGTGGATCATCGTGACCACGGAGCGCAGCGAGACCACGTCGGTGGAGGGCTTCTACCCCGAACCCCGCCGGCCGCACGACGAGCACGGGGCCGCGGCGACGGCGAGCCGGCTGCTCGACCTGGGACGGCTGCTGCGCCGGACCGACCTGAGCCCCGGTCCGGTGGTCGACGCCGCGTTCGGCGAGCTCGTCGGGCTCTGCTGTCACCCACCGGCGGTCCCGGCGGAGCGGATCCTGGACCGCATCGGTCCCGAGGCGGACGGCATCCGCGCGCTCTGCGCGACCGGCGAGGGGCTGATGGAGCGGCACTGGGCCCGCCGGATCGCCGACGCCGCCGACCCGCGCGCCGAGCTCGCGCGCTTCCCCTACCTGCAGAACTACCACGACCTCGTCCGGCTGGAGCTCGGCGCGCTCGCCGCGGCCGGACGGCCGGTGCCGCGCCGGGCGGTCGTCCTCGGGTCCGGCCCGCTGCCGCTGACCGGGCTGGTGCTCGCCCGCCGGTACGGCACCCGGGTCCTGCACGTGGACCGGGACGCCGACGCGGCCGACGCCGGTCAGGCCGTCGCCGAGGCGACCGGCACCCCCGGGGTCCGCAGCCTGGTGGCCGACCTGTCCGCGCCGGAGCCCGACCCGCGGCTGACCGGCGAGCTGGCGGCCGCGGACGTCGTCCTGCTCGGTGCGCTGGTCGGCGCCGACGCCGTCGCGAAGGACGCGATCACCGCGCGGCTGGCCGCCGCGGCCGGGCCCGGCACGACGCTGCTGGTGCGCTCCGCCACCGGGCTGCGCACCCTGCTCTATCCCGAGGTCCGCGCCGCCGACCTGCCCGCGCTGGAGGTGCTCCTGGAGGTCCACCCGCACACCGACGTCGTCAACTCCGTGCTGGTCGCCCGGCGCCGGACGCACGAGGATGTGCTTGCAATCAGCTGACGATCCCCCCGGTGGGGCATCCCGGATCGACGCGGGGCACGTCATCGGGTGAAATCAGGGGCATCATGGGCGAGCTCCGGGTGGCACAGGGCGGAGGCGGCTCCCGGACCCGGGTGCTGCTGGTGGACGACGACGTCCGGATCGGCAAGGCACTCGGCCTCGCCCTGGACGACGAGGGGTTCGACGTCGTCACGGTGCTCACCGGCGAGGAGGCGCTCGACCGGGCGGGCGAGGCCATCGACCTGGTGCTGCTCGACCTGATGCTGCCCGGCGTCGACGGGCTGACCGTGTGCCGGCGCCTCCGCGAGGCCGGCGACCTGCCGATCATCGTCGTGACCGCGCGGTCGGACTCCTCCGACGTGATCGCCGGGCTCGAGGCCGGCGCGGACGACTACGTGACCAAGCCGCTCGTCGCCGGGGAGCTCGCGGCCCGGATCCGGGCCCTGCTGCGCCGCCGGCGGCCGGTCCCCGCGGCACCGCGCCGGGTGGTGCTCGGCGACGTCGAGCTGCGCCCGGACGAGGGCATCGCGCTGCGCGCCGGCCGACCGATCCACCTGACCCGCACCGAGTTCCGGCTGCTGGCCGAGCTGGCGGCCGCCGGTGGGCGGATCGTCACCCGCGACGAGCTGCTCTCCCGGGTGTGGGGCTACGAGTACCACGGCGACACCCGGCTGCTCGACGTCCACGTCCGGCGGCTGCGGCGCAAGGTCGAGGCGGACCCGGACACCCCGACCGTGGTGCTGACCGTCCGCGGGTCCGGCTACAAGGCCGGCCACGCCGACGCCGCCGCACCGGAAGCCGGGTCGGAGCCGGTCCCGGAGCCGGCGTCGGAGCCGGTTCCCGGCCGGCGCGGGTGATCGCTCGGCCCTCGGCGGTGCTCGACCGGCTGCCGTTGCGCCGCCTCCCGCTGCGGCAGCGGGTCGGCGTCGCGTTCACGCTGGTCTCGCTGGTCGTGACCGGGCTGTTCGCCACCGTCACCTACAACCTCGCCAGCTCCTACCTGGTCGACCGGCAGGTCGACGCCGCGACCCGGCAGGCCGACGTCAACGTGCGCCTGATCGAGCGCGCGCTGGCCACGAACCCGGACGGCAGCGGCCTGGACGAGCTGCTGACCGGCCTCGCCGGCGAACCGGACACCACCGTCGCACTGCGGCGGGACGGCACGTGGATGACCAGCGGCCGGGACGTGGACCTGGCACAGCTCCCCCGCCCCCTGCTGGACCTGGCGCTGTCGGGGACCGGTGCCCGCCAGCGTCTGCTGGTCGAGGGCATCCCCAGCCTCGTCGTGGCGATGCCGATGCCGGACGGGGCGGTGTTCGTCGAGGTCTTCCCGTTGCAGCGGCTCGACGCGTCGCTGCGCTTCCTCGGCGTGGTGCTGATCCTCGGCGTCGCCGGGAGCGGGGTGCTGGGGCTCGCGATCGGGCTCTGGGCGGGGCGGCGGGCGCTGCTGCCGCTCACCGAGCTGACCCGGGCCGCCGGCCGGGTCGCCGGCGGTGATCTCGCCGCCCGGCTGCCCGAGGGGTCCGACGCCGAGCTGGCCCCGCTGGTGGCCACGTTCAACCGGACCGCCGAGAACCTGGAGCAGCGGGTGGCCCGCGACGCGCGGTTCGCCGCCGACGTCAGCCACGAGCTGCGGTCTCCGCTGACCACCCTGGTCAACGCGGTGGCGGTGCTGACCCGGCGGCGCGCGGAGCTGCCGCCGACCGCGCAGCAGGCCGTCGACCTGCTCGACGGCGACATCCAGCGGTTCCGCCGGATGGTGCTCGACCTGCTGGAGATCGCCCGCAGCGACACCCTGCAACGCGAGCCCGAGGAGCTGGGCGAGCTCGTCCGGGGGGCCGTCGCGATCCGGCCCGGCGACCGCCGTCCCGCGGTGGACGCCCCCGGCTCCGTGACCGTGCCCGCGGACCGGCGACGGCTCGACCAGGTCCTCGGGAACCTGCTCGACAACGCCGACGCGCACGGCGGCGGGGCGTTGCGGATCGGGGTCTCGGCACGGGCCGGCCGGGGTCGCATCGAGGTCGACGACGCCGGCCCCGGCATCCCGCCCGAGCAGCGCGCCGAGGTCTTCGAGCGGTTCGCCCGCGGCACCCTGGCCAACCGCCGTGGCGACGGCAACGGCACCGGCCTGGGGCTCTCGCTGGTCGCCGCGCACGTGCACCGGCACGACGGCGCGGTCTGGATCGAGGAACGGCCCGGGGGCGGCACCCGGATCGTCGTGGAGCTGCCGGGGGTGACCGGATGACACGACACCGCGCGACGACGATCACGCTCCTCGCCGGGCTGCTGCTCGCCGGCGGGTGCGGGGTGACGCTGCAGCCCGATCCCGAGCCGCTCGAGGCGTCCACCGAGGCCCCCGCGCCCGCGCCGACGGTCAGCGTCCGCCCGGACGCCGCCGACGGCCTGCCGGAGCCGATCGCGCCGATCCGGCCCACACCCGGCGCACCGGCACCCTGACGCTTCGCTGACGATCGGTCCGGGACCGTCGGCGATCCCTGCCGGGCGGAGCAGAATCGTGGCAGGTGATCGGCGGGCCCCGCGGAGGCTGGGGAGCGCCCGCGCGGTCCCACCGGTGCGGATCGTGAGCCGGTCGGGGTGTCGTGGCGCCCGCCGGTGGCCGGAGTGCGCGGGCGCGGCAGCCCGCAGCCGGCCGGCGGACCCTCCACGCACCGGTACGGGACGGGCCGGCCGGTCACCGCAGGCGTGCGCCTCCCCCGGCGCGCGCGAACGCCGGATCGGCGCGCGGGCGTCGGCGGGCTCAGGTGTCGCCGGCGTCGCCGGGCAGCGGTGCGGAGCCCCGGCCGTCGTCGAGGGCGGAGACCATCTGGAACCAGGCCCGGGCGGGCACCGCCCCACCGGAGAGGTTGCCGCTGCCGCAGATGCGCAGCGGGCCGGTGCACACCGGCCGCGGGGCCCCGGTCGGGAACGTCATGACCGCACCGGCCCGCTCGGCGGTGGCGCCGAGGAACGCCGCGGAGGAGTTGTTCTGCGCGGTCCCGGTCTTGGCGATCACCGGCCGGTTCCAGCCCACCGCCGACGCCGCCCCGGCCGCGGTGCCCGAGGTCGCGTCGCCGGACAGCGCGGTGACCAGGTCCCGGGCCACCGACTCGTCGATCACCCGGTCGCAGGCCGGGCCGGGCAGGGCGACGTCGTCGCCGTCCCGGTCGGTGACCGACTCGACGACGACCGGGTCGCAGTGCACACCGCCCGCCGCGATGGTGGCGCCGACGTTCGCCAGCTCCAGCGGGCTCGTCGCCTCGGGCCCGAGGGTGAACGACGCCCGCCGCTGGGCGATGACGGCCTCGCCGACCGTGCCGCCGTCCGGCGTCGGGGCCTGCATCGAGTTCCGCAGTCCCAGCCGCCAGGCCATGTCGACCGCGGGCTGCAGCGAGCCGAGCCGGTCGGTGAGCTCGACGAACGGGGTGTTCGGCGAGGTCGCCAGGGCCCGCTGCAGCGTCATCCCCTCGGGGTAGTCGGCGGCGTTGCGGACGGTGTAGGGGTCGTTGCCGTTGCGGAAGGCCCGCGAGGTGTAGGTGTCCGGGACGGCGAGGTCGCTGTCCGGGGTGACGATGCCCTGCTCCAGCGCCGCAGCCGCGGTGAAGACCTTGTAGACCGAGCCGGCGGCGTGCAGCGGGACGGTCGGCAACGAGTAGGCGGTCTCACCGGCCCCGGCGTCGAACCCGTAGGGGCTGCTGGAGACCAGCGCGTCGACCCGTCCGGTGCCGGGTTCGACCAGCGCGGCGACGTTCGCGACGTCGGTGGAACCGTCCGCGCCGCCGGCCTCGCGGACTGCGTCGTAGGCCTCGCGGGTCGCCCGCGGGTCCATCGTGGTCCGGATCATGTAGCCGCCGTTGCGGAGCACGCCCGCGTCGATCCCCGCCTCGCCGAGGGTGTCGACGACGGTGCGGCAGAAGTGCCCGGTCCTTTCGCGGGCCTCGTCGCAGCCCTGCCCGGGGACCCCGGCGTCCGGCCGGACCTCGACCGGGGTCTCCCGGGCCTCGGCACCCTGCGCCGCGGTGATCGAGCCGACGTCGACCATCGCGGCGATCACGGTGTCCCGGCGGTCCTTCGCGGCCTCCGGCGAGTTCAGCGGGTCGAACCGCTCCGGGGCCTGGATCATCCCGGCCAGCAGTGCGGCCTGCGGCACGTCGAGCCGGTCGGCGGTGGTCCCGAACCAGGACCGGGACGCGACCTCGACGCCGTACGCGCCGCGTCCGAAGTAGATGAGATCCAGGTAGCCGGCGAGGATCTCGTCCTTGTCCATGACCGTCTCGACGCGCTGGGCCAGCCGCATCTCGGACAGCTTGCGCTGCGGGGAGTTCTCGATCGCGGCGCGCTCCTCCTCGGGCGTGGTCGCGAGCACGTTGAGCCGGTAGTTCTTCACGTACTGCATGGTCAGCGTCGAGGCGCCCTGACCCTCCAGTGTGGAGCCCCCGGCGGTGTTGGTGACCACGGCGCGGCCCATCCCGTACCAGTCGACGCCGTCGTGGTCGTAGAACCGGCGGTCCTCGATCGCGACGATCGCGGCGACCATCGGGTCGGAGATGCCCTCCCGGCCGACCGGTTCACGGTGCTGGTCGTAGAGGTGTGCGAACGGCTCGCCCTCGACGTCGAGCAGCACGGTGGTGGCGCCCATCCGGCCGTCGCCCAGCCGGGCGCCCGCGGCCTCGTCGGTGAGCCCGGTGAGCTCGGTGGTCGCCACGGCGGCACCGACGGCGACCGGCGCCAGCATCCCGGCCACCAGCACTCCCGCCAGCACGCTCGCCCCGATCCCCTGCAGAACCCGCCGGGTGCGGTGGGGCGGGCGGGGACGTTCGGGGCCGTGCGCGGTCATGCTCTCCAGGGTTCCGCGAAGATCTCCCCAGGACGGCTCCGTGAACCTGACGGTTACCTGACGATCCGCGGGTCAACGCCGGGATCGAGGTCCGCGACGGCGTGTCGCGCACGCGATGCAGGTGGTGGTCGCCGGGAGGGCGTCGAGCCGTTCCGGGGCGATCGGCCCGCCGCAGCCGGTGCAGGTCCCGTAGTCGCCCGAGGCCATCCGCCGTGCGGCGCGGTCGAGGTCGTCGCACTCGCGTTCCGCCGCGGCCAGCAGCCCCTGCAGCTGGGCCCGCTGGACGGCGATCGTGACGCCCTCGGGGTCGTGCTCGTCGTCGTGGGTGGTCAGGGCCTGCTCGCCGGCGAGCGAGTCGAGCTCCCGGCGCAGGGACCCGACCCGGCCGGCGACGCGCGCGCGTTCGGCGGCCAGCGACGCGGGGTCCATGCGTCCCAGCATGCGTGGCAGGGTCCGGTGCATGGAAGACAGCGCGCTCCCCCGCCCGGTCAGCGGTGTCGGCGTCGTCCTCACCCGCGACGACGGCCGGGTCGCGATCGGGCACCGCGTCACCGCGGGCGAGACCCCGTCCTGGTCGTTCCCGGGCGGGCACCTGGAGGGTGGCGAGACCCCGGTGGGCGCGGCGTTGCGTGAGCTGGCCGAGGAGACCGGCGTCGTCGGCACGGCCGGCCGGCTGTTCGCGGTCTGCGTGCGCACCGGCGGCAGCGGGGTGACGTTCGCGGTGCACGTCGAGGCCCCGGCCGGCGCCGAGCTCGTCGTCACCGAACCGCACGCGGTCGACGCCTGGCGGTGGGCCGGCCCGGACGCGCTGCCGGAACCGCTGTTCGCGCACACCGCCGCGGTCCGGCACGCCTGGCGGGCCCCGGGCGTCGCACTGCCGGGGTGGGACCTGCACCCGGTGAGGGGCACACAGGGGTAGTTCGACCCCGCGCGCTCAGCCGGCCGCGGTGATCACCCGGTGTGCGGTGTCCGGGACGAACAGGCACCCGATCAGCCCTACCAGGGCACCGACCCCGCCCAGCGCCAGTGCGATGCGCAGGTCTCCCCCGGCGATCGACACCGCGGCCAGCGGGAACAGGCCCGACCCCAGGCCGCGCGCGACGTAGTAGGTGGCGTTGCTGCCGAAGGCCCGGTAGCGGGTCGGGTAGAACTCCGAGATCCACGTCCCGAGGACGCCGAAACCGGCGTAGCCGATCGCCGGGCCGATCAGTGCGACCACCGCGACGACCGTGCTCCCGGTGCCGGCGAACGCGAACCCGGCGAAGGCCAGGACACCGACCACCGACGCGACCAGGGTGGCGCGCCGCCGGCCGATCCGGTCCGAGGTGGTCCCGGCGACGACGTAGGAGACGATCCCGAGCAGCGTCCCGACGGTGAGCACGACCGTCGACGCGGGCAGCCAGACCGCGGCGGCGCCGGCGATCGCCAGACACACGCCCCCGATGACGACGAAGCCGGTCCGCCAGCCCGGATCCGACCCGAGCGTCGAGATCGTCACGAAGAGGATCAGCTGGGTGACCAGCGTCCCGGCGAGGAACATGCCCTGCAGCACCGAGCCCATGAACCCGCGCCGGGGTGAGCGCCAGCTCTCGGCGAACATCGCGAAGACGACGCCGAACGCCCCGCCCATCGCCAGGCCCGCGACCACCCGGGTCAGGGTGAACAGCGTGTAGTCGTGGACGAACCCGCCGACGATCGCGGCGAAGGAGTAGAGCGCGGTGAACACGACGTAGCTCGCCCGGCGGCCCCACCGGTCGGCGACCCAGCCGAACAGGAAGCCGCCGGCGATCGAGGCGAGGCTCTGCCAGGTGATCACGGCGACCACCGACTGGGTGCTCACCGCGAACGAGCCGGCCAGGTCGCGCAGCGGGTAGCTCAGGAGGTTGAGCTCCATGCTCTCGATCAACGCGCCGACGATCGCGAACGTGAGGATCAGGTGCCGCTCGCGTGGTGTGTAGGCGGTGGCGGGGGTGACCGCGGACGCGGGCGAGCTCATCGCCGGGCCCCCGGCTCGTCCTGCCGGAGTTCGAACAGCAGCTCGTACTCCTCGGGGTCGGCCGCGGGGACCAGGTCCAGCGCCCCGAGCAACGCCGTTGCCGGCACCCCGGGCTGCGGTTCGAGCAGCAGCAGCGCCGCCTCGGCGTCCTGCTGGGTGGCCGAGGCCCGGCCCTCGCTGGTCGCGGCCTTGGCGGCGCCGATCGCGGCGTCCGGCTCGTAGAGCGACCCCAGGTGCAGCAGGTGCTCGTCGCGCAGCCGCGCCAGCGCGCCGGTGAGGCCGTCGGGGACGGGCGTCGCGGGGTCGAGATCGACGGCGACGCACCGGCCCGTCGCGCCGGATCCGCAGACGGCGGTCACCCGGCAGGCCGACCGCCGGAACTCGGCGAACAGCGGCACCACCCGGCGGGTCAGGTCGGTCGGGGCGTCCAGGGCCCGCAGGTAGGGGGCCGAGGCGAGCACGTCGACGTCGTCGGTCTCGTAGATCGTGAGGAAGCGGGTGCGGCCGTCCCGCGAGCCGGCGGCGTCGACCCAGCGGCGGGCCCGGCGGAAGCCCGGGATCCCGACCCGTTCGGGCAGGTGCTGGAAGTTGTACCAGTCCTCGAACAGGGACCGGTCGTCGTCGGCGATCGTGATCCGGTTGAGCATCGCACCGGCCCCGGCGAGCGCCTGCATCAGAACACGCCGTCGCGCTGCTGGAACATGGTCGGCTTGCCGATCGTGGGGCCCGACCGGACCACCCAGCGGGCCACGTCGGAGACCATCTCGGCCAGCGTCGTGCCGGGGAACCCGAACTCGCGCTGCAGCTGCGTCCCGTCCATCACGTAGGCGGTGCCGGACTCGGTGCCCTCGAACACCGGCGCGCGGCCGAGGATCTCGCCGAACCGCTCGGCGAGGCGCCGGACCGACACGATCTCCGGCCCGGTGATGTTCAGCGCCCGCGGCGGCGACGACGCCAGGTGCAGCGACCGCAGCGCGTAGGCCGCGACGTCGCGCTGGGAGATGACGCTGACGTGCCCCATCTCCAGCGGTATCGGCACGCCGTCCCGCACCGACCGGGCGATCTCCAGCAGCACCCCGTAGCGGGTCTCGATCGCGTAGCCGAGCCGGAACAGCAGCACCGGCGTCCCGTTGACCCGGGAGAAGTGCTCGAACACGCGCTCGCGCCCGACACAGGAGACCGCGTACTCGCCGACCGGCCCCGGCGGATCGGTCTCCCGTGACCCACCGGTCGTGACGTCGGCGAGCGGGTAGACGAGCAGGGTCGAGAAGGCGACGATCCGCGACGTCCGGAAGCGCTGGGCGACCCGTCCCGGCAGGTAGGTGTTCATCATCCAGGTGCGGTGCTCGTGGCCGCGGGTGCCGAACTTGACCCCGGCCATGTAGACGACGTTGCGGGCGTCCGGCAGCGCGGCGAGGTCCGCGTCGTCGGTCAGGTCCGCGGACACCGGCTCGACGCCGTGCCGCTCCAGCGTCGCGCGGGCGGCCGGGTCGGTGAACCGGGCCACGCCGTAGACCCGGGTGCCGGTGCCCGCCTCCTGCACCGCCCGGGCCGCCATGCCGGCGACCGAGGGCCCGACCTTGCCGCCGGCACCCAGGACGCAGATGTCGCCGTCGAGCCGGGCGAGGTCGTCGACGACCTCCGGCGGGGGGACGGTGAGGGACTCCTCCAGCGTGCTGACGTCGGTCATCGTCGACCTCCTCCGGTGGCGTCCGCATACTGTTGCATTGCGAAACGATTGATGCCAGGTGCGCCGCCCTCCATCCACGGAGCGCTCCCGCCGGCCGGGCCCGACAGCTCGACACGATCCGGTGACGGTCCCGGATCCACCGATCGCGTCCGGTTCGCCCGTCCTACCGTCGAGGGTGGCGGAGGATCTTCCGCCGAGTAGTCTGAAAGGAAGGACCCATGCGCAAGTCCGTTCGCGCCGCCCTCGTCGGCACCGCCGTGCTCCCGCTCGCCGTCGCCGCTCCCGGCGCCGCCTTCGCCGGAACCACCGGCGCCTCCGAGTCGAGCGGCACGATGCTCTCGGGCTCGAGCCAGTCCGACAGCAACCGGTCCGACAACAACCGGTCCGACAACAACCGGTTCAACAACAACCGGTCCGGCAACGACGGCCTCGTCGACGGGCTCGTCGGCGAACTGCTGGGCGGCAACAGCTCGTCCGGCAGCAACGGCCTGCTCTGATCCCCCGCGCGATCCCGGGCGCGTGGCGTTCGCGTCGCGCACCCGGCTTCGCCGGAATTCCTCGACCATCCCGGAGTCGGTGACGATCCGCCGGCACCGCCACCCTGCTGCTGCCCCCGCTGCGCTCGGCACGGGAGAACCGGCTCGGTATGGCGTGTGCCGCGGTGGGCCGCTGAGAAGCGGTCTCGCAATCCCAAGGCCGCCCCAAGAAATCGGCCATCGGGTGGAAAACGCCCAGACCACCGGGAACCGTCGTGTTCGTCGTGACCGCGAAGAAGCGAGCACCACGAAAGGACACTTCGATGACGAGGACCTCCCGGCGACCCCTGTGGCGCCATGCGCGATCACTCGCCGTCCCCGCCGTGGTCGGCCTGCTGCTGACCACCGGACTCGCCTCCTCCCAGGAACAGAGCCTCGACGTCCGACCGGCGGCCGGCGTCACGGCTCAGCAACAGGAACAGGACCGGGACCAGTTCTTCTGGCTCGCCCAGATGAACAAGGCGACGACCGTCATCAACAGCGACGAGGGGCTGCTGGACCCGGAGAAGGCGACGGACATCGCCGCCGCCCTGCGGAAGGTCATCCTCGATGCCGAGGCGCCGGACGCCGAGCGCCCGTCGACCGTCGTGAACTTCGAGCCGTTGCTCATCGAGGCCGGTGGACCGGACGTCACGTTGCTCCACGCCGGACGGTCCAGTCAGGACATGCACGCGACCTACCGCGCCGCCATCCTGCGGGACGAGATGCTCGGACTCGCCGACCAGCTCAACACCACGTCGCGGACCCTGGTGGAGCTCGCCGCGGAGCACACCGGCACCATCGTCCCGAACTACACCAACGGCGTCGCCGCCCAGCCCAACAGCTACGCGCACTACCTGCTCGGCCACGCCGCGGGCTTCGACCGTGATGCCGAGCGGATCCGCCAGGCCTACGCCCGGATCGACCGCTCCGCGATGGGGACGACGGTCCTGAACGGCACCGGCTGGCCGCTGAACCGGGAGCGGATGGCCGAGTACCTCGGGTTCGCCGGCGTCGTCGACAACGCCTACGACGCGTCGCAGATCTCCTCGATGGACCAGCCGGTGGAGGTCGGCTCCATCGTCACCTCGGTCGCCCTGCGCACCGGGAACCTCGTCGAGGACGTGCTGACCCAGTACTCCCAGACCCGCCCGTGGATCCTGCTCGAGGAGGGCGACGGCAACACCTACGTCTCCTCGGCGATGCCGCAGAAGGCCAACCCGGGTCTGCTCAACGACACCCGCAGCGACGCCTCGCACGCCGTGACCCTCGCGCAGGGGCCGGTCGTCCAGACGCACAACATCACGCCCGGCATGCCCGACCCGAAGGACGTCTCGAACAACTCGGAGATGGTCGAGGCGGGTGCGACCGCACTCGAGGGCCTGGACGAGGCCCTGCAGGCGCTGGTGATCGACCCGGAGCGCGCGCTCGAGGAGGTCAACAGCGACTGGACGGCGTCCCAGGAGATCGCCGACGTCCTGATGCGGGACCACGACCTGCCGTTCCGCGAGGGGCACCACGTCGCGTCGGAGATCGTCGACTTCGCCCGCGCGAACGACATCCGCCCGCTCGACTTCCCGTACGCCGAGGCCCAGCGGATCTACACCGAGACGGTCCCGGGCCAGGAGCTCCCGCTCACCGAGGAGCAGTTCCGGGCCGCGCTCGACCCGGTCGCCATCGTGAACAACCGGGCGACGTCGGGCGGCTCACAGCCGGCCGAGCTCGACCGCATGATCACCGAGGCACAGGCGCGGCTGACCACACAGGACGAATGGATCGCCGCCCGGCGCGGTCACATCGCGGACTCGCTCGCGAGCCTCGACCGGGACTTCGCGGGGATCGTCCAGGGCTGACGGCGGGCGGTCCCCGGGCTCGCCCGGGTCGCGGACTCGGGGATCACCGGCGTCGGGCGGTCAGCCGGCGAGCACGACCGGCGTCCGCTCCGGCACCGCGTAGGCGTCGGCGATCCGGCGGCCGGTGTTGTAGAACGACACCAGCGGGGCGACGACGGTCCAGCCCAGGAAGATCAGCACCAGCATCGGGCCGGCCACCGGCACGGGGCGGCGCGGGTCGAACTCCGCCATCTCGCGGTGGATCTTGTAGTACCAGACCAGGCCGTAGATCCCGAAGGTGATCGGCGGCAGGCCGAGCCAGACACCGACCGGGTTCCGGCGCGTCATCGCCAGCCCGGTCGCCGCCCGCGGTGGCGCCGACAGCTCACCCGGCCGCCACGCCGCCATCTCGGCGCCGGGGCCCGGCCGGTGCCGCGCGTCGACCCGCGGCGCCTGCTGCCACTGCGGTCCGACGCCGGCGGGCGGGCCGTACGGGGCGTGGCCGGCCGGGTGGCGCTGCGGCCCCTGCCCGTTCTCCGGGGGTCGATAGTGGGACGGCACGGGGCGCTGCGGGGAGTCGAACGGGCTGGACCCGGGAGCCTCCGGGGTGACGGACGTGTGCACTGCGGGATCGCTCGGCCGGCCCGAGATATGACGGTCTCGCACGGTGTGCAGTCGCCGTTACCGCCAGGGGGCAGATGCCGGGAATGTTCTGATCGGCGCTTCGCCGATGGGTGCGCGCGCCCGTATCCAGGCGTTCTCGTCGAGCGCAGCGACGCGATCGACCGGACACGGGGGAAGCCGGCGCGACCGGCACGCTCGATAGAATGGACCGGCTGACCACCCCACGCAGGAGCTGTGATGACCCGCCTGAGCCAGTCCGTCGACCGCGCCACCGCCCTGCTCCGGAACGGGGACCTCGCGGCCGACGCCACCGTGCGGGAGCTGCTCACCGAGACCACGCAGCGCCGCAGCCTGGACCTGTCGGACCTGTCTCCCGCCGAGCAGGCCGCCCTGATCGCCGCGCGCTCGCAGGAGCTCCAGCCCTCCGCGGACGCGCTGGCCGAGCGGATCATCGAGGCCGAACGGAAGGGCCGCGGGTTCGTCACCAAGTTCGGCATCGACCCGACCGGCGCCGAGGTGCACCTGGGCCATTCGGTGCCGATGCTGATCCTCAGCCGCTTCCAGCGGATGGGGCACGACCTGGTGTTCATCGTCGGCGACATGACGGCGAAGATCGGCGATCCGTCCGGCCGCTCCGACGAGCGCCCGGCGCTCACCGACGCCGACATCGCGCGCAACCTCGCGACCTACCGCGAGCAGGTCACCCCGTTCTTCGACTTCGACCGGGCCCAGTTCCGGCACAACGGTGACTGGCTGCGCGAGGTCAACCTGCCGAAGATCATCGAGATCACCGCGCAGATTCCGGTGTCGATGCCGCTGCAGCGCGAGGACTTCCGCAAGCGGCTCGAGGCCGGCCAGGGCCTGACGCTGGCCGAGCTGATGTACTCGGTCGCGATGGCGCTCGACTCGGTCGAGACCGAGTGCGACCTCGAGGTCGGCGGGATCGACCAGTTCCTCAACATGCAGATGTGCCGCAAGGTCATGGACATCTGCGGCCAGGTCCCCGAGCTGGTGGTCGCCACCTCGCTGATCGAGGGCACCGACGGCACCGGCGCCAAGATGAGCAAGTCCAAGGGCAACTACGTGCCGCTGACCGCCCCGCCCGGCGAGATCTTCGGCAAGATCATGTCCGTGCCGGACCGGCTGGTCGAGCCCTACTTCCGGGCCCTGTCGGAGTGGCTGGACCCGGAGCTCGCGGTGACCGCCGAGCGGATCGCGGCCGGATCGCTGCACCCGATGGACCTGAAGAAGATCCTCGCCGGTGAGGTCACCGCCGCCCTGCACGGTGTCGACGCGGCGATGAGGGCCCGCGAGGAGTTCGTGGCCCGGTTCTCGAAGCGCACCTTCGGCGAGGTCGCGGACCTCCCGACGGTCGCCGACGCGAGTGTGTCGGTCACCGAGGTGGTCAAGGCCCTGGGGTTCGCCAAGAGCAACGGCGACGTCCGGCGGGTGGCCCAGCAGAACGGCCTACGCCTGGTGATCGAGTCCGACGGCGGGCAGGAGCAGGTCACGCTCAGCGCCGACGACGCCCGCGAGCCGCTCGCGACCGTCGCCAAGGACAAGCTCGACGGGCGGACCGGCGACTACTACCTCAAGGTCGGCCGCAAGCTGGCCCGGGTTGCGGCGACGACCTGATCGGGCAGCGGGCGCCGGCTCGGCCGTACGGTCCTGACCCATGAGCGATTCCCCGGGCTGCGTCGTGGTCGGCGGTGGGCCCGCGGGCGTCCTGCTCGGGTACCTGCTCGCGCGGGCCGGCGTGAAGGTCACCGTGGTCGAGTCCCGCGGCGACTTCGACCGCCGCTTCCGCGGCGACTCGCTCGCCCCGCCCGTCCTGGACTATCTCGACCGGCTCGGCCTGGCCGAGCCGCTGCTCGCCGAGATCCCGCACGCCCGCGCCGACGCCTTCGTGTGGGCGACCCCCGACCGCCGCTACGTGCTGGCCGACTATCGCCGGACCAGCGCGAAGTTCCCCTTCTACGCCCTCGTCCCGCAGGCCAGGTTCCTGCCGTGGCTGGTCGAGCGTGGCCGCCCCTACGGTCTCGAGGTCCGGATGGGCAGCCGTGCCTCCGAGCTCGTGCGTGACGAGACCGGCCGGGTCCGCGGCGTCGTGGTGGCGGACGGGACCGACCGCGAGATCCTGCCGGCCGATCTCGTCGTCGGCTGCGACGGACGCAACTCCCGGGTCCGGCGCCTCGCCTCGGTGACCGCCACCGAGCTCAACTCCAGCATCGACATCGCGTGGATCGCGCTGCCGCGCCGCGCGACCGACCCGGACACGTCCGGTCTCGAGCTCGTCACCGAACCCGGCCACAGCATCGCGTGTCTCGGGCAGGGCGAGGGCTGGCAGATCGGCTTCACGCTGCGCGCGGACAGCTTCCCCGCCCTGCGCGAGACCGGGGCCGCGCCGCTGCGCGCGCTGCTGCGACGCCGTCTGCCGTGGCTGGAGGACCGGATCGAGCTGCTGTCCGACGTGGACGACCTGGCGCTGCTTCCCATCCGGATCACCCGGCTCGACCGCTGGACCGAACCCGGCCTGCTGCTGATCGGGGACGCCGCGCACGTCATCTCACCGGTCGGGGGCAACGGCATCAACTTCGCCGTGCTCGACGCCGCCGAAGCCGCGAACCGGCTCGTCGGCCCGCTCACGGCCGACCGGGTCGATCCGGCGGCCGTCGACGCCGCCGCTGCGGCGGTGGAACGGGTGCGGCGGCCACTGGTCGATCGGGAGCAGCGGTTCCAGGTGCGTACCGAACGCGCCACCGCGGGCAGGCTGGAGACGGGCGCCGATCCCCGTCCGCCGCTGCCGCTCAGGATGATCGCCGACGTCCCCGGGTTCGCCCGGTGGAGCGCCGGCCGGGGCGCGAAGGCACTCGCGGCACCGGAACCGGACCCGCGATTCACCAGGCGGTGATGCCGGTGCCGCTCATCCGCCGGGGATCATCACACCCGAGAGGAGCGGCGAGGCGTGTCTGCCCTCAGACGATGTCCACGACCGCCGCCTCCTCACTCAGGAGCAGAGCCAGACCACCGAGGGCACCTCGGTCAGCGAGCAGACCGCCGGCGGTGAACAGGGCAACACCAGCTTTGCGCCGGTCACCGAGGCGAACCCGGCGTTCAACATCTCGGACGTCCTCGGCCTCAGCGACTTCGCCAACGAGGACTCGATGGGCGGCGGCGGCCGGTCGATCGTTCAGGACAACTCGATCGAGTCGTCGAACGAGCAGGGCGACAGCGCGTCCACCGAGCAGTCCCAGCGGACGCTTCTCGAACGAGTCCGACCGCTGCCTCCCGTGCCGGGGGTCGCGCTATCGGGGCGCTCCGGGGACTGTCTTGTGCTCCCGACCCTCGGCCAGCCGCACGTCGAGCACGGACCGGGCACGGAGGACGAGATCGTGAGCCTCTGCGGGGTCGATCGCCCTTGCCGCGACTGCGACAGCGAGCCGCGCCGGCATGTCCCCCACCAGCCGCACGTATGCCGGGAGACCGACTGAACTGTCTTCCATCTCCAGCACACTCTCCCTGCGACGACGAGCGATCAGGAGCGCCGTCGGCACCGTGGGAACGGGCCGACGCCGACAGCACCATAATTGCCGCCTCGACGAGATGCCGGCCCGGCTACCTGCGGCGACGTGACCGCATCGAAGTGCGGGGCGATCAGTCGATGCGGATCGCGAACGCGACAGCGTCGTCGCGGGCGGCCGGGGGCAGCATCGCCATCGCTGCGTCGACGATCTCGTCCGGAGACCCGCTCCGCGCACGGTCGAGCACCTCGACCAGCGCGTCGGTTCCGGCATCGATGTCCTGTCCCGGCCGCTCGACAAGACCGTCGGTGTACAGGAAGGCCGTCGTTCCCGGTACAAGTCGGCGGACGTGGTCATGCCGGTCCTCAGCGAGCATGAGGTCGAATCCGAAGAGCGAGTCATGGTCGACGAGGGACTCGGTGCGTCCGTCCGGGTGCAGCAGGATCGGGGGCGGATGACCGGCGTTGCTCCAGCGCATCATGCGGCCCGTTCGTCCGTCCACGCTCAGCTGAGCGACGACCGCGGTGCCCTTCGCCCCGAGCCCCAAGCCACGGTTGGCCAGCTCGAACGCAGAGAGGATCGCGGCAGGTCCCTCCCCGGGGTGGTCCCACGCGGCCTGACGCAACATCGACCGTGTCTGTCCCATCAACGTGATCGCCGGCAGGTCGTGCCCGACGATGTCGCCCACGGAGAAGGCGAGCCCCCGCTCATCGGCGAGCGGCGCCGCGTCGTACCAGTCTCCGCCGACGTTGTGCCGGCTGTCGGCCGGTGCATAGCGGGCCGCCATCGTGATCCCCTCGACCTCGGGTAGCACGGTGAGCAGGGCGTCCTGCATCTCGTGGGCGACAGTGGCGTGATGCTCCAGGACTCGCGCGCGTAGCAGCGCCTGACCGGCGTAACCGGCGACCGTGGCGATCGTCAGCAGATCCGAGGTCTCGACGGCATCGGGCCGGTCCCAGCCCAGCAGGATGGCTCCGTCCGGCTCCGATCTTCCCGGCACCGGAGCAGCGACGACGGTGTGCAGGCCACGGTCGCGAATCATGGCGACGACCTCCGGTGGATGGTCGGCCGCGAAGGAGGCCAGATCGCTGTAGTGGACGACCCGTCTTTCCCGGATCGCGGTCGCCGACGGTGTCCGCTCGCGCGGCGACGAGGTCAATGTCGCGGGAGCCGTCGGGTCGACATCGCCGGACTCGGTCCCCGTCGGTGTCTCGGTTCCGACCGGCAGGTTGTGCAGCCGCCCCTTGGCATCCCGCAGGACCGTCTCGGCGTAGACGGGGTGCAGCTCACTACGCAGCAGGTCCCCGATCCGGTCACGCACGTCCTGCACCGTGGTGGTGTCGGTGAAGTCCTGCGACGCCGTCAGCAGCATGCGGCTGCGCTCGTGGGACCGGCGTCGGGTGTCCTCCTCGCGATCACGGCGGCCGCTCTCGAGGAGCGCGTCGTACTGGGCGAGCCGGAGTCGCAGCTCGGTCGAGCAGGATCGCGCGATCTCGCGGAGGGTGGCGATCTCCTCTACACGCCAGTCGCGTGGCCGGCCGTCGATGGCGCAGAGCGAGCCCAGGACCTGGCCGTTCTCGTCGGTCAGCGGCATCCCGACGTAGGCGATGACCCCGAGATCCGGGATCGCGAGATTGTCGGCCACCAGCGGATCGGTACGCGCATCGCTGATCACCAGCGGGCGCGCGGCCGCAACGACGTACTGGCAGAACGAGTGCGACAGGGGGGTCGCACGGCTAGTGGCGACAGGCTCGGGCATCCCGACCATCCCTGGGAACACCTGCTGGTCGGGTTGTACCAGCGACACCAGCGCCGTCGGCACGGACAACGCCCGCTTCACCCACGCGGCGATGCGGTCCATCTCCTGATCCGCGTCTGCCCCGAGACCGGTGCGTTTCAGAGCGTCCAGACGCTCGGCGGAGTACAGCGCGTCGCAGCCCGTAGCCCACGCTGCGGGGAAGCCGCCTACCGGCGTCTCAGGCATGCGTCTCCCCCGACCCGCTCGTTGTGTCTGCCGCGCAACCGTCCAGCACGACCGATCGTGAACCGTCTTCATAGCGGTGCGTGCGACCAAGGTCCAGCATGTCGAGATCAATGCGACGGCAGCGCGGGAGGTGCCGGGGGGCTGCCGTCGATCACCCGCGGTCGAGCGCGGCACAGTCCACTCCGCTCTCGCAGGGTGCGGCCGCCCCGTCCATTCGCCGAGCGTGTCTCGCCGCGGACGGCCGCCTGTCTCGGTAACGCGAGACGGCCACACGCACCCCGACGTGGCCCGCGGGGTCGAATCAGCCAGGACACTCACCGCGACACCGTCGAAACTCTGCCGGCAGGCATGTACACAATTGATTCCACGAACGCCGCGATCGAGGCTGTGGATCAAGAGAAACGCCTGGTGGGCCCCCGGGGGGATCGAACCCCGAACCCGCGGATCTTGAAGCCGTGCTGACGGCTGGGCCTCGAAACCTAGGGTGACCTGCGAACTCTCACCCGCAGACTGGTGGTCGTTCGGGGTCAAATCCGACCCTTCTCGCGTCGTTTCGTGTCCCAAAAGCGTCCCACGCGGGGCTTCTCGACCATGCACCCGGCCTGCTGGTGATCTCCTCGCGGCGCGGGCTCGTCCCTGCCGGGCCGAGGGGTGGGGTGCAAGGTACGGGGTCCAGCCTTGTTCCCCGCCCCTCGGTCTGGCTGCCGTCTCGGCGCGCCGTGAGGAGATCAGCAGCCCCGTCGCACTACCCGGATCTCCGAGCGGTGTCGGGTGCGGGCGGAGCCCGGTCGTAGTCGCTATTGAGAGTCAGTCGGAGAACGCCCCACTGGTCATATTGAACCCAGTAGCCGTCAGGGAACGGCCGGCCGAGCTCGCCGCGAAGGCAGCGAACGCTCCGGCGTCGTGAACCGACGGGATACGCCCCAGCGCAGTCCCTTCTTCCAGGGATGCCAGCAGCTCAGCCGTCGAGGTGTCTCGGGCGTAGCTACTGCCGTAGTCAGGGGCGTCGAGGATCGACTCTCGGAATCCCCCAGTCCGAAACCACTGGACCCGCACACCGGAGGGCCCGAGCTCGACGGCGAACTGGCGGTACATCGCCTCGACCAGTTGCCAGGCAAGTGCGGTCGACCCCATCAGCGGATGGGGCGGGCCGTACCCGACCATGGTCTGGATGACGCCGTCGTGCTGTTCGATCATGTAGGGCGCGATCGCCCGGACGGCGTGCAGGTGAGCACGTGAGGTCGTCATCAGTGTCCGCTCGACATCGTCGACGGGGATGTCGTGCAGGGCCGTGCCCTGGACCTCGTCGTAGGTGACGGCAGTGAAGGCGATGTCGATTCGGCCGTCCGACTCCTTCATCGAACGAGCATGGTCGGACATCGCTGCAGCGTCAGTGACATCGAGCGCGGTGGTGGAGACGCTGGCACCTGATGCCGTTAACTCATCGGCGAGCCCGTGCAGCGAAGTAAGTGTTCGGCCCGTGAGATGGACGCGCGCGCCCTTGTCCGCGAAGGCTCGTGCGACTGCTCTACCGACTGAACCGGCGGCAACGTAGACGACCGCCGTTCGTGCTTCCAGCATCTGGCTCCCTCCGACGTGCTTGGTCAACTCGGTAGACCCGCGATGGGGTGCAGAGTCATCGGAGAGCGAGGGCGGACTCGCTGCACGGGGTCGGGTAGCCGGTCACGGCGCCGCGAACGGGCCGGAGGTGTAGTGAGCGAGCGACGGGGCCGGCGTGGCCGGCCCCGCGCCGCCGGAGGCGGCGCCTTGATCCCATAGAGGCGGATTCGGCAATGCGCTACGGTTGGAGTTGTGCTTCATAGCGCCGCATGGGCCTTCGGCTCGGAGTTTGTCGCGTACACCTTGGGTCTTGACTCGCCAGATTTTCCGGAAGTCCTGTCACCCACGCAGGCTGAAGTAGCGTCAGAGCTCGACGACCTTGGCGGACACCTTCGAGGTGTCGACTCGCATCAGCTTCACCAATTTGTCGAGTTACTGTTCCAGTGTACGGAACAGAATCCTCTTTCGAATTCCATTCGTGGATTCCGGCTTCAGTGTAGGAACGAACAAGAGTCCGCCGTTGAGACTGGCGACGAAGTTGTAGATGCCCTGTACTCAATTTGTCGTGACGTTTATGCCCTCACTCTAATCAACTCCTCACACAGGGACGAGCACGGCCAGAGTGGACCTGGACACTTCTTCGAGTACAGCGCATTCCGACACAACGCCTACACCCGACTTTGTACGGCATTCTTGAACGACTCCGAACTTACTAAACTATTCCCCGTCGGCGACGAGCCGCATGACACTGAATCAGTTTCAAAGATTTTCAACATTCAGAGTGATACAATCTGGTCAAATGGCTTCGGTGGCACTTACCAACTAGCTGGCGCAGTCAACTCCTTGGTTCAGAACGTTCTCGATGAACTACATTTTCAGTATTCTGGATCGTTCGACCGACTTCTTAGCGCGACCGAAGAGACCATACGATGCGCGCGCCGACTGGCCTCTGGGCAGCTCACGCAGGTTCGCTCAATCTTCGCCGTATCGAATATCGACGTAAAGGAGCACGTTGACCTAGGGATGTTCAAACTGAGGCCGGCCACCAAGCCAGACCGGCGGCTCCTACATTCTGACTGGCAGGAGTTCTGCGTCCTCGAAATCCCTACCGACGTACGAATGCTGGGCGCCGAGCCTTGGCCTCCTCCTAGCGACTCAGTTGAAGAAACACATAGGCGATTCGGTACTTTCGATAAGGTGTACTCAGCCTTTTATAAAGAGCAAAGCAGGCGATTCGATCAAGCTAGATTCTCGCTTCTTCTCGCTAGATCAGCCGAGCAGATGATTGCTCCCATATATCTGAGCAGCACCGTCGCGAACCCGCTGACATATGCAAACGGTACGGCGATAGGGCAGAATGCAAATTTCTCGGGACTCTTCCCCAGGCAAACCATCACACGGGACGATGAAGGCCTCCTTAGACACTGGGCAGCCCGCGTCGTTCAGCAACCTGAGTCGCTCGACATGGGAATGCGACGCCTAGTAAACGCTGCCACTAACCGTCCAGACCCGATGGACGGATTTATCGACTCAATCATCGCCTGGGAAAATCTCTTCGGAACGTCTGAAGGCGAGAGCACGTTCCGCGTATGTGGCGCAATGGCAAATATCATCCACGCCGATAATCCGCCCCTCCGCGAGCCACTCATGCGAGAGCTTCAAGGGCTGTACAGGGCAAGGAGCCGTCTGGTGCATGGCGGACAGGAGCTAGACGAAACAGATGCTGACTCACACCGGCGTCGAGCCATTGAGCTGGCTGTTACAACCTTTCGCGCCGTGCACGAGCGGCCCGAGATCTTGAGAATCCAGAAGTCAGCACTCCGTGGACGAATGGCTGTCCTTGGGTTCTAGCGCTACGGATAGGTGACGGTTATTGCCGCAAGAGTCTTGTCATCGTGGCGTTTGGCTCGTGGGAGTCGCTGGCCATTCGGGTCGGCATCGCGTTCCCACCGATGCAGCCGGACGAGCAAGTCCTGGAGCTGAGCGTCGTCGTAGGCGGCGATATGCGGCCATGCCGTGTCCGCTCGGTCAGTGAGCAGATCAGTAGCTCCGTCGGTGCCCAGGACCGCCCAGGAGATCTCCTCCCGCGGGACGGCGCGCGTGACGCCGTGATGTGCGGCATCGGGATTGGCCTCGGCGATCCAATACCCGCCGGGTCGGTTCCGATGCCGTTGCTGCTCTTGCTGGAGTTGCACAAGGATCCGCCTGTGCAGCGCGGTGTAGCCTCTACCGGCTCGGAGCGCGTCCACATAGGCGGCTCGTTCCGCCGGCGCAAGGTGGTCGAGCCGACCGTCTCGCAGTAAGTTCACCCACCCGCCAGTGCCGTAATGGATTGGGCTGTCACCCAAGACGTACAGGTCGGCCTCTTCTTCGCGGACCCGCAGCACGGTTACCGTGCTCGACGGCGACTGCCCGGCGCGCAGATCGTAGGCGTCCGCGGTGTCCTCGATGGCTCCGGCTACAGCGTCTGTGATTGTCGCGCCAGGGAGCCGCCGGACGATCTCCCGGCCGATGGCCTCGGCGTACTCCCCCGGGTCCAGGTCGACGGGCTCGAACGCAGTGGCCCCGTCGAGCACGACTACAGCGTCCTCGGCGACCAGGACACGGTCAGCGTTACGCTCGCCTCCTGCGAGCTGAGCCGTGGCTGCGCGCATCACCAGAAGTGCGGTCCGCTGACCAGCGCCGAGTCGGCGATCCTCGGGCCGTCGAGATCGCAGCGCACGACCAAGCTGAAGTCTCGTTCGCCGACTGTGCGATGCAGCGAACGGAGGTTCCCGGCGAGGTAGTGCAGGACGCCGAGCGATCCCGGGCTGTGGATGCCCGCGACGTGCACCACGACCCGACCACCGTCGCGACGGCGAGACAGGTATCCGAGGTCAGCCTCGGCCGGCGGGGAGTCCCCGAGCGGGGACCCGAGCCGCTCCCCCGTCTCACGGACCGCGATCCACCAGCGGTCAGACTCGCGCACCATGCCCAGGGCCGGGTCGGAGTCGAGGAGCTCGGCGCCGACGGGTGCTGACTTCGGCCCGCAGATCACGATGGTGTCGCCCGTCGGAGGCTCCTGCTGGTCCGGAGCGATCGTGACCGGCTCGGCGGCCAGCGACAGCGTCCCGAGGAGCGTTGCTGCCTCCGACTGGCTGGTCAGGTCGGTGGCGTCGACGTAGGACCGCATCCGTGTGTCCGTGCCTTCGCGCAGCGGCACCCCGACAGCCACCGGCCCTACTCCGAAGAAGGCACGCTCGCGAGCCGGCGCCCCGCTACGGATCTGGGTGATGCGGCCCTTGGTGATCCCGAGCGCGTTCGCGATCTCCGAGTAGGTCATCTCCTGCTCGGCGTGCGCCTGCTCGATGGCTTCTCGGCGCAATCGGGCCAGCTCGGTCGCCCGCTGCTGGTACAGCGACATCAGCGCCGTGGCCCGACGCCCGCGGCTGATCGGGTCCGGGTCGGCGCGTACGGCGTCGAAGTCGTCAGGACCGCTCACGTCGGCGAGTTTAGGGGGTCTTGACACCGCCTGGCGAACCGGCCACTCTGCGTTTACCCCCCCTCAACCAACTCGGGGTCAGTCCGGCCATCCGAGTTTAGAGGGATAAACGAAGGGTCCGAGATGGCGATCACCAACAAGTTCCCAGTCGCGATGGGCGACGTGTTCCCGCACGGCGCGTTCATCGTGTCCGAGGTCGAGCCGGTCCGGGACTTCGACAAGTCCGCCCCGGGCCGCCCGGTGCAGCAGCTCGACAAGGAGTCCGGGCTGCCGGTGTGGTCGGTGTCGGTCCTCGACGCGGACCCGAACGCCCGTCGATCCGACAAGACCGTGACGGTGAAGATCGCCGCCACCCACCAGCCGGTCCCGCCGGACACCGCGGCCGGGCTGCCGTTCCGGCCGGTGGAGTTCGACGGCCTGACCGTCACCCCGTACGTGCAGGAGAACGGTGGCCGGCCCCGCGTGGCCTACAGCTTCCGGGCCTCCGGGATGCGCGCTCCGGGCAACCACCGCCCGGCGCCGAGCAAGAACCAGGACGCGGCCTGATCAGTGTGTCCGGAGCCGTCGCATAGGTGGAGGGAAGCCCGCTAGCACCGGGCTCCCCTCCGGATCTCCCTCACCCGTCGCCCTGGCAGGCACACAAGTTCGGAAGGACACCGAGCGTAGATGACCCCGCACGTCTCCCTACCCCGTCATGCCCAGACCACCGACCACATCGCCGCCGTGGTGCCGGTGTCCCGGCTCGTCCAGGCCGGGCTCGGCCGCGTCTCCAAGGCCATCCTCGACATCGGTCCCGCACGGGCCGGGGACGCAGCAGGTCACGCTGCGCGCGCTCACCGGCTGGCCGAGCTGTACGCCCGCCGGGCCCGCTGGTGGGGCGTCCTGGAGCGCGACACCGTCCGCCGGCACGACACCCCGGCGGTGTTCATCGAGGCCGTCGTCGTCGCTCGCTGCGCGGCCGAGCGCGAGGTGCGGTTCTGGGCCGACACGGCTGCCGACTGGACGGCGCGCGCGGAGCAGCGTCCGACCTCCGACGTCGCCGGCGCCATGTCGAACTGGCACGAGCTGGGCCTGACCGAGCCCCTGGTGCCCGGTCTGGTGGACGGAGCGGTTCGGTGAGCGCCCGCGCCGGCCGGTTCCCGCTGCTGCGCCTCGTTCTCGCCGACGCCACGGCTGGGCGTGGTTGGCGTGACGATGCGGCGTGTCTCGGCCTCGACACCGAGCTGTTCTTCCCCGTCGATGACCGGGCCGCGTCGACCGAGCCGCCGCGCCGGGTGTGCCGGGGCTGCCCGGTCCGTGCCGCCTGCCTGGCCGATGTCCTTGCCACCGAGGACCCGGCCCGTCGTTTCGGGGTCGTCGGCGGCACCACACCTGGTGAGCGCCGGGTCCTGCACCGTGCCGGGCTCGCCATCACCACCCCGGAGATCGGGGGTGACGTCGCATGACCGCCAAGTCGGAGCGTCCGCCCCGCTGCGAGGTCTGCCGGACCCCCCTGCAGGAGCGGCCCGACCCGCGCCGTCGTCGCTGCGCAGACCACCTCGATCAGCTCGCCCTCGTCCCGCTCACGACCGTCCGACGGAAGGGAGGACGTCGATGACCACCACCGGAACGCTCGTCCTGCTCGGCGCCGGAGCCGCGGTGCTGCTGTACCTGCTCTACCTGCTCGGCCAGGTCCTCGGCCGTGTCCTGGAGGCGCTGGCCGTCGTCGCCGTCGTGTTCATCGCGCTCTGGCTGGTCTGCAAGGCCACCGCGATCACGGTCGTCTGGCTCGCCCGGCACTGGCGCACGACCGCCACCGTCGCCGGTGTCGCGGCATGGTGCTGGCTGTTCGGCTGGCCCTCCCTGCTGGTCACCGCCGTGGTCGCCGGTGTCGGGCTCGGGTGGTGGCGGATGGCGTCGGTGCCGACGTTCGACCGGCTCGCCGGGCGCCGGCTGCGGGCCTGGTGGCTGCGCTGGGCGTTCTACGCACCGCGGCTCCCGCGCTGGCTGCGCGCCTGCCACCTCACCGTCCCGGACCCGGGCACGCCGGTCGTCCTGCAGGTGAACCCGCTCGCCCGGACCTCGACCGCGCCCCGCCACCGGCCGCGTCGTGACCAGATCCCGCGCGTGCTCGGGGTGCGGTCCGGGCCGTCGTGGGACGAGGTCCGGGTCCGGCTGGTGCCCGGGCAGACCCCGGAGGCATTCGACGAGGCCGCTCGTGCGCTGGCCGTCGCCCGCGGGGTCGCGCGCTGTCAGGTCCGGGAGCTGGCGCCGAACGTGGTGTCGATCGACTTCCAGCGGCGCAACCTGCTGGCCGGGGTCACCGCGGCTCCGGCGGTCGAGCACCTGGCCGGTGTCAACGGCGCGGCGGTGGATCTGCGCCGGGTGTGGTCGGGGCGCACCGAGTACGGCACCGACTGGCACCAGTCCCTCATCGGCGGACACACGCTGGTTGCCGGGGCCACCGGGGCGGGCAAGGGCTCGCTGATGTGGGCCCCACTGCTGGCCATCGCCCCGGCGATCCGCGACGGCCTGGTGCGGGTCAACGGGATCGACCCGAAGGGCATGGAGCTGGCCTACGGCCGCCGGCTGTTCCACCGCTACACCGTGACCAGCCGGGACACCCTGGAGATGCTCGACGAGCTCGTCGAGTCCATGGAGGCCCGCAAGCGCGCGCACGCCGGTTCGGTGCGGACCGTCCCGATAACCCGGGAGACACCGCTCGAACTGATCGAGTTCGACGAGATCGGGGCGCTGATCCGCTATGTCGGGGACCGCAAGACTCGGGAGGCGATCACCGAGCGGATCGCGCTGCTGACCACCCAGGGGCGCGCGCTGGGCTTCACGGTGCGTGGCTACGTCCAGGAGCCGACGAAGGACACCGTCCCGGTCCGGGAGCTGTTCCCGCGCCGGGTGTGCCTTCGGGTGGCGTCCAAGAGCCACGTCGGGATGGTGCTGGGTGATCACGCGTACGACCGCGGAGCGTGGGCGAACCGGATCGGCGAGTCCGAGGCCGGCGTCGGCTACCTGTTCGGCGAGGGCATCCGCGAACCGCTCCGGGTGCGGGCGGGCTGGGTGTCCGACGAGGCGATCAAGGCGCTGGAGGGCTTCGTCTCCGGAGCACTCCCGCGCACCGCCGCGGCGCCGGTGCTGGCGCTGCCGTCCCCTACCGAGCACGAGGCCGGAGGTGCTGCGTGACCGCGCCGGAGACACCTGCGGAGCCGATCGATCAGGACAAGCTCACTCGCGCCCAGAAGGCGATGCTGGCGCTCTCGAACGAGGTGGCCACGCAGCTCGCGGAGGATCACGGGGTCTGCGTCCGCCCGCTCGCGATGCGCCGGATCGACCAGACCTCGGGCCGGGTCGACGTCGTCCCCGTGCCGTGCGGGTCGACGCGGGAGGACCAGTGCCGCCCGTGTGCGGAGAAGGCGCGTCGGCTGCGGATGGTGCAGTGCCGGGAGGGCTGGCACCTCGAGAACGAACCGATCGCCAAACCCGCCGACCCGACCGCGGCGCAGAAGGAACTGATGGCGGTGCGGGCGGACCTGCACGTCGCCTACACCGACGCCCGCACCGCCGGTGACGACGCCGAATGCGAGGAGATCCGTGAGACGGTCGCCGAGATCGACGCCGAACTCCGCGCCCTCGGCGTCCGCGGCCGCCTGGCCCCGCTCGACCCCGCTCCGCAGACCGTGCGCCGGACCACGCGGCGGCGGCAGGATGCGCCGAACCTCCCGCGTCGGCCGGTGGAGGACCGCACCGTCGGGCGCGTGTTCGGCGGCAAGTACCGGCCCTCCACCTTCCTCACGCTCACGCTCGACTCGTACGGGCGGGTCGACAAGCAGGGCGCAGCGCTCGACCCCGACAGCTACGACTACCGCCGTGCCGCCCGCGACGCGATCCACTTCCCGAAACTGCTCGACCGGTTCTGGCAGAACGCGCGCCGCTGCGTCGGCTGGGACGTCCAGTACTTCGGCACCGTCGAACCCCAGAAACGCGGCGCCCCGCACTTCCACGCCGCCATCCGGGGCACCATCCCGCGCGCCGAACTACGCGCGATCACGGCCGCCACCTACCACCAGGTGTGGTGGCCCGCGCACGACGAGATCCGCTACAGCGGCGAGAAGCTGCCGCGCTGGGACAACCACCACCGCGCCTTCGTCGACCCCGACACCCGCGCCCCGCTCCCGACCTGGGACGAGGCCACCGACCCCGACACCCTGACCACCCCGGCGCACACCGTCGTGTTCGGACCCCAGGTCCACGTCAAGGGCATCCTCGGCGGCTCCGAAGAAGCCGGGCGCCACATCGGCTACCTGACCAAGTACCTCACCAAGTCCGTCGGGCAGGCCGCCGGCCTCGACGACACCGCCACCACCCGGCAGCGCGAGCACGCCCGCCGCCTGGCCGCCGAACTCGCCACCACCCCCTGCTCGCCGCGCTGCCCGATCTGGCTGATCTACGGCATCGAACCCAAGAGCGCCCGGCCCGGAACCGTGCCCGGGCACTGCAAGGGCAAGGCGCACAAGCCTGAACACCTCGGCATCGCCGGACGACGCGTCCTGGTCTCGCGCAAGTGGTCCAACAAGAGCCTGTCCGATCACCGGGCCGAGCGGACCGCATTCGTTCGGCAACTCCTCGACCGCGCCGGAGTCCAGCCCGCCTACGCCGTCGATGACGGCCCGTTCGCCTGGGAGACCACCAAGCCCGGCGACACCGACGTGCCGCCGCGCACGGTGCTGCTGCTGCACGCGATCAACCAGCGAAGTCGATGGCGCGCCGACTACGACGCTGCCGTCCTGGCGACCACCGACGCACTACCCGACGGCCGTTCGGCAACCGACGATCACGCAGCCTGACAGGAGACCCGACATGGACGAGATCCAGCTCATCGCTCCGCTGTGGACGGTGCAGGACGTCGCGGAGTACCTGCGGGTCCCGGTGCAGACGCTCTACTCGTGGCGCCAGACCGGCTACGGGCCGCCGTGCCGCCGGGTGGGCAAGCACCTGCGCTACCGGCCCACCGACGTCGCGACGTGGCTCGACAACCTCGACGACGGGGTGGCCTGATGGCACGGCCACCGATGCCGCTCGGCAGCTACGGAGCCATCACCACCTGGGAGGACGGCTCCGGCTGGGTGGCCGAGACCCGCTTCCGTGACTTCGACGGCGTGTCCCGCCAGGTGAAGCGGCGCGGCAAGTCCAAGGCCGCCGCCGTCCGCGCTCTCCGGGCCGCTCTGGTCGACCGCCATACGCCGGTGAAGGAGTCGGAGGTCGTGCCGGACACCCGGGTCGGCAAGGTCGCGGACATGTGGCTTGCCGAGGTCGAGGAGGCCGTCGAGTCCGGACGGCGAAGCCCGGGCACGCTCGACATCTACCGCTCGATCTACCGGCGCCACGTGAAGCCGGCCCTCGGCGAGATGCGGATACGGGAGATCACCACGCCCGTCGTCGACCGCGCGCTCAGTGTCATCAAGAAGCGCTCGGCCTCCCGCGCCCGTACGGCGAAGATCGTGATCTCGGGCGTCATGAAGCTCGCCGCCCGGCACGGCGCGATCGCCTACAACCCGGTACGTGAGGTGGCCCGGATCGACTCCGAGCCCCGCCGGCCGCCGCGCTCACTGACCGCCGCTGAACGCACCGCCTGGCTCGACGCCGTGGAGCAGAGCCAGAAGGCCCGGGACTGGGACCTGCCCGACCTGACTCGGATGATGCTCGCGACCGGGGTCCGGATCGGCGAGGCCCTGGCCATCGGCTGGTCGGAAGTCGACCTCGACGCGGGAGCTGTCGACATCCGCTGGCGCCTCGTCCGCCGGACCGGGGTCGGCCTGCTGCGGCTGCCGTCCACCAAGTCGGGCCGCAACGGCGAGCGACTGGTACCGCTCCCCTCGTGGGCGATCACCATGCTCAAGCGCCGACGTCTGGCCATCGGTCCGGGCGTAGAAGCGGTGTTCCCGGACTCCCTCGGTGGCTGGCGTGATCCCACGAACGTCCGCCGCGTCTGGCGTCAGGTCCGCGACGACGCCGAGCTCGACGGACTCGTGAGTCACACGCTGCGAAAGACGGTGGCGAGCTTCCTGGACGACTCGAACGTGTCCGCGCGGAAGATCAGCGACCAGCTCGGCCACTCCAAGATCAGCATGACGCAGGACCGCTACCTCGGGCGCCGGCTCACCGACCGTGAGACCGCCGAGGTCCTGGAAGGCATGTTCGAGACCGAAGAGAACGAGTAAGTGGCCCCAAAGTGGTACTGCGATCTTGGTCGGACGATCACGCCGACGCTGTGAGCTGGGGATTGTGTGGGCCCCCGGGGGATCGAACCCCGAACCCGCGGATTAAAAGTCCGCTGCTCTGCCGATTGAGCTAGAGGCCCTGACCCACCCACCGCCGGAGCGGACCGACATCACCGTACAACCCGTCCGGACGATCTCGTCACTCCGACACCAAGCGCCGGAGGATCACTCCTCGCGGCTCTCGATGGCCGCGGTGAGCTCCTGTTTCCAGGCCTCCCGCTCGTCCGGGAAGTTGCGCCCCATGTCGGAGATGCAGTCGGGACACCTCCCGACGATGGTCAGCAACGCACCGTTCGAGCACCGCACGCACGGCACCGGCTCGGCGATCGCGTCCAGGGGATCGTCGTCGACACGCTCCGCAACCTGAGCAGTCACCCGCTCACGGTAGCCGACACCCGACCTGATGTATCCGACCGACTCGGCTCGCCCGATTAGTCCGGTTACTCCATGCTGTCGATCATGACTGTCCGTACCCCAGCGCGGATCGCCCTGCTGGCCGCATCGGCCGCACTCGTCCTGACCGCCTGCGCCGGCGCCGACGCCCCGGCCGACGAGGCCGACGCCGCAGCGCAGACCACCGAGCAGACCCAGCAGACCGGGACGAGCCAGGTCCAGGTCGCCGCCACCTACACCGAGGGCGGCGACGGCCCCGCCTTCACCTACGACACCGAGCTGGTCCCCGCCGGCGCCACCGTCGAGGTGACCAACTCCGAAGCCGACGGCTCCACCACCACGACCCTGCGGGTCGAGGGCCTGGTACCGAACCGGACCTACGGCTCGCACGCGCACACCGAGCCGTGCACCCCCACCGACGGCGGCGACGCCGGCCCGCACTTCCAGTACTCCCTCGACCCGGTCACCCCCAGCGTCGACCCTGCCTACGCGAACGCCCAGAACGAGATCTGGCTCGACGTGACGACCGACGAGAACGGGGCCGGCGAGGCCACCAGCACGGTGCCGTGGGCCTTCCCGGACGACCGTCGCGCCGCCTCGGTGGTCCTGCACGAGGAGCCGACCGCCACCCACGCGGGCCACGCCGGCACCGCCGGTGGCCGCCCGGCCTGCGTGACCGTCGACTTCTGATCTCGGCGCACGCGAGGCGCCACCCGGTGGGCGGGGGCGACCCCGGCAGTCGATGCCTGGGACAATGGTCGACGTGACCGCTACGACGGTCCGTGACGACCGGACCGACGCCCCCGCCCCCCGGCGGCGCGTGCTGCCCCCGCTGCGCATCGGCCCCCACGAGGTCGAGACGCCGGTGGTGCTCGCGCCGATGGCCGGTATCACCAACCCCGGTTTCCGACGCCTGTGCCGCGAGCAGGGCGCCGGCTACTACGTCTGCGAGATGATCACCGCCCGCGGGCTGGTCGAGAAGAACCCGCTGACGTTCCGGATGATCGCCTTCGACGCCGACGAGAGCCCGCGTTCCATGCAGCTCTACGGCGTCGATCCCACCTCGCTGGGCCGGGCCGCGGAGATGGTCGCCGAGCGCGATCTCGCCGACCACATCGACATGAACTTCGGCTGCCCGGTCCCGAAGGTCACCCGCCGTGGCGGCGGCGCCGCGCTGCCGTTCAAGCGGGAGCTGTTCCGCCGCATCGTCCGCGCCACCGTCAAGGGCGCCGGCGACCTGCCCGTCACCGTCAAGATGCGGATCGGCATCGACGACGAGCACCACACCCACCTCGAAGCCGCCCGGATCGCGGTCGACGAGGGCGCGGTCGCCGTCGCGCTGCACGCCCGCACCGCCGCGCAGCGCTACTCGGGCGCGGCCGACTGGTCGGCCATCGCCCGGCTGCGCGAGGCGGTCCCGGCGCACGTCCCGGTGCTCGGCAACGGCGACATCTTCTCCGCCCAGGACGCGCTGGACATGGTCGCCCGGACCGGGTGCGACGGCGTCGTCGTCGGTCGGGGATGTCTCGGCCGGCCGTGGCTGTTCGGGGACCTCGAGGCCGCGTTCGCCGGGCGTGAGCTCCCGGCGGCCCCGAACCTGGGTCAGGTGGCGGCGACGCTGCGCCGGCACGCAGTGCTGCTCTGCGAGCACATGGGCGACCACAAGGGCATCCGCGACGTCCGCAAGCACATCGCCTGGTACCTCAAGGGCTTCCCGGTCGGTCCGGAGCTGCGGCGCAGCCTGGGCATGGTCGAGTCGATCGACCACCTCGACGAGCTGCAGTCCGGACTGGACCCGCACGAGCCGTTCCCCGCCGAGGCGGACGGCCCCCGAGGCCGGCAGGGCTCGCCCGGTCGCGTCGTGTTGCCCGAACACTGGCTCGACGACCCGGACGACCCGTCGGTGCCCTTCGCGGCGGACGTCGGGCACTCCGGCGGCTGATCTTGAACGCTGCGCGCGATCATGGCGTTCCCCGGCCCGGGGGACGCGGCAACCGGAACGGGTACCGCACGTGCCGGCGCCCTCAAGCGGTGCGCCGGCTGCGCCGAATGATGTTGATAGGTCGACGGGACAGGAACCGGGACGGGAGGTGGACGGTGACCGACACGGCGTGGACGGTGCGCAGGCTCGTGCGCTCGACGTGGCGCACCCTGCCCGATCCGGTCCCGGTGACGCCGCCGTCTCCGCCGGAGCCGGCCGGCGACGACACCGCAGGCGTCGCGCCGTCCTCCCCCGCCGCCCGCGCCGCGCTGCACACCGCGGCCGCCGAGCGGCTGGCGGAGAACCGCCGCTTCGAGCAGGCCTACCTGCACCTGCGCGAGGCCGTCCGGCTGCTGCACGGCAGCACCGGCACCGCGACCGTCGAGGACGAGCTCGACCGGCTGCGGCGCGAGCACGCCGAAGCGCACGAGCAGAGCCGCCGCGACAGCCTGACCGCCGCCTACAACCGTCGCTACCTCGACGAGCGCCTGTCCGACCTGCTCGTGTCCGCCCCCGGGCAGCAGGTCTGCCTGGCTCTGGCCGACATCGACCACTTCAAGCAGGTCAACGACACCCACGGCCACCCCTTCGGTGACCGGGTGTTGCAGCGCATGGTCCTCGAACTGGGTCGCGCGTTGCCCCGCGGCGCCTTCTGCGCGCGCTACGGCGGCGAGGAGTTCGCCCTGGTGCTGCCCGGCCTGGGCCGTGAGGAGGGCGTCGCCGCCTGCGAGGCGGCCCGGGAACGTGTCGCCGCGCACGGCTGGAGCGAGCTGCACCCGGACCTCCGGATGACGATCAGCATCGGGGTCGCGCACGGCCGTAGCGGCGACGGCCCCGTCGAACCGCTGGTCGGGGAGGCGGACCTGTTGCTGTACACGGCGAAGCAGGCCGGCCGCAACGCCGTCGCACACCGGGCCGACGACGGCCGTGTGCTGCTCGCCGGAGCCGCGGCCGGGCGCCGGGCGATCCCCCAACCGGCCCCGCGCCGGTTCCGCCCCGAGACCCCGCCGCCCGTCACGGCCTCCTAGAATTCACCTCGGGATGCCGGTCGTCCCGCGACCGGTGGCCCCCGGCGTGCGCGGCCGGTGACCACGCGCACCGCCGCCGCACCACCACCTCGGGCGAGCGGGCGAGAAGGAGGCCCGGTGCAGCACGGCGACGACGCGCGCCGTCCCCGGCGTGCCCGCCGCGCCGACGACGACCGTGATCCCCCTCCGCCGGGTGGAACCGGCGACGACCGGCCCGGCGTCCCGCCGCCGGACGGCCCGCCGCGGAACGCACCCCGGCGACCGGACGGTGCGCCTCCCGCGTCCCGCGGGGACGAGGCCGGACCGCAGGCGGTCCCCGGCGTTCCCGCGCCGCCCACCCGGGTGCGTCGCGTCCGCGGCGGGCCGGTGCCCCGGGAGCCCGGCGGCCCGGTGCCGCCCGATCCCCGTGGCGGTCCCGGGCCGGGCCGCCCGGGGACCGACGCGGCCCCGAGCGGTCCACACCGGACCGCACCCGGCGACGCGCCCCGCCGGCCCGGTCCGGCCGCCCCGCCGCCGGTCACGCCCGACCCCGGTTCCGGGGCCGACGGGCCCGCCCGCGCCCGTCGCGACGGCGTTGGGCACCGTCGCCGCGCGCCCGGTGCGGCCGGGGACGGACCACCGTCCCCGGCCGCACCGCAGCCGTCGAGACCCCGGAAATCCGCCGAGTCCCGGAAGCCCCCGGAATCCCCGCCGCCGTCCCCGGACGGGGCGGCGGACGCGGACGCGGACGCGCCGGAGTCCGGGCCCCCGGAGGCCGCCCCGCCACGCGGCGCCGCCGGCCCCTGGTCCGGCATGCGGCCGTGGCGGATCGTCGCCGCGGCGGCGGCCGTCCTCGTACTGACCGGCACCGCGTTCGGCTTCAGCGGGCGCAGCGTGGTCCACGACGGCGTCCGCGAGGTCGCCGCGCTCTCCCCCGACTCGGACTCCGTCTCCGACGCCGCGGCCCAGGCCGGTGACCGGAACGTGCTCGTCGTCGGCCTGCAGGCCGACCGCGAGGAGGTCCCGGAGCCGGCCCGCACCGACACCGCCGTGCTGCTGCACCAGCCGGCGGGGGGCGGACCGGCCGTCGCGCTGTCGCTGCCCGCCACGCTGGAGGTCGCCCGGCCGCCCTGCGCGCGCTGGGACCCCGGGACCAGCCGGTACGGCGAGACCGTCCCCGCCGAGTCGCGCACCCCGCTCGCGGCCGCCTACGACGTCGGCGGTCCCGCCTGCACCGTCGGCGTCGTGCAGCAGCTCACCGGGATGCCGGTGCGCGGGTTCGTCGCGTTCGACCTGGCCGGCACCCCGGACCTGGTCGGCGCCGTCGGCGGGATCGAGGTGTGCACCGAGCGGCCGGTGGTCGACCCGGTGCTGGGACCGATCGTCGAGACGGCCGGCACCGTCGGCCTGGACGGGCTGGCGGCCATCCGCTTCGCCGCCGCGACCGCGACCGCCGACACCTCGCCCGCCGACCGGGTGCAGCGCCAGCAGCGGGTGCTGGCCGCCGCGCTCGGCGACGCGCTGTCCGCCGGCACGCTGCTCACCCCGGGCGCCGCCGGCCGGGCCGCGGAGGGCCTGTCGGACGCCGTCGTGGCGGACGGCGTCGACGCGGGCGAGATCCTCACCGTCGCCCGGGGCCTGAGCGGTGCCGGTACCGCCACGGACGCCGGCCCCCGCCTCCTCCCGGTGCCGGTGGCCGACGGCCCCAACACGCGCGGCCACCTCGAGCTGCAGCGCACCGAGGCCCGGCAGCTGTTCTCGGCGCTGCGGGAGAAGGAGCCGCTGCCCGGGCCGTCCGGCGCGGAGGACGACGCGTCCGCGGCCGGCCCGCCGGTCGTGGACGGTCCCGGACCGGACGACGACGTCGCCGGGTGCTCCTGACACCGATCCGCCCACGGCCCGGAGAGCCTGCGTCGCACAGCGTTCATGATTGGTTCACCTCCTACGGCTGAACTGTGACGCGCCCGGCTCTAGGCTCGTGGGTATGCGCGACACCTACCAGGAGCAGCTGGACGAGCTCGCCTCCGGCCTGGCCGGCATGTGCGACGCCGTCGCCCACGCCATGGAGCGCGCCACGCGGTCCCTGCTGGAGGCGGACCTGCAGCTGGCCGAACAGGTCATCTCCGAGGACATCCGGATCGACGACGTCCGTGCCTCCGCCGAGCACCAGGCCTTCGGACTGCTCGCGCTGCAGGCCCCGGTCGCGACCGACCTGCGCGTCGTCGTCGCCGCCATCCACGGCGCCGGGGACATCGAGCGCATGGGCGACCTCGCCCTGCACGTCGCGCAGGCCGCGCGACGGCGGCACCCGCAGGCGGTCGTCCCGGACGAGATCAAGCCGTACTTCGCCGAGATGGGCCGGGTCGGTGTCGCCCTCGCGGAGAAGGCGGGCCGGGTGATCCGCTCCCGCGACCTCGAGACCGCTGCCGAGCTCGAGGCCGACGACGACGCGATGGACGACCTGCACCAGCACATGTTCACCGTGCTGATGGACCGGAACTGGACGCACGGGGTGTCGGCCGCCGTCGACGTGGCCCTGCTCGCGCGGTTCTACGAGCGTTACGCTGATCACGCCGTGGCCGTCGCCCGCCGCATCGTGTATGTCGTGACCGGCCAGATGCCCGGTCCGCTCGCCGTCTGAACGGCCCAGTCCGGTCCGGCGAACATACGTGCCGGTCGGTGAGCGGTGTCCGGATCGGGTTTGGCACGAATGCGATGGGGGCACTTCTGCCCCATGGAGCATTCGGGCTGTGTCGTCACCGAGGTGATCGGCACGTCGAACGACAGCGTCGAGGACGCGATCCGGAACGGGATGGACCGGGTCAGCCAGGCGCTCGAGTGGTTCGAGGTCACCGGTGTCCGTTCGACCGTGCTGGGCTCGACCGAGCGCTTCCAGGTGGATCTGCGCCTGGGTGTCCGCGCCGCCGCGTGAGAAGTCCGTTCATCAACCGTTCACCGGACCCCGGCCGAGCCGCTCCGACGCCGCACCTAAGGTTCCAGCCATGCGCAGGGAGACGCTGGACGACAACCTGACGCAGTTGCAGTCCATGCTCGACGAGATGGCCCCGCTGGTGGCCGCCGCGTTCCGCAACGCCTCGACCGCGTTGCTCGAGGACCGGCACCGGCTGGCCGAGCAGGTCGTCGCCCGCGACCCCATCATCGACGGCCACCGCGCCGCCATCGAGCTGCTGGCCGTCGAGACCATGAACCTGCACCAGCCCGTGGTGGCGCCGCTCCGCTCGGTCGTCACCGCGCTGCGCTGCGCCCAAGCGCTCGAGCGGATGGGCGACCTGGCCCGGCACATCGCCGAGGCGGTCGCGCGCACCGGGGACGGGTCGGCGATCCCGCCCGAGGCGCATGCGCTGTTCACCGAGTACGGCGCCCGGGTCGCCGCCATGGGCGACAAGGCCGTCACCGTGCTCCGCACCCGCAACGTGGTGCTGGCCTGCGAGCTCGAGACCGACGACGACGCCGTCGACGAGGTCCACCGCCAGGTCTTCGAGCTGATGTTCGGCGCGGACTGGACCGCCGGGGTGCCGGCGGCGGTCGACCTCGCGCTGCTGGCCCGGTTCCACGAGCGGTTCGCCGACCACACCGTGCACCTGGCCTCGCACGTCGTCTACGCGGTCACCGGCAGTACCCCCGAGGAGATCGCGCTGTAGACGCACGACGGCCCCGGAACCGCGAGGGCTCCGGGGCCGGTCGTACCGGAAGGACGCTCAGCCGAACCGGCCGGACACGTAGTCCTCGGTGGCCTTCTGCCTCGGCTGCGAGAAGATCGTCTTGGTCTCGTCGAGCTCGACCAGCTTGCCCGGCTTGCCGGTGCCCTCGATGTTGAAGAACCCGGTGAAGTCGCTGACCCGCGCCGCCTGCTGCATGTTGTGGGTCACGATCACGATCGTGTAGTCGTTCTTCAGCTCGTTGATGAGGTCCTCGATCGCCAGGGTGGAGATCGGGTCCAGCGCCGAGCACGGCTCGTCCATCAGCAGCACGTCCGGGCGCACCGCGATCGCGCGGGCGATGCACAGCCGCTGCTGCTGGCCGCCGGACAGGCCCGAGCCGGGCTTCTCCAGCCGGTCCTTGACCTCGTTCCAGAGGTTGGCCCCGCGCAGCGAGCGCTCGACGGTCTCGTCGAACTCCTTCTTCGAGGCCCGCTTGTTGTTGAGCTTCATGCCCGCGATCACGTTGTCGTAGATCGACATCGTGGGGAACGGGTTCGGCCGCTGGAACACCATCCCGATCTGCCGGCGGACGCCGACCGGGTCGACGTTCGCCCCGTAGAGGTCCTGGCCGTCCAGCTCGAGGCGGCCCTCGACGCGCGCGCCGGGGATGACCTCGTGCATCCGGTTGATCGACCGGAGGTAGGTCGACTTCCCGCAGCCGGACGGGCCGATCAGGGCCGTCACCGACTTCGGCTTGATGGTCATGTTGACGCCCTCGACGGCGAGGAACGACCCGTAGTAGATGTTCAGGTCCTTGGCTTCGACGCTCTTTCCCATGGCGACGCAGTCCTATCGGGTCTTGGGGGCGAAGTAGCGGGAGATCAGCCTGGCGATGATGTTCAACACCATCACGATGACCATCAGTACCAGGGCCGCGGTCCACGCACGGTCGATGAAGGGCTCACGCGGCACGCCCGGCACCGCGTAGGAGTAGTAGGAGAAGACCGGCAGGGTCGCCATCCGGCCGTCGAACGGGTTGAGGTTCACCCCGGTCGCCAGGCCGACGGTGACCAGCAGCGGCGCGGTCTCCCCGATCACGCGGGCGATCGCCAGCGTGATGCCGGTGGCGATGCCGCCGGCGGTGGTCGGGATGACGACCTTGAGGATCGTCCGCCACTTCGGCACGCCGAGCGCGAACGAGGCCTCGCGCAGCTCGTTCGGGACGATCTTGAGCATCTCCTCGGTGGCCCGCACCACGATCGGGATCATCAGCACGGTCAGCGCCACCGCACCGACGAAGCCGAACCGCACCCCGGGGCCGAGGAGCAGCGCGAACAGCGCGTAGGCGAACAGGCCGGCGACGATCGACGGGATGCCCGTCATGACGTCGACGAAGAAGGTGATCGCCCGGGCGAGCCGGCCGCCGTGGCCGTACTCGACCAGGTAGATCGCGGTCAGCACGCCGACCGGGATCGACATCACCGCCGCGAGCGCGGTGATGATCAGGGTGCCCTGGATCGCGTGCAGCGCACCGCCGCCCTCACCGACGACGCCACGCATCGAGTTGGTGAAGAACTGGACGTCGAACCGCGCCCAGCCCGTCGAGACCACGGTCCAGAGCACGGAGGCCAGGGGGATCATGGCGAGCAGGAACGCACTGGTCACGATGACCGTCACGACCCGGTCGGCGGCGCGGCGGCCGCCTTCGACGGCCCGCGACACCAGCAGGGTGGCGACCGCGTAGACGACCACGGTCAGGAAGAGCCACAGCCCGATGCTGAAGCCGATCGCCGCGACCGCTCCGGCCGTGACGACGGCACACCCCGCGAGCAGGGCCGGCATCGCCCACCGCGGCAGGGTGCCCTTGCGGCGCAGCACCGCCGGAGTGGTGGCAGGGGCCTCGAGGCCGGTACCGGTCACGTTCTCGGCCTCGGTGCGGTTCCGTTCGGTTCCGGTGGACATCTCAGTTCGCTCCGGAGAAGTCGCGGCGGCGCTCGACGATGTAGCGGGCGAGCATGTTGACCAGCAGGGTGATCAGGAACAGCACCAGACCGGAGGCGATCAGTACGTTCACGCGCAGGCCGGAGGCCTCCGGGAACTGCAGCGCGATGTTCGCGGCGATCGTGGAGGGGTTCTGCGAGCTGATCAGGTTGAACGTCACGACGCCGGTCGCGGACAGGATGATGGCCACCGCCATCGTCTCGCCCAGCGCGCGTCCCAGTCCCAGCATCGCGCCGGAGATGATGCCGGACCGCCCGAACGGCAGCACGGCGAGACGGATCATCTCCCAGCGGGTGGCGCCGAGTGCCAGCGCCGCCTCCTCGTGCAGCTTGGGCGCCTGGAGGAACACCTCGCGGGTGACCGCGGTGATGATCGGCAGGATCATCACCGCCAGCACCAGGCCCACGACCAGCATCGTGCGGCCGGTCGCGGACGGGGGCCCGGCGAAGAACGGGATCCAGCCGAGGTTGTCGGCCAGCCAGGTCGTCAGCCCCAGCGAGAGCGGCGCCAGCGTCCACGCGCCCCACAGGCCGTAGACGATCGACGGGACCGCGGCCAGCAGGTCGACGATGTAGCTGAGCCCCTGGGCCAGCCGGCGGGGCGCGTAGTGGCTGATGAACAGCGCCACCGCGACCGCCAGCGGCGTCGCCACCACGAGCGCGATGACGGCGCTGAGCAGCGTGCCGAAGATCAGCGGGGCGACGTAGACGACGAGGCCGCCGGGAAGCTGCGACTCGTCGGCGGTGATCGCCGGGAAGGCCTCGATCAGCAGGAAGGCCGCGACCCCGGCGAGGACGACCAGGATCAGGATCCCGGCCCCCTTCGCGGAGCCGGCGAAGATGCGGTCCCCGAGCTGGCTGACCGGCTTGGCGGTCGTGGGCTCGGCGTCCGTGGAAGGCGCAGTGGTCACGATGATCCCTGTGGGTGCAAGGGGTGCGCTGGGCAGGGGTTCGAGGCGCCCGAAACCCCGGGCGGCGGCTCCATGATGACCACCGCCCGGGGTTCCTGGCTAGATGACATGCGACTCGGTCGGCCCGGTTCTCAGCCCGCGGCCGTGATGCCGTCGATCACCGGGGTGATCTGACCACGCAGCGTCTCGGACAGCGGAGCCGACCCCGCCGCCTGGGCGGCGGCCTGCTGACCCTCGTCGCTGACGACGTAGTCGAAGAAGGCCTTGGTGACGTCGGCCTGGGCCTGGTCGGAGTAGGTCTGGCACCCGATCAGGTACGACACCAGCACGATCGGGTAGGCGCCGCCCTCGGCGGTGCGGTTGAGGTCGAAGGCGAACGAGCCGTCGCCCTGGCCCTCGACCCGCTGCGACTCCTCGAGGATCTGCGCGGCGGCCTCCGGGGTCGCCTCGACGTCCTGGTCGCCGACCCGCAGCTTCGCGGTGCCGAGGTCGCCGGCCTGGCTGGCGTCGGCGTAGCCGATCGCGCCCTCGCCGGCACCGACGGCACCGACGACACCGGAGGTGCCCTGGGCGGCCTCGCCGCCCTGGATCGGCCAGTTGCCGTCCGGCTCCTCGGTCCACACGTCGCCGGCGGCGGCGCCGAGGAACTCGGTGAAGTTCTCGGTGGTGCCCGACTCGTCGGAGCGGTGCACCGGGGTGATCCCGGTGGCCGGCAGCTCGACGCCCGGGTTCTCGGCGGTGATCTCCGGCGCGTTCCAGGTGGTGATCGTGCCGTTGAAGATGCCGGCCATGGTCGCGGCCGACAGGTTCAGGTCGGCGACGCCCGGCAGGTTGTAGATGACCGCGATCGGCGAGACGTAGTTCGGGATCTCGATGATCTCGCCGCCGCAGCGCTCGCGGGCCTGCTCCAGCTGCTCGTCCTTGATGTAGGCGTCGGAGCCGGCGAACTGCGTGCCGCCCTCGACGAACTGGGTGCGGCCACCGCCGGAGCCCACCGGGTCGTAGTTGACGGTCGCGTCGGGGTTCGCCTCGTTGAACCCGGCGATCCAGGCCTGCATGGCCGCCTGCTGCGAGCTGGCACCGGCACCGGAGATGGTGCCGCTGACGCCGCCACCGGCAGCCTCGCCGCCACCCCCGCCCTCGTTCGCTGCACCGCACCCGGCCACGAACAGCGCACAGGTCGTCGCGACACCGACGGCCGCCAGACGCGCTCGGGGCGCACGCCGCATCGTCTTCACTGCAGTTCCTCCGTGAACGGTTCGATCAGTCCGGGTCGACGACCACGAGCGGGTCGTCCGGCGGCACACGCTAGGAGCCGCCGTTGGACGCAGGACCCACGCAAGATGAACGCAGCATGAACAGGCCGCCGATCGGGTGGACGATCGTCACACGTTCATCGTGTCGATCGACGCAACCTCGGCCCGGTCGGTGACAGATGGTCACCGCACGTAGTTGACGTCCGCCGCATACACGGTGAAACCGAGCCTCTCGTAGACACGCACCGCGGCCGCGTTGTCGGCCTCGACGTAGAGCAGGACCGTCTCCAGGCCGCGGTCCCGGAGGAGGTGCAGGCCGGCGAGCGTCAGCACCTTGCCCAGCCCCCGGCCGTGCGTGGCCGGGTCGACGCCGAGCACGTAGACCTCGCCCATCGCGGGCTCGTCGCCGGTGGCCGGGTGCACCTTCGTCCAGTGGTATCCCAGCATCGTCCCGGCGGGGTCGGTGGCGACGAGGAACCCCTCGGCGTCGAACCAGTCCTCCCCCGTCCGGGCGGCCAGCTCGCGGGAGGTCCAGCCGCCCTGCTCGGGGTGCCAGTCGAAGGCGGCGTTGTTGACGCGCAGGAACTCGTCGTCGTCGGCTCCCGGCCGGAACGCGCGCACGGTCACGCCGTCCGGGATCGCGAGGTCGGGCAGCGGCTCGGCGTCCGCACCGGCCAGCGGGCGGCGCATCTGCCAGAGCACCCGGTCCCGCCGGTAGCCGCGGCGCTCCCCCAGCGCGCGGGCGGCGTCGAGGTCGCCGTGCGCCCACAGGTGCGGCGACGCGGTCAGCCCCTCGAGGGCGGCGACCAGCGCGGACCCGACCCCGGCCCGCCGGACGCCGGGGTGCACGGCCAGTTCGGCGTACTCGCCGTCGAGCTGGGCGTAGCCGGTCACCGACGGCCCGCGCACCACGACGTGCCGGACGCCGTCGCGGGACGTCCCCGCGCGCACGCCCCGCAGGAACTGCTCGGACAGCGGTGCGGTGCCGTCCTCGGCGGCGGCTGCCGCGAGGACGTCGTGCACCGCGGCGACGGTGTCGGCATCGAGTTCGGTCAGCACCTGCGGGTCCACGCCCCGGACCCTAGTCAGCCGGGCTGATCCGCGTCGTCGGCACGACTCAGCGGGGGGAGAGCGCTCCCGGCCCGGGGTACCGCCCGGACGACGGCGCGGGCCGCGCCGACGGCGCGGAGTGTGCCGGACCGGCCGGTTCGGCCTCCGCGTCGGCGTCGGCGTCCGGGTCCGGCGGGGCGGTCAGCCCGCCGCGGGAGGGCCGGACGAACTTGTAGCCGACGTTGCGGACGGTGCCGATCATCTGCTCGTGCTCGCCGCCGAGCTTGGCGCGCAGCCGTCGCACGTGGACGTCGACCGTGCGGGTGCCACCGAAGAAGTCGTAGCCCCAGACCTCCTGCAGCAGCTGCGCCCGGGTGAACACCCGGCCGGCGTGCTGCGCGAGGTACTTGAGCAGCTCGAACTCCTTGTAGGTGAGCTCGAGGAGCCGCCCCTTGAGGCGGGCCGAGTAGGTGGCCTCGTCGATGACCAGCTCGCCGAGCACCAGCGCGCCGCCGCCGGACGACGACTCGGCGCCCGGGCGGGCGCGCAGCAGCCGCAGCCGCGCGTCGACCTCGGCCGGGCCGGTGTCGGGCAGGAGGATCTCGTCCACCACCCACTCACCGGACACGGCGACCAGGCCGCCCTCGTTCAGCACGGCGATCACGGGCACGTCGGTCCCCGTGCTGCCGAGCAGCCGGCACAGGCTGCGGGCGGCCACCAGGTCGCTGCGGGCGTCCACCAGGACCGCGTCGTGCGGGCCCGCGTCGAGCAGGGCGGCCACCTCGGGGGCGGCCGTCCGAACGTTGTGCGGCAGCAGGGACAGCGCGGGCAGTACCGCGCCCGCTTCCGGAGCCGTGGTCAGCAGGAGCAGTTCCATGGACTCCTCCTCTCGCGATACGCAGACGATACCGGCACGTCATCCGCCGGTCAGCAGGATCGCGATCCGCCTCACGCCCGCGGAGTCCGATCGTTATTCGCCCGTGCCCGGGCCCGCACCGCCGCGGGGGCCGGTGACCGGGCCGTTCGGCCCTGTCCCTACCGTCAGGGGGTCCCGTCCCCGCACCTGGGAGGCACCGCTGGTGGGAGGCACCGTGAGGCGCGTCCTGGCGGCCGCTCTGGCCGTCGTCGCCGTCGCCGTCCTCGTCGATCTCGGCACCGGCGCCGCGGCCGAGTCCTCGATCTCCCGGGCGATGCGGGACCACATGGACCTCCCCGAGGACCCCGCCGTGGACGTGACCGGGTTCTCGTTCCTGGCCCAGGCCGTCACCGGCCGCTACGGCACGGTCGAGGTCTCGATGGACCGGATGCCGATCGGGCCGCTGCGCACCCCCGAGGTGCGGGCCGAGCTGTACGGCGTGCGCGCCCCGCTGCCGGACCTGCTCGGGCCGGGACCGGCCCGGTTCCGGGCCGCCGCGGCCGAGGGGTCGGTCCGGATCCGGCCGGCCGACATCCGGCGGATGATCGACGACGACGGCGGACCGGCCGCGGACGTCGAGCGGCTCAGCGTGCAGGAGGTCGACGCGAACACGATCGAGACCGCCGTCCGCGCGGGCGGCGACCCCACGCTGCGCAACCTGGATCCCCGGTCCGCGGCCCGGTTCGTGGCGGAGATGCCGGTCGACGGGAGCGACACCGAGGTGGCGGTGCTGTCGGCACTCGTCGTGTCCGACGGTGTGCTGCGGATCGTGCCGCGCGACGTCCGGGAGCAGTACACCGACGAACCGGTACCGGACGCGGTGCGCGAGTCGCTGACCCACGCGCTGACGGTGACCCTCGACCCGGGCACGCTGCCGCTGGACGTGACGCCCACCACGGCCACCGTCCCGGAGTACAACATCCTGGAGATCTCCGGCGCGGTGCGGGACCTGGCCGTCGGCGAGTCCTCCCCCACCGCCCGCTCGGCGGGCTGACGCCCCCGTCGAGGCCGGGACGACGGCACCGGGCCGGCCGGTTCCGCGTACGGGTGCACGCACCCGCCCTGGTCGGTTACCCTCGCGACCGTGTACTGGCCGCTGACCCGACGCCGCACGGTCGATCTGTGCCGCCTCGCCGGCTGCCTCTGTCTCGACTCCTGACGCGCGCCCGGGCCGTCGCGGGAGACCGCGCACCGGCCGATCCACGGTCAACGCCCCAGGAGTCCTTCCATGTCCGTCACGGACCTCGGACCCGTGCGTAGCGAGCCCCGGCTCGACCCGCAGCGGGTCCGCTTCTCCGCCGCGCTCCTCACCGTCCTCCGGACCCTGGTCCGGGAGACGCGCGGCCGCGTGGCCCGCCCACGCCCCTAGTACCCCGTCCACTCACCACCTGCGACACATTCGGGAGAGATCGAACATGAGCCGCGAGGACGTCCTCGTCACCGCCGACTGGGCGGAGCAGAACCTGGAGACCGACGGGGTGGTGTTCCTCGAGGTCGACGAGGACACCACCGCCTACGACGGGGGCCACATCCCCGGCGCGGTCAAGGTGAACTGGACCGACGAGCTGCAGGACCCGGTCCGCCGCGACATCGTCACCAAGGAGCAGTTCGAGCAGCTGCTGTCGGCCAAGGGCGTGTCGAACGACGACAAGGTCGTGCTCTACGGCGGCAACAACAACTGGTTCGCCGCCTACGCCTACTGGGAGTTCAAGCTCTACGGCCACGGACGAGTCGTGCTGCTCGACGGCGGCCGCAAGAAGTGGGAGCTCGACGGCCGGACCCTGACCACCGACGTCAAGGACCGCGCCGCGACCTCCTACACCGCGAAGGACGCCGACACGTCCATCCGCGCCTTCCGCGACGAGGTCGTCGACGCGATCGAGAAGAAGAACCTGGTCGACGTCCGGTCGCCCGACGAGTTCTCCGGCAAGATCCTGGCCCCGGCCCACCTGCCCCAGGAGCAGTCGCAGCGCCCGGGCCACGTGCCGTCCGCGGTCAACATCCCGTGGTCGAAGGCTGCCAACGAGGACGGCACCTTCAAGTCGAACGAGGAGCTGGCCGCGCTGTACGGCGAGGCCGGCTACGACGAGAGCAAGGCGACCATCGCCTACTGCCGCATCGGTGAGCGCTCGAGCCACACCTGGGTGGTGCTGCACGAGCTGCTCGGCCACGCCGACGTCAAGAACTACGACGGCAGCTGGACCGAGTACGGCTCGCTGATCGGCGTGCCGATCGAGCTGGGAGCGAAGTAAGCATGTGTGGAGCCCCCGACCAGTCCCTGACCCTGCCCGCGGGCACGGACCTGTCGAAGGAGACCGTCCTCGCCGGGCGCGTCGTGGCCGGCGGCGAGCCGGTCGGCGGCGCGTTCGTGCGGCTGCTGGACGGCACCGGCGAGTTCACCGCGGAGGTCGTGTCCTCGGCCTCGGGTGACTTCCGGTTCTTCGCCGCCCCCGGCACCTGGACCGTCCGGGCGCTGTCGCGCTCCGGCAACGGGCAGTCCGAGCTCGTCGCCGACGGCCCCGGTCTGCACCAGGCCGAGGTCGCCGTCGCCTGAGCTCCGGACCGAACTCGCTGAAGGACCGAACGCCGCTCCGGACCTCGTGTCCGGGGCGGCGTTCGTCGTTCCCGGGCACCCCACGAGTAGGCTGGCGCGCCGTGCACTGGTTCTCCACCGGGCTGCTGATCGCCCTGTCCGCGGGGACCGCCGCCTGGGCCGGCTGGCTGCTCCGGCGCCTGTTCGTCGTCGAGCCGGCCGCGGTCCCCGCAGACCGCGCCGTGACATCCGACCGCACCGCGCCCGCCGGGCCCGCCGAAGACGACACCGAGGAGCCCTGACGTGACCCCGTCCGACGACGAGCTGCAGACCACGATCACCGGCCCGCGCAACGCCGCGCCGGACTCGCCGCAGCGCAACCGCCCCCGCTGGGACGACCTGCCGGTCCCCGACGACACCGCCAACCTGCGTCAGGGCCCCGACCTGGACGAGGCCTGTCTCGGGCTGCTCCCGCTGGTCGGTGTCTGGCGTGGCTCGGGCGAGATCGTCGACCCGGCCGTCGAGGGGGCCCGGACGTTCGCCCAGCAGCTGGTGTTCGCCCACGACGGGCGCCCGTTCCTGTCCTTCGAGTCCCGCGCCTGGCTGGTCGGGGAGGACGGCGCGATCGGCGAGCTGCTGGAGCGGGAGACCGGTTTCTGGCGGCCGCAGCCCGACGGCTCGCTGGAGGTCGTGATCGCCTCCAGCAACGGGCTGGCCGAGCTCTACTACGGACCGAAGGGCGACATGCGGTCCTGGCAGATCGAGTCCGACGCCGTGGCCCGCACCGGGACCGCGCGCGAGACGAGCGGGGCGAAGCGGCTCTACGGGCTGGTCAACCAGGGCGATCTGGCCTATGTGGACGAGCGGTCGCTGGACGGCGGCGAGGTCGTGCCGTACATGTCGGCCATGCTCAGCCGCGTCGCGGGCTGACGTCTCCGAGATGGAGCCCGTGGCGCGGCCCTGCGGTGGCCGGGCACTGCTGTTCGAGGTGACGTCGGCCACCGAGGTCGCGGCGGTCGTCGCGGCCGTCCGGGCCGCCGGGCTGCCCGAGGTGACCGAGCTCGTCCCGGCCGCGCGCACCGTGCTCGTCGAGGTGTCCGCGGGTGCCTCGCTCGATCGCGTCCGGGAGGCGGCGGCCGCCGCGGATCCCGCGGCCGGCACGTCGGGCACCGGCGAGCTGCACACCATCGGTGTCGTCTACGACGGCGAGGACCTCGAGCTGGTCGCGGCGACCGCCGGGATCTCCGCCGACGAGGTCGTCGCGCTGCACTCGGGGGCGGAGTACACGGTGGACTTCTGCGGGTTCGCGCCGGGATTCGGGTACCTGTCCGGCCTGCCGGAGCCGCTGCGGCAGCCGCGGCTGGAGAGCTCCCGCCCGGCGGTCCCGGCCGGCTCGGTCGGGATCGCGGACGTCTACAGCTGCGTCTACCCGCGCCGCTCACCGGGCGGGTGGCGGCTCATCGGGCGCACCGACACCGTCCTGTTCGACCCGGCCGCGGACCGGCCCGCGCTGCTCACCCCGGGTGACCGGGTGCGGTTCGAGGTCCGATGAGCGCGTTCCTGGACGTCCTCGCGTCCGGCCCGCAGGCGCTGGTCACCGACCACGGACGGGCGGGGAACGCGCACCTGGGCGTCCCGCCGTCGGGAGCGCTGGACCGGCCGGCGTTCGACCTGGGGAACCGGCTGGTCGGCAACGCGCCGGGCACCGCCGGGCTGGAGCTGCTCGGCGGCGGGCTGCGGGTGCGCGCCCGGGGCCCGCGGCTGGTCGCGGTGACCGGCGCGCCGGCCCCGGTGCGGGTCGACGGCCGGCCGGTCGGCTCGCACCACGCGGTCCGGGTCCCGGACGGCGCCGTCCTGGAGATCGGGACGCCGGTGGGCGGGCTGCGGGTGTACCTCGCGGTGGCCGGCGGGCTGGACGTCCCGGCCGCGCTCGGCAGCCGCAGCACCGACCTGCTGTCCGGGCTCGGTCCGGAGCCGGTCGCCGACGGCGACGCGCTGCCGGTCGGCCCGTGGACCGGCCCGGTACCGGAGTGCGGACCGGTCCCGGTGTCGCTGCCGCCGGCCACGATCCGGCTGCGGGTCCGGCTCGGGCCGCGCGACGACTGGTTCACCGACGCCGGTGCCGCCCTCGCCGGTCCGGTGTGGACCGTGTCGCCGACGGGGAACCGGATCGGGGTGCGCCTGGACGGCCCCGCGCCACCCCGGTGCCCGGACACCCGGGGCCGGGAGCTCCCCAGCGAGGCGATGGTCACCGGCGCCGTGCAGGCGCCGCCGGACGGCCCGCCGGTGGTGTTCCTCGCCGATCACCCGACCACCGGTGGCTACCCGGTGATCGGCGTCGTCGACCCCGCGGACCTGCCGCTGCTGGCCCAGGCCACCCCGGGCAGCGCCGTCCGCTTCACCGTCGACGCCTGAACCCCCGGCGCCGCGGTGGCGTCACCGCAGTGCCCCGACGACGCTCTCCGCGGCCCGCAGGAGCGCGCCGGCACGGACCAGGTCGACGGCGGCGTCGATGTCCGGGGACAGCCACCGGTCGGGCCCGACGCCCCGCACCGTCTCGCGCAGTGCCGCCAGCACCCGCGCGGTCGCCGGCGACGGGGTCAGCGGGTGGCGCATCTCCAGGGCGCGCGCCGCGGTCATCGTCTCGATCGCGACGACGCGGGTGAGGCCGTCCACCGCCTTCAGCAGTTTGCGGCCCGCCGACCAGCCCATCGACACGTGGTCCTCCTGCATCGCCGAGGACGGGATGGAGTCCACGCTCGCCGGGGCCGCCAGCCGCTTGAGCTCGCTGACGATCGCGGCCTGGGTGTACTGCGCGATCATCAGACCGGAGTCGATCCCGGGGGACCCGGCGAGGAACGCGGGGAGCCCGTGCGACCGGCCCGGGTCCAGCAGCCGGTCGGTGCGGCGCTCGCTCATCGACGCCATGTCGGCGACCGCGATCGCGAGGAAGTCGAGCACGTACCCGACCGGCGCGCCGTGGAAGTTGCCGTTGCTCTCGACCCGCCCGTCGTCGAGGACGACCGGGTTGTCGACCGCGCTGCCGAGCTCGATGTCGGCCACCGACACGGCGTGCGCCAGGGTGGCGCGGGCGGCGCCGGCCACCTGCGGGGCGCACCGCAGCGAGTAGGCGTCCTGCACGACGGTGCACTCCTCCCCGCGGTGGCTGTCCATGATCGCCGAACCGGCGAGCAGGGCCGCGAGGTTCGCGGCGGAGTCCCGCTGGCCCGGGTGCGGCCGGACCGCGTGGAGCTCGGGCGCGAACACCCGGTCGGTGCCCAGCAGCGCCTCGACGCTCATCGCCGTCGCGATGTCGGCGTGGCGGAACAGCGAGCGCAGGTCGGCGATCGCCAGGGAGAGCATCCCCAGCATCCCGTCCGTGCCGTTGATCAGCGCCAGGCCCTCCTTGGCCGCCGGCCGCAGCGGCTCCAGACCGACCTCGGCCAGCGCCCGCGACGACTCGAGCACCCGCCCGTCGCGGGTGCGGACCGTGCCCTCGCCCAGCGCGGCGAGGGCGCAGTGCGCCAGCGGGGCGAGGTCACCGGAGCAGCCGAGCGACCCGTACTCGTGCACGGTCGGGGTCAGGCCGTGGTTGAGCATCGCGACGTAGCGTTCGGCGATCTCGAACCGCACACCGGTCCGGGCCGTGGTGAACGTCTGCATGCGCAGCAGCATGAGCGCGCGCACGACCTCGTCCTCCACCTCCGGCCCGCTGCCCGCGGCGTGCGACCGGACCAGGGCGAGCTGCAGGGCCTCCCGCTCCCCGACGCCGATGTTCATCGAGGCCAGCGCCCCGAACCCGGTGGACACCCCGTAGACGGCCCGGGCACCGGAAGCCAGCTCGTCGACGGCCGCGCGCGCGGCCCGCATCGCCTCCGACGACGCCGGGTCGATCCGTACCGGAGCGCCCCGGCGGGCGACGTCCACCACCTCGTCGAGGGTGAGCGGGCGCCCGCCCACCGTCACCGTCGCCGCTGCCGCACCGGTGTCCACAGAACCCACGTCGATCCGCCTTCCCTCGGTCCCCGACCAGACCTAGCAGCAGGCGCCCGTCATGAGCCACGGTCGCGTACCCCTACGGCCGGATCCCGACGACGGCCCCCGTACGACGGGACCGGCGAGGGCGGGCGGGTCAGCGGCCGGAGTCCTGGCCGTCCACGATCATCCGGACGTCGGCGGTGTCCATCCCGGACAGCCGCCCGATCTGGGCCGGGTCGAGCCCGCAGTCGTGCAGGTGCCGGACCGCGCCGGCGAGCTCGTCGCGGCGGCGGCGCAGGACGTCGTCGAGCTGGGAGATCCGGTCCCGCGAGTCGTCGAGCAGCTGGGTGGCGTCCAGGGCGCGGGCCGGGTCGGCGAGCAGCACCGACAGCAGCCGGTCGCGGGCGTCCCGGGCGGCGGCCGCGGTGGGACCGGTCGCCGACGCCGGCGTCGCGGGCGGGGAGGGTACGACGGTCAGCGGCTGCCCGGGCTCGTCGCCGGACGCGGGGGCGGCGGGCGGCGGGTCGATCTCGCCGCGGAGCTGGCGGGCGCGCTGGACGGCACGGGCGGCGAGGGCCTGCTGCACGGCCCGGGACATCGTTTCCGGCACCGCAGGGTCCGGCACCGCCGGGTCCGGCACCGCAGGCGTGTCGTGGCCCGGGCGGTGGGCGGCGGCGGGTTCCGCATCCGGGGTGTCCGGCTGCCCGGCGGGCAGGTCCTGCGCGGCGGGCTCGGTGCGCTCGGCCGACCAGGGCGGGAGCGGTGTCCTCGGGTCACCGATCGGGCCGGGCGCGGCGCCGGGGCCGGCACGGCCAGGAGCCTCCGGGTCGTCATCGGGACCTGACGGGCCGCCGGACGCCGGCCTGTCGGCGTGGACGGGTCGCTCACCGGGTACGGGACGGTCGTCGCACTCCGGCCGGTCGCCCGTGACCGGTCGATCATCGGTGACGGCTCGGTCCCGGGGGGCCGGTCGCTCGTCGCGGCGAGCGACGCCGCGCCGGTCACCGCCGGTGCCCTGCCGCATGCGGTCCAGGGTCGCCGCGTCCGGCACCTCGTCGGCGGGCGCGAAGAGCGCCTCGAGCGACCCCTCCTCCGGGGGCGCGGGGAGATCGGAGGCGTCCGGGGCGGCGTGCCGTCCCACGGGCTCCCGCGGGTGGACGGGCACGGGCGGAGCGGGCTCGGGTGCATCGGAGGCCGCGTCGGGCCGGCCGTGCGCCGGGACGGCCGGATCGGGTCGGGCCGGCGGGACGGGCGCCGGGAACGCCCCGGCTCGACGCTCGGCCACCACGTCGGCCACGGTCCGCGGCCGGGGCGGACGGGGCGGGTCGGCGGGGCCACCGGCGCCCTCCCCGGTCCAGTCCTCCGCGCTGGGGTGGTAGCGCTCCGGGACGTCCGGCGGGGCCACCGGCAGCGGTGCGGGCGCCGGGATCCGGCGGGCCCGCCACACCCCCCACACGACCAGGAGCACGAGCACGCCCGCCCCCGCCGCGACGAGCGACAGGAGCGGGACCGTGAACGAGCCGAACTGCATGGGCCCGGACCTTATGCGGGCCGACCCCACCGTGTGGGGGATCTCAGGTGCTGCGCGTCCCCGACGACGGCTGTCCCGCACCGGCTCGTTCACCGGCGGACGCGCTCTCGGCGGCGCCGCCGGAGCCGTTCGGGTGGCCGCCCCCCGGGCCCCGGCCCGGCTTGTCGGCGCCGTCGGTACGGCCGTCGACACCGTTCCGGTGGTTGTCCTGGGCGTTCCCGCCCTGGCCGGAACCCTGTCGGCGCCCGTCGGCGCCCTGCCCGTCCGGCAGGCGACCGGCGGCCGGGTTGGCCGTCGTCGGTGGGTCACCGGCGTTGCCCGGCGAGCCCGTGGCGGCGCCACGTTCCTCGGCCGGGTCCGGCTGCGAACCATCCTTCGGTGTGTCACCGGAACGGCGGACGGCACCCACCGCGACGGTCCGCTCGGCGCCGTCGCCCGTACCCGGGGACGACTTCTGGCGCGGCACCGCGGACGTCGCGGGGTCGCCCTGCCGGGAGTCCGAGGCGGGCCGGAACAGGTCTGCGGGCTCCGGCTCGTCGTGACCGGGGCGGACCGCGGTGGTGTGCTCGGCCGCGTTCTGGTTCTGCGGGCCGGACGGCGCGGTACCGGGCCGGGGAGCGGGCGACGGACGCGCCGACGGCGACGGACGCGAGCCACCCCGGTCCGGCGACGCCTGCGGGTCGGCCCCGTTCGACCGGCCGGCCTGCTGGTCGGCGCCCGGTCCCGCCGGACGCCCCGGCGACGGCTGCGGGCGGGCCTGCTGGCCCGAGTCCTGCCGGCCGGACCGCGGCGACGGCCCGGGCTGACCGGGCCGCGGCGACGGGTCGGAGGACGACGGCTCCGGCCTCGGCTGCTGGCCGGACGGACGCTGCTTCTGGTCGGCCGACCCGTCGGCGCTGGGGCGTCCGGGCGGCCAGGCGTTCGCGCCGGCGCCGGCGGGCCGCTTCTGCGACCCGGAGTCGTGCCGCTCGGACCCGGGCCCACCCTGCGGGGCCGGAGCCCCCGGCCGGGGCGCGGGCTTCGGCTGCGGGCGCGGGCCGGGGCGCGAGGCCTGGTCCGCAGCCGGCGACGGGGCGTTCTGGGCACCGGGGGACGGAGCGTCCGCACCCGGACGCGAGCCGTTCACCCCGGGCGACGGCTGCGGCGCGCCCTTGTCCGGCATCGGTGCCGCGGTCGCCCCGGACAGCCGCACCTCGTGCCGGGCGCCCTTGGCGACCTCGGAGCGCAGCTCGTCCCGCCGGCGGGTCAGCTCGGTCACCTCGTCGCGCAGCTTGTCGCCCTGCTCGCGGGCCCGGTCGGCGTCCGCACGGGCCCGGTCGACCTGCTTGCGTGCCTCGGCGGTGACGCGCTCGGCGTCGGACTTCGCCTTGACCCGGATCTCCTCCGCCTCCTCCTCGGCCTTCTGCAGGATCGCCTGCATCCGGTCGGAGAAGTTGTCGGCCGACCCCGGCCGCTCGGGCTGCGGGGCTGGCCGCGGCGCCGGCGCGGGACGCCCCGGACCGGGCTGCCCGGCGAACCCGCCCGGCGGCGGCACCGGCGCAGGCGGCGGCACCGGCCTGCTCCGCAGTGCATCGATGTCCGCCCGCATCCGGCCCATGACGCGCTGCATGCCGACGATGTGCTCGTCCACCTGCCTACGGTCGTAGCCGCGGAGTACGACGTCGAACCGCGGGGAACCGCCCGGGCGGTCCGCCCCGTCTGCCGTCATCGCCTCTCCTCACAGGTCGTCCGGCACCACAACGGCCGGCCCGTCGTTCACCACCCGGGTCGGCCACCGGCCAGGATAGCCGCGCGATCGCCGTCGCGGCGAACTCCACGCTCCACACCGGCTACTCACCGGCGTGGCGAACCGGGTTTCCCGGCCCTCGCGTGGCACGATGCGCGGCTGCGCTCGCGGTCGGCGAGCCTACCTGTCCGTACCGAATACCATCGGCGGAGTGGACACCTCACTGAAGGGCACGTTGCACAAGCGCGGCCTGCGCATGACCCCGCAACGACAGCTGGTCCTGGACGCGGTGCGCGACCTGGGTCACGCGACGCCCGAGCAGGTGTGCACCCGTGTGCAGGCCACCGCACCGGCGGTCAACATCACGACGGTCTACCGGACGCTGGACCTGCTCGAGGAGCTCGGTGTCGTCCGGCACGCCCATCTCGGCCACGGCGCCCCGACCTACTCCGAGCACCAGCACCGGCACGTGCACCTGGTGTGCCACCGCTGCGGCCGGGTCGACGAGGCGCCGACCGAGCTGCTGTCCGGTGTGGCCGAACGCACGCAGGCCGACCTCGGGTTCCGGCTGGACGCGACGCACGTGGCCCTCTCGGGCACCTGCGCCGACTGCGCCGCCGAGCACGACGCCGGCACACCCGACCACGAGCACGACGAGAACGACGCGGCCGCCCGCGCCGTGGAAGGAGACCGGTGACCACTCCCGGACCCGACCTGCAGGAGCCGCAGGAGCAGCCGCCCGACCCGGACGCCGGCGTCCCGGTGCACCGCGGGGACCCGCCCGCCGAACAGCGCGCGATGGCCCGCTCGGCGGCCGTCGTCGACCGCGGTCACCGCGACGTGCTCGCGGTGGCCGGCGAGGAACGTCTGAGCTGGCTGCACCTGCTGCTGACCCAGCACGTCAGCGAGCTCCCGCCGGACACCGGCACCGAGGCCCTGGTACTGGACGGGCAGGGCCGGGTCCTGCACCACATGGCGGTGGCCTCGACCGGCGACACCGTCTACCTCGACACCGAGGCCGGCGACGGCGCCGCGCTGCTGGACTACCTGCAGAAGATGGTGTTCTGGTCGAAGGTCGAGCCGCGCGACGCGACCGCCGAGCTGGCGGTGTACACCGTCGTCGGGCCGGACACCCCGCAGGTGCTGGCCGAGGCGGGCCTGCCGGTCCCGGCGGTCCCGCACGGGGTGCTGGGTCTGGACGGCGGCGGGTTCGTCCGGCGCACCCCGTGGCCCGGGCGGGACGCGGCCGACGTCCTCGTGCCGAGGGCGGACGCCGAGCGGTGGTACGCCGCGCTGACCGCGGCCGGGGCGCGGGCGGCCGGTACGAGCGCGTTCGAGGCCCTGCGGGTCGAGTCCCGGGCACCCCGGCTGCGCGTCGACACCGACGACCGGACGATCCCGCACGAGGTCGGCTGGATCGGCCCCGCGGTGCACCTCACCAAGGGGTGCTACCGGGGTCAGGAGACCGTCGCCCGGGTCGCGAACCTGGGCCGCCCGCCGCGCCGGCTGGTGCTGCTGCACCTCGACGGCGGCGACGAGGAGCTGCCGCGGACCGGCGACCCGGTCGTCCGGGACGGCCGCCCGGTGGGACGGGTCGGCACGGTCGTCCAGCACCACGAGCTGGGCCCGGTCGCGCTCGCGCTGCTGAAGCGTTCGGTCCCGGTGGACGCGGAGCTGACGGCCGGCGAAGGCGATCGGGTGTCGCCGGTCACGATCGACCCCGATTCGTACGAACCGGACGCCGAACGGCCGCCGCCCGGGCGCACCGCGCGTGGCCGGCTCGGCGGGAGTTCCTGATCTGCGCCGGACCTGCGACCCGGACGGGTGACCGGCGCGCGGGGCCGGTCCGGCGGGCGATCGCCTCGTGCGCCCGGTTCCGTTGTGACGGCGGCGGTGCCGCGTCGCACGCACCGGGCGGAGCAGGGTACGGTTACTACCACGACATTGATGAGACGAGAGGGGCCGCCGGGTCGTGTCGACTGACCGGGCCGCCCCTTCCCTGTTGTAAGGGGGACCAGCCATGGGGCGTGGACGAGCCAAGGCCAAGCAGACGAAGGTGGCCCGCGAGCTCAAGTACAGCTCCCCTTCTATGGATCTCGACGCCTTGCAGCGGGAGATCGGTAGCGAGACGGCGGTGACTACCGACGATCGCGACGACGACTACGGCGAGTACTCCGACCTCGCGGCGAAGTACAACGACGAGGACGACGACCCCCGTCGTTGAGTCGCGCGCAGCGGCGTCCGGTTCCACCGGGCGCCGCTGCCGTACGTCCACCTCTTGCAGCACGACACACCCGCTCGTCGATCCGGGTGATACGCCGGTCGCACCAGCGGCTTTCGCCCGGCACGGCGCATAAGGCAAGATCATCGCGATGTGCCCGGGCCGGGTGCATCTGCCCAGGTCTTACGTCCCTGCACGAGGTGTTCACGACATGCGCGGCAACCTCTTCGCCGTCGCCGTCAACCTTGTCGTGCTCACCGTCCGGTCCGACCGTCTGCACGTGTTGCTGATCGAGCGGGGTGAACAGCCCTTCCTCGGCGAGTGGGCGCTCCCGGGTGGTTTCGTCCGGCCGGACGAGGACCTCGTGCACACGGCGAGCCGCCGGCTGGGCGAGGAGACCGGTGCGGACACCGGGGACGCGGTCCTCGGGCACCTCGAGCAGCTCGCCAGCTACGCCGCGCCGGACCGCGACCCGCGTGGGCGGGTGCTCTCGGTGGGCTACCTGGCGTTCGTGCCGGACATGCCGGAGCCGACGCCGGGGGGCGGAGCGTCCGCGTCCGCGTGGTTCCCGCTGGACCGGGTACCGGCGCTGGCCTTCGACCACAAGCAGATCCTCGAGGACGGCGTCGAGCGGGCGAAGTCCAAGCTGGAGTACACGACGCTGGCCGCGTCGTTCTGCCCGTCCGAGTTCACCGTGACCGACCTGCGGCGGGTCTACGAGGCGGTCTGGGGGTCCTCGCTCGACCCGCGCAACTTCCAGCGCAAGGTCACCTCGACCGCCGACTTCCTGGTGCCGACCCCCCAGCTGGTCACCGGCGGGCGCGGCCGCCCCCCGCGGCTGTTCCGGCGCGGCCCGGCGACCGCGCTGCACCCGCCGATGCTGCGCGAGTCCAACCGGGCCGCGGAGCGCCCCCTCTCCTGACCGGGGCCGGGGCCGCCCGTCAGAACCGGGGGTGCTCCCCGCGCAGCTGGACGCGGGCGCCGAGCTCACCCGAGTCGGCGCCGGAGACCTCGCCGATCCGGCCGACCTCGCCGAGGATCCAGGCCGGGACGTGCCGGGCGGTGAGCACCGCCAGCGCGCGGTCGACGTCCTCGGGCGGCAGCACGGCGACCATGCCGACGCCCATGTTGAAGGTCTTCTCCATCTCGGCGCGGTCGACCCGGCCGCGGGACTGGATGAGCTTGAACACCGGGGCCGGGGTCCAGGAGCCGCGCTCCACGGTCGCCGCGAGCCCGTCGGGCAGCACCCGCTCGAGGTTGCGGGCCAGCCCGCCGCCGGTGACGTGGGAGAACGTCCGCACGCCGGTCTCGGCGGTGATCGCCAGGCAGTCCTTGGCGTAGATCCGGGTCGGGACCAGCAGCTCCTCGCCGAGCGTGTGGTCGAACTCCTCCAGCTCCCCGTCCAGCGGCAGCCTGGCGATGTCGAGCAGCACGTGGCGGGCCAGCGAGTAGCCGTTCGAGTGCAGGCCCGACGAGCCCATCGCGACCAGCACGTCCCCGGAGCGGACCCGCTCCGGGCGCAGCATCTTCTCGGCGTCGACGATCCCGACGCCGGTCGCCGAGAGGTCGTAGCCGCCGGCCTCCATCAGGCCGGGGTGCTCGGCGGTCTCGCCGCCGAGCAGCGCGCAGCCGGCCTGCTGGCAGCCCTCGGCGACGCCGCGCACGATCGTCGCGACCTGCTCGGGCACCAGCCGCCCGACGGCGATGTAGTCCTGCAGGAACAGCGGCTCCGCACCGCAGACGACGAGGTCGTCGACGACCATCGCGACCAGGTCCTGGCCGATGGTGTCGTGCTTGTCCATCGCCTGCGCGATCGCGACCTTGGTGCCGACGCCGTCGGTGGACGCGGCGAGCACCGGCTCGGTGTACTTGCCGAACTTCGCGGCGAACAGGCCGGCGAAGCCGCCGATCCCGCCCATCACCTCGGGCCGGGTGGCCTTTTCGGCGAACGGGCGGAACTGCTCGACGGCCCGCTCCCCCGCGTCGATGTCCACCCCCGCGGAGGCGTAGCTGGCGGAGCCGGACTCGGTCGAGGGCATGGGTCGGTTCTCCAGGTGCGGGGCTCGGTTCTCGGGGAGGGCGCCCGGGCTCAGGGCCGGGTCAGCGCCTCTCCAGCACCGTATCCGACGGACAGCGGGGCCGGGTCCGCGGCGGGCGCCACCGGGGCCTCCTCCAGGAGGTGCTTGCCCAGCTGGGCCTCCTCCGGCAGCGGGATCGGGTACTCGCCGTCGAAACAGGCGCAGCACAGCCGTGACCGGGGCTGCTCGGTGGCGGAGACCATCTCGTCCACCGAGACGTAGCCGAGCGAGTCCGACCCGATCGACCGGCGTACACCCTCGGTGTCCGCGCCGTTGGCGATCAGCTCGGCCCGGCTGGCGAAGTCGATGCCGTAGAAGCAGGGCCAGCGCACCGGCGGCGAGGCGATCCGGACGTGCACCTCGACGGCGCCGGCCTCGCGCAGCATCCGGACCAGCGCCCGCTGGGTGTTGCCGCGCACGATGGAGTCGTCCACCACGACCAGCCGCTTACCGCGGATGACGCTGCGCAGCGGGTTCAGCTTGAGCCGGATGCCGAGCTGGCGGATCGTCTGGCTGGGCTGGATGAAGGTCCGGCCGACGTAGGCGTTCTTCACCAGCCCCTGGCCGTAGGGGATGCCGGAGCCCTGCGCGTAGCCGATCGCGGCCGGGGTGCCCGACTCCGGGACCGGGATGACCAGGTCCGCCTCGACGGGGTGTTCCTCGGCCAGCCTGCGGCCGATCTCGACGCGGGTGTCGTAGACCGAGCGGCCGGCGATCTGGGTGTCCGGGCGGGCCAGGTAGACGTACTCGAACACGCAGCCCTTCGGCTCCGGCGCGGCGAAGCGCCGGCTGCGGATGCCGTCGGCGTCGATCGCGATCAGCTCACCGGGCTCGACCTCCCGGACGAACGAGGCCCCGACGATGTCCAGCGCCGCGGTCTCCGAGGCGATCACCCAGCCGCGCTCGAGCCGGCCCATCACCAGCGGGCGGACGCCGTGCGGGTCCCGGGCGGCGTAGAGGGTGGTCTCGTCGGCGAAGGTGAGTGAGAAGGCTCCGCGCACCCGCGGCAGCAGCCGCATCGCGGCCTCGTAGACGCCGAGGTCCGCGGCGCCCGCCGCGAGCAGCTCGGTGACCAGGTCGGAGTCGGTGGTGGCGCGCATCCCCGACCGGATGCGGGTCTCCAGGCGGGCCACGTCGTCGCGCAGCTCGGCGGTGTTCACCAGGTTGCCGTTGTGCCCGAGCGCGAGCCCGGATCCGGTGGCGGTGGTGCGGAACGTCGGCTGGGCGTTCTCCCAGGTCTGCGACCCGGTGGTGGAGTAACGGCAGTGCCCGACGGCGAGGTGGCCACGCAGCGAGGACAGCGTCTGCTCGTCGAAGACCTGGCTGACCAGGCCGAGATCCTTGAACACGACCATGCGCTTGCCGTCGGAGACGGCGATGCCGGCGGCCTCCTGCCCGCGGTGCTGCAACGCGTAGAGGCCGTAGTAGGTCATCTTGGCGACGTCCTCGCCGGGGGCCCAGACGCCGAACACCCCGCACTCCTCGCGGGGACCGGGCTCGTCGGTGTCGGGATCAAGGGCAGGGCTGACGTAGGTGTTCCGGGGGGAACTCAACGCGGCGCTCCTCGGCTGGCGTACCGGACCGTCCCGGATCCTACGCCCCGCAACACGACGTTCACCTCGGTGCGCGACCCGGGTCACTCCGTGACTCGTGAGTGGTTGTCGCGGTCGGCGACCGCGACAACCACTCACGAGTCACGCAGCGGCAGGAACGTGCCGACTTCGGGCGCACGGCCCCCGGAGGCACGTACCGAACCGCCGGCGACGGCGTCGGCCCAGGTGGTGACGCCGAGCACGAGGGCGAGCCAGGTCCGCGGGTCGGCCTCGACGACGTTGGGCGGGGTACCGCGGGTGTGCCGCGGGCCCTCGATGCACTGGACCGCGCCGAACGGCGGGACCCGGACCTCCACGCTGTGCCCGGGGGCACGACGGGCCAGCTCGGCCAGCGACTCCTTGACGGCGGCCTTGCGGGTGGCGCGGTCGGGTTCCGGGCCGCCCGCGAGCCAGTCCGTCAGCAGGTCGCGGGGGTCGCTCACACCGAGACGGGGCCGAACCGGGCCGGGAGGGTCGCCTCCCATGCGGTCCGCAGCTCGGCCAGCTCCAGCCGCCCGGCGGCGGCGTCGCCGAGGTCGACGGCGTCGCCGCCGGTCTCCCCGATCCGGACGGCCGGGACGCCGGCCTCGGCGGCCCGGGCCAGGAAGGCGTCGGCGTCGGCCACGGTGACCAGCACCCGGCCGGCCGACTCGGAGAACAGGGCGGTGAAGGCGTCGTCGTGCACCACGGTCAGGTCGACCCGCGCGCCGCGGTTCCCGGCCAGCGCGGCCTCGACGAGCCCCTGGGCCAGCCCGCCGTCGGAGAGGTCGTGGCTGCCGGTGAGCACCCGGTCCGCGGCCGCGGCGGCGAGCAGCCCGGCCAGGCGCCGCTCGTGCTCCAGGTCGACGGCCGGCGGGCGGCCACCGAGGTGCCCGTGCACCTCGTGCGCCCACTCGGACCCGCCGAACTCGGGGGCGGTGCTCCCGAGCAGGACGACCGCGTCGCCGTCGGCCCCGGCGAACCCGGACGGGACCGCGCCTGCGACGTCGTCGATCACGCCGAGCACCCCGACCACCGGGGTCGGCAGGATCGCGGTGGTGCCGGTCTGGTTGTAAAAGCTGACGTTGCCGCCGGTGACCGGGGTGCCGAGCACGGCGCAGCCGTCGGCGAGCCCGCGGACGGCCTGCTGGAACTGCCACATGACGTGCGGGTCCTCCGGCGAGCCGAAGTTCAGGCAGTCGGTGACGGCCAGCGGGACCGCGCCGGAGACGGCGACGTTGCGGTAGGCCTCGGCCAGCGCCAGCTGGGCGCCGGTGTACGGGTCGAGCGCGACGAACCGGGCGTTGCAGTCGGTGGCGACCGCGATCCCGCGACCGGTCGCCTCGTCGACCTGCACCACGCCGGAGTCGGCGCCGTGCGCGGCGACGGTGTTGCCGCGGACGTAGCGGTCGTACTGGTCGGTGACCCAGGCCCGGGAGGCCAGGTTCGGCGCGGCGGCCATCCGGAGGATCTCCGCGTGCAGCTCGGACGGGGTCTCCGGACGGGGCAGCGTCTCGGGGACGTCGGCGTTCAGCGCGTCCTGCTTCGCGTCGTCGCGGGCGACCGGGCGCTCGTAGACCGGCCCCTCGTGGGCGACGGTGCGCGGCGGGACATCGACGACCGTCTCGCCACCCGAGGTGATCACCAGCCGGTCGCCGTCGGTGACCTCGCCGATCACGGTGGCGATGGTGTCCCACTTGCGGCACACCGCCAGGAACGCCTCGACGTTCTCCGGGGTGACCACCGCGCACATGCGCTCCTGCGACTCCGAGGAGAGGATCTCGGCGGCGGTCATGCCGGTGGCACGCAGCGGGACGGCGTCGAGGTCGACCTGCATGCCGCCGTCCCCGGCGCTGGCCAGCTCGGAGGTGGCGCAGGAGAGCCCGGCGCCGCCGAGGTCCTGGATGCCGACGACCAGCCCGGCCGCGAACAGCTCCAGGCAGCACTCGATGAGCACCTTCTCGGTGAAGGGGTCACCGACCTGCACCGACGGCAGCTTCTTGCGCCCGGAGCCGCCCGACTCGGCGTCGAAGGTCTCCGACGCCAGCACGGACACGCCGCCGATGCCGTCCAGCCCGGTCGTCGCACCGAACAGGATGATCTTGTTGCCGGCGCCGGAGGCGAACGCCAGGTGCAGGTCCTCGGTCTTCAGCGCACCGACGCACAGCGCGTTGACCAGCGGGTTGCCCGCGTAGGAGCGGTCGAAGACGACCTCACCCGCGACGTTCGGCAGGCCCAGGCAGTTCCCGTAGCCCCCCACCCCGGCGACGATCCCGGGCAGCACCCGGCCGGTGTCGTCGGCGTCGAGCGGGCCGAACCGCAGCGGGTCGCCGACCGCGATCGGCCGGGCGCCCATCGCCATGATGTCGCGGACGATCCCGCCGACGCCGGTGGCCGCGCCCTGGTAGGGCTCCACATAGGACGGGTGGTTGTGCGACTCGACCTTGAAGGTCACCGCCCAGCCGTCGCCGATGCTCACCACACCGGCGTTCTCGCCGATCCCGGCGAGCATCGACGAGCGCATCTCGTCGGTGGTGGTCTCGCCGAAGTAACGCAGGTGCACCTTCGACGACTTGTACGAGCAGTGCTCGCTCCACATCACCGAGTACATGGCCAGCTCGGCGTCGGTGGGCCGGCGGCCCAGGATCTCCCGGATGCGGGCGTACTCGTCGTCCTTGAGTCCCAGCTCGCGGAAGGGCTGCGGCTGGTCGGGGGTCGCCTCGGCGTGCTTGACGGAGTCGGCGGTCACCTCGGGCTGCGTCACGGGGCCAGGGTAGACGCGCCGGATCGGTACCGGATCGTCCCGGTGCCCTCCGACACTTCGACGGCATGATCGTCGACGGAGCGGGAGGGGATCGGGTGGAGACTTTCGGGCGGTACCGGATCGAGGCGCTGCTGGGCCGTGGCGGGATGGGCGAGGTCCACCGGGCCCACGACCCCCGCAACGACCGGACCGTCGCGCTCAAACGGCTGCGCGCGGACCTGCCGGACTCCGGCGGGTTCCGGGACCGGTTCCGGCGCGAGTCCCGGATCGCCGCCCGGCTGTCGTCGCCGCACGTCATCCCGATCCACGACGCCGGTGAGATCGACGGCCGGCTCTACATCGACATGCGGCTGGTCGACGGCCGGGACCTGGCTGAGATCCTGCGCTCCGACGGCCCGCTGGAGCCGTCCCGGGTGGCGGCGGTCGTCGCCCAGATCGCCGACGCGCTGCACGCCGCGCACACCGAGGGCCTGATCCACCGCGACGTGAAGCCGTCGAACGTGCTGGTCCTGGAACGCGAGGGCGCCCCGGACTTCGTCTACCTGGTCGACTTCGGCATCGCCCGGGCGGCGGAGGCTGCGGCCCACTCCCGGCTCACCTCGACCGGGGTGGTCGTCGGCACGCTCGCCTACATGTCGCCGGAGACCTTCACCGGTGGCGAGGTCGACCGGCGCACCGACGTCTACGCGCTGGCCTGCCTCGCCCACGAGCTGCTCACCGGCCGACTCCCGTTCGACGCCGAGGGCCCGGCGCTGATGTTCGCGCACCTGAGCACGCCGCCGCCCCGCGCGTCCGGGATCCGCCCGGAGCTGCCCACCGCCGTCGACGACGTGCTGGTGCGCGGCATGGCGAAGGAGCCCGGCGACCGCTTCGACACCGCGCCCGCCCTGGCCGGAGCGCTGGCCGAGGCCCTGACCTCCGCGGCGACCGGTCCGCGCGGCCGCTCCGCGGACGCGCCGACGATCACCGAACGGGCCGGCCCCGGACCCGTACCGGTGCCGCGCCGACCGCGTCGCCGGTGGGTCGCCGCGCTCGCCGTCCCGGTGCTGCTGCTGGCCGGGGTGGCGGCCGCCTTCACCTGGGTGCCCGGGCTGGTCACCGGCGCGGGCGGCGGGTCGCTGGTGCTCCCGGTCGAGACCGACGACGGCACCGGCGACACCTACGAGCTCGCCGCCCGCGACACCCTGCGCGGGATCTTCCCGCTGGCCGGTGACGTCGGCTGCCGGCCGTCGGGGAGCCCGTCCGGACGCACCGCGCCGGTGGCCGGGCTGGCCTGCCCGTGGAACGGCGACACCCTGTTCTACGAGGCGTGGCCGACCGTCGACGACGCCCAGGCCCTGCTGGCGGGGGTCGCCGCGCGGCCCGGCGCGGTCGAGGGCCGGTGGACGGTGCGCGGCAGCGCCCGGGAACAGGGCGGCTACGCCCTGGCCCCGGACCGGGGCCGGTACGTCCTGGCCGCCGTCTACGACGACCGCCGCTTCAGCACCGTCGTCGTCGCCGACACCGAGGAGGCCGCGCGCCGGACGCTGTCCTTCTCGGCGTCGAGGGGGGTGACCTCGGCGTCGGTGCCGGACTGAGTTCAGGCCACTACGCGCTGCAGCACCGAGGTGAACAGCCCCAGGCCGTCGTCCGACGGGCCGGTCAGCGTGCTCGTCGCGTGCTCCGGGTGCGGCATCAGGCCGACGACGTTCCCGGCCGCGTTGGTGATCCCGGCGATGTCGCGCGACGACCCGTTCGGCGCGTCGTCGCGGTAGCGGAACACCACCCGGCCCTCGCCCTCGAGCTCGTCGAGGGTGCCGGCGTCGGCGACGTAGCGGCCCTCCTGCGACTTCAGCGGGATGAGCAGCTCGTCGCCGGCCGTGTAGTCGCCGGTCCAGGCGGTCCGGTCGTTCTCGACGGTCAGCGTGAGGTCCCGGCACAGGAAGTGCATCCCGGCGTTCGCGACCAGCGCTCCGGGCAGCAGGTGCGCCTCGCAGAGGATCTGGAAGCCGTTGCAGATGCCGAGCACCGGCAGTCCGCGACCGGCCGCGTCGACGACCTCACGCATGATCGGCGCCAGCGACGCGATCGCGCCGGCCCGCAGGTAGTCGCCGTAGGAGAACCCCCCCGGGACGACGACCGCGTCCACGCCCCGCAGGTCGTGGTCGCCGTGCCACAGCGGCACCGCCTCGGCACCGGCGCGGGTCACCGCGCGGGCGGCGTCGACGTCGTCGAGGGTGCCGGGGAAGGTGATCACCCCGACGCGCCCTGCGCTGCTCACAGGCGGGTCACCGTCCAGTCCTCGATCACCGGGTTCGCCAGCAGCGAACCGGCCAGCCGGTGCAGGGTCTCGTCGTCGATCGCGTCGTCGACCTCGAGCTCGAAGTGCTTGCCCTGCCGCACGCCGCTGACCCCGGAGACCCCGATCCGGCCGAGCGCCCGGGTCACGGCCTGACCCTGGACATCGAGGATCTCGGGCTTGGGCATCACGTCCACCACCACTCTGGCCACGCGATCAGCGTAGAGGTTCGTTCCGCGAGCTTCTCTCAGCCCACGGCGAACGGTACTGCCCCCTCGACGTGCAGGGTCTCACCATGGGGCCATGCGCGTTCTCGTCCTGGGTGGCACGGTCTTCCTCTCCCGCGCGGTCGCCGAGGCGGCCCTGGCCGCCGGGCACGACGTGACCTGCGCGAACCGTGGTGTGTCGGGGTCTGCACCGGCCGGCGCGTCGCCGGTCGTGCTCGACCGGTCCGAGCCGGGCGCGGTCGCCGCCGCGCTGGGCACGGAGTCGTTCGACGCCGTCGTCGACGTCGCGACGATGTCCGCGCCCTGGGTGCGCGACGCCCTCGACGCGCTCGCCGACCGGACCGGGCACTGGACGTTCGTCTCCTCGATCAACGCCTACGCCGACCCCGGCCCACGCGGCGGCACCGTAGACCAGCCGACCCTCGCACCGCTGCACGGCCGGCCCGACCCGGCACGGCAGCACACCGACCCGGACCTCTACGGCGCCGCCAAGGTCGCGAGCGAGGACGCGGTCCGGGACCGGCTCGGTGACCGGGCACTCGTCGTCCGCGGCGGATTGATGTGCGGGCCGTACGACGACATGGACCGCTTCGGCTACTGGGCCGCCCGCTTCGCCCGCGGCGGTCCGGCGGTGGTGCCGGACGTGCCCGGGCACCCGGCACAGATCGTCGACGTCCGGGACCTGGCGGAGTGGATCGTGCGGTGCGCGGCCGACGGGACCGCCGGCACGTTCGACGGGACCGGGCCGCGGGGCACCCTGGCCGACCTGTACGCCGGCATCGCGTCGGCCGTCGGGGCGCCGGACCTCGAGCTCGTCGGCGTGCCCGCGGAGACGCTGCAGGCCCGGGACGTGAACATCTGGGCGGGACCGCGGTCGCTGCCGTTCTGGCTGCCCGGGACGCACTGGGGCATGGTCGACCGGGACGCCACCGCCACCCTCGACGCCGGCCTGACCACCCGGCCGGTCGCCGAGACCGCCCGGGCCGCGCTCGACCGGGAACGGGAGCTGGGCCTCGACCGCGAGCGGAAGGCGGGGCTGACACCCGCCGAGGAGAAGGCCCTGCTGGACGCGGTCTGAGGGCTACACGGGGACGTCCCGCAGGACCTCGCGCAGCCGGGCCGCGAACTCCGCGGGCTTGCCCGGCCAGCCGAACTCGCCGTCGAGGAAACCGCCGTGGTGGCTGGGGAACACCACCACCTGCGTGCCGAGCAGCGCGGCGAGCGCGCGGGTGGTGCGGGCGGTCAGCGCATCGCCGGTCTCCTCCCCGACCGCCGGCACGATCCGGGTGGGCGCGGCGGCCAGCGCGGCCGTGTCCGGCACCAGCTCGATGACCGCCCGCGAGCGGTCGGACAGCAGCGGGTCCTCGCGCGAGCCGTCGTCCTCTGCGGGCAGGCCGAACGCGGCCGGCTCCGGCGGGTCCTGGGCGAGGAACTCGTCGGTGAACTCCCCCGGCCAGGACGTCGCCGCGATGAACGCGGCCATCCCGGCACCGAAGCCGCGCCGGGAGTAGGCGTCCCGGTAGCCGTCGACGACCCGGCGCGCGGCCACGGCGTCGGGCAGGATCTCGATGAGCGGCGGCTCGTGCGCCACCAGCGTCCGCACGTCGTCCGGGTAGGACGCCACCAGTGCCAGCGCGGTGATCGCTCCCCCGCTGGAGGCGAACAGATCCACCGGGGCGCCGAGCTCGGCGATCAGGGCGTGCAGGTCGGCGGCCTGGACGTGCGGGTCGTGGTCGGTGCGCCCGTCGCTGCGGGTGCTGCGGCCCAGCCCGCGCGGGTCGTAGGCGACGAGGCGGCGATCGGCCAGGTGGGTGGCGAGCGACCGGAAACCGGTGGCGTCCATCGGCTGGCCGATCGCCAGCAGCGGACGCTCGCCGGACGCCGGGTCGGGACCGTGCACGTCGTAGACGATCCCGGCGTCGGCCAGGTGGAGAGTGTGGGTGTCCATGCCCGGTGGACCGGGAACGCGGCGCGAACTCATCGCGCCGGCCGGCCCGATGAGGACATGATCTCCGGAGACCGTCACGAGGAGAGGACGACCACCGTGGACACGACCGTCGAGCACCAGGTCCGTGAGCTCGAGGCCCGCCGCTACGCCGCCGCCGCGGCCGGGGACTGGGACTCCTACGCCGAGCTCTGCCACCCGGATCTGGTCTACACGCACTCCAACGCCGTGGTCGACACCCTCGACGAGTACCTGGCGAAGGCCCGGGACGGCTACTACGTCTACCACCGGATCGAGCACCCGATCGACCGCATCCTGGTCAGCGGGGACACGGCCGTCGTCATCGGCGAGATGAACGCGCTGATCACCGCCGGCGGGGTCGGGAAGACCCTGGCGAACCGGTGCGCCGCGGTCTGGGTGCGCGAGGGCGGGCGGTGGCTGCTGCTCGCCTACCAGCCGACCCCGAAGACCTGACCGGCCGGCCCGCAGCGTGCCGCGGTCACCACGACCGGGCCGGAGCGGGGATGCTGGGGCCATGCACCTGACGCACTTCGGCCACGCCTGCGTCCTGATCGACACCGGAGCCGCCCGGCTGCTGTTCGACCCGGGCACCTTCTCGTCCGGGTTCGAGTCGCTCGACGGCCTCGACGCGATCCTGATCACCCACCAGCACGCCGACCACGTCGACGCCGAGCGGCTGACGGCTCTGCTGCGCGCGAACCCGGACGCGGCGCTGGTCAGCGACGGGCAGACCGCCGGCCGGCTCGACGGGATCGACGCCCGCGTCGCCGCGCCGGGCGACCGGCTGACGCTGGGTGGCGCGGACGTCGCGGTGGTCGGGTCCGGCGACCACGCCGTGATCCACCGCGACATCCCGCTCGTCGCCAACAACGGCTACCTGGTCGACGGGCACCTGCTGCACCCCGGCGACGCCTACGTGCCGCCCGGGCTCGACGATCTCGCGACGCTGCTGCTGCCGACGGGCGCCCCGTGGCTGAAGGTCGCCGAGGCCGTCGACTACCTGCGGGCCGTCGCGCCGCGCACGGTCGTCCCGATCCACGAGCAGACGCTGGCGACCCCGGCGATGCACTACCGGTTCTTCGACCAGCTCCGCCCCGAGGGCACGACCCTGCTGGTGCCGGACCGCGAGACGGCGGTCGACGTCTGATGGCGATGACCTGGGAGCAGGTGACCGTCGACGCGAGCGATCCGGTCCGGCTGGGCCGCTGGTGGGCCGAGGCCCTGGACTGGGTGGTGGTCAACCCCTCGCCGGACGAGTTCGAGATCCAGCCCGCGCCCGGCGTGACGCCCGGGATGATCTTCGTTCGGGTACCGGAGGGGAAGCGGGCGAAGAACCGGATGCACATCGACCTGCGCCCGGACGGCGTCCGGGACTCCGAGGTCGCCCGGCTGCTGATGCTGGGGGCGACGCGGGTGAACGTGGGTCAGAACGGTGCCGGCCGGCCGCCCTGGACGGTCCTCGCCGACCCGGAGGGCAACGAGTTCTGCGTGCTCGGCCTGCGGACCGACTGATCTTCGGCCGTCTATCCACAAGCGGCTCCGGTTGTCCACAGGAAACGCACACTGTGGACAACCGGGCCTCGCCGGATGGTCTTCGGGGGACGCCGTCGTCGGCGTCCGGGTGGGGTCAGGCCGCGGCGGCGGTGACCGTGAACAGTCCCCGGTGCACGGAGGGCGCCGCGCCCGCGGCACGGGCGGCGTCGATCGCGGCCAGCGCGCCCGCCACCCGCTCCTCGCGGCGGAGATCCTTGGCGCGCAGTGCGATCCGCACGATGCCGCCGCGGCGCGCGGTCCTCGTGGCCTGCTGGAGCAGTGCCCGGCACCGGCGGCGGTCACCGGCCGGGCGCTCCCCCCGGCCGGGCTCGGCCCACCCGCGGAGCCACGGCTCGGTGCTGCGGAAGGTCAGCACCCGCGCGCGCAGGGCGTCGGCGGTGCCGGGAACCCGCAGGGACGCCTCGTCCGCGCAGAGCCTGAAGCCGTGCGCGGCCAGCGCCTCGCACGTGCCCGCGGAGGCGATCCAGCGCGGCGGGGCGAACCCGTCGGTGGACAGGCCGGTCGCGGCCAGCACCCGGCGGGCGGCCGTGAGCCGCAGCATCGCCTCGTGCCGGGGCAGCGCGCCGAACTCGGTGCGCCGGCCGATCCTCGGCACGGTGCCGTTCTGCCAGATCCCGATCGGGTCGGCGGTGTGGTCGTAGCCGTGCAGCAGCAGGTCGTCGCCGCCGTTGACCCGGCCTGCGATCCAGCGGACCAGGTCGTCGTCGTGCCGCAACGGGTCTCCGCCCGCGCGGCGTGGCTGGAGCAGGTGGGTGAGCGGGACGCCCAGGCCGTCGAGCTCGGCGGCGAACGCGACGGCGCGGGCGCGGTCGGCGTCGTCGGCGTCGGTCAGGCCGGACAGCGAGACCAGCAGCGTGCTCATGCCGACCATTGAGCCCGACCCACGTGAACCGCATGTGAGGACCGGGGGTCGTTCCGGCGACGAACGCCGACCGGTCCGGCGCCGGGCGCCCGCTGTCGCACCCCGGCACCGTCGTCGCACCCCTGCGCCGGGTTCTCGCCAGGTCGGTGCGGACGTGGCGGGTCGCCCCGGTCCGCTCAGCGGGCCGTGAAGCCGCCGTCGACCTTGAGCTCGGCGCCGTTGACCATCGCGGCCTCGACGGAGGCCAGGTAGACCACCGCCGCGGCGATCTCCGACGGCTCGGCGAAGCGCCGGGCGGGGATCTCCGCCTTGTGCGCCTCGCCGGCCGGGTTGTCCCAGGCCGCCTTGCCCAGCTCGGTGAGCACGACCGTCGGCGACACCGCGTTCACGGTGACCCCGGACGGCCCCCACTCACCGGCCAGCACCCGGGTCAGGCCGTTGATCCCGGCCTTCGACGCGCAGTACGCGGCGTGCGAGTCCAGCCCGCTGCTCGCGGCCTGCGAGGCCAGGTTCACGATCCGCCCGTACCCCTGATCGACCATGACCCGCCCGGCCGCCTTGGCCATCAGCCACGAGCCGGTCAGGTTGACGTCCAGGGTGAGGCGCCAGTCGGAGATCGAGGTGTCCAGCGCCTTCGACAGCCGGGCGATCCCGGCCGAGTTGACCAGGACGTCGAGCCGGCCGTGGGCGTCCACGACCTCGCGCACGCAGGCCTCGACGGCCTCCGGATCGGAGACGTCGACGCGGTGCACCGAGGCGCAGACCTCGGGCACCCCGTCGGACTTCACATCGGCACCGGCCACCGTGGCGCCCTGCGCGGCGAGCGCGCGGGCCACCTCGGCGCCGATCCCGGAGGCCGCCCCGGTGACCAGGGCGACCGAACCGGTGAGATCGAACATCTAACAGTCCGTCCCGACCGCTCCCGCCTCGGCGAGCCGGTCTCCGTCGCGGGTGTCGTAGCTGTTCAGCGCGGCGACCTTCTCGGCCGACGCGGACTGCGGGTCGAACCGGTGGTCCAGCCAGCCCTTGACGAGCATCCGGGCCAGCTCGATGCCGACCACCCGCTGCCCCATGCAGAGCACCTGGGCGTCGTTCGACTTGACCGAGCGCTCGACCGAGAACGGGTCGTGCGCGGTGACGGCCCGGATGCCGGGCACCTTGTTCGCCGAGATCGCGACGCCGAGCCCGGTGCCGCAGATCAGCAGCCCGCGGTCGGCCTCGCCGTCGGCGACCTTGCGGGCCGCCGCCACCCCGATGTGCGGGTAGGCGGTGTGCCCGTCCGGCCCGACGCCGACGTCGATCACCTCGGCGACCCGGTCGTCGGCCTGCAGGTCGGCCTTGAGCTTCTCCTTGTAGTCGAATCCGGCGTCGTCGGCGCCGACCACGATGCGGAGCTTGTCGCTCACTGGTTCCTCTCCTTCAGTACGTTCCCGACGGCGGTGACGACCAGTCCCATCGACGTCGCCCCGGCATCGGGGGTGCCCACGCTCTTCTCGGCGAGCGGGCGCGCCCGGCCGATCCGGGGACGCATGTCCGCGGTCTCGGCCCCCTTCGCCGTCGCGACCTCGGCCGCGCCGGCCCAGGCCGCGGCGAGCTCCTCGCCGCCCGAGACCCGCTGCTCCAGGTCGTCGACGAACGGGAGCAGGGCGTCGAGCAGGGTCTTGTCCCCCGGCTGCGCCCCGCCGAGCTGCTGGATCGTGGTGGCGAACTCCCGCACGCCCCCGACGACCACGTCCGCCGGGTACCCGGTCGCCCGGTCGTCGAGGTGCCGCCCGAAGGCCTCCAGCGCGGCGCCCCAGAGGACGCCCGACGTGCCGCCGGCCCGCTCGGCCCAGGCCTGCCCAGCCTGCTGGAGCAGCCAGCCACCGCCGACGTCCTCGCCGGCGTCGGAGAGCCGGGCCGTCGCGGCGGTGACGCCCTTGAGCATGCCGCGGCCGTGGTCGCCGTCCCCGGCGACCGCGTCGATCCGGCCCAGCTCGTGCTCGTGCTCCCGCAGCGTCGCCTCGATCGCGGCGAAGGCGTCGCGGACGGTGCCGGCCAGCCGGATCGCGGCCTCGCCGGCCTCCGGCGCGGTGACGACGGCGTCGGCCTCGGCCAGCTCGTCGGCCGTCGGCTCGCGCAGCGCCGCGAGCGGGGACCCGGACTTGCGGTAGGCGGGGGTGTAGGCGTCGGCCCGCCAGAGCGGGTCCAGCTCGTCGTCCAGCCACATGAGGGTGAGCGAGCAGCCGCCCATGTCCAGGCTGGTCACGAGCTCGCCGACCTCCGGGTCGACGATCTCGAGCCCGGCGTCGCGCAGGCCCTTCGCGACGTGCCCCCAGAGCAGGAACAGCTCCTCGTACTTGGTCGTGCCGAGTCCGTTGAGGATCGTGCCGACCCGCCGGCCGGCGTCGGCCGGCGCGTTCTTGACCAGTTCGGACACCAGCAGCTCGGCCAGGTCCTTCGCCCGCAGCATCTCGACGTCCCGGATGCCCGGCTCGCCGTGGATGCCCAGGCCGAGGCCGAGGTGCCCGTCCGGGACGGTGAACAGCGGGTCGTCCTCGCCCGGCATCGTGCAGCCGGAGAAGGCGACGCCGAGGCTGCGGGTGGCGGCGTTCGCGGCCCGGCCGAGCCGCTCGACCTCGTCGAGGTCGTGGCCCGCGGCGGCGGCCGCGCCCATCACCTTGAAGACGGTGAAGTCGCCGGCGATGCCGCGCCGCTTCTCCTCCTCCTCGGCGGAGGCCACGTCGTCGGTCACGATCACGATGCGGGTGTCGATGCCCTCGGCCCGCAGCCGCTCGGCGGCGATCCCGAAGTTGATCACGTCGCCGGCGTAGTTGCCGAAGCTGAGGATGACGCCCCGGCCCTGGTCGGCCGCCTTGCAGACGGAGTACGCCTGGGCCGCCGACGGCGAGGTGAAGATGTTGCCGACCACCGCGCCGTGCGCCAGGCCGGGCCCGACCGTCCCGCAGAACGCGGGGTAGTGCCCGGATCCGCCGCCGATCACCACGGCGACCTGCGGCTCCTCCGCGCGGTGGCTCACGACTCCGCCGTGCACGCCGCGGACGCGGTCGGAGTAGAGGTCGAGGAACCCGGCCAGCTGGTCGTCGGCGAACTCGGCCGGGTCGTCGTAGATCCTGGTCATGTCCTCTCCTGCACTTCGGACTGGTCGGCCGAGGACTCCAGGTCCTCCGCGTGCTGGGGCACGTCGAGCCAGTACATCATCACGAAGGCCGCTCCGTAGAGGACGACGAACGCCCAGACCACGCCGACGTTCCCGGTCCCGAGACCCAGCATGATCGCGACGACGGCCGCGCCCAGGAAGGCCGCGCCACCGGCGGCGGTGGTGTACATGGCCATCGCGGCTCCCTTGTGGTCGGGTGCCAGCGCGGGCATGATCGCGCCCATCGGGACGAACCCGGCGAGCAGGCAGCCGAAGACGCAGCCGGCCGCGACGGAGACCCAGAAGCCCCAGGTGGAGCCGGCCGGGACGGCCTGCGGGACGTACCACCAGAGCAGCAGACCCACGGCCGAGCCGAAGACACCGAACCACTGCACCGTGCGGCGCCAGCCCCACTTGTCGCCGACCCAGCCGAAGACCGCGTTGACCAGGATGTTCGTCGCGTAGACGAACACCGTCATGGTCAGCCAGCGGCTCTGGCCCCAGCCGAGGTCGACCGCGATGACCGCCGGCAGGATGACGAACATGCCGTACTGCGGCGCGGTGTTGATCAGCCGGACCAGGAAGCCCATCAGGATCTTCGGGTTCTTCGCGGTCAGCCGGAGACCGGCGGTGAGCACCTGGGCGTTCGTCTCGCCGGCCGGGGCGAGCCGCTGGTGGGCGTGCCCCTCCCGGACGCCGAAGTGGCAGATCGCCCAGCCGGCGACGACCAGCCCGGTCGCCCCGATCATCGCGGCGGTCTCACCACCGGTCGACCCGCCGAACGCCGGGATCATGCCGATCGCGAACAGCGAGCCCAGCGTGGGCAGGCCACCGGTGAACATGACGTAGAACCAGCCGACCGCGGCGCCGTTGCGGTGGTACGGGGTGACCGCGGAGATCCAGACCAGGAAGGCGAACGCGAACAGCGGGTACCCGAAGCCGCGCAGGAAGTAGGTGATGACGACGCCCCAGAAGCTCTCCGCCTGCAGGCTGAGCAGGAAGAGGACCTCGAAGACGACCCAGACGGACACGCCGAGGGTCATCACCCGGCGTGGCCCCCAGAGGTCGGCGAGCGCGCCGGCCAGGTAGCTGGCGATCAGTACGGCGAGGCCGTACATCGAGATGATCGTGGCGACGGTGGCCTCGGGCGAACCGAGGACCGCCTCGATGTGCGGCGAGATGAAGTTCGACTCGGTGCCGTTGCCGGTCATGAACACCAGCACGCCGAGGAAGCCCCAGCGCAGCGAGTTCGGGATGCCGAGGCGGTCGAGGAAGGTCTCGTTCTGCGGTGGGTTGATGGCAGCGCTGCTCATCGGTGGCCTCTCAGGCGTGCGGGAGGATCGAGACCTTGACCGACGACCCGGAGGTGTCGCCGACGAGGTCGAGGGCCTTCTGGAACTCCGCGAGCGGCACCTGGTGGGTGCAGATGTCGGAGATCGGGAGCTTGCCGTCCTCCAGCATCTTGATCGCGGCGGGCCAGCAGTGCGGGCCGAGGTGGGCACCGCGGACGTCGAGCTCCTTGTCGTCGGAGATGATCGACCAGTCCACGGTGACCTCGGAGCCGAACACCGAGTACTCGACGAAGGTGCCGAGCTTGCGCAGCAGGTTCAGGCCCTGCGCGACGGCCGGGACCGCGCCCGAGCCCTCCAGGTAGACGTCGGCGCCGTAGCCGTCGGTCAGCTCCTTGACCTTGGCGACGGCGTCCTCGGAGCCGATGTTGATCGTGAGGTCGGCGCCGGTGCGGCGGCCCAGCTCGAGCTTCTCGTCGTCGAGGTCCAGCGCGATCAGCAGCTTCGGGTTCTTGGCGCGGGCGCCGGCGATCAGGCCGAGGCCGATCGGGCCGCAGCCGGCGACCACCACGACGTCGTCGAACGAGATCGTCGCCCGCTCGACCGCGTGCAGCGCGCAGGACAGCGGCTCGGCGAACGCGGCGTGATGCGGCTCGAGGTCCTTCGAGACCTTGTGCACCCGGGCGCGGGTCGGGACCAGCATGTACTGGGCCATCGCGCCGTCGAAGTTGCGGAAGCCGAACATGTCGTGCGGCCCGCACATCCAGTACTGGCCCCGCCGGCAGTAGCGACACTCCTCGCAGGGCACGATCTGCTCGCAGGCGACCCGGTCGCCGAGCTCGACGCCGTGCAGCGCGAGGCCGTCGGCGTCGCCGGAGACGATCTTCCCGACGAACTCGTGGCCGGGGGTGCGGCCGGTCTGGGCCCAGGCGGGGCGGTTCTCGTCGCCCCAGAACTTGGCGGCACCGTGGTAGCACTTCAGGTCGCTGGCGCACACGCCGACGGCCTCGACCTCCATGAGCAGCTCACCGGCGCCGGGCTGAGGGACGTCCACCTCCTCGAGCCGGTAGTCCTCGGGACCGTGTACGACGACGGCCTGCATCCGGGTGGGAAGGCGTGAGTTCTCAGCCACGGCGGAACCTCCATTGGTGCCATGCGAACAGGTGCATGCGCTCGACCCTGAGCATGCGTTCTGACGTGAACATCGGTCAACACATCGGTTCCAATGTGAACAAACGTGCAGTACGGTCGGTGGCAGGATCGTCCGGGAGCGGAAGGGGGCGGCTATGGCGCCGCGGGGCTTCTCACGTCGTGACCTGGGGCTGATGCACCGGGCGGCACGGCTGTACTACCTGGAGGACCTCAACCAGGCCACGATCGCGGAGCGGCTGACCGTGTCCCGGCCGACGGTCTCCCGGCTGCTGGCCGAGGCGCGCCGGATCGGGATCGTCCGGATCACCGTGCACGACCCGGACACGCTGCACTCCGGCGGCGACACCGCGACCCGGCTCGCGGACGCCCTGGGGATCGACCGGGTGTGGCTGGCGCCGTTCGCGGCGTCGGCCGATCTCGGCGCGGCGCTGGCCGAGCCGGTCGGCGAGGCCCTGCGCGAGGCAGGACTGGGTGTCGGGGACGTGCTGCTGGTGTCGTCCGGCCGCACGGTGTGGGAGCTCAGCCACGAGGCGCTGCCCGCGGTACCGGGCCTGGAGATCGTGCCGACCGTCGGCGGGGTGGCCGAGCCGGAGGCCTGGCACCAGACCAACGAGATCACCCGGGCCGTCGCCGAACGGATGCAGGGCCGCCCGCACTTCCTGTTCACCCAGGCCATGCCGTCACCGGCGATGCGCACGACGCTCGCCGACGACCCGGAGTTCCGCCGGGTCACCGGGTTCTGGGACCACGCCGGCGCCGCGCTCGTCGGGGTCGGGGCCCCGCCCGCCGGCCGCGAGTCGATCTCGACCTCGGTCCCGCTGGACGACGACGGCCTGCGCGCCGGCGTCGGGGACGTCTGCCTGAACTTCTACCGCGCCGACGGCGGGGAGATCGCGTTCCCGGGCAGCGAGCGGATGGTGCGGATCTCGCCGGAGCAGCTGCGATGCGTGCCGCGGAAGATCGCCGTCGCGGTCGGGGCGGAGAAGGCGCCGAGCATCGTCGGCGGGGTGCGGGCGGGGCTGTTCAACCGGCTGGTCACCGACACTCCGACCGCCACCGCCCTGCTCGACGCCCTGGACGCCGGCTGAACGGCGGGGAACTCCACCGGACACGGCCCGGGCCGCCCGTGCCTGCCTGGGCCGGGCGGTGATCATCGGGCGGGTTCCGATCGGTGCCGACGACGGCACCGCACGGAACCGGAACAAGGATCACGCGCGGGCCGGACAGGCCGAGCCGGCCTCAGTGCGCGGTCGGCGACCCCCAGGGCGTGCCGGTGATCCGCTGGTAGACCTCGGCGTAGCGGTCGTGCACGACCCCGATCACCTCGGCGGGGACCTCCGGGCCGGGGGCGGTGCGGTCCCAGTCCAGGCCGGCCGACCAGTCGCGCACGTACTGCTTGTCGAAGGAGAACTGCGTCCGGCCCGGCTCGTAGGAGTCGGCGGGCCAGAACCGGGACGAGTCCGGGGTCAGCACCTCGTCGCCCAGCACGATCTCGCCGCCCGCGTCGCGGCCGAACTCCAGCTTGGTGTCGGCGACCAGGATCCCGCCCCCTGCGGCCGACTCGGCGCCGCGCCGGTAGACCTCGAGGGTCAGCTCGCGCAGCCGGGCCGCGGTGTCCGCGCCCAGCAGGGACACGACGTCGTCGTAGGTCATGAACTCGTCGTGCTCGCCGACCGGCGCCTTCGTGGTCGGGGTGAAGATCGGCTCCGGTAGCTGCGAGCCCTCGACCAGGCCGTCCGGCAGCCGGACGCCGGAGACGGTGCCGTCCTTCTGATACTCCTTCAGGCCCAGGCCGGTGAGGTAGCCGCGGGCGATGCACTCCACCGGCAGCATCTGCAGCGGGCGGCAGCGGACGGCGCGGCCGGCGAACTCGTCCGGGATGTCGTGCGTGCCGAGCACGTGGTTCGGCACCAGGTCGGCGGTGCGGTCGAACCAGTACAGCGACAGCGCGGTGAGGATCGCGCCCTTGTCCGGGACCGGCGTCGGGAGCACCACGTCGTAGATCGACAGCCGGTCCGAGGCGACCAGCAGCAGCTCGGCCGGGTCGGTGGAGGAGTCCAGGTAGAGCTCGCGGACCTTGCCGGAGTGGACGAGCTTCACAGGATCCCTCCGGGTGTGTAGGCGGCGGCCTCGGGGTGCTCGGCGGTGATCGCGGCGATCTTCTCGTTCACGCCCGCGACCTGCGCGGATGCCGCGCCGGTGAAGCGCAGCGGGTCCTCGAGCAGGCCGTCGAGGGTGCCCTCGGGCAGGCCGAGGCGGGTGTCGCCGGCGAGGCGCTGCAGCAGGTCGTTGTCGGCCTGGCCCTGCTCGCGCATCGCCAGCGCGACCGCGACCGCGTGCTCCTTGATCACCTCGTGCGCGGTCTCCCGCCCGACACCGGCCCGGACGGCGGCCATCAGCACCGCCGTCGTCGCCAGGAAGGGCAGGTAGCGGTCCAGCTCGCGGGCGATCACCGCGGGGTAGGCGCCGAACTCGTCGAGTACGGTCAGCGTGGTCTCGAAGAGCCCGTCGAGGGCGAAGAACGCGTCCGGCAGCGCGACCCGGCGCACCACCGAGCAGCTGACATCGCCCTCGTTCCACTGCGATCCGGCCAGGTCCGCGGTCATCACCGAGAGCCCGCGCAGGATCGTCATCAGCCCGTTGATGCGTTCCGCGGAACGCGCGTTCATCTTGTGCGGCATGGCGCTCGACCCGACCTGGCCGGGGGCGAAGCCCTCGGTGGCGAGCTCGGCGCCGGCCATCAGCCGGATCGTCGTGGCCAGCGACGACGGCGCGGCGGCCAGCTGCACCAAGGCGGTGACGACGTCGTGGTCCAGCGAGCGCGGGTAGACCTGCCCGACGCTGGTGAACGCCTCGGCGAAGCCGAGGTGGGTCGCGACGCGCCGCTCCAGGTCGTCGAGCTTGGCCGCGTCGCCGTCGAGGAGGTCCAGCATGTCCTGGGAGGTGCCCATCGGGCCCTTGATCCCGCGCAGCGGGTAGCGCGAGCGCAGGTCCTCGAGGCGGGCGTGCGCGACGAGCAGCTCGTCGGCGGCGGAGGCGAACCGCTTGCCCAGGGTGGTGGTCTGCGCGGCGACGTTGTGGCTGCGCCCGGCCATGACGAGCTCGGCGTGCTCACCGGCGCGCCGGCCGAGGCGGGCCAGCACCGCGACCGTGCGGTCGGCGACGAGCTCGAGCGAGAGCCGGATCTGCAGCTGCTCGACGTTCTCGGTGAGGTCCCGGCTGGTCATGCCCTTGTGCACGTGCTCGTGACCGGCGAGGGCGTTGAACTCCTCGATGCGGGCCTTCACGTCGTGCCGGGTGACGCGCTCACGGGCGGCGATGGAGGCGAGGTCGACCTGCTCGACGACGGCGGAGTAGTCGTCGATGACCGACGGCGGCACCTCGATGCCGAGGTCGCGCTGGGCGCGCAGCACCGCGATCCACAGCCGGCGCTCCAGCTGGATCTTGTACTCCGGCGACCAGAGGCGGACCAGCTCGGGGCTCGCGTAGCGCGCGGCCAGCACGTTGGGAATCACGTGCGGGAATGGTAATGGCGCGGCGCCGCTCACTCGGCGACGGCTTCGGCCAGCGCCTCCCGGGCGATCCCCCGCGGGTCGGGCGCGGCCTCGATCAGCCCGGAGAGCACGGCGCCGTCGACCAGCGCGGTGACCCGGCGGACACCACCGGGACGGGGGCGGAAACCGGCGCGGGCCAGCGCCTCGGTGAGCAGTGCGTCGAACTCGACGCGCTGCTCGCGCAGGACCGTGGCCAGGAACGGCCGGCGCCCGGATCCGATGAGCCGCTCGAACCGGCGCAGCACGGCGTCGAGGCCCTCGGTCCGCGAGCGGGGTCCCAGCAGGAGGTCGAGGACGATCTCGGCCGGGTCGTCGCGCAGCTCGAGCAACCGCCGGGCGTCGGCGAGCTCGGCGCGGGCCAGGCTGTCGAGCGCGGCCGTGACGAGATCCTCGAGCGAGGAGAAGTAGTACGTCGTCGCCGCCAGCGGCACGCCGGCCCGCTCGGCGACGGCGCGGTGCCGGATCGCCTCGAAGCCGCCCTCGGCGAGCAGGTCGGCGGCGGCGTCGACGAGCAGTGCGCGCCGCCGCTCGCCCTTCTCGGTCTGTCTCCCCGGCGCGGCCATACCCCCATCCTGCCCGTCCGGACGGTCGTCCCTCCGAGTGGCATGGCGGAGTTCACGCCGGTGTCGGTGCAGGTGGCGGGGTATCCCGTGACCATTTCGTGACCCTGCCGTGTCGCTCCGGATGCCGATGAACGAGACTGAGGGCGTGCGTCCGACACCTCGAAGCCGTCGCGCGTCGCGCAGTGCGCGCGAGGCCGTCCCCGACGACGAGCCGATCGACCTGCGCTCCGACACCGTCACGGTGCCGACCCCCGAGATGCGCAAGGCCATGGCCGGCGCCGAGGTCGCCGACGACGTCCTCGACCGCGACCCCACCCTGCGCGCGCTGGAGGAGCGGGTCGCCGGGCTGCTCGGCGCCGCCGACGCGCTGTGGACGCCGACCGGCACGATGGCGAACATCATCGCGCTGATGAGCCACCTGTCCCGGGGTCAGTCGTTCCTCGCCCCACAGGGTGCGCACGTCCTCGACTTCGAGCTCGGCACCGCCGCCTGGCTGGCCGGCGGCATGCCCCGCCCGCTGCCGCACGACGGGGGGCCCGGCAAGGTCACCGCGTCGGCGGTCCGGCGGGCCGCGGTCGACGACGGCTTCTACGCCTCGCTGCGCCCGGCGCTGCTGTGCCTGGAGAACACGCACAACTCGGCCGGCGGCACCATCACCGCCCCGGAGGAGCACGCCTCGGTCGCCGCCGCGGCGCGCGCCGCCCGGCTCGCGGTGCACCTCGACGGCGCCCGGCTGTGGAACGCCGCCGTCGCACTCGGCGTGCCGCCCGGGGCGCTGACGGTCGGTGCCGACACCGTGTCGGTCTGCCTGAGCAAGGGTCTCGGCGCACCGGTCGGATCGGTCGTCGCCGGGTCGGCGGAGTTCGTCGAGCAGGCCCGGCGGCTGCGCAAGATGCTCGGCGGCGGGGTCCGGCAGGGCGGCGTGCTGGGCGCGGCCGGCCTGGTCGCGCTCGACCAGGCCGACCGGCTCGCCGAGGACCACGCGCTGGCCACCACACTCGCCACCGGGCTGCGCGAGCGGGGCTGGCGGGTCCGCGAGCCGCAGACCAACATCGTGCTGCTCGACGTCGCCGACCTGCGCGGCACCATCGCGGCCTTCGCCGACGCCGGCGTCCGGGCCGGCGCGATCGCCGGCAAGCTGCGCCTGATGACCCACCGCGACGTCGCCGAGAAGCACGTCACCGCGGCCCTGAACCGGATCGGTGAGGTCGGCCCGTCGAGCACCGGCTCACCGGGCGGACCGCCCGCCCAGTTTCCCCGAGTGGGCTGACGCCCCTGTGAGCACTTTCCGGGGCCAGGACCCCGGAAAGCACTCACAGGTGGGATGAGTTTCAGTCTGACTGTATCTTGGCCTCGTGAGCATCCTCGCCCCGATCCTCGTCGGCGTCGTGTACGTCGTGCTGGCCTCGCTGATCCCCGAACCCGGGCGGCAGAAGTTCAACGCCGTGATGGTCGCCGGAGCCGGCGCCGCCTACATCAGCAGCGGCGCGCTGGGGCTGTGGGAGCTGGCCTTCACCGCGGTCGTCACGACGTGCGCCTACCTCGGACTGCGGGACTACCGGTGGCTCGGCGTCGGCTGGCTCCTGCACACCGCCTGGGACGTCGTGCACCACCTCAAGGGTGCGCCGATCATCCCGGCGCTGTCGCACTCGTCGTTCGGGTGCGCGATCTGCGACCCGGTCATCGCGATCTGGCTGTTCCGCGGGGCGCCCGCCGTGACGACCCGGACCGGGCTGCGCACGCTGGTCGGCCTGGACCGGGCTACACCCAGGCCCGGAGCCGGCCGAGCGCCTCGGTGATCGCCTCCGGGGTACCCGCGCAGGAGAACCGGATGTGCGTCCCGCCGTCGACCGGGTCGAAGTCCGCACCCGGCGCGACGGCGATGCCGGTCTCGTCGAGCAGCCGGTAGGTGAGCCCCATCGAGTCCTCGCCGGGTCGCAGCAGGTGGCCGACGTCGGCGTAGACGTAGAACGCGCCGTCGGCCGGGGCCAGCCGGTCGATCCCGATCTCCGGCAGCCCGGACAGCAGCAGGTCGCGGTTGCGCCCGTAGCGCACGACGTGCGCGTCGGCCTCGGCGTAGCTCGCCCCGTCGAAGGCGGCCAGCGCCGCGTGCTGGGGCAGCGCGGGCGGGCAGACGGTGAAGTTCCCGGCCAGCCCCTCGATGGTCCGGCGCAGCCGCGGCGGGCACACCAGCCAGCCCAGCCGCCAGCCGGTCATCGAGAAGTACTTCGAGAACGAGTTCACCAGCAGCGCCTCGCGCGAGGTCGCCCAGGCGCTCGTCGTCGCCGGCGAGCCCGGGAACGAGATGCCGTGGTAGATCTCGTCGCTGACCAGCTGGATCCCGCGCTCCTCGCAGTAGGACGCGAGCGCGGCGAGTTCCGCGGGAGCGAGCACCGTGCCGGTCGGGTTGGCCGGGCTGGCCACGACGAGCCCCTTCACCGGCTCGTCGAGCTCCTCGAGCATCTCGACGGTCGGCTGGAACCGGGTCTCCGGCCCGCACGCCAGTTCGACGACCTCGCAGCCCAGCGCGGCGAGGATGTTGCGGTAGCAGGGGTAGCCGGGCCGGGCCATCGCGACGCGGTCCCCGGCGTCGAACGCGGCCAGGAAGGCCAGCAGGAACCCGCCGGACGACCCGGTGGTCAGGACGACGTCGGACGGGTCGACGGCGAGGTCGTACGTGCGGCGGTAGTGCCCGGCGACGGCGTCACGCAGCTCGGGGATCCCCGGCGCGACGGTGTAGCCCAGGACCTCGGACTGCAGCGCGGCGATCGCGGCGGCGCGGACCGGCTCGGGGGCCTGGGTCGACGGCTGCCCGGCGGACAGGTTGATCAGGTCGCCGTGCTCGCGGGCACGGACGGCGGCGGCCGCCCACACGTCCATCACGTGGAACGGGGCGACGGCGGCGCGGGCCGCGACGGACAGCTGGGGGGCGGACGGCACGGTCACCCCGCGAGCGTAGGCGCCGCCGCTCGGAGGGGTCGCGCGCCCGGACGGGAGCCCGGGTCCGGGCGCGCGACCCACCGTGGTGCAACGGGTCCGGCACCGTCGCGGCGGCGAGGTGCCGGACCCGGATGTGGGAGCCGGTTCCCACGACCGGCTCTCAGGTGCGCGGGCGGGGCCCGCGCGTCATCACGCCTCGAGGCCGAGGGCGTCGAGGACCTCGCCGATCTGCGACTCGGTGTCGGCGATGGTCTCGTCGAGGTACTCGGCGACCGGGGTCAGCTCGGCGGCCTGGGCCGAACCGGCGAACGCCAGGGTCGCCAGCGGAGCGGCGATCGCGGCACCGACGAGGGTCAGGGCGCGGCGACGGCGGGGAGCGTTGGCCATGATGGATCCTCCTGTGACTCAAGGGCACCGGCTGTGCCCTCGTGATCAGGAACTGTCCACGGCCGCCACGCGACGATCAAACGATCATGTCCGGTTTTACGGCGTGTTCACGAGCTCTGCACACGCCTCCGATGCACCGGATTGCAGATCGCAAGATCAGCCAGGTTGATCATTGTTTTGCGCCGTTTGGAGCAACATCACTAATCCACATGGCGGTAACGTCGGCGAAACATCACCCCGTCGGGACCGAGATCTCCCCGCGTTCGGCGCGCAACCCGATGTCGGTCCGGTGGTGCGAGCCCGCCAGGTGCACCGGCTCGAGCCGCGCGTAGGCATCGGCCCGGGCCGCGGTGAGGTCGGGTCCCGTCCCCACCACCGAGAGCACCCGCCCGCCGCTGGAGACCACCGCGCCGTCCTCGCGGCGCCGGGTCCCCGCGTGCAGGACGCCGTCACCGTCCGCCCCGGTGATCACGTCGCCGAGTCGCGGGGTCGCCGGGTAGCCCTCGGCGGCGACGACGACCGTCACCGCGGAGCCCTCGGCCCACTCGACGGGCGGCTGCTCGGCCAGGGTGCCGGTGGCCGTCGCGTGCAGCAGCCGCGCGAGCGGGGTCCGCAGCAGGGCCAGCACGGCCTGGGTCTCCGGGTCGCCGAACCGGCAGTTGAACTCGATCACCGCCGGGCCCTGCGAGGTGAGCGCCAGCCCCGCGTACAGCAACCCGGAGAACGGCGCGCCGCGACGCTCGAGCTCCGCGGCCACCGGCCGGACCACCCGCTCCACGAGGTCGTCGGCCAGCCCCGCACCGGCCCAGGGCAGCGGACAGTAGGCACCCATGCCACCGGTGTTCGGCCCGGTGTCGTCGTCGCCGACCCGCTTGAAGTCCTGGGCCGGGAGCAGCGGGACCACGGTCGTCCCGTCGACCAGGCAGAACAGCGACGCCTCCGGACCGTCCAGGAAGGACTCGAGCAGGGCCGGGTGTCCGGCGTCGAGCAGGCCCAGCGCGTGCGCGCGGGCCACCTCGACGTCGGACGAGACGACCACGCCCTTGCCGGCGGCCAGGCCGTCGTCCTTGACGACGTAGGGCGGGCTGAACACGCTCAGCGCCGTCTCCAGGTGGGCCGGGTTGTCCACCACCACCGACGACGCCGTGGGCACGCCCGCCGCGCTCATCACCGACTTGGCGAACGCCTTCGACCCCTCGATCCGGGCCGCCTCACGCCCCGGGCCGAAGCACGGGATGCCGGCCTCGCGCACCGCGTCGGCCGCGCCGTTGACCAGGGGCACCTCCGGGCCGACGACGACCAGGTCTGCCTCCCAGCTCCGGGCCAGCGCCACGAGCGCGTCGTTGTCCGAGACGTCGAGGCCGAGCGTCTCGGAGACGGCCGCCGTCCCCGCGTTGCCGGGGGCGCAGGCCAGGGCCGTCACCTCCGGATCCTGCGCCAAGGACACCATGATGGCGTGCTCGCGCGCGCCGCTTCCCACGACCAGGATTCGCACGGTCGACGAGCGTAGAGGCGCGCCGCCGCGGGCGGGGACCCGGCTCATCCCGCGGCGTCGAGATGCGCCCGGATCAGGGACGTGACCAGGGCGGGTTCCTCCTCGTGCGGGAAGTGTCCACTGCCCGGCAGTGCGTGGTGGACCAGACCCGCGGCGGCGAAGGCGGCCGAGCGCCGCATCGTCGCCTCCAGCACGCAGGGGTCGTCGGCGCCGTGCACCTGCAGCACCGGGACCCCGACCGGCCCGGCGACGGCGCGGGCGAAGCTCCGGCCGTCGGAGCGGACCTGCGACCGCAGCGTCCACCGGTAGTACTCGCACGCGCAGTGCGCCACCGTGGAGATCCGGATCGCCCCGCGGTACCGCGCCGCCGCATCGGTGAAGTCCGGTGTGGACGGCCAGTGCGGTCCGGCCCAGGTCCGCAGGATCCGCTCGACGCGGGCACCGGCGTCGGCACGCAGGGAACGCTCGGGCAGCCGCGGGAGCTGGAACCCGGCGGCGTACCGGCCGGCGCGGCCCTGGCCGAGCGGGTCACGGAGCACCGCCGCGCGGTAGGCGAGCGGGTGCGGGGCGCCGAGCCCGGACAACGACCGGACCAGGCGCGGCTGGAGGGCGGCGACGCTCCAGCCGATGACCGCGCCCCAGTCGTGCCCGACGAGGTGCGCGCGGCGTTCACCGAGGGCGCGGATCAGACCGGCGCAGTCACCGGCGAGCGTCCACAGGTCGTAGCCGCGGGGCGGCTTGTCGGTGTCGCCGTAGCCGCGCAGGTCCGGGGCGACGACCCGGAACCCGGCACCGGCCAGTGCCGGCAGCTGATGACGCCAGGTCCACCAGAACTCCGGGAAGCCGTGCAGCAGCACCACGAGCGGACCGTCGGGAGGCCCTGCTTCGACGACATGGATCCGGATGCCGTTGGCCGAGACCGCCCGGTGCGTCCACGGTCCGGGTACCCGGACCAGCGCCGGGTCGACCGGCCCGCCCACTCGGCTCCCCGCTGGGGTAGGTCAGCCGGCGGCGGCGTGCCGCCCGGACGGGCGGTCGGTCAGCTCACGCACGTTGCCGTCGTTGCCCGAGCGGCCGCGCTGGGACAGCACCTGCGCGGAGTCCTTGAGCGAGTCGATGGTCCGCTCCGGCTTGCGGATCTTGCGGACCCGCAGGTAGCCGAGCAGTCCGAACACTCCGGCCGCGATCAGCATGATCAGGAAGGTGATGCCGAAGGCGGCCCACCGGTCCAGCCACACCGCGAGCAGCTCGGCGATGAAGAAGAAGAGGTAGAACAGGCTGAACAGCCCGATCACCGCGGCGATCACGAAGAAGACGCTGCCCTGCACGCCCTTCTTCACCTCGGCCGTGACCTCGGCCTTCGCGAGCTCCACCTCGGACCGGACCAGAGTGGACAGGTGGGTGGTGACGTCCTTCGCGAGAGCGCCGAGAGAGGCGTCGCGCGGGCCCGGCTCCGGCGTGAGCGGGATCGAGGGAAGGACCGGCGGGACCTCCGCGTCGCCGGACTGGCTGTTGCTGGCCACCGTCATTCCTCCTGCGCCCTGGCGCCTGAGGGTCGTGTCCCCCGGACGGCCGTCGATCGGTGAGCCGCCATCGTGCCACGGGGTGTTCGGGCCCGCTCGGCTACGCCACGCCGGGGACAACCACTCACTCGTCCGGGCGGCCGCGCAGTTTCTTGATCTGACCGCGCCGGGTCTTGGCGTCCAGCCGGCGCCGCCGCGACCCGGCCGTCGGGCGGGTGGGACGGCGGGTCGGCGGGCCCGCCGCGGTCGCCTCGGCCAGCACCGACGCCAGCCGGTCCCGGGCGGCCTCCCGGTTGCGGAGCTGGCTGCGGTGCTCGGCCGCGGTGATCGTCAGGACGCCGTCGACGAGCCGGCCGCGCAGCCGTCCCAGCGCCCGTTCGCGCAGGGTCTCGGGGACGCTGGGCGAGCCGGCGACGTCGAACGACAGCTCGACCCGGGAGTCGGTGGTGTTGACGCCCTGCCCGCCCGGGCCGGAGGCGCGGGAGAACCGCCAGCGCAGTTCGCGCCCGGGTACGACGAAGCCCCGCCGCACCCGCACGCCGTCGCCGTCCACGGGGCCATGCTCCCAGCCCCGGGCGTACGTCCCCGAGCCCGAGCCCCCGGCCCCGGCCCCGGCGTGGGGCGCGTGGACCGGGGTCCGGTGGTCAGTCCTCCTTGGAGTCCTGCATCCCGGAGGAGATCATGTCCATCACCGACGAGTCGGCCAGCGTCGAGACGTCGCCGACCTCGCGGTTCTCCGCGACGTCGCGCAGCAGCCGTCGCATGATCTTCCCGGACCGGGTCTTCGGCAGCTCCTCGACGACCATGATCTGGCGCGGCTTGGCGATCGGCCCGATCTCCTTGGAGACGTGGTCGCGCAGCGCCTTGATCGCCTCCTCGCCCTTCGACTCGTCGCCGGCCGCCGACCCGCGCAGGATCACGAACGCCACGATGCCCTGCCCGGTCGTCTCGTCCGACGCGCCGACGACCGCCGCCTCGGCCACCGTCGGGTGGCTGACCAGCGCCGACTCCACCTCGGTGGTGGAGATCCGGTGGCCGGAGACGTTCATGACGTCGTCGACCCGGCCGAGCAGCCAGATCGCGCCGTCGTCGTCGTACTTCGCGCCGTCACCGGCGAAGTAGTAGCCCTGCTCGGCGAACCGGGACCAGTAGGTGTCGCGGTAGCGCTCGTTGTCGCCCCAGATGCCGCGCAGCATCGACGGCCACGGCTTGTCGAGCACCAGGTAGCCGCCCTCGCCGTTGCCGACCGGGGTGCCGGAGTCGTCGACCACGACGGCCGAGATCCCGGGCAGCGGGCCCATCGCCGAGCCGGGCTTGGCCGCCGTGACGCCCGGCAGCGGGGCGATCATCTGCGAGCCGGTCTCGGTCTGCCACCAGGTGTCGACGATCGGGCAGTTCTCCTTGCCGATCTTCTCCCGGAACCACATCCAGGCCTCGGGGTTGATCGGCTCGCCGACCGTGCCGAGGACCTTGAGCGAGGACAGGTCGTACTTGGCGGGGATGTCCTCGCCCCACTTCATGAACGTCCGGATCAGCGTGGGCGCGGTGTAGTAGATCGTGACGCCGTACTTGTCGACGATCTCCCAGTGCCGGCCCTCGTGCGGGGTGTTCGGCGTGCCTTCGTACATCACCTGCGTGGCGCCGTTGGCCAGCGGCCCGTAGACGATGTAGGTGTGCCCGGTGACCCAGCCGACGTCGGCGGTGCACCAGTAGACGCTCTCGCCGGGCTTGTGGTCGAAGACCACGTGGTGGGTGTAGGCGGACTGGGTCAGGTAGCCACCGGAGGTGTGCAGGATGCCCTTCGGCTTCCCGGTGGTGCCCGAGGTGTAGAGGATGAACAGCGGGTGCTCGGAGTCGAACGACTCCGGGGTGTGCGTCTCGGACGCGGAGTCGACGGCGTCGTGCCACCAGACGTCGCGACCCTCGGTCCACGGCACGTCGGTCTCGGTGCGCTTGACGACGAGGACCTTCTCGATCGTCGTGCCCGCGACGGCCTCGTCGGTGTTCTCCTTCATCGGCGCGGGCTTGCCGCGCCGGTACTGGCCGTCGCTGGTGATCAGGACCTTCGCCTCGGCGTCCTCGATCCGGGCCTTCAGCGCGCCCGGCGAGAACCCGCCGAACACCACGCTGTGCAGCGCGCCCAGCCGGGCGCAGGCCAGCATGGAGAAGACCGCCTCGGGGATCATCGGCAGCTGGATCGCGACCCGGTCGCCCTTGCCGACGCCCAGCTCGGTGAGCGCGTTCGCGGTCTTGGAGACCTCGCGCTGCAGGTCGGCGTAGGTGATCGTGCGGGAGTCGCCGGGCTCACCCTCCCAGTGGATCGCGACCCGGTCACCGTTGCCGGCCTCGACGTGCCGGTCGGCGCAGTTGTAGGCGACGTTGAGCTCGCCGCCGACGAACCACTTGGCGAACGGGGCCTCCCACTCGAGGACGGTGTCCCACCTCTTCGTCCAATGGAGACGGTCCGCCTGCTCGGCCCAGAAGCCGTCGCGGTCGGCGTCGGCACGCTCGTAGGCGTCGGCTCCCGCGTTGGCCTGCGCCGCGAACTCCTCCGACGGCGGGAACGACCGGCTCTCGGTGGACAGTGCGCTCAGGGCGCTGCTCTTCTCGGACTCGGCCATGTCCTCGTGTCCTCCTCGACGCGACGGGTGCAAACGGGCCGGAACCCGGCCCCGGTGGCGCACTCGGTGTGCGCACACGTGTGTGGGGCGACGCTAGTGATTCCGATCGCCCCGCGCACCGTCTGACGGGAGAGGTCGCCCGCCGGTGGATCTCCCGGATCGGCCCGTTCGCGCAGGTGAGCGGGCATTCGGGACGACGACGGCGGCCGGGTCCGTCGCCGAGTGCAACGACCGGCGGTGGACGGACGGTCGATCGACGGCCGACGGACGGTCCGGGCACGGCGGAGCCGATCATCGACGGGTTGCGACGATGGAGGGCATGGCCACCGTCCCCACCGACGACCCGCTCGCCCCGCTCGCCGCGCTGCCGGGTGTCGCCGAGGCGGTGGCCCGGGCCCGGGACGCCGCCACCGAGGTGCACAACCAGCCGGTGAACCGCCGCGGCTGGCCCGCGACGGCGGCCGAGGCGGCACTGCGCGCGGCCCGGGCGTCCGCGGCTCTCGACGGCGCACCACTGGCGCCGGCGACCGCCGACCACGTCGCGGACCCGGTGCTGGCCGGTGCGGTCCGGATCGCCGACGAGCGGGCGAAGCTGCTCGAGACCTGGTCCCGTGCCCCGCTGCAGGGCCTGGCCCGGCTGCACGTGCTCGCGGCGACCGACCTGGTCCCGGTCTCCTCCCACGAAGCGCGGCTGGGACGTCCCCGGGAGGGCGTGGCGTCACGGCTGTCGTTGCTGGGAGACCTGCTCGGTGGCCGCAGCTCGGTACCGGCGCCGGTGCTCGTGGCAGTGGTGCACGGTGAGCTGCTGACGCTGCGGCCGTTCGGGACCGCGGACGGCGTCGTCGCCCGCGCCGCCGCCCGGCTGACGGCGATGTCGTCGGGTCTGGACCCGCGGGGGCTGTCGGTGCCCGAGGTCGGCTTCCTGCGCCGGGCGGCCGGCTACCGGGAGGCGGCGGAGGCGTTCGCGTCCGGGACGCCCGAGGGGCTCGCCCGGTGGATCACGCACACCTGCACCGAGTGGGAGGCCGGGTCCCGCGAAGGGCTGTCGATCGCCGCCGCGCACACCGCCTGACCCCGTCCCAGGGCACACGCAAGAGCCGGGCGGCACCCCGTAGGGCCCCGCCCGGCTCGACGCGATGTCCCGGGGATCCGTTCGTGCACTACGTGTCGTGTACTGGCCTCGGCGCCCGGCGTCCCGGTACGCAGGCCCACGACGACATGCCTCCCGCGGCGTGCTCGGCGTGGAGTGCCCGGCTCTCGCGTACGGCGCCCGGGCCGGGGAGACGGGCTCTTCTCCTCCGAACCGCCTCTGGCCAGACCGGGATCCGCGAGGTCCTTCCTAGCCCCAGGAGTGTGACGGAGGCAACCCTCACTGACAGGTGCACCGGTTCAGCAGCGGTGTGTGACGAGCGATGCGGCCGTCCGGGTCACCCTCGGCACCGGTCCAGGTCGGGCTCGGTCCGCCCGGGTCGGTTCCGGTCCGCCCTGGTCGTGCTCTGCGGCGGTCCGGTCAGCAGCCGCGACCGGCCCGTCGCCGGGCGAACACGACGCCGGCGCCGAGCGCCAGTGCCCCGGTGGCGGCGAGCGCGACCGACCGCCCGACGGGCGCGGCGACCGATCCGGCCGGGCGGTCGCCGTCGCCGGTCCCCCCGGTCGACCCGGCCGGGCCCACGCTCGCGTCGGCGTCCGGTCCGCCGTCCCGCCCCGCGAGCCGGTCGGACAGGCGGTCACGGAGCCGGAAGAGCCGGTCCCGCCGCGAGTGCGCACGGACGAAGGCGAGGACCGGCCAGCCGCGCTCCCGGGCGACCACGCGCAGTTCCCGGTCCGGGTTGACGACCGCCGGCAGCCCGACGGCCTCCAGCAGCGGCAGGTCGGTGATCGAGTCGGAGTAGGCGGCGCACCGGTCCAGGTCCAGACCGGTCTCCGCGGCGATCTCCCGGGCCGCCTCCGCCTTCCCCTCGCCGTAGCAGTAGAAGGCGATGTCGCCGGCGTAGCGGCCGTCCCGGATGCTCATCGTCGTCGCGCGGAACCGGTCGGCACCGATCAGCTCGGCGATGGGCTCGACGACCTCGTGCCCGGACGCCGACAGCAGGATGATCCCGGCCCCCTGCTCGCGGTGCCGCGCGATCAGCCGGACCGCCTCCGGGTAGACCAGCGGGCCGATGACCTCCTGCAACGTCTCCGCGACGATCGCCCGGACCCGGTCCACCTCCCACCCCTGGCAGAGCAGGGTCATCCTCCGGCGGAGGGTGTCCATCGTGGACGCGTCGGCACCGGAGAGCACCAGGAGCAGCTGCGCCCAGGCGCCGCGGACGACGGTGGCGCGGTCGATCAGCCCGTGCCGGGCGAACGGCCGGGCGAACGCCAGCGCGCTGGACCCGGCGATGATCGTGTTGTCCAGGTCCAGGAACACGGCCTGCGGGCCGGCGCCCAGCGGCGGCGCGGCGCCGGGACGGGCGGGAGCGGGACGGGAGGCGGTGCGCGCGTCGGACACGGCGTCCACCCTGCCGGACCCGGCGGCCCGACGCCCGCGACGACGCCCGGTCCGGCTCCGGTTCCGGCGTGATCCGACGATCATGCACGACGGCCGCGTCGCTGCACCGGGTAACCGTTCCAGCACGACCGGTCGCCCGGACGCGGTCACCGGTCGGGCCCGCGGCCACCCGTCCGGGACGCCGCGGCCACGCCCCGGCCCGAACCGGTCGGCGCAGGCCACGGGCGAGGTATGGGCGTGATGGCGCCATTACAGCTACAGTTGTGTGAGCTCGGACTGCGTCCGAGCGGGTTCAGCTCGACCCCCCGGGGCTGAACCGACCGACGGCCCCCGCCAATCCCCCCTGGCGGGGGCCGTCCTCGTGCCCGGCCGGTTCCGTCATCCGCCGCCCACCCGCAGCCGGTCCCGCCCGGGATCCACGGAGTCCTCGTGGGCGTCCCCGCCCGAGCGTCGCACCCCGGACCGACATCCCGGGGCGTCGGGCCGCCGTCCGTCCACAGCCCGGGCCTCCGACCGCGATCCATCCACAGGACCGCAACTCGCCCGCCCGAAGCCCCGGTCCGGCCGCACTCTCAGTCACAGGAGCCCGCACCGGCGGGCCACGGCGGGAGGGGACTCGCGATGGACCGGCGCTGCCTGATCGTGGCCGACGACCCGGACGTGCTGGACGCGCTGTTGCGGCTCGCGGCGGCGGCCGACACCGAGGCCCAGTGCGCGGTCGACGCCGCCGACGCGCGGCGGGGCTGGTCCCGCGCCGCGGCGGTGCTCCTCGACCGGTCCGGCGCGCAGCGCTGCCTGCGGGCCGGCTTCCCGCGCCGGGACGCGGTGATCATCGCGGTGCCCGGCGAGCCGGTGGCCGAGGACTGGCGGGCGGCCGTGGCACTCGGCGCGGACCGGGTGGTGGAGCTGCCCCGCGGCGAGGCGGCGCTCACCGGGATGCTCGCCGACGCCCGTGAGCGGGCGCTGGCCGGCGGGCGTGCGGGGCGGGTGCTCGCCGTCGTCGGCGGCTGCGGCGGCGCCGGGGCCTCCGTGCTCGCGACCGCGGTCGCGGTGGCGGCGGCGCGAGACGGCGCCGAGGCCTTGCTGGTCGACTGCGACCCCCTCGGTGGCGGGCTCGACCTGCTCCTGGGCCTGGAACGGGCCGAGGGACTGCGCTGGCCGGAGCTCTCGGTCGGCGACGGCCGGGTGCAGGCCGCGTCGCTGCACGCCGCACTGCCGCGCGCGGTCTCCGGCCGCACCGCGCTGTCGGTGCTGTCCTGCGCGCGGTCGCCGCACGGCCCGGACCCGACCGCGGTCGCCGCGGTGATCGACGCCGGCCGCCGCGCCGGCGGGACCGTCGTCTGCGACATCCCGCGCTTCCCCACCGACGCCGCGCTGGCCGTGCTCGGCGCGGCGGACCTGACCGTGCTCGCCGTCCCGGCCCGGCTGCGGGCCTGCGCCGCGGCCGGCCGGGTCTGCGACGTCCTCGCCGAGCACGCCCGCGTGGTCGAGCTGGTGGTGCGCGGCCCCTCCCCCGGCGGCATCACACCCGACCAGGTCGCCGGCTCGCTGGGCCTGCCGCTGCTGCACGCGATGCGCTCCGAGCGGGACCTGGCCGGCGCCATGGAGCGCGGACGGACCCCCGGCTCCGGGCGCGGGCCGCTGGCCACCGCGGCACGCGCGGTGCACGCCCGGCTCCGCCCGGCCGACGAGCAGCCGTCCCGGGTCGCGTCGTGAACCCGCTGGTCGAGCGGGTGCGCTCCCGCCTCGCCGACTCCGGTGGCGAGACGGGCCCGGCCGCCGTCGCGGCCGCGGTGCGGGCCGAGTCCGGTGGCGTCGCCTCCGACCTGGACGTGCTCGCCGCACTGCGGACTTTGCGCCAGGAGTTCGCCGGCGCCGGCCCGCTGGACGCGCTGCTGCGCGACCCGGCCACCACCGACGTGCTGGTCACCGCCCCGGACGCGGTGTGGGTCGACCGCGGCGCGGGCCCGCAGCGCTGCGACGTCGCCTTCCCCGACGAGGCCGCGGTACGCCGCCTCGCCCAGCGGCTCGCGCTGGCGGCCGGCCGGCGGCTCGACGACGCCAGCCCGTGCGTCGACGGCTGGCTCGCCGACGCCGGAGTGCGGCTGCACGCGGTGCTGCCCCCGGTCTCCGCCGCCGGGACGGCGATCTCGCTGCGGGTCCTGCGGCCCGCCCACCACGACCTCGCGGCGCTGCGCCGCTCCGGAACCCTGGACGCCACCGGTGAGGCCCTGCTCCGCGCGGTCGTCGCCGCCCGGCTCGCGGTACTGGTCTCCGGCGGCACCGGCAGCGGCAAGACGACTCTGCTCAACGCCCTGCTCGGCGCCGCCGACCCGGGCGAGCGGCTGATCACCGTGGAGGACGCCGAGGAACTGCGGCCGCGCCACCCGCACGTCGTACGGCTGGTCGCCCGCCCACCGAACATCGAGGGTGCCGGAGGGGTCCCGCTGCGCGAGCTCGTCCGGCAGGCGCTGCGGATGCGGCCGGACCGCCTGGTGGTCGGCGAGGTGCGGGGCGCGGAGGTCTGCGACCTGCTCGCCGCGATGAACACCGGGCACGACGGCGGGGCATGCACCGTGCACGCCAACTCGGTACGGGAGATCCCGGCCCGGATGCGGGCGCTCGCCGGCCTGGGCGGCATGTCGCCGTCCGCCCTCGACGGGCAGCTGGCCGCGGCGGTGCAGGTCGTGCTGCAGATGGGTCGCCGGCCGGGCGCGGGCCGGGTGCTCGAGGCCATCGGGGTGCTGTGCCGCGACGGCGACGGCAGCCCGCGGGTCGAGCCGGCCTGGACCCGGGACGCCGGGGCGGGCCCCGGGCGGGAGCACCTGCTCGATCTGCTGCGCGAGCGCGGGGTGGGTGCACCGTGCTGACGACAGTGCCGGCACTGTCCGCTCCGCCGAGCGCCGCGGTCGCGCTGCTCCTGCTCGCCGTCGCCGTCCTCGGCCTGCCGGGCCGCACCGGCCGGCAACGGCTCCGCGGTCTCGGCGCACCGGGCGGCCGGCGCCGCACACACCGGCTCCCGCTCCCCGCCGTGCTCTACGTTCTCGTCCCCGCCACGGGGCTGCTGCTGCTCGGACCGGCCGGCGCGCTCTGCGGGGCCGGCGCGACATGGGTGGTCCGGCGGCGGCTCGCCGGCCGGGCGGACGAGCGCCGGGCCGGCGAGACCGGGACCGAACTCGCCGACGCGCTCGCGCGGATCACCGACGAGCTGCGCACCGGGGCCCATCCCGCCGCGGCGCTGGCCGGCACCGTGCACGACGGCCCGCTCGCCCGCGCGCTGCTCGAACCCGCGGCGACGGCGGTCCACACCGGTGAGCCGGTACCGGAGGCTCTGCGCCGGGCCGGCGCACGCCGGGTCCGGGCCGGTGCGGACCCGGTGGCGCGCGACCTCAACCGCGTCGCGGCGGCGTGGGAGCTCGCGGACCGGCACGGCGCGCCCCTGGCCGACCTGCTCGCCGGAGTGCTCGACGACCTCCGGTGGCGGCTCGGCCACGGCGCACGAGTCCGCGCCCAGCTCGCCGGTCCGCGCGCCACGGCGTCGGTCCTGACGGCGCTGCCGCTGGCCGGGATCGGGCTCGGTCAGCTGATGGGGATCGCGCCGCTGGGCGTCCTGCGGACCGGTTGGCACGGTCCGGCCCTGCTGGTGTGCGGAGTGCTCCTCACCGCAGCGGGTGCACTGTGGACAGACCGGATCCTGCGCAGCGCGGTGCCGTCATGAGCGAGGCTGTCGTGAACGGTGCTGTCGTGAACGGTGCTGTCGTGAACGGTGCTGTCGTGAACGGTGCTGTCGTGAACGGTGCTGTCGTGAACGGTGCTGTCGTGAGCGGTACCGGCGTGAGCGGGGGGCTGTCGTGACCGCGGCGGCGCTGGGGCTGCTCGCCGCGGCCCTGCTGCTCGGCGGCGCGCGGCCCGCCGCCGGACGTCTCCGGGTGTTGTCCGGACCTCCGGCCGGACCGGCGCCCGGACCGCCCCGCACCGCGGTACTGGCGGCGCTCGTCCCGGCCGGGGCGGTGCTCGGGGGTGCGGTCGCGGGTGTGCCGGGAGCGGTCGTCGGGGCCGGAGCCGGAGCCGGAGCACTGGTCCTCGCCCGGCGGGCGGCGGCCGGATCGCCGCCACCGGCCGACGCCGACCTCGCCGCGGCGTGGGACCTGCTCGCGACCTGCCTGACCGCCGGGCTCACGGTGCCCGACGCCGTCGCGGCGGCAGCGCGCCGGCTTCCCGGCGAGTCCGGGACGACGCTGCGCCGGGTGTCGGGCCTGCTCGCGCTCGGCGCCGACGCCGGCGACGCCTGGTCCGCCGCGGCCGCGACCCCCGAGCTCGCCGGCTTCGCCCGGGCCGCCGGGCGCTCGGCGAGCACCGGTGCCGCGCTGGGCCGGGCCGCGGCCGCCGAGGCGGCCCGGCTCCGTGCCGGGCTCACCGACCGCGCCGAGGAGCGCGCCCAGCGTGCGGCCGTGCGCATCACCGCCCCGCTGGGGCTCTGTTTCCTGCCCGCCTTCCTGGTCCTCGGCATCGTGCCGGTCGTGATCGGGCTGGCCGGGGAGGCGTTCGCCCGGTGGTGAGCACCGGGCGGCATCCGGGCCCGCGGACCGCGGGCCCCCGACGAAGGAGAACGCCATGAGTTCCACCCGCTCCGTCCTGCGCGCTCGACTGACCGCTCTGACCTGCGACGACGACGGCATGTCGACGGTTGAATACGCTGTGGGCACCGTGGCCGCCGCGGCGTTCGCGGCCCTGCTCTACGCGATCGTCAGCGGCAACGACGTGCTGGCCGCCCTGACCGGGATCGTGCAACGTGCCCTGTCGACGACGTTCTGACCCCGGTCCGGGCCCCGGCACCGGCGACGCGGGCGCGGTCACCGTCGAGGCGGCGATGGCGCTCGGGACGCTGGTGCTGGTCACCGCGGCAGCGATCGCGGCCGTCGCCGCGGTCGCCGCCGGGGTCCGCTGCACCGACGCCGCCCGCGAGCTGGCCCGCCAGGCCGCACGCGGCGACGCCGACACCGGCCGGGCGGCCGCGGCGGCGCTGGCTCCGACCGGCGCCGAGACCGAACTGCGGCTCGACGGCGACACCGTCGTCGCGACCGTCCGGGTCCGGCCGGTCGGGCTGCTGCCGGTCGCGATCGGCGGCAGCGCCGTCGCGGTCGCCGAGCCCGGCCTGGCCGCGGAGACAACGACCCCGCCCGGTTCCGGCTACGTCGAGCCGGACGGCCTCGGGCCGGATCCGGCCGAGCCGGATGTCGCGCCGACCGACCTCGCCGACCCGATCCACCCGGGGAACGAGGCCGACCCGCGCCACCGTGGGAACGAGGCCGCCCCGCGCCACCCTGGGAACGAGCCGGAGGCGCCGGATCCGGCCGTCGCCGGTCATTCGGCCGGCCCGGCCGCCCGCTCCGGATCGCCGGCACCGCCGTGACAGGCCGCCGCCTCACCGACGACTCCGGTGTCGCCTCCGTCTGGGCGGCGACCGCCGCCGCGGTGCTGCTGCTCGTCGCCACCGTCGGCGTCGACCTCGCCGCTGCCGTCCGCGCACGGCATGTCGCCGCGGCCGCGGCGGACCTCTCCGCCCTGGCCGCCGCGACCCGGTCGGTGGACGGCGCCGACAGCGCCTGTGCGCTCGCCGCCGAGATCGCCGACCGCAACGGCGCCGTGGTCGTCAGCTGCGAACTCGACGGATGGGACGCGCTGGTCGAGACCGAGGTGCCGTGGACGGGGCTGCTCCCGGTCCGGGCACCCGCCACCGCGCGAGCGCGCGCCGGACCGGCTGCGCCGGACGGCGATCCTCGGGCGTCATGAGGATCAGCGATGCCGACCACGATCACGACGGATCCGGCAGGCCCCCGAACAGCGGTGTCTACAGCGGGCCGGGCGGAACCCGGGAGTGGAAGGCCCGAAGGAGCGGGCCCCGTACTCGTCGCCGAGGTCGTGCGACGAATGGCGAGGCCATTACCGGACACGATCGTGACATCTCCGGCAGCGGGGCGAAGAACTCGCCCAGCGGTCCACCGCCCCGGATGAACGGAGGGAGAACGACGCGACACGCGGTGGTCTCGGCGCGTCGCGGCGAGAGGTGCGGCGCGACGGCTTCTCGTCGTCGCCGCCGGACCGATCGGCGACGTCGGCGCCCGGATCTCTGGTCACGGAGCCGGATCCGGTGCCTACTGGGAGTCATCCGCGGCGGGCAGGGTCCGGCCCGTCCCGGACCGCCGGAAGCTTCGCTCCCCAGTGCAGCGACGGCGTCGGAGCCGCATCACGCGCCCCCGTCCGACGCCGTCGCCGGCGGTTGCCACCGGCCCGTCTCCGCCCCCGACAGGCGGGCCGGTGGTGACCGAGTCCCGCCCCGCCGACGGGCACACCAGCGCAGTTCGATCAGCGGACTTCAGCGCTCAGGTACCCCTGGACGGATCCACAGCGAGGGCGGTCAGGACGAGGTCGAGGACCTGTATCGCGCCGGCCTTGTCCAGCGGGTTGTTGCCGTTGCCGCACTTCGGGGACTGCACGCAGGACGGGCACCCGGTCCGGCACTCGCAGTCGCGCACCGCGGCCCGGGTCGCGGCGAGCCACCGGGCGAGCACCGCGTGCCCCCGCTCCGCCAGACCGGCGCCGCCGGGATGGCCGTCGTGCACGAACACCGTGGGCAGGCCGGTGTCCGGGTGCAGCGCCGTGGACAGCCCGCCGATGTCCCACCGGTCGCAGATCGCGAACAGCGGCAGCAGCCCGATCGCCGCGTGCTCAGCGGCGTGCAGCGCGCCCGGCAGGCGGGCGTCGTCGATGCCGGCGGCGGCCAGCGCGTCGGGGTCGATCGTGTACCAGACCGACCGGGTCTCCAGGCTCTGCGCCGGGAGGTCCAGCGGGGTCTGGTCGAGCACCCGTCCGTCCGGGGTCCGCCGCCGGTAGCCGACGACCTGGCTGGTCACCGTCGTCTCACCGAAGTGGACGCCCACCGGGCCGTGCTGCCGGGAGTGCTCGGCGGAGCGGACCGTCACGTCCGAGACCGACTGCGCCTCGGTCCGCCAGTCCGGCTCCTCGGGGTGCACCAGCGCCAGGCCCTGGTCGAGGTCGAGCTCGTCGACGACGTAGCTCTCGCCGCGGTGCAGGTACACCGCGCCGGGGTGGACCGAGCCGGGCGCGGCGCCGCCGTCGACGGTGCCGAGCATCCGCCCGGTCCCCGCCTCGACCACCGCGACCTGCCCGAGCCCCGCGCCGCGGATGTCGACCCGGGCGGCCGGCGCCTCCCCGGTCTCCGGCCAGAACCAGCCGTGCGGTCGGCGGCGCAGCACGCCCTCGTCCACCAGCGCGCCGAGCACCTCGCGGGCCGGCTCGCCGCCGAACACCTCGTCGACGTCGGCCTCGGTCAGCGGCAGCTCCGCGGCGGCGCAGGCGAGCTGCGGCGCGAGCACGTAGGGGTTGACCGGGTTCAGCACGCAGCTCTCCACCGGCGCCCCGACCAGGGTCTCGGGGTGGTGTACCAGGTAGGTGTCGAGCGGGTCGTCCCGCGCGACCAGCACGACGAGCGCCTCGTCGGCGGCCCGCCCGGCCCGCCCGGCCTGCTGCCAGAACGAGGCCCGGGTGCCGGGGAAGCCGGCCAGCACGACGGCGTCCAGCCCGGAGATGTCGACGCCGAGCTCGAGCGCGTTGGTGGTCGCCACCCCCAGCAGCTCGCCCGACATCAGCTGCGCCTCCAGCGCCCGCCGCTCCTCGGGCAGGTAGCCGCCGCGGTAGGACGCGACCCGCCTCGCCAGCGCCGGGTCGACGTCGGCGACCTGGCGCTGCGCGCCGAGCGCGGTCAGCTCGGCCGCCCGGCGGGACCGGACGAACGCCAGCGTCCGGGCGTCCTCCAGCACCAGGTCACCGAGCATCCGGGCCGCCTCGCTCCCCGCCGAGCGCCGGACCGGGGCGCCGTTGTCGCCGGTGATCTCGGTGAGCAGCGGCGGCTCCCAGAACGCGACCGTGCGACCGGCGTGCGGGGACGCGTCCTCGGTGACGGCCACGACGTCGCGTCCGGTGAGCCGGGACGCGAACTCGGCCGGCCGGGCGACCGTGGCCGAGGCCAGGACGACGGTCGGGTGCGCGCCGTAGCGGGCGGCGACCCGCAGCAGCCGGCGCAGCAGCAGCGCCACGTGCGACCCGAAGACGCCGCGGTAGGTGTGGCACTCGTCGACCACGACGTAGCGCAGCCGGCGCAGGAACGTGGACCAGCGGCCGTGCCGCGGCAGCAGCGACCGGTGCAGCATGTCCGGGTTGGAGAACATCCAGCGGCAGTGCCGGCGGACCCAGTCCCGCTCCTCCATCGGGGTGTCGCCGTCGAAGGCCGCCGGCCGCACGCCGTCGGGGGCGATGCCGTCGAGGGCGCGGAGCTGGTCGGCGGCGAGCGCCTTGGTCGGGGAGAGGTAGAGGGCGGTGGCCCGGGCGTCCTCGGTGAGCGCGGCGAGCACGGGGAGCTGGTAGACCAGCGACTTCCCGGAGGCGGTCCCGGTCGCGACGACGACGTCGGCCCCGTCACGGACCCGCTGCGCCCCCTCGGCCTGGTGTGCCCACGGCCGGTCGACGCCTCGGGCGGTCAGGGCCTCGCGCACCGAGGAAGGGGTCCAGTCCGGCCACTCCGCGGTGCGACCGGGGCGGGCCGGCATCCGGACGACGTGCCGGAGCGGGTCGTCCGCTGCCGGTCCGCCGGTCTCCGGCGCGAGCCACGGCGCGTCCGGCCGGCGAACGGCCGGTCCGCGCTCCCCGGTGTCCGCGCCGGGGCGGGCGGGACCCGATGCCGGAACGGAGCCACCGGAACCCCGGCCGGGAGCACCCGATGGCCCGGGATCGACGGGCACGCCCTCGGCCCGCCCGGGATCCGCACCCGAGCCCGCGAGCACCCGGCGCAGCAGCTCCACGCCGCGCCGCGACTCGTCCGCACGCACGGAGTCCGGCGCGCTCGCTCTGGTCGGCCCCACAACCGACCAGGTTGGCACAGACGTTCGAATGCGGCCGCGTCGCGTCCCGGTCGACGCGCCCGGCCGGCCGCCCGCATCGGCATTCCGGCCGAATCCATTGCGACGCAACGCATCCGGGAGTTCCCGGATTACCCATCGAAAGATGTGTGATTGATCACTTCTGGTGCGCACCGGGGTGATGTGACGCCTCTCGCACTGAGTGATCCGCCACACTTCTAGACTGCACCCCGCCCGGTCACCGGCGGACGCCGCCCGGGTCCAGTCGACGCCAGAGACGCCGTCGTCGGCCGGACGGCGCCTTCGTGCCGTCCGCCGTGACCGGTGTCGCTGGTCCGATCCCTGCTCAACCAGGAGGACCGATGTCCGAGTCCACCCTCGCCCAGGGCCTCGAGCTCGGTGCGGGAGATGTCGCCGTCGTCGGCGTGGTCGCGGTGGTCGCCCTCGTCGCCCTGGCCGTCGGCGGTCTGCTGCTGCGGGAGGTGCTCGCCCACGGCGAGGGCACCCCGTCCATGCAGGAGATCGGCCGTGCGGTCCAGGAAGGCGCCCAGGCGTACCTCAACCGCCAGTTCCGCACCCTCGCGGTCTTCGCCGTAGTCGTGTTCTTCCTGCTGTTCGCGCTCCCCGCCGAGGATCTCGGGGAGCGCATCGGCCGGTCGATCTTCTTCGTCATCGGTGCCGCCTTCTCCGCCTTCATCGGCTGGATGGGCATGTGGCTGGCCACCCGCGCCAACATCCGGGTCGCGGCCGCGGCGCGGGAACCGGGTGGCCGGGAGAAAGCGACCCGGATCGCGTTCCGCACCGGCGGCGTCGTCGGGATGCTCACCGTCGGGCTCGGCCTGCTCGGCGCCGCCGTCGTCGTGATGGTCTACGCCGGGCAGGCCCCCCGGGTACTGGAGGGCTTCGGCTTCGGCGCGGCCCTGCTGGCGATGTTCATGCGGGTCGGCGGCGGCATCTTCACCAAGGCCGCCGACGTCGGCGCCGACCTCGTCGGCAAGGTCGAGCAGGGCATCCCGGAGGACGACCCGCGCAACGCGGCCACCATCGCCGACAACGTCGGCGACAACGTCGGCGACTGCGCCGGCATGGCCGCGGACCTGTTCGAGTCCTATGCCGTCACGCTGGTCGCGGCGCTGATCCTGGGCACCGCGGCGTTCGGCCTGCAGGGCCTGTTGTTCCCACTGATCGTCCCGGCGATCGGCGTGATCACCGCGATCCTCGGCGTGTACCTGACCAAGGCCCGCCAGGGCGAGAACACGCTGCGCGCGATCAACCGCAGCTTCTACCTCTCCGCGCTGTTCGCCGGCGTCCTGTCGATCATCGCGGCCTACGTGTACCTGCCCGCGACCTTCGGCGGGCTGCTCAACCCCGGCGACCCCTCGGTCCCGGGGCTGACCGGCGACCCGCGACTGGTCGCCTCGGCCGCCGTCGTGATCGGCATCGTGCTCGCGGCGGTCATCCTCAAGCTGACCGGCTACTACACCGGCACCGAGGACCGGCCCGTCAAGGACGTCACCGACTCCTCCCGGACCGGCCCGGCCACGGTGATCCTCTCCGGCATCTCGATCGGGTTCGAGTCCGCCGTCTACACCGCGCTGGTCATCTCCGCCGCGGTGTACGGGGCGTTCCTGCTGTCGGGCTCGATCGTCGTGTCGCTGTTCGCGGTGGCGCTCGCCGGCACCGGCCTGCTGACCACGGTCGGCGTGATCGTCGCGATGGACACCTTCGGCCCGGTGTCGGACAACGCGCAGGGCATCGCCGAGATGTCCGGCGACGTCGAGGGCGACGGCGTCGACATCCTCACCGAGCTCGACGCGGTCGGGAACACCACCAAGGCGATCACCAAGGGCATCGCGATCGCGACCGCGGTGCTCGCGGCGACCGCGCTGTTCGGCTCCTACCGCGACGCCATCAGCCAGTCGCTGAACCAGGCCGGCATCGCACTGGAGGACGCCGGCACGGCCTTCGCCTACGAGGTGTTCAGCCCGAACACCCTGGTCGGCGTGATCATCGGCGCCTCGGTGGTGTTCATGTTCTCCGGCCTGGCGGTCAACGCGGTGACCCGCGCGGCCGGTGCGGTGGTGTTCGAGGTGCGTCGCCAGTTCCGCACCCGGCCCGGGATCATGGACGGGACCGAGCGCCCGGAGTACGGCCGGGTGGTCGACATCTGCACCCGGGACTCGCTGCGCGAGCTGGCCACCCCCGGCCTGCTGGCGATCTTCGCGCCGATCGCGGTCGGGTTCGGTCTCGGCGTCGGCCCGCTGGCCGGCTACCTGGCCGGCGCGATCGCGTGCGGCGTGCTGATGGCGATCTTCCTGGCGAACTCGGGCGGGGCCTGGGACAACGCCAAGAAGCTGGTCGAGGACGGCCACCACGGCGGCAAGGGCTCCGACGCGCACGAGGCCACGATCATCGGCGACACCGTCGGCGACCCGTTCAAGGACACCGCGGGCCCGGCCATCAACCCGCTGCTCAAGGTGATGAACCTGGTCTCGGTGCTGATCGCGCCGGCCGTCGTCGGTGGTCATCCGGGTTACTGTGCGCCGATCCGATCACCGAGATCCGCGGGAGGACGCATGCGGAGGGCACCGTTCGCGGGCGCGCTGCTCGGTGTCGCCCTGCTGGCCGGATGCGGCGCGCCCGGCCCGACACCGCAGGAGTGGACCGACGGGATGTGCGACGCGGTGCTGCCGTTCGTCCGCACCGCCGTCACCGCCCCGGAGCCGGGTGCCGGTACCGCCGAGCAGCTGCGGGGCATCGGCGACTACCTCGACCGCACCACCGATGCGCTGGACCGGACGCTGGGCGACCTGGACCGACTCGGGCCGGCCCCGGTCGAGAACGGCGAGGCCGTCTCCACCGGGATGCAGGGCGGGCTCGGCGAGATCCGCTCCGCGTTCTCCGGCGCGCGGGAGCGGGTCGGCGCGCTCGACCCGGCCGACGAGGCCGCGGTACAGCGGGACCTGCCCGCCGCGCTCGAACCCCTCTCCCAGCTGGGCAGCACGACCGGTCCGCTGGAACCGGTCACCGGCGACCCGGAGCTCGCCGCGGCGTTCGAGGCGTCCGCCCCCTGCGGTGAACTGGACCGGATCTCCGAGGAGGCGCAGGGCCCCGAAGGACCGGACGGAGTACGGGATACTGCACCGAACGACCGAACCGAGGAGGGCGGCGGCGGCTGACCAGCGGTCGCGGCTACCGTCAGGGCACGGTCCCTCCCCCTCGGGCCGGTAGCGCCTCCCGGGCGCGTACGGCCCCCGACCCTGGAGCCCGACGATGGCCACCCCCCGACCGGCGCGCGCCGCCCGGGTCCTGCTCCCCACGCTGCTGGCGGCACTGCTCGCCGCCGGTTGCAGCACGACCATCGCCGGCACCCCGTCGCCGGACCCGGCGCCACCGCCCACCGAAGGGGTCGGCGCCGACCCCGTCGCCTGGGGCGACCAGGTCTGCGGCGCGCTGCTGTCCTACTACCGGCCGCTCACCGCGCGTCCCGACTACGAGGGCGCCGACCTGCCCGGCATCAAGGACCGGCTGGCCGGCTACCTCGGTGAGGTCCGGGGCGGCATCGACGCCGGCTCCCAGCAGCTGACCGACGCCGGGGCTTCCCCGGTGAGCGGCGGCGACCAGTTCAAGGCCTCGATCTCCGACCTGCTCAACCGCACCGGCACGACGATCGACGAGGCCCGCGCCGAGGTCGACCAGGCCGACCCGAACGACGTCCCCGGCTTCCAGGACCGGCTCACCGCCGCCGAGGAGAAGCTGCGCACGATCGGTGCCGCGCAGGGTCTCGAGGAGCTCGGCGCCACCCCGCGGCTGGACAAGGCGGTCGACGCCGCGCCGCAGTGCGGGGAGCTGGAGGAGCTGACCGCGCCGGCCTGACGTGGGCGTCCACACCGGACGGCCACGCGACGGCGAGCCGTACTCGCCGTCGTCGAACATGTGTTCTACGCTACGCGCGTGCCGCAGATGTCCCTGTTCTCCGCGGAGGCCCGGCCGGCCGGGCTGACCGACCTGGCCGGTCTGCTCTGCGGGCCCGGCCGGATCGAACGCTTCGGCGCCGGGGACACGGCGCGGTTCGACCTGCCCCTGCCGTTCGAGGGCCGCGAGCGACCCCTCGCCGCACTCGCCGCCGCGCGCGGCGTCACGCTGGCTCCGGGCGCCTCGGGCCTGCGCAGTGCGTTCCGGCGCGACCTGGCGCCGCTCGCCCGCACCTGGTGCGGGTCCGACGGCGGCAAGCGGGTCCCACCGGACTTCCAGCTCGACGGCGCCACCCTGCGGCTCTGGGCGCTCGCCGCCGGCGTCCGCGACCTGCGCGGGGGTCACCTGCTGCTGCTCGACCCGGACGCACCCGGCACGCACGACCCGCTGATCGCCGCCGCGACCCGGGCCGGGCTGCCTCCGGCCCGGCTCGCGACCGGGGAACACGGCGCCCCCGGTCCGGCGTTACGGGTGCACGGCACCCGGCGGATGGCCCGCCTGGTCGAACTGGTGGGGCCCGCACCCCAATCGCTCGGCGCTCTCGGCGCGTCCGAATGGCCCTGTTTGCACGGCCGACCGGCCGCCTGACCAGCCGAACCGGCGTGGCGGTTACAGTGTCGCCTCGCCTCACACCGGTGGCGGAACCCACGGCGAGGTAGGGCGACGGTGTGAGATCGTGCGATCGTCGACCCCGAAGCGATGCGAGGCGTGACCGACCCGGCACGCTGCGTCTGCACTCGGGGCCCGGCAACGGCGAGGTGCCGCACACAGGCGCGGCACGGCCGAGGAGATGAGGTAGGACCACGTGGCAGCAGGCACAGACACGACGGCGACGACCGGCACGACGCGCAAGTCGGGTGGCAGCACGCGCAAGCCCACCTCGACGGCGTCCGCGACCGGGCGTCCGGTGCGCCGGCTGGTGATCGTGGAGTCCCCGACCAAGGCGCGGAAGATCCAGCCCTACCTCGGCAACGACTACGTCGTGGAGTCCTCGGTCGGGCACATCCGCGACCTCCCCCGCGGCGCCGCGGACGTCCCCGCCAAGTACAAGGGCGAGTCCTGGGCCCGGCTCGGCGTCGACGTCGACAACCAGTTCAGCCCGCTCTACATCGTCACGCCGGAGAAGAAGGGCACCGTCTCCGAGCTGCGCGAGGCGCTCAAGTCGGTCGACGAGCTGCTGCTCGCGACGGACCCCGACCGCGAGGGCGAGGCCATCGCCTGGCACCTGCTCGAGACGCTCCAGCCGAAGGTCCCGGTCCGCCGGATGGTCTTCCACGAGATCACCGAGTCCGCGATCCGGGCCGCGGCGGAGAACACCCGCGAGCTCGACCAGAACCTGGTCGACGCCCAGGAGACCCGCCGCATCCTGGACCGGCTCTACGGCTACGAGGTCTCCCCCGTGCTGTGGAAGAAGGTCATGCCGAAGCTCTCGGCGGGCCGCGTGCAGTCGGTGGCCACGAGGCTGATCGTGCAACGGGAGCGGGAGCGGATCGCGTTCCGCTCGGCCGAGTACTGGGACATCGCCGCGACGATGAACGCGGGCCCGGACGCCACGCCGCGCACCTTCGGCGCCCGGCTGGTCCAGGTCGACGGGAACAAGGTCGCCACCGGCCGCGACTTCGACTCCCTCGGGCAGCTCAAGTCCGACTCGGGCGTCACGGTGCTCGACGAGGCCGGTGCCCGGCGGCTCGCCGAGGGCCTGGAGGGGCGCGACCTCGCCGTCACCTCGGTCGAGTCGAAGCCCTACACCCGCAAGCCCTACGCGCCGTTCATGACCTCCACGCTGCAGCAGGAGGCCGGCCGCAAGCTGCGGTTCTCGTCGGAACGCACGATGCGCAGCGCGCAGCGGCTGTACGAGAACGGCTACATCACCTACATGCGTACGGACTCGACCACGCTGTCCGACGCCGCGATCCAGGCCGCCCGTGCGCAGGCCCGGGAGCTCTACGGCGACGCCTACGTCGCCGACAAGCCCCGCCAGTACACCCGGAAGGTGAAGAACGCCCAGGAGGCGCACGAGGCGATCCGCCCGGCGGGCGAGTCGTTCCGCACCCCGGGCGACATCGCCCGTGAGGTCGACGGCGACGACTTCCGGCTCTACGAGCTGATCTGGCAGCGCACCATCGCGTCCCAGATGAACGACGCCCGCGGCACCACGGTGTCGATCCGGATCGGCGGGACCGCCGGGACCGGCGAGGACGTCGTGTTCGCCTCCTCGGGCCGCACGATCACCTTCCCCGGGTTCCTCAAGGCCTACGTCGAGTCGGTGGAGGACGAGTCGCCCGGCCAGGCCGACGACGCCGAGTCCCGGCTCCCCGAGCTCACCGAGGGCCAGGCACTGACCGCCGACGAGCTCGTCCCCGACGGGCACGCGACCAACCCGCCGTCCCGGTTCACCGAGCCGGCGCTGGTCAAGGCCCTGGAGGAGCTCGGCATCGGCCGGCCCTCGACCTACGCGTCGATCATCAAGACGATCCTGGACCGCGGTTACGTCTGGAAGAAAGGCTCCGCGCTCGTCCCGTCGTGGGTGGCGTTCTCGGTCGTCGGGCTGCTGGAGGCGCACTTCGGCCAGCTCGTCGACTACGACTTCACCGCCGGCATGGAGGACGACCTCGACTCCATCGCCTCGGGCAACGACTCCCGGGTGGACTGGCTCAACGGCTTCTACTTCGGTGCAGGCACACACGTGGACGGCTCGGTCGCGCAGGCCGGCGGGCTGAAGAAGCTCGTCGGGGAGAACCTCGAGGAGATCGACGCCCGCACGATCAACTCGATCACGATGTACACCGACGCGGCCGACCGCGACGTCGTCGTGCGGGTCGGGCGGTACGGCCCCTACCTGGAACGGATCGTCGACGGCGAGTCGCAGCGCGCGAACCTGCCCGACGACCTGCCGCCGGACGAGCTGACCGAGGAGATCGCCGAGAAGCTGTTCTCGGTGCCGCAGGAGGGCCGCAAGCTGGGCCCCGATCCGGTGACCGGGCACGAGATCGTCGCCAAGGAGGGCCGGTTCGGCCCCTACGTGACCGAGCTGCTGCCCGAGCCCGAGGTGCCCGAGGGCGCGAAGAAGAAGCCGGCAAAGCCCAAGCCGCGTACCGGGTCGCTGTTCAAGTCGATGACGGTCGACACCATCACCCTCGAGGACGCGCTGAAGCTGCTGTCGCTGCCCCGGGTCGTCGGCACGGACCCCGAGTCCGGCGACGAGATCACCGCGCAGAACGGCCGCTACGGGCCGTACCTCAAGAAGGGCACCGACTCGCGGTCGCTGACCGACGAGGAGCAGCTGTTCACGGTGACACTCGACGAGGCGGTCGAGATCTACAAGCAGCCCAAGCAGCGCGGGCGTGGCCGTGGGGCCGCGACGCCGCCGCTGCGCGAGCTGGGCGAGGACGCCTCGACGCAGAAGAAGATGGTGATCAAGGACGGCCGGTTCGGGCCGTACGTCACCGACGGCGAGACCAACGCCAGCCTGCGCAAGGGCGACTCGGTCGAGGAGATCACCGACGAGCGGGCCTCCGAGCTGCTGGCCGAGCGCCGGGCGAAGGCCCCGGCGAAGAAGCCGGCCGCGCGCAAGCCTGCGGCGGCGAAGAAGACCGGGACGACCACGCGCAGCAAGACCACCTCGTCGTCGACCGCGAAGAAGCCCACCACATCGCGGACCCGCAAGACCCCGACGAACTGAGCGACGTCGAGAGGCACCTCAGAGCTGTTCGATCATGAATTGACAGCTCTGAGGTGCCCCTCGACGGGGTCAGCCGGCCAGAGCCTTCTTCACCGCGGCGGCGACGCGGCCACCCTCGGCCTGACCGGCCGCGGCGGCGTTGGCCTTCTTCATGACCTGCCCCATCTGGCGCATGCCCGGGGCCTCGCCGGTCTCCGCCGCCACCTCGGCGACGGCGGCGCGGGCCAGGCCGGCCACCTCGTCGTCAGACAGCTGGGTGGGCAGGTAGCGGGCCAGGACCTCGCCCTCGGCCCGCTCGCGGGCGGCCTGGGAGTCGCGGCCGGCCCCGGCGAACGCCTCGGCGGACTCCGCCCGGCGCTTGCCCTCCTTGGTGATCACCGCGCGGACCTCGTCGTCGGACAGCTCGCGTGCGGCCTCGCCGGACACCTCGGCGTTGCCGATCGCGGTCAGCGCCGAGCGCAGGGTGGTGCGGACCAGCTCGTCGCGGGCCTTCATGGCGGCGGTCAGGTCGGTCCGCAGCTGCTCCTTGAGGGTGCTCACGACGCTTCACGATAGTCCGGCGCCGTACCCTGGCCCCCGTGAGCACCGCTGCGACCCTCGTCCGCCTGGCCGTCGGCACCGTCGCGACCGGAGCCGCCGGTCTCGGCTACGCGGCCGGGATCGAACGTCGGCACTGGACGCTGCGGCAGGTCGAGCTGCCGGTCCTCGACCCGGGTGCACGGCCGCTGCGGATCCTGCACCTGTCGGACTTCCATCTCACCCCGCGCCAGAAGAGCAAGATCCGCTGGATCGCGGCGCTGGAGGAGCTCGAGCCGGACCTCGTCGTCAACACGGGGGACAACCTCGCCCACCCGGACGCGGTGCCCGGCGTGATCGCGGCGCTCGGCCGACTGCTGGACCGGCCGGGAGCGTTCGTGTTCGGCAGCAACGACTACTTCGGCCCGACGCCGAAGAACCCGGCCCGCTACCTGCGCCGCGGCCACACCAAGCGGTCGCACGGCGACCCGCTGCCGTGGACCGATCTGCGGGCCGCGTTCCGGGAGCACGGCTGGGTGGACGCCACCCACCAGCGGCACCTGCTCACCGTCGACGGCCGGTCGGTGCGGATCGCCGGCGTCGACGACCCGCACCTGAACCGGGACCGCTACCCGCGCGTCGCCGGGCACGACCCGGACGCCGACCTGCGCCTGGGCCTGACCCACTCCCCCGAGCCGCGGGTGCTCGACGGGTTCGCCGCCGACGGCTACGACCTCGTCCTGGCCGGGCACACGCACGGCGGCCAGCTGCGGCTGCCCGGCTACGGCGCGATCGTCACCAACTGCGGTATCGACCGCTCGCGGGCCCGGGGCGCGAGCCGGTGGGGGAGCCACACCCGGCTGCACGTGTCCGCCGGACTGGGGACCTCGCCGTACGCACCGGTGCGGTTCGCGTGCCCGCCCGAGGCGTCGTTGCTGACCCTCGTCGCGCGCCCGGCCGGGGCAGGGGAACGTGGGGGAACCCCCGCGCAGGCCGCGCGGGGCGTCGGGTAGAGTTTCCTACGGCTCACGGGAGACCGACGGGCCATCGGGGTGTGGCGCAGCTTGGTAGCGCGCTTCGTTCGGGACGAAGAGGTCGCAGGTTCAAATCCTGTCACCCCGACAACACGAAGCCCCTGGTCAGTTCCTCGAAACAGGAATCCGGCCAGGGGCTTCGTCGTGTCCGGCGTGCAACGCGACGACCGGTCGCCGCGATCGACGACACCGGCCGGAGAGCAGGGGCCCCTACCTTTCGTGCGGACCGGCGACCGGGGCGCGATAACGATCTAGAGTCGAGTTCCGTGCAGGCGCTCCGCGATCCGCTGGCCGACATCGCGTGGCGGAGCCTTCTGCTGACGGGCGTGGGGTCCGGCCTGCTCCTGCTCGTCACCGCGGGCCGGTACGGCTACCACCGCGACGAGCTCTACTTCCTCCGCTCGGGCCGGGAGCCGGGATGGGGCCACGCCGACAACGGTCCGCTCACCCCGCTGATCGCCCGGACCATGGACACGATCACGCAGGGGTCGCTGGTGGGGCTGCGACTGCCGGCGGTGCTGATGGCGGTGCTCACCGTCGTCCTGACCGGGGTCATCGCGCGCGAGCTCGGGGCCGGGCGCGGCGCGCAGGTGCTCGCCGCGGCCTGCATGGGCGGCTCGGCGGTGCTGATGCGGGTCGACCACACGCTGGCGACGGCGTCGCTGGACCTGCTCGTCTGGACGACCGTGTCCTGGCTGGCCGTGCGGGCCCTGCGGGACGAGTCCGCCCGGGACTGGCTACTGGCCGGCCTGGTCGCCGGGATCGGCCTGCAGAACAAGTGGCAGCCCGCGTTCCTGCTCGCCGCCCTGCTCGTCGGGATCCTGCTCCTCGGCCCGCGCGCGGCGCTGCGCTCGCCCTGGCCGTGGCTCGCGGGACTGCTCGCGCTGCTGCTGTGGGCACCGAACCTCTGGTGGCAGGCGACGCACGGCTGGCCCCAGCTCGAGCTGTCGTCGGCGATCGCCGCGGGCGGCTCGCACACCAGCGAGCCCTGGTACCTGTTCGCCCCCTATCAGCTGGTGCTGGTCAGCCCGCTGCTGTTCCCGGTGTGGGCGGTGGGCTGGTGGCAGCTGCTGCGCAACCCGCGACTGGCCCCGTTCCGCGGGTTCGCCGTGGCCTACGTGCTGCTCGTCGCGGTGTTCACGGTGACCGGCGGCAAGCCGTACTACCTGGCCGGCCTCTACCCGGTGCTGCTCGCCGCGGGCGCCGGAACGATCCTCGCCGCCCTGAGCGTGCGCACCACGGTGTCCACGCTGGCGGTCTCGACGGCGATCATGACCGTGCTGTCGCTCCCGGTCCTGCCCGACCGGATGGCGACGGCCGGACCGCTGCGGGTGATCAACCCCGACGCTGGTGAACAGATCGGCTGGCCCGCCTACGTCGCCACGATCCGCGACGTCCGGGCGGCGCAGCCGGAGTCGCGGGTCGCGGTGCTGACCGCGAACTACGGCCAGGCCGGCGCCGTCGACCACCTCGCCCCCGAGCTCGGCCCGGCGTACAGCGGGCACAACTCCTACTGGGACTGGGGGCCGCCGCCGGCGGACACCGAGGCGGTGATCGTCGTCGGGATGCCGGAGGGTGAGCTGCGCCGGGTGTTCGCCGACGTCCGGCTCGCCGCGGTGATCGACACCGGGGTCCGGAACCAGGAACGGGGCACCGAGGTGCACGTCGTCCGCGGGCAGCTGGTGTCGTGGGCCGAGCTGTGGCCGCACGTGCGTCACGTCGGCTGACGACCGCCGGCGCGTCACCCGCCGGCCGCGCCCCGCCGGCGTCGGGCCAGGAACCCCGCCATGCACGCCGCCAGCGCGGTGGCCGCGAAGCCGGCCTCGACCCACCCACCGATCCGGGTCGCCGGCGTGATGTCGGTGCGCAGCGGCACGGTCTCGACCATCGTGTCGGCGGTGTACATCCCGGTGGACCGGGCGACGCTGCCGTCCGGCTCGACCACCGCGCTCACCCCGCTCAACGCCGCGACGACGACGGCGCGGCCGTTCTCGACCGCGCGCAGCCGGGCCATGCCGAGCTGCTGGTAGGTCATCTCGCTCTGCCCGAACCAGGCGTTGTCGGTGGGCACGACGAGCATCTGCGCCCCGTCCTGGGTGCCCTCCCGCAGGACCCAGTCGTAGGCGACCTCGTAGCAGATCCCCAGGCCGACCCGGGTGCCCGCGACGTCGAGCACGCCCGGCCGGGTCCCCGCCCGCATGTCGGCCCACTCGTCGAAGTCGACGAACGGGGTGACGGCGGAGGAGATCGAGCGGAAGGGGATGCGCTCGGAGAACGGGACGAGCTCCTGCTTGGCGTACCGCTCCCCCGCCCCGGTGACCGGGTCCCACTCCACGACCGAGTTCTCGGTGCCCCCGTCCCCACGGAAGATCGCGCCGACCAGGGCCGGCACGCCCAGGTCGGCCACCGCCCGGTCGACGACCGGGTCCCGGCCGTCGGTCGAGGTGGATCCCTCCGGCCACACCACGAAGTCCGGACGCGGCACGGTGCCCGCCCGGATCTCGCCCGCCAGCCCGGCGTTGACGGACAGCGTGTTCCGGCGGACCTCGGCGCGCTGGCCGAGCAGCCCGAGGCCGTCGTCCGGCGCGTTGCCCTGAACCGTCCCGACGGTCCGGGTCCCGGCCTGGGCGTCGGTCGGCGGGGCGGGCACGACCACCAGGGCGATCGCGATCACCAGCACCGGCACCGCCCGCCGGATCTCGCGGGGACGGGTGAGCAGCGCGGCGACGCAGAACCCGCTCGCGACGACGGCGAAGGTCACCAGCGTGGCACCGCCGTAATGCGCGAGCGGCAGGTACGGGCCGTCGACCTGGCCGAACGCGACCCTGCCCCAGGGGAAGCCGTTGAGCGGGGTCCGGCCGCGCAGCGACTCCTGGAGCACGAACAGCGCCGCCGCCCACAGCGGCGCGCCGGGCAGCCGGGTCACCAGCGTGACCCCGGCGCCGTAGGCGGCCAGGAACGCCGCCATCACCGCGGACAGGCCCAGCCACGGCCACGGCCCGAACTGGGCGCCGAGGAAGTCCTGGATCCAGAGCAGGTGCGGCAGGAAGAACGCCATCCCGAACACGAACCCGAGCACCGCGCCGCGGCGGGCGCGCACGCCCTGCAGGGCCCACCAGAGCAGCGCGAAGGCGGGCAGCGCCGTCCACCACAGCGTCCGGGGCGGGAACGCGAGGAAGAGCAGCAGGCCCGCCAGGACGACGGCGCCGTCCCGCCAGAGGACGCGGGCCGCCCTGCGCAGCCGGTCCGGCTGCACGGCCGGACGCCCGCCCACCACGCTGCTCATCGCTTCCTCCGAGATCGCCCGACACCACCATGCTCGGTCACCGGCCCGGGCGGGGTTCTCCCGGGTGGGACGTCACACCGGTGCGAGCTCGGCCGGCGCGTCGGCGGCGGTCCGGCGGAGCAGCACGTACCCGACGGCGACGACGAGCGCGGCGACCGCGTAGCCGCCGACCAGCAACCCGGCCCGCCCGCTGAAGTCCCCCGCGAGCGGCGGCAGCAGCACGGCGAACACTCCGGCGACGACGCCGATCCGGGCGTGTGTGCGGACCGCGAGCGGCGCCGCGGCGAGCGGCAGCACGGCCCACAGCAGGTACCAGGGGTGCAGGACCGGCCCCAGGGCGACCGCGACCGCGAGGATCGCGCCGAGCGCGGTGACCGGGCCGATCCGGCCGCGCCACTGCCGGAGCAGGAGCCACCCGATACCGGCCACGACGAGCACGAGCCCGGTGACCCGGCCGGCGTCGATCACGGCCCGGGAGAGCGCGGCGCCGTCCGCGCCGAGCACCGCTCCGACCCCGCCGGCCAGGAATCCGGGCCAGTTGGTCGGCGCCATCCAGCTGTCGAGCGTGCCCGGGGTCGTCATCGACCGGGTCCAGGTGAACCCGACTCCGGTCGGCCCCGACACCGCGACCGCCACCGCCACCAGGGACAGCAGCATTCCCATCGCACTGACGAGAAGGGTGCGGGCGCGGTCGGCGAGCGCGACGCCGATCACCGCCAGGCCGACCACCACCGGGGCCTTGACGAGCGCACCGAGACACACGAGCACGACCCCGAGCGCGAGCGGCCCCCACCTCGGCCGATCGCCGGGAGCGGGCCTGCCGGAACGGGCGTCGGCACGGCCCGGGAGCGCCTGCAGGGCCAGCACCGTCCCGGCGAGCGCGAGCCCCAGCATCAGCGCGTCGTTGTGCAAGCCCGCCACCAGGTGCCACAGCACCAGCGGGTTGAGCACCCCGAGCCACAGCGCGGTCGCCGGTGCGGCACCGGACAGCGCGCAGAGCCGCGGCACCGCCCAGACGAGCGCGACGAGGCCCAGCACCGCGGCGAGCCGGTGCAGTCCCACACCCACGACCAGGTCGCCGTCGGCGATCCCGGCGATCGACCGGGAGAGCACGGTGGACACCGGCCCGTACGGCGACGGCGAGTCCGTCCAGTACCCGTCGACGCGGCCGAGCACCGCGGAGTCCGCCGGGAGCCCGGTGGCCGGTCCGACGACGTGCGGGTCCAGGCCGCGGCGGGCCACCTCACCCTGGGCGAGATAGCTGTAGACGTCCCGGCTGAACAGCGGCGGGGCGAACAGCAGCGGCGCGGTCCACGCCGCCAGCGTCCGCACCGACCAGGCCGGCGACGGTGCCGGTCCGCGCAGGACGGGCCGGCCGAGCAGGGCCCAGGCCAGCACGAGCAACCCGGTCCCGGCGACGCCGCCGGCGAGCGCGAACGCGCCCACGACCGGTGCCCCGGCCGTCACCCCCGCCCAGGCCGACACCGTCAGCAGCGCCGCGCCCCCGGCCCCCGTCCACCGCAGGGCCGAGGCACCGCGGGGTGGGCGCGGCGGGCCCGCCGCGCTCACCCGGGCTGGTCGTCGGGGAGCCGGTCGGCCCCCCAGCTCCGCCGCATGTAGCCGACGATCCCCTCGACGTCCTCGGCGGGCACCCGCTCGGGCTCCCCGCGCTCCAGCGGGTCGACGTGGAAGATGTAGAGCCGCGACGCGAACTGGTCGAACGGCAGCGAGCCCTCACCGAACCGCTCGCCGTTGCCCGCCGTGCCGACGACGACGCCGTCGCCCCAGTCCTGCCCGCTGTCGTTGTTCGGGTTGTAGAAGTAGACCCGCATGACGTTCTGCGGGTCCGGCGCCACCCGCAGGATCGTGATCGCGTGCCAGCCGACGTAGCGGGCCGCCGAGTCGGTGACGGCGACCCCGGCGGGCTGCGGGTGGATCAGCGGCTGCCCCCCGTTGTACGACGGGTGGTAGCCGGCGTGGAAGGCGCGCACGAACCCGTCGAGGTCGACCAGGTTCCCGGTGCCGACGTCGACGTTGATGTGGAACCCGCGGGCCGCCCACCAGCCGTGGAACTCGGGGTTGACCCAGCGGTGCGGGTCGCCCGGGCGGCCGGCGCACTGCCGCCCCATCTCGGCGTAGATCCGGTCCAGGTGCGGCACGACCAGCAGCGACACCGGGTCGAGGTCGATCGGCATCGCCGTCGCGACCCCGCCGGTGCTCTGCACCGACGAGATCGGCTTCCCCTCGAAGTGCATGGTGATCTCGTCGTCGCGGGCCGCCCAGACGACCATCTGCAGCAGGTAGTCCGGGTCGTTGTAGGCCCACATCGACAGCGCGCGCGCCGACTGGCAGGTCGGGTTGTCACCCTGCCCGACGCCGAGCGGCAGGCCGAGCATCGACAGCACACCCGCGAGCAGTCGCGTCTCGGGCCCCGGGGTGTCGCCGAACGCCTCGGTCAGCCGCTCGCGCGCGGACGGCGAGAGGGTCAGCGCGATCTGCCGCCACAGCCCCGGCACCACCGGCGGCTCGTAGAGGATGCCCCGGTCGAGCAGCAGCGCGAGCCCGTAGATGCACTGCGCGGTCTGCGGGGTCACCGCCTCCTCGACGAGCCGGTGCACCAGGTCCCGGAACCGCATCAGGCAGTTCTTGCCGGTGTCGGACAGGCCGAGCGCCTCGGCGAGCAGGTAGTCGCTCTCGTGCCGCAGGAACTGCAGCAGCTCCGCGTGGTACGGCGAGACCAGCCCGGTGTCGTGCATGGCCCGGGCGAACCCGGAGGCCTCGTACTGCAGGCCCGCGGAGTCCATCGCCTCCAGCCGGGACCGGAAGACCTCCAGACCGGGGTCGTCGCGGGAGGCCTCGCTGGTCCCGAACAGGGCGGTGATGAGCCGGTCCACCCCCTGGCCCGACGACACCAGGTCGACGCTCGGGTCCCCCCGCCACACCGCGATCCGGGTGATCAGCGAGACCACCTGGTCCACCTGGATGGGACGCTGGCGCAGGATCCGCCAGATCTCGTCGACCAGCTTGTCCAGGACGACGTCGTAGCCGATCTCGTCGGCGATGTGCCGGAACAGGTCCCGGATGAGCTGGGCGGTGCGGCCCTGCCGGGTCCGCTCCGCCTCGGTCGGCGGGGTGAACAGCAGCTCGAGGTTCATCGCCAGCACCTGGGACAGGAACTGGCGCGCATCGGCCGCGGAGATGCTCGGGTGGTCGTACTCCCCGCGGGCGACCGCGAGCATCCGCAGCTCGCTGGTCGCCTCCATCACCACGGTGTCGGCCTCGCCGCTGTGCAGGCCCGGCCCGACGAACGAGGGCACCAGGATCTCCGGGGAGGCCCAGTCCGTCCCGAGGAACAGACCGGCCTCCTCGAGGCCCTGCGCCCGGGTCTGGACGGCGGCGGCGCCGCCGGGCTGCAGCAGCACGCGGCGTAGCTGCTCCAGCACCCGGCGGAGCTTCGTCGTCTTGCCGAAGTCCGGGGTCCGGTCCAGCTCCCGGATGGCGTCGTCCAGCGAGGTCAGGCGCCGCTGGAGCACCGGCGACCCGCTCGCGACGTCGACGTTCGGTTTCACACGGCTTCTCTCTGTCGGGACGTCGGCGTGCTCACACGTAGAAGTCGAGGTCCTCCTGCTTCTTCAACAGGTCCCGCATCGTGTACGGGTCGTCGCCGAAGAAGTAGAGCAGACCCCAGTGGGTGCCGAACGCCGTCCTCTTGGTGACCGTCTCCTCCAACGGCGCCGACAGGTCGTGCGACTCGTAGTAGTCGTGGTCCTCGGTCTCCTCGGGGATCTGCAGGTTGCTGACGACGCGGCGGCGCGGGTAGACGCCGAAGCACCCGGCGACCCCGTCGGCGTCGACGACCTCCCGCGGGAAGAACGCGTCGATCTCCTCCTCGGTGGTCTTCGGGTCGAACGCCAGCACGAGCCCCTGATAGGCGTTGAACCCGTAGGCCCGCTCCAGCAGCTCGAAGACCTTGAAGCCCGGCGGCCGGTAGGCGACCTCGCCGAAGTACATCTCGCCGTCGCTGGTGACGAAGTACTCCGGGTGCACGAACCCGAACTCGATGTCGAAGGTCTTGATGAGCTTCTCGATCTGCGCGGTGATCTGCGCCCGGTACCGCTCCAGTTCGGGAGTCGCCGGGACGAACACCGAATAGCCGAGCGTGACGTACTCGGAGATGTTCAGGAACTTGATCTTGCCGTTGTGGATCCACGCCTCGACGGCGAACTCCCAGCCGTCCAGGTGCGACTCCATCAGGACCGGGAACTCCTCGTCCGGGATGGTGTCGATCTCGTCCGGGGTGCGGATCACCCGGTGCCCGAGGCAGCCGGCCTTGTCGAAGGCCTTGAGGTGGATCGGGTCGTTCGGGTCACCGTCGAGCTTGAGCAGCGTCTGGTTGACCCGCTTGAGGAACCGGATCACGTCCTCACGGTCGTGAGCCTCCTCGAAGATGCCCACCCGGATCCCGCCCAGCTGCGCGCGGCGCTTCATCAACGCCTTGTCCCGCAACAACATCGCTTGCCCGAACAGGCGGGGGTTGTCCAGCAGCACGGAGTTGATCGCGCCCGCCCACTCGACGGTCTCCTCGAACAGCGGGATCGCGACGTCGACGCCACGGTCGCGCAACGTCTCGGCGATCTCCATCGACCGGTCGTTGAGCCGCTCGAAGTTCCACGGCAGGTAGGGGATGTCGTGCTGGGTGCAGTACTCCTCGGCCCAGTCCGGCGCGACGACGACATAGCGACGATCGAACCGGTCCAATGCCTCGATCGCGTTCAGACTCCACCCGAGAAGCGCCACATAGCCCTTCTCAGGATTCTTCTCGAGCGATTCGGATCGAGGCATCGATGAATTTCCCTCCGCGCCGGTGGCGTCCATTTTGTGGATCTTCCCGCCGGGACCTTACCTGCTGCCTGCGGGATCGGCCGGGCCCGTGCCGAGACGCCCGGGCGGAATCCGGTCCACAATCGACGACGACGCGGGCGACGACGAGGAGGCGCGGTGCGACGGGTGGTCTGCCGGGAGTTCGCCGATCCGGAACGGCTGGAGGTCGTCGAGGAACCCGATCCCGTCCCCGCGCCGGGTGAGGTCGTGGTCGAGGTGGAGGCCGCGGCCGTCGCCTTCGTCGACGGCCTGATCGCGCGCGGCGGCTACCAGCTCCGCCCGCCGCTGCCCTTCACCCCGGGCAGCGCGGTGGCCGGGACGGTCGCCGGCACCGGCCGCCGGGTGGCCGCACTGATGCCATCGTTCGGCGGATTCGCGACGCACGTCACCGTGCCCGCCGACGCCGTCGTGCCGGTCCCGGACGGGGTCGGCGCCGGGACCGCGGCGTCGACGATGGAGGGCTACGGGACCGTGTCCTACGCGCTGACCCACCGCGTCGCGGTGCGTCCCGGTGAGCGGGTCGTCGTGCTGGGCGCCGGCGGCGGGATCGGGCTGGCCGCCGTCGACTGCGCCCGCGCCGGGGGCGCCCGCGTGCTCGCCGTGGCCTCCACCGGGGACAAGCGCCGCGCCGCGCTCGCGGCCGGGGCCGAGGCCGCCATCGGCTACGACGACCTGAAGGACGCGATCCGGGCGCACACCGGCGGCGGCGCGGACGTCGTCGTCGACCCGGTGGGCGGGCCGTCCGCGGAGGCCGCGCTGCGGGCGCTGGATGCCGGCGGCCGGTTCTGCGTCGTCGGGTTCACCTCGGGCGAGATCCCCCGGCTGCCGGCCAACGTGGTGCTCCTGCGGAACCGGACCGTGGTCGGCGTCGACTGGGGCGACTGGTCGCGCACCGACCCGGCCGCCGCCCGGGACCTGGCCGACGCGGTGCTGGGTCGGATCGGGCGCGGGGAGCTGCGCCCGCCCGAGCCGGAACCGGTGCCGCTCGACGACGCGGGCCGCGCGCTGCGGCGCTACGCCGAGCGGACCGCCGTCGGGAAGCTCGTGCTCGTCCCCTGATCGACCGCGTTGCGTCACCGCCTCCGCAATGTTGACGACGGTGGGTAATGACACGGGCACGTCTCGCGATACCTGCATGCCGGGCACAGGCCCGGCCACCGCGAGAGGAACCCGATGACGACCTCGCTCGACACCGCCCTCACCCAGCCGATCCGCGTCCCGGACCGGCGCAACTCCCGGGCCACGGCCGGGTTCTGGCTGGGGATCCTGAGCCTGCTCGTCGGCTGGTTCCCGCTGCTCGGATTCGTCGTCACGGTGCCGGCGGTGGCGCTGTCCTGGGAGGGGCGCGTCCGCCACCGCACGGGTCGTGCCGCGACGCCGGGGCGCAGCGGTGCCGGACTGGCGATGGGTGTCGCCGGGAGCCTGCTCTGCGTGCTCACGACCGTCGTCGCGTTCGTCGGGGCGGCCGTCGCCCCGACGCCGGCCGCCGACCTCTCCGCCGCACCGGTCGCGCCGGTCGCACCGGTCGAGCTGGCCGTCCCGGACGTCGTCGGGATGGACGGGGTGCGGGCACGGGAGGCGCTCTCGGCGGCCGGGTTCCGCTCCGTCGTCGCCGGTCCGGCGTCCGGCCCCGCGGACGGTGTGGCGCCCGGGACCGTGACGGCCCAGGAGCCGGCGGCCGACGTCCTCGCCGGCCCGGACGACACGATCACCCTGAACGAGGCCGCCGCCGCCCCGGCCCCTCCGCCGTCCCCGCCGCTCGCGGCCGCGCCGCCCACGGAGGACGGCGCTCCGGGCCCGGCCGCCGCGCCGCGAGCGGTCGCCGCCCCGGCGCCGAAGCCGGCCCCTGCTCCGGCACCCGCCCGTGCTCCGGCGCCTGCGCCTGCGCCGAGACCCGCCGCCGCACCCGCGCCGAGACCGGTTCCGGCTCCTGCCCCGGCTCCGGCTGCTCCGGCCGGCGGTGGCTCGGCTCACTACGCGAACTGCGACGCCGTCCGGGCCGCGGGCAAGGCGCCGCTGCTCGCCGGGCAGCCGGGCTACCGCGCGGGTCTCGACCGCGACGGCGACGGGGTCGCCTGCGAGCGGGGCTGACGCCCGGATCCCCGTCCCCCGGGGGTCCGCCGGTGGCCACACCCGCTGCGGACACGGCGCCGTCCCGGACGCGCCGCGACCCTTCCGCGCCCGCCGCGACCCTCGCGGAGGTCGCGGCACCCGGCAGCGGTCGGTCGCGGCAGCCGGCGGTCGGTCGCGGCACGCGGCGGCGGGTCGCGGCCGGATCGCCGAGCCCACCCGACCACCGCGGTGGCGACGGCTCACTGCGCCACCGGATCACCGCGGCCGCGCGGTCACCCCGGCCCCGCCGTCGCCGGCGACCGGCTCCACCGACCAGCCGTGCCGCTCCAGGCCGGCCGTCACCGCGGCCGGCGGCGGCCCTTCGTACAGCACGTGCAGCACCCCGCCCGGTGTCAGCGCCCGCCGGAGCACGGCGAGCTCGGCGCCCGGGTCGCCGGTCCAGAACAGGTTGACGTTCACGGTGAAGGCGATGTCCACCGAGGAGCCCGGCACCTCGAGACCGGCCAGCGTGGACGGACGCACCTCCAGCACGCCGTTCGCGACGTGGACGGCGTTGCGCTCGGTCGTCCGCGCGACGGCGACGGTCGACCGGTCCACCGCCAGCATCCGGCCTCCACCGGTCAGCCGCGGGCACAGCACCTCCGCCGCCGCGCCCGGCCCGCACCCGATCTCCAGCACCCGGGCCGACGCCCCCGGGTCGACCACGGCCGCCGCGAACCGGACCCGCTCCGGCACCACCCGTCCCGCCACGCCGATCAGCGTGGCACGAGCCGGACGGCAGCAGGCATCATCGGGTGCGTGAACCAGCCGGCCCGCCCCGAGGACGTCCGGATCTCCGATGCCGACCGGCAGGCAGTGGCCGACCGGCTGCGTACGGCGCACGACGAGGGCTTCATCGACCTGTCCGAGTTCGACGAGCGGGTCGCCGAGGTGTGGCGGATGCGCACCCGCGGCGAGCTGGGCCGGGTGACCCGCGACCTGCCCGCCCCGCGCCGGCAGCGGCGGGACGGGCTGGTGTTCGCCGACTCCGCGGGCGGCGTCACGATGAAGGTGCTGGCGATCATCTGGATGTGCCTGACCGCGGTCTCCGTGTCCGCCTGGGGCATCCTCGCGCTGACCGTGGACGTGACCTACCCGTGGTTCCTGTGGGTCGCCGCGCCGCCGGCCGCCGTCCTGCTCACGCTCTACGTGTCCGGGATCGGGCGGCCGCGGCGCGGCGACCGGTAGCGGCGGCCTACCGGGCGGTCTTCTCCTCCTCGTAGCGCTTGGTCATGGTGTCGACGGCGTCGACCTGGGTCTGCGCGTGTGCCTCCCGGGTCGACGACGCCCGGTCCCGCGCGGCGAGGGTGCCCGCGGCCTGGTTCTGGAACTCCGGCATCACGTACTGCGCGATCAGCTCCCACGATCGCTTGGTGGCCTCCGGGTTCGCCCACTCGTGACCGAGCAGCAGCATCGCGCCGAACCCGCCGGACTGCTCGACCAGCTTGCGGACCTGGGCCCGGGCGTCGGAGGGCGTGCCGATCGCGCCGATCCCGGCGTCGTTGATGAAGTCGATCATCTCCTTGACGTCGCCGCCCTCGACCGCCATCTGCGGGAACGCCGCGACCTTCTGGAAGTACCGGAACCAGTGCTCGATGCCGTACTCGACCTCCCGGTAGGCCTGCTCCCGGGTCTCGGCGACGTGCATGAGGCCCACGAGACGCCACTTCGAGCGGTCCGGCGCCGGCTGCCCGAAGTGCGCCGCCCGTTCCTCGACGACGTTCCAGTGGTGGGCCAGGGCGTCGAACCCGTCCTGGGTCAGCGTCGCGCCGATCGAGAGCAGCCCGACGCCGTGCTGCCCGGCCATCCGCGGCCCGGTCGGCGAGGCGACCGCGGCCACCGCGACGTCGAAGCAGGGATCCGAGTAGGGCGCGAGCTGCAGCTGGGCGTCGATCAGCGTGTGCGTCCTCGTCTGCTCGGTGACCACCTCGCCGCGCAGCAGCCGCATGATGATGTCGAGGTTCACCGCGAGCAGCTCGCGGGTGTCGGTCGGGTTCAGCCCGATCATCGCGGAGTCCGTCGGCAGCGAGCCCGGCCCGCAGCCCAGCATCGTCCGGCCGCGGGTCAGGTGGTCCAGCATCACCATGCGGTCGGCCACCCACAGCGGGTTGTGATACGCGATCGAGGTGACGCCGGTGCCCAGCTTGATGTGCCGGGTCCGCTCGGCCGCCGCGGCGATGAAGATCTCCGGCGAGGCGATGATCTCGGAGCCGGCCGAGTGGTGCTCACCGATCCAGGCCTCGTCGAAGCCGAGCCGGTCCAGGTGCTCGACGAGCTCCAGGTCGCGTTGCAGGGCCAGGGTCGGGTTCTGCCCGGGCTGGTGGAACGGGGCCAGGAAGGTGCCGAATCGCAGTCTGCCCACGGTGTCGTCTCCTCGTCGAGATCGTCGAGCGCGGCACCCGCTCCGTCGCGCGCACCGTCCACCTCCGTGGGTACCCGCCGTGACCAGGATCACGCAATCGGGCGACCGGGGGCGGGTGAACGCCCGGTGTACGGACGTCCGTGCCCGACCGATAGGTTCGCCGATCATGGGACACCGCGAGGAGCTGCTGGACGGGGCCGCGCAGTGCCTCTACGAGAAGGGCTTCGGCCGCACCACCGCGCGTGACGTCGTGGCGGCCTCCGGCACGAACCTCGCGTCCATCGGCTACCACTTCGGGTCCAAGGACGCGCTGCTCACCGAGGCGCTCCAGCGGGCGACCGACGCGTGGGGCGAGGAGCTGGACCGGGCGCTGGCCGAGCCGGCCACCGGCCCGTCGGACCCGGACCGCCGCGTCGAGGAGACCTGGGGCCGGGTCGTCTCGCTGTTCTCCACCCAGCGCCGGCTGTGGGCGACCCACGTCGAGGCCCTCGCCCAGGCCGAGCGGCTCCCCGAGCTGCGGGCCCGGCTCACCGAGGCCCAGCGCGAGGTGCGCGAGGGGCTGGCGCTGACCTTCCACACCCTGCCCGAGGACCCCGCGGCCGCGGACCGGCGCGCGCACGTCCTCGGCGCCGTCTACCAGGCGCTGCTCACCGGCGTCATGGTGCAGTGGCTGCTCGACCCGGAGACCGCACCGACCGGCGTCGACATCGCGGAGGGGCTGCGCGCGATCGCCGAGCGCGCCGACGCGTTCGCGTGAGGCGCCTGCGGCGCTCGTGAGCGGCGCAGCCGCCTAATGCCGGGGCTCGATCCGGCCGATCACCGTCCCGCCCCGGTCGGTGCCGGGCTCGGCGACCCGGACCGAGGCGTTCCCCAGCGCGAGGAACCGCACGGTGACGGTGCTGCCCGCGGTCACGTCCACCGCCCGTCCCTGCTCGGGGATCAGGACGCGCCGGGCGACGTCGCTGCCCACGGTCAGCACCACCGTGCTGCCCCGCGGCACGATCACCCGCGGCACCGGTCCGGGGTCCTCGCCGGAGCGGTGGTCGAGGTCGACCCGGGTCATACCGGCCTCCGCCGTCGCGACGACGGTCGGCCCGGCGGCCTCGGCGTCGCCGTGCACCACGCTGCAACCGGCGACGGCCGGCGTCGCCACCAGCAGCCCGGCGAGCAGCAGACGAACCGGCCTCCGCACGCACACAGCTTCCCACGACCCCCGCCCGGTGAATCCGGCTGCCGCGTTCGGCACGATCGGGTGCGTGACGTCGCACCCGATCGCTCCCGTGCCCGGCAAGCTCTTCGACGACGAGCGCGAGCAGCGCTGGCGGTCCCGGTTCACCGCCGTGCGGATGTCCCGGCCGTCCTGGGCGCTCGACGCGCCCGCGCACAACGTCTACGTCTCCAACGCCACCGGCACCTTCGAGATCCACGTCTGGGACCGCGACGCCGACGAGCACCGGCAGGTCACCGCGCGCCGCAACGGCACCACCTCGGCCGTCCTGCCGCCGGACGGTGCGGACGTCTGGTGGTTCGCCGACACCGACGGCGACGAGTTCGGGCACTGGGTCACCCAGCCGTGGTCGGCGGGGCCGGGCGCGGACACCACGCCCGCGGTCCCCGGAGCCGGCGACGGCTACCCGGCCGGACTCGAGATCGGCCGCCGGCGCACCGCCGTCGGCGTCTCGACCGACGACGGCACCACCCTGCTGGTGCACGAGCGCGGCTCCGCCGACGACGCCCGCGTCGTCTACACCCACACCGAGGACGCCGGGATCGGCGCACTGTCCGAGGACGAGACCCTGCTCGCGATCTCGCACTCCGAACACGGCGACTCCCGGCACCCGTCGCTGCGGGTGCTGCGGGTCTCCGACGGCGACCCCGAGGTCGTCGCGGAGCTGCACGACGGGCCGGGCAAGGGCCTGGCCGCGCTGGAGTTCGCCCCCGTCGCCGGGGACCAGCGGCTGCTGGTCTCGCACGAGCGCCACGGCCGCGAGGAGCTGCTGATCTGGGACCCGGCCACCGGCGAGGTCACCGAGCTGGCGCTCGACCTGCCCGGCGAGCTCGTCGCCGGCTTCACCCCGGACGCCTCGGCGCTGCTGGTCGCGCACACGCATGCCGCCCGCACCCGGCTGTACCGCTACGACCTGGCCCCGGGGACGCTCACCGAGCTCCCGGTGGCTCCCGGCTGCGTCGGCTCGGCCGAGGTCCGCGACGACGGCACGGTCGAGTACTCGGCGTCGTCCGCGGCGACCCCGTCGGTGATCCGCGCGCTGCGCCCGGACGGCACCGACGAGCTGCTGCTCGCACCGCCCGGCGAGCGCCCGCCCGGTTCGCTGCCGGTGCGCGACGTGTGGACCGCCGGCCCCGGCGGCGACGTGCACGCCCTCGTCGTGGAGGCCCCGCGCACCGGTGACGCCCCGGCGCCGGCGGTGTTCGTGCTGCACGGCGGCCCGCACGCCGCCGACGAGGACCGGTTCGACGCCGGCCGGGCCACCTGGGTCGAGGCCGGGTTCACCGTCGTCGAGATCAACTACCGGGGGTCGACCGGCTACGGCTCGGCCTGGCGGGACGCCATCGAGGGCCGCCCCGGGCTGACCGAGCTGGCCGACGTCGCCGCCGTGCAGGACGCGCTGGTCGCCGACGGGACCGTGGACGCCGCCCGCTGCGCCGTCGACGGCTGGTCCTGGGGCGGGTACCTGTCGCTGCTCGCCGCAGGTACCCAGCCGGAGCGGTGGGCCGCCGTCGTCGCCGGGGTGCCGGTGGCCGACTATCTCGCCGCCTACGCCGACGAGATGGAGCAGCTGCGCGCGTTCGACCGGGCGCTGTTCGGCGGGTCGCCCGAGGAGCTGCCGGAGCGCTACCGGGAGGCCTCGCCGCTGACCTACGTCGACGCCGTCCGGGTGCCGGTGCTGGTGCTGGCCGGGGAGAACGACCCGCGCTGCCCGATCCGGCAGATCGACAACTACCTGGACGCGCTGGCCGCCCGGGGTGACGTCGCCTACGAGGTCAGCCGGTTCGACGCGGGGCACGGCTCGCTGGTGGTGTCCGACCAGCTGGACCTGATCGCCACCGAGGTCGACTTCGTGCGGAGGGCCCTGGGCTAACCCTCCAGCAACGGCAGCACGTTCTCCGGCGGCCGGCCGAGGACGGCCCGGTCGCCGTCGCGCACCAGCGGCCGCTCGATCAGTCGCGGGTCGGCGGCCAGCGCGTCGAGCAGGGTCTCCCGGTCGGCCCCCTTCAACCCCTGCTCGCGGAACGCGGCCTCGCCGGTCCGGGTGAGCGCGAGCGGGTCGTCGGTGCCGAGCGCGGCCAGCGCGGCCTCCAGCTCGGCCCGCGACGGCGGGTCGTCGAGGTAGCGACGCACCGCCGGCTCGACGCCGTGCTCCTGCAGCAGGGCGAGCGTGGCGCGGCTCTTCGAGCAGCGCGGGTTGTGCCAGATCTCCACGGGCCGAGCCTAGGCCGTGCGCACCACGCGGGGCCGGCCGTTGAGTTGCGCATTGCAACGATCGTTTCTAGGGTCTCCTGCCTCCGATCGCCGGGACGGCGACGAGGGGAGACACGATGCCTCGATTCCCGGCCGGGCGGGTGCCGGCCCCGGACGCGCTTCCCCGGCTGAGCCGCGCCGTGGCCGTGGGCACCTTCGGTGTGCTCGCGATCGCCTACGGGCTGCACGGGATGGGCCGTCAGGTGTTCCCGGTGCTCCTGCCGGGGATCCGGGCCGACCTCGGCTTCGGCCTGGGCGCCGGCGGCTTCCTGGCCACCGTCTCCACGCTCGGCGTCGGGCTGGCCGGGATCCCGGCCGGCTACCTGCTCGCCCGGCTCTCCCGCCGCGCCGTGATGGCCGTGGGGATCCTGGTCTTCGCCGGGTGCACCGTGCTCACCGCCGTCGCGACCGGCGTGGGTGACATGGCGGTCTACCGGGCGTTGTCGGGAGTCGGCGAGGCGCTGCAGAACGTGGCGCTGTTCGCCGCGGTAGGCGCCTACTTCGCCGCGCACCGCGCGCTCGCCCTGGGCGGCCTGACCGTCGCCTACGGCATCGGCAGCTTCCTCGGCCCCGTCCTCGGTGTGCAGCTCGCCGGTGCCCTCGGCGGCTGGACCGCGCCGTTCTGGGTGTACGGCATGCTCGGGCTCGTCCTGGTCGTGGTGGTGGCGACCTTCGTCAGCCGGCGGTTCACCGAGCAGCCCGAGCCGACGTCCGACGAGCTCCCGGAGGAGACGGTCGCGCACGTCCCGGCGTCGCTGTACAACCGCAACCTCGTCCTGATCTCGATCACCGCGGCGATCGTCGGGGTGGCCACCTACGGCTACATCGCGCTCTATCCGACGTTCCTGCAGGAGCAGCTGGGCTTCGGCCCCGCCGCCACCGCGTCCGCCGCGGGCGTGTTCGGCCTCGGCGCGCTGGTGGCGCTGCCCGCGGGCCGGCTCGCCGACCGGTGGGACCCACGTGTGGTCGTCGCGGTCGCCCTGGTGGCCGGCGCCGGGGTGGGCCGGCTGCTGTTCCACGGCCCGCGTGATCTCGGCGGGCAGCTCGGGCTGTCGTTCGCGGAGGGTGCGGTGGCCGGTGGCGTGCTGTTCGTGACCCTGCACGCCGCCATGCAGCGGGCCGTGCGTCCCCCGATGGCCGGACGGGCCTCGGGCGTGTTCATCGCCGCGTTCCACGTCCCCGCCGCGTTCGCGGGGTACCTGTTCGGTGCGCTGGTCACGGCCGCCGGCTGGGCCGGCGCCGCCCTGTGGCAGCTGACGGTGCTGCCGCTGGCCGGCGCCGCCGTCGTGCTCCTCGTCGACGTGCGCCGGTTCGCGGACGCCGGCCCGGCCGGACCCGCCGGGGCGGAGTAGCCCGGACTCGTGAGTGGTTGTCGCGGCCGGAGCCACGACAACCACTCACGAGCGGCGTCAGCCGCCGTTGCGGACGGCCTGCTCGATCCGGTCGCCGATGTTCTTGTCGACGTTGCGCCAGTACTCGAACGCCCGCTGCAGGATCGGCTCGGTGACGCCGTCGGACAGGTGCCCGGCGACGTTGTCCACCAGCCGCTCGCGGGCCGCGTCGTCGAGCACCTCGCGGACCATCGTGCCCGCCTGGCCCCAGTCGTCGTCCTGCTCGCGCAACGTGTACGCCGAGCGGACCATGTCGCCGTCGGCGTGCCAGAGCGCTTCGGCGACCCGCTTCGGGTCGGCCTGCGGCCCGCCGTAGGAGTTCGGCGCGTAGATCGGGTCACGGGTGTTCGTGATCCGCATGGCGCCGTCCTTGGCGTAGTTGTTGACCTCCGCGCGCGACGCGTTGACCGGGATCTGCTTGTAGTTGACCCCGAGCCGGGCGCGGTGCGCGTCGGCGTAGGAGAACCCCCGGGCCAGCAGCATCTTGTCCGGCGACAGCCCGGTCCCGGGGACCAGGTTGTTCGGCTCGAACGCCGCCTGCTCCATCTCGGCGTGGTAGTCGTCGACGTTGCGGTCGAGGGTCAGGCGCCCGACCTCCTGCAGCGGGTAGTCGCCGTGCGGCCAGACCTTGGTCAGGTCGAACGGGTTGAACCGGTAGGTCTTGGCGTCGGCGAACGGCATGATCTGGACCTTCAGCGTCCAGGACGGGTGGTTGCCGGCCTCGATCGAGTCGTAGAGGTCGCGCTGGTGGTAGTCCCCGTCCGACCCCGCCAGCTCGTCGGCCTGCGCCTGGGTGAGGCACTCGACGCCCTGGTCGGTCTTGAAGTGGTACTTCACCCAGAACATCTCGCCGGCCGCGTTCACCCAGCTGTAGGTGTGGCTGGAGTAGCCGTTCATGTGCCGCCAGGTCTTCGGCACACCGCGGTCGCCCATCAGCCAGGTGACCTGGTGCGCGGACTCCGGGGACAGCGTCCAGAAGTCCCACTGCATGTCGTGGTCGCGCAGGTTGTTGGCGACCCGGCGCTTCTGCGAGCGGATGAAGTGCTGGAACTTCATCGGGTCGCGGACGAAGAACACCGGCGTGTTGTTCCCGACCATGTCCCAGGTGCCCTCGTCGGTCCACAGCTTGAGGGAGAAGCCGCGCGGGTCGCGCCAGGTGTCCGGGCTGCCCCGCTCGCCCGCGACGGTGGAGAAGCGGATGACGCCGCGGGTCTCCGCGCCCGGCTGCAGGAAGGCGGCCTTCGTGTACTGCGACACGTCCCCGGTCACCTCGAACCGGCAGAACGCACCACCACCCTTGGCGTGCGGCTGGCGCTCCGGGATGCGCTCGCGGTTGAAGTTGGCCATCTGCTCGATCAGATAGTGGTCGTTGAGCAGCAGCGGACCGTCCGCGCCGATCGAGAGCGAGTGCTCGTCGCTGGCGACCGGGCTGCCGGAGTCGGTCGTGGTGGGCCTGGGCTGTGGCGTGGTGGTCACGGCCGTGCCTCCTGAACGTGGTGGGTGCGGGCGTCGGAGTTCTCGGTTTCCCGGCTCCTCTCCCGTCAAACGCCTCCCCACCGCCCGCTCGCCGGAACTGTCGGTGCCGGGATGCAGGATGGAGCCGTGACCGACACCGAGGTGCCCCGGGCGGGGGTCGCCGCCTTCGCCGACGTGCTCCGCCGTCCGGGGGTCGGCTCCGTCACCGCGATCGGTGTCGCCGCGCGGATCCCGGCCACCGCCGTCGGGGTCACGCTGACCCTGCACGCGGTGCTGACCCTCGGGTACGGCTTCGCCGCGGCCGGCCTGGTCGCGGCGGCCGTCCCGACCGGAATGGCGATCGGCGCCCCGCTGCTCGGGTCGGTGATCGACCGGTACGGCCTGCGGCCGGTACTGCTGTTGACGACGACGGCCGGGCTGGTCTTCTGGACGCTCGCGCCGGAGCTCGGCTACCCGGGTCTGCTGGCGGCGGCCTTCGTCGCCGGGGTGCTGACGCTGCCGGTCTTCTCGCTCATCCGGCAGGTCCTCGCCGCGGTGGTCCCGGCCGGGCACCGGCGACCCGCGTTCGCGCTGGACTCGATGTCGGTCGAGATCTCCTACATGACCGGGCCCGCGCTCGGCTCGCTGCTCACGGTGTGGCTGGGCAGCGGGACCGCGATGCGGATCATCGGCGCCGGGTTCGTGCTGGCCGGGGTGGCGCTGTGGTGGCTGAACCCGCCGGTCCGCGCGGACGGCGCGGCGCCGGGACGCACCGTGGCCCGCCCACCGCTGCGGAGCTGGCTGAACCGGCCGCTGGTCGGCGCACTGCTGGCGGTGACGGCCGCCGTCATCGCCATCATGGGCACCGAGATGGCCGTCATCGCGTCGCTGACCGGGAGCGGACAGACGTGGGCGATCGCGGTCGTGAACGCCGCCTGGTGCGGGGCCTCGCTGGTGGGCGGCTTCCTCTACGGTGCGGCCCGCCGCGCGGCGCCGCTGCCGCTGCTGCTGGCGATCCTCGGGGTGGTGACCCTGCCGGTCGCGCTGGCCGGGTCCTGGTGGACGCTGCTGCTCCTGGTGATCCCGGCCGGGCTGCTGGTCGCACCGACCCTGGCCGCGGGCAGCGACACCGTCTCCGAACTCGCGCCCGACGCGGTGCGCGGCCTGGTCACCGGGCTGCAGGGCTCGGCGACGACGATCGGGCTCGCGATCGCCGCGCCGCTGTCCGGGTTCCTGGTCGACGCCGCCTCCCCCGCGGTCGCGATCGTGGCCAGCGGGTCGGTGGCGATCGTGCTGGCGGGGTGTGCGGCTCTCCTGATGCGGCGGAACGACCGGGAGCCTCCGGCGCAAGCCGGTGGCTGAGAGGGTCCACAGGCGATCGGCGCATCTCACGCCGGGATGCCGACGCCGCGGGACCCCGCTCGGGCAGACTGGATTCCTGTGAGCGCCCCGCCCCATTCCGAGGCCGAGACCCAGCCGATCCGCCGGCCACGAGCCCGTCGCCGTCGCCGGTTCGGCGTGGTGCGCTGGACGTTCGCGGTGGTCCTGGGCGCCGGAGCGTCCGTGGCGACCTTTCCCGACCGGCTCGGGATCGACACCCGCTCACCGTTCGCGCAACTCATCGCGTTCCGGCCGGTCGTGGTGGCGGGCGTCGGCGTGCTCGCGCTCGTCGGCCTGCTGATCACGGCGATGAACCGGCGGTTCTGGCCGGTCCCCGCCGTCCTGGCCCTGGTCGGGGTCGTCGGGGCGTCCCTGGTCCTGCCGCGCACCGTCGCCGAGGCGGCCCCGGCGGGCGGTTCGACGCTGAAGGTGCTCGCGGCCAACGTCTACGAGGGACGCGCCGACGCCGACTCGCTCGCCGCGCTGATCATCGCCGAGGACCCGGACATCGTGTCGATCCCGGAGTCCGGCGGCCGGTTCGCCCGCGAGCTCGCCCCGTACCTGGAGCCGCACGGCTACCGGGTCGAGGCGTCGAACTCGACCCGGGCGCGTGACGTCACCGGGAACACCATCATCGTCGCCGAGCGGCTGGGAGACGTGCGGTTCCGGGTCGGCGACGAGGTCCGCTTCCCCTACATCGAGGCCACCGGCGGTGGCCTCGGCGACCTGCGGTTCGTCGCGTTCCACTCGGTCGCGCCGATGCCGCGCTCGGTCGCGACCTGGCGCGCCGACCTCGGCGTGCTGCCGCAGTGGTGCCGGGGCGAGGGGCCCGCAGTGATCGCCGGGGACTTCAACGCCACCCTCGACCACTCGGTCTTCCGCGAGGCGATCGCCGGGTGCCGCGACGCCGGGTCGCAGGCCGGGAACGGTCTCACCGGGACCTGGCCGACCTGGGCGCCGGCGTGGCTGGGTCCGCAGATCGACCACGTGATCGCGACCAAGCCGATCGTCGCCGAGTCGTTCGAGACACGCCTGGTCCCCGGCAGCGACCACCGCGCGATCGTCGCCACCCTGCGGCTGCCCTGAGCGGTCCCGCACCGGGCACGAATGCGCGCGGCCGCCGCCCGCGGATCGGCGGGCGGCGGCCGGGTGGGAGTTGCGGGTCAGCCGGCGGCGGCGACCGTCTCCGCGACCTCGTAGGTGTTCAGCGCGGCGCCCTTGCGCAGGTTGTCGCCGCAGACGAACAGCTCGAGGGTGTTCGGGAAGTCCAGCGACTGCCGGATCCGGCCCACGACCGTCGGGTCGCCACCGACCGCGTCGGCCGGGGTCGGCCACTCGCCGTTCGCCGGGTCGTCCTTCACCACGATCGTCGGCTGGTCGCCGAGCAGCTTGCGGGCGGCATCGACCGAGACGTCCCGGGAGAACGTCGCGTGGATCGCCAGCGCGTGCGTGGTGACCACCGGGACGCGGACGCAGGTCGCGGAGACCTTCAGCTCCGGGATCCCGAGGATCTTGCGGGACTCGTTGCGGACCTTCAGCTCCTCGGACGACCAGCCGTCGTCCTTGAGCGAACCGGCCCACGGCACGACGTTGAGCGCCAGCGGGGCCGGGAACGGCGAGTCGCCGCCCACCGGGACGCCGGCGGCCTTCAGCACCTCGGCGACGTCGCCGGAGACGTTCCCGACGTTCTTGCCGGCCAGCGCGGAGATCTCGGCCTGCAGCTGGTCGATGCCGGGCTGACCGGCGCCGGACGCCGCCTGGTAGGAGGAGACGACGAGGGACTCCAGCCCGAACTCGCGGTGCAGCGCACCCATGGCCGCCATCATCGACAGCGTCGTGCAGTTCGGGTTGGCGATGATCCCCTTCGGACGGTCGGTGACCTTGTCCGCGTTGACCTCCGGCACCACCAGCGGCACGTCGGGGTCCATCCGGAACGCGCCGGAGTTGTCGACCGCGACGGCCCCGCGGGCGGCGGCGATCGGCGCCCATTCGGCGCTGACCTCGTCCGGCACGTCGAACATCGCGATGTCGACGCCGTCGAACACCTCGGGTGCGAGCTCCAGGACGGTGATGTCCTCGCCGCGCACGCGCAGCACCTTGCCCGCGCTGCGCGCGGAGGCGATCAGGCGGATCTCGCCCCACGGCACGGACTCGCGGGAGTCCATGATCTCGATCATCGTGCTGCCGACGGCGCCGGTCGCGCCGACCAGGGCCAGGACGGGCTTCTGCATGGCCATCTCGTTCACCGGCCCGTTCCCGCGGCGACCACCGCGTCGTCGTCGGCACCCAGCTCGAACGCCTCGTGCAGCGCCGTCACCGCGTCGTCCAACTGGTCCGAGCGGCAGATGACCGAGATCCGGATCTCGGAGGTGTTCATGATCTCGATGTTGATGCCGGCCGCGGAGAGCGCCTCGCAGAACTTCGCGGTGACGCCCGGGTGGTTCCGCATCCCGGCGCCGACCAGCGACACCTTGCCGATGTCGTTGTCGTAGATCAGCTCGGCGAACCCGATCTCGGACTTCGCACCCTCGAGCACCGAGACGGCGGTGTCGCCGTGGCTGCGGGGCAGCGAGAACGTGATGTCGGTCTTGCCGGAGACGTTGGAGATGTTCTGCAGGACCATGTCGATGTTGATCTCCGCGTCCGCGATCGTGCGGAAGATCTTCGCGGCCATGCCGGGAGTGTCCGGGACACCGGTGACGGTGATCTTGCCTTCGGACCGGTCGTGCGCGACGCCGGTGATGATCGGATTCTCCAACGGGATCTCCTCGATCGAGCCGGAGACCAGCGTGCCCGGCTTGTCGTTGTACGAACTGCGCACCCGCAGCGGGACGCCGTAGCGGCGGGCGTACTCGACGGCGCGCAGGTGCAGGACCTTCGCCCCGGACGCGGCCAGCTCGAGCATCTCCTCGTAGGTGACCGTCTCCAGCAGGCTCGCCTTCGACACGATCCGCGGGTCGGCGGTGTAGACGCCGTCGACGTCGGAGTAGATCTCGCAGACGTCCGCGTTCAGCGCGGCGGCCAGCGCCACCGCGGTGGTGTCCGACCCGCCGCGGCCCAGCGTGGTGACGTCCTTCGAGTCCGCGCTCATGCCCTGGAAGCCGGCGACGAGGACGATGTGCCCCTCGTCGAGGGCCTCACGCAGGCGGTACGGGTTCACCTCGGTGATCCGGGCGTCGCCGTGCCGCGAGGTGGTGAGCATGCCGGCCTGCGAGCCGGTGAACGACCGCGCCTCCGCGCCCAGGGAGTGGATGGCCATCGCCACCAGGGCGTTGGAGATCCGCTCGCCGGCGGTGAGGAGCATGTCCATCTCCCGCAGCGGGGGCTTCGGGGAGATCTGCTCGGCGAGGTCGGTGAGCTCGTCGGTCGTGTCGCCCATCGCGGACACCACGACGACGACGTCGTGTCCCTCCTTGCGGGTCCGGACGATCCGCTCGGCGACCTTCTTGATGCGCTCCGCGTTCTCGACCGAGGATCCGCCGTACTTCTGCACGACGAGGGCCACGCCGACCTCCTGTCCCGGCTCCACATGAGGAGCCGCCGGGTGCTGTCCTGGTGCCGCGGGCAGTGCGTGGGTGGCGCGCCCGCGGCGCTGGTCGGAACGGCACACTACCTGCGCGGGGCACCTGATTTCAGGCCCGGAGCCTGCGACGATGACCCAGGACACACGCCCGGGCGTGCCGGGCGCCCCTCCGATATCACGAGCCCGGGATTCACCCGGACGAGTGAAGGAGAGAGACGGCTCACGCCGCGTAAGGGGACCGCCGTCCGCTGCGTTCATGCCGCGTCCGTCGACCGCCGTCCGCTGCGTTCATGCCGCGTCCGTCGACCGCCGTCCGCTGCGTTCATGCCGCGTCCGTCGACCGCCGTCCGCTGCGTTCATGCCGCGTCCGTCGACCGCCGTCCGCGGTGCCGCCGGACGGCGTCGGTGTTCCCGCACCGCGCGCTGCAGTAGCGCTGCCGGCCGTTGCGGGAGACGTCGGCGAAGATCCGGGTGCAGCCCGCGGCCGCGCAGCGCCCGAGCCGGTCCATCCCCCGGGTCGTCAGGTGGGTGGCGGTACCCATCGGGATGAGGGCGTGCAGCACTCCGGCCAGCCCGAGGCCGTCGTCACGGTGGTGCAGGTGCCACACCCCGTCGTGGTCGGTCAGCCGGGGCGGCCCCGCCCCCTCGGCGAGCAGCGCGTTGAGCAGGCGGGCCCGCTCCGCGGCCGACCCCGCATCGACGACGGCGGTCCACCGCTCCAGCAGCCCCCGGACCGCGACCAGGTCGGCCGGCCCCGGTTCCCACTCGCGCGCCAGGCCCGCGGCGGCGCACCGATCGGCCAGCTCCGCGACCGACGACGGCGGCGAGTTCGCCAGGTCCGCGGCGAGCAGCACCGGATCCCGGCCGTAAGGGTTGATGTGCACTGAACCATTACATCAGGGTCGCCCTCATGAGCGCACCCCTGGACCACGAGTGGGAGACGGTCTCCCGGCACCGGAGCACCGACGGCGTCGTCGGCTACCAGCGGTGCCGGTGCGGGGCCCGACGCATCGTTCTCACGCACGGTGGCGTGCACCCCGGGCCGGACGACGCAGTGCTCGCCGAACCGGGCAGCCTGCGCTTCCGGGCGCAGGCGCGGTGACGGCCCCGCAACCGTCCCCCACAACCCTTCGGCGATGGACGCGATCCGTTCCGGGAAAGGGGTCCGGGTCGAGTCAGCCCAGGTCGACGATGGCGGCGACCGGGCCGCCGCCTTCGGGGCCCTGGTGGGCCGCCGACACCGACACGAAGACCGCCGGGTCGCCGGTCACGGCCGCGGTCACGCCACCGACGGCGGCCTTGATCTGGCGGTGCCAGTGCACGTCGGAGTCGTCGAGCATGGCGTTGCGCCGGCCGCGCACGGTGCCGTCCTGGGACGCCTCGCACTTGAGGAACACGTTGACCAGGCGCTCGCCGAGGTCGGAGGTGTGCGGGCGGTCGGGCAGCTCCAGTCCGGCGTCGCGGATCGCGTTCCAGATGCCGTCGGCGTCGAGGGCGTCGGTCATCACCGAGTGCCCGATCCGGTAGCGGCCGCCGACGCCGCGGGCGTTGCCGACCACGACGACCTGGGCCCGGTCCAGCTCGACCCCGGACGAGCAGGACGCCACGGCCGAGTAGAGGTCGCGGTTGTTCATGACGTCGTCGTCGGAGGGCATCTCGATCTCGCCGAGCCCGACGGCGACGCCCAGCGCGGTGCAGCCGTTGGACACGTCCATCGACTCGAGAGTGTGCTCGGTGAACACGGTCTTCCCGCGGGACTTCGCGTCCCGGATGGTATGGATGGTGATCAGCGGGGTCTTGGTCTGCACGTAGTGCACGTCGGCCGGGTCGGTGATCCCGGCGCGCTTCATCGCGACCTGCACGGCGTCGGCGACCTTGGTGATCATCGGGGTGCGGCCGATGTCCTCCGGGGCGAGCTGCTCGCTCATCGCGAACCCGACCGACAGCCGCAGGTCGTCGCTGGGGACGACGTCCTCCGGCGGGACGGTGGCGAAGATCGTCGCGTGCGGGCTGATGATGCCGTCGGTGCCACCGGACCAGACGATCGGGATCTGGCTCACCTGCTCCGCCGGCGCGCCCTTGGCGACCAGGACCTCGCGGAAGGCGCGGTCGGCGATGATCCGGGTGTAGTCGTTCACCCCGCCGTTGCCCTCGGTCTTGCCGATGATCGCGATCACCCGGTCGGCGTGCAGGACACCGGAGTCGATCAGCGCCGACAGCTCGCTCGCGTCCGCGACGGAGTGGATCGGGATCTTGCGCACCTCGATGGCCTCGGGCATGGCGGGGTTCCTTCCGTAGGGGTCAGGACGGGACGATCACGGTGCCGGCGTCGCCGGTGATCGCGTCGGCGATGTGGTCGAGGTCGGTGATGACGGCCCGGGTCCCGCCGGCCTCGACGAACCGGCACGCGGCGTCGACCTTGGGGCCCATCGAGCCGCCGGCGAAGTGGCCCTCGGCGGCGTGCGCGCGCATCGTCGCGGTGCCGACGACACGCAGCGGCTCGGCGGACGGGGTGTCGAAGCGGAGCACGGCCCGGGGCACGTCGGTGGCGATCACCAGGACGTCCGCACCGACGGCCCCGCCGAGCAGCGCGGCCCCGAGATCCTTGTCGATCACGGCCTCGACGCCGGACAGCGTGCCGTCGGCGGCGCGCACGACCGGGATGCCGCCCCCGCCACCGGCGATCACGACGAACCCGGCGTCGACCAGCGCCCGGGCGGCGGCCGCGTCGACGATCTCCAGCGGTTCCGGGGAGGCGACCATCCGGCGCCACCCCCGCTCGCCCCGCTCCTCCCAGGTCTGGCCGTGTTCGATCAGCACCGCGGCCTCGGCGGCGGGCAGGTACCGCCCGATCGGCTTGGTCGGGCGGGTGAAGCCGGGGTCGTCGGCCGCGACGACGGTCCGGGTGACCACGGCCGCGGTGCGGCGCGCGACACCGGCCGCGGCGAGCGCGGCGTCCAGCGCGGTGGTGAGGACGAACCCGAGCGTCCCCTGGGTCTGGGCGCCACACCAGTCCAGCGGGACCGGCGGGACGACGGAGGCGGCGAGCTCGTTCTTGACCAGCAGGTTCCCGACCTGCGGGCCGTTGCCATGGGTGATCACGACGTCGACGCCGTCGGCGAGCAGCCGGGCGACCGCGGCGGCGGCGACCCGGGCGGCGGCGACCTGGTCCTCGGGCCGGGCGCGGCCGTCGGCGGCGGTCATCGCGTTGCCGCCCAGCGCCACCAGGACCCTCATGCCGAGCAACCTAGGAGCGGCGTCCCGCGCGTCTCACCGTCGTCGGAGACGGAAAGCGGACTGGATCGCTGGCAGATCTTGCCGAATCGCGCGGAGCCCGTGTCGGCGTGCGCGCCCGGATGCGTCACGGCGGTGTCGGCCGTGTGTCGGACGGGCCCGCGGCGGCGCCGCGACCGAGCAACGCGGCGAGGGTACGGGTCCCGACGGGCAGGCCGTGCCGGTCGTAGTAGGCGAACATCGCGTCGAACCACGGGCCGAGCCCGGACGGACCGGGCACGCGTTCGGCGGTGGCGCCCGCCTCGGCGGCGAGCCCGGCGACGGTCGCGGTGCGCGACGCGAGCTCGTAGGTGGCGCCCTCGTGCCCCGGTTCGGTGAGCACGGTCGCGGCGGCCTCGGCGACCTCGCGCAGGTCGGCGAACCCGAAGACCGCGTGCACGTCGTAGGGCACCCGGACGGGTGCGGTCAGGTCGAGGTTCTGCAGGTAGGGGCCGGGCTGCAGGATCGTCCAGCTCAACCCGCTGCGGCGGACCAGGTCCTCCGCGCGGGCCTTGCCGAGGTGGTGCGGCATGTCGGGGGCGTACGGCGAGGCCACCGAGTGGTAGACGACCCGGCTCACGCCGGCCGCGCGCAACGCGTCGAGCAGGCCCGCGACCAGCGCCGGTTCGTCCGGGTGCATGTTCGGCGCGATGAGGTAGGCGGCGTCGGCCACGCCCGGGACGTCGCCGCGCCCCAGCGGGACCGCGGTGACATCGCGCGCCCGCAGCGCCCCGACCACCGCCCGCCCGGTCTTCCCGTTCCCCCCGGGGATCACGACCCGCACCAGACCTCCTTCCGAGGCCGTGAGGGGTACGGGAGCGCTGTCGTCGCATGATCGACAGACCCTGATGTACCCCTCACGGTCCGAGCCTCAGAGCCGGTCGACGTCGGCGTGAGCGGCGCCGCCGGCGAGGGTGGCGTAGCCGGGGCCGCGGTCGAAGAAGGCGTCGTCGTCGCGGGACCAGCCGGCGCGCCCGGCCCGTTCGGCCTCAGTGGCCGCCGCGTCGAAGGAGAGCGAGTCGAGGTCCCCGGTGAGCACGACGCCGTAGTCCGCCCGCGCCGAGGAAGCGGAGACCTTGCGCCACAACACGTCGCGCACCACCGCGGCCGGGTCGCGGCGCAGCGGGTCGCCCCAGCCGCCACCCCCGGTGGTCCGGATCCGGATCACCTCGCCGGCGGCGACCGGCTCGGCGTCGGCCAGCGCGTCGACCTCCCGCTCGTGCGGGCCGCCCGGGTCGATCACGACCTCGAACGGCCGGCCGGCCTTCCCGCCGCGCACGCCCCAGCAGGCCAGGATCGACCGGTCCGCGATCGACATGAAGTGGGCGTCGCGCAGCATCCGGACGTGCTTCTCGTAGCCGAGGCCGCCGCGGTACTCCCCCGCCCCGCCGGAGTCGACGGCCAGCGACAGCGACTCGACCCGGAACGGGAAGCGGGCCTCGGTGAACTCGGTCGGCAGGTTCCGGGAGTCGGGGACGACGTGGATGGTGTCCTCGCCGTCGGCGTAGTAGCGCCCGCCGGAGCCGCCGCCGAGGACCTCGCGCATCAGGTAGGGGCGCCCCTCGAGGTCCTCGCCGTAGACGCCGGTGTAGCGGATGGTCTCCTGGTCGGCGGGCATCCGGCCGTCGACGGCCTTCGCGACGACCCCGGCCAGCACCCCGAGCAGCCGCAGGATCACGAACGTGCGCGCGTTGGTCGGGGCCGGGAACACCGGCGTCAGCAGCGTCCCGGGTGCCGGGAACCGCATCTCGATCAGCGGGACGATGCCCTCGTTGACGTCGAGCTCGGCCATCCGCTCCGGGGAGTCGGCGAGGTTGCGCAGGATCGGCGCGAGCCACTTCTTCAGGAACACGCCGTCGGAGTAGTCGCCGCAGTGGTTGATCGGCCCCTTGGCCTGCGGGGAGGTGCCGGCGAAGTCCAGGATCAGCCGCTCGCCGTCCGGGTCGTCCGGGCCGGTGCGGGTGAGCGTGATCCGCTGGGCGTGCAGCCGGGGGGCGTCGACGCCGTCGTGCTCGGCGTAGTCCTCCCAGGTCCAGCTGCCGACCGGGATCCGTCCGAGGATCTCCCGGCGGTAGGTCTCGGTGGTCCGGGAGATGATCGCGTCGAAGCAGGACTCGACGGTCTGCACGCCGTAGCGGTCGAAGAGCTCGCCGAGCCGCCGCGCGCCCATCAGGCAGGCCGAGCACTCGGCGTCGAGGTCGGCGGCGAGCGACTCGGGCATCCGCGAGTTCCGGGTCATGATCGCCAGCGCGGCCCGGTTCGGGACGCCGGCGTCCCACAGCCGGATCGGCGGGACCATCAGCCCCTCGGAGAACACGCTGGTGGCGTTCGAGGGCATGGAGCCGGGGACGGCGCCGCCGATGTCGTCGTGGTGGCCGAAGGCCTGCACGAAGGCGACGACCCGGCGCTCGTCCGCGACACCGGCGAACACCGGCACGGTGACGCAGAGGTCGGGCAGGTGGCCGATGCCGCCCTCGGAGCGGTAGACGTCGTTGTGGAAGAAGACGTCGCCCTCGCGCATCTCCTCGAGCGGGAACTCGCGGGCGATCGGGTGCACCAGCGCCGAGTAGGAACGGCCGGTGAGCTTGCGCAGCTTCCGGTCGTGGATGCCGGCCCGGAAGTCGTGTGCGTCGCGGATCATCGGGCTGCGGCTGGTGCGCGCGATGGCGGTCTCGACCTCGGCCTCCACGCTCGCCAGCGAGCCCTGGACGATCTCGACGAGCACCGGGTCGGCGCCGGCGCCCGCGTCGTCGGTGAGCGGGCCGAAGGGGAACTGCGTCGGGGCACGGCGGGAGTTCACGACGTCGCCTTCCGGGTCACGAGGATGTTGAGGCGGGAGTCGACCCGGGCGGTGAAGCCCGGGTGCAGCGGGACCGTCGAGCCGAACTCCTCGACGATCGCCGGCCCGTCGACGACCGCGCCGGGCACGAGGTCGTCGCGCCGGTGGACCGGGGTGTCGACGAACCCGTCGGCGGCGTCGAAGCAGACCGGGCGCCGGGATACCTCGGTGACCACCGGGTCGGCGACGATCTCGTAGCGCGGGATCTCCGGGCGGCGGATCGGGCCGATGCCCGAGACCCGCAGGTTGACCCACTCGACCTGCTGGCTCTCCTCGCCCGCGAAGTCGTAGCCGTAGAGCCCCCGGTGCGCGGCGTGGAACGCGTCGGCGACCTCCGTCAGCGTGGCCGCGGTGACCGGCCCGTCGGGCACCGGGACGCGCACCTCGAACGCCTGCCCGAAGTAGCGCAGGTCGGCGGAACGGACGAAGCCGTGCCGGTCGGACGGGAAGCCCTCCCGGTCCAGCGCGGCGGCGGCCTGCGCGGTGAGGCCGTCGACGATGCGGGTGACGTCGGCCGCGTCGAGCACGTCGGCGAGCGCGACGTGGGTCTGCACGTAGTCGTTCTTGACGTCCACGGTGAGCAACCCGAACGCGGAGACGTTCCCGGGGTTCGGCGGGACCAGCACGGTCGGGACGCCGAGCACGTCGACCAGCCGGCACAGCAGCAGCGATCCGGATCCGCCGAAGGTGGTGAGTGCGAAGTCGCGGACGTCGAGCCCGCGCTGGACGGTGACCTGGCGCAGCGCGTTGGCCTGGTTCCAGGCCGAGATCTCCAGGACGCCGGTGGCGCAGGCCTCCGGGGTGAGTCCGAGCTCCTTGGCGAGCGCCTCGATCCCGGCCCGCGCGGCCCCCACATCCAGGGGGATCTCGCCACCGAGCAGGTGCGGCGGGATCCGGCCGAGGAACACGTGCGCGTCGGTGATGGTCACCTCGGTGCCGCCCGTGCCGTAGCAGAGCGGCCCGGGGTCGGCGCCGGCCGAGTGCGGGCCGACCTTGAGCGTGCCCTCCGGGGAGATCCAGGCGATCGACCCGCCGCCGGCGCCGACGGTGACCACGTCGATCATCGGGATCTTGGACGGGAACCGGCCGATGGTGCCCTCGGTGGTCAGGCTCGGTTCGCCGTCCACGACCACGGAGACGTCGGTGGAGGTGCCGCCGCCGTCGGAGGTCAGGACCCGGTCGAACCCGGCCTCGGCCGCGATCAGCGCGGCGCCCAGCGCCCCGGCCGCCGGTCCGGACAGGACGGTGGTGATCGGCTGGTGCACGACCTCGTCGGCGGAGAGCACGCCGCCGTTGGACTTCATCACGTAGAACGGGATCTCGCGGTCGTCGTAGGCGGTCAGCCGGTTCTTGATGTTCGAGACGTAGGCCGACAGCCGCGGCTTGACCGCGGCGTCGACGAGCACCGTCGTCGCCCGCTCGAACTCGCGGTACTCGCGCAGGACCTCGCTGGACAGCGACACGACGGCGCCGGGGTGCTCCTCGGCGAGGATCTCCCGCATCCGCTGCTCGTGGCCGGGGTCGGCGTAGGCGTGCAGGAAGCAGACCCCGAGCGTGTCGACCCCGTGGTCGCGGAACCATCGGGCGGCCTCGCGCGCGCCGGCCTCGTCGAACGGGCGGACCTCGGCGCCGGTGAAGTCGAGCCGGCCCTCGACGCCGCGGACCAGGTCCCGCGGCACGATCCGGCTCGGCTTGACCCAGAAGTAGGAGTTGCCGTAGCCGTCCGGGACGGACTGGCGGGCGATCTCCAGCATGGCCTCGTAGCCGGCGGTGGTGACGAACCCCAGCCGGCCGACCTTGCCCTCGAGCAGCTGGTTGGTCGCGACGGTGGTCCCGTGGCTGACCGCCTCGATCGCACTCCCGGAAGCCCCCAGCAGCTCCAGCACCTTGTCGATCCCGGCCAGGAACCCGTCCGCCGGGTTGGCGGGAGTGGACGGGGTCTTGGTGCTGACCAGCTCGCCCGCCTGCTCGTCGAACGCGACGACGTCGGTGAACGTGCCACCGGTGTCGATGCCGATCCGGATGCGCCGGGTCATCGGATGTCCTCCCTGGGCGGTGGCTACGACTGCCGATTCAACCGGCGCACCGACCGGCAAGACATGTCAACTCCTGCCGTCGGCACGACTATCCGTTGGCAGAACCCGCCAGTGCCTCGACGGCCGCCGCGACCTCCAGCAGGCGACGGTCCGCACCGTGCGGGGCCACCAGCTGGATTCCCACCGGCAACCCGTCCGGCGTACTGCCGAACGGCACCGAGATCGCCGGGCAGCCGGTGACGGTGATCAGGTACGCGGACCGCATCCAGTCCAGATAGGAGTCCATCGGCTTGCCGTCCACCATGGACGGGAACTCCTGGTCGGCCGGGAACGGCGGTACCTGCGAGGTCGGCAGCACGAGCAGGTCGTGGTCGGTGAAGTACTCCCGCATCCGCTGGGCCAGCGTGGTCCGCCGCTGGTAGGCGACGGCGATGTCGGCGCCGGTCAGCGACTCGCCGGCCCGGATGTTCGCGGCCAGCGAGGACTTGAACGCCGTCGGCTGCACGGCGAGCTGCAGGCCGAAGGTGGCCTGGAAGTGCCAGGCGCGCAGGGTCCGGAAGCACTCGTCGGCACCGGTCAGGTCGGGCACGGTGCCGGTGACGGCAGCCCCGGCGCCGGTCAGGTCGGCCCCGGCGGCGTCGACGACGGCCGCGACGCTCCGGTCGACCGCGAACGCGCCGTCCAGGTCGGCGCTCAGCCCGACCCGCAGCCCGGCGAGCGGGGCCGGATGCACCGGTGGGGCGAACACCGCACCGGGGTCGCCGAGCGCGTGCGGGGCCCGCGGGTCCGGCCCGGCGAGCACCGACAGCAGCAGCGCCAGGTCGTCGACGGAGCGGGCCATCGGCCCGCCGGTCGAGGTCGTCTCCCACATGTTCGGCTGCGGCCACGCCGGCACCCGTCCCCAGGACGGCCGCAGGCCGACGACCCCGCAGAACGACGCGGGGTTGCGCAGCGACCCGCCCATGTCCGAGCCCTCGGCCAGCGGCACCATCCCGGCCGCCAGCGCGGCGGCCGCCCCGCCGGAGGAGCCCCCGGCCGACCGCTCCGGGTCGTGCGGGTTGCGCGTGGTGCCGAAGACGGTGTTGAACGTGTGCGACCCGGCGGCGAACTCGGGCACGTTGGTCTTGCCGATCGGGACCGCCCCGGCCGCCCGGATGCGTTCGACGATCAGGTCGTCGGCGTCCGGGACGTGCTCGGCGAACAGCGGCGAGCCGTAGGTGGTGCGCCAGCCGGCGACGGCGTGGGTGTCCTTGAACGCGAACGGCAGACCGTGCAGCGGGCCGGGCTCCACCCCGGCGGCCAGCGCCTCGTCGGCGGCCATCGCGCCGGCCCGGGCGCGCTCCTCGTCGAGCGAGACGATCGCGTTGAGCAGCGGGTTGCGCACCGCGATCCGCGCCATGTGCAGGTCGAGCAGCTCGCGCGCGGAGATCTCCTTGGCGCGGACCGCGGCGGCCTGTTCGCGGGCCGGGGAGTCGACGCCGAGCTCGCGGGCGGGGCTCATCGGCGGCGTCCGATCGCCGCGCCGACCAGCACCCCGAGCAGCGCGACGGCCGCACCGATGCCGATCCCCCGGGTGAGCTCACCCGGGCGGCCGGGTAGCGGCGGAGGCGCGGTGAACACCCCCGGTTCGGTCGCCGCGACCCCGGTCCCGGATCCGGGCCCGGCGCCGGCGGACGCGGCCTGCGCCGCCGGCCCGTCCGGTGTGGACACCGGCGCCCCGATCGCCGTCCCCACGTTCCCGAAGAACTCCGCCGCCATCCGTTTCGACACGCTCGCGAGCATTCGCTGTCCCACACCGCCGACCATGCCACCCACCGTCGCATCGGCGGCGTAGGAGATCCGGGTGCCCTCGGGTCCGAGGTCGTCGAAGGCGACGTCGACGACCGCGTCGACCGTCCCCGGCGCGCCCGCCCCGCGGAGGTTCATGACCAGCGACTCGTGCCGCTTCAGATCGGTCAGCGCGCACCCGCCGGTGTAGGTGCCCTTCACCGCCGCAACCCCGGCGGTGACGGTCATCGCGTAGGCGTTCTCCCCGGTGGCCTCCAGCCGCTCGCACCCCGGGATGGTCGTGACGAGCACCCGCGGGTCGAGCAGCGCGTCCCACACCTGCCCGACCGGGTGCGGCACGACGTTGCTACCGGTGATCCTCATGCGCGGCGCTCCTCCCGGAGGGTGAACAGGTCGGACGGCGAGATCGGCATCGCGGTGATCGGGATGCCCTCGGCGTCCTCCACCGCGGCCGCGATCACCGCCGAGACCGGGATGACGCCGGCCTCTCCCGCGCCCTTGATGCCCAGCGGGTTCAGTGGCGACGGCGTCTGCAGGTGGTCGATCTCGATCGCGTCCGGGATCTCGGTGACATACGGCATCAGGAAGTCCATGAAGGACGCGTTGAGCAGCTGCCCGGACTCGTCGTAGGCCATCCGCTCGTAGAGCGCGCCGCCGACGCCCTGCGCGACGCCGCCGTGGATCTGCCCCTCGACGACCATCGGGTTGATCAGGTTCCCGCAGTCGTGCACGACGGCGTAGCGCAGGATCCGGATCTCGGCGGTGTCCGGGTCGGTCTCGACGACCGCGGCGTGCATCCCGGCGGCGAACGTGGCGTGCACCGGGCTGTAGAAGTCGGTGCCCTCCAGCCCGGGCTGTTCGTCCTCGGCCACCGGGGGCAGGTTCGAGTCGCCGACCGAGAACTGGGTGGCGGCCTTGGAGGCCTCGTCGAAGGCATAGCGCAGCGGGTTGGACAGCACCGACAGCGTGCCGAGCGGGATACCCAGCCCGGTGCCGCGTACGCCCACCTTCCCGTCGACGATCTCCAGGTCCTCGACGTCCGCCTCCAGCGCGTCGGCGGCGAGGCGCAGCGCCTTCTCCTTCGTCCGCCGGGCCGCCTTGAACACCGCGGAGCCGGACATGACCGCGGCCCGGGACGCGAACGTGCCGACCGCGTAGGGCATCCGGCGGGTGTCGCCGGTGACCACCTCGACGTCGTCGAACGGCACTCCGAGCTCGTCCGCGACGATCTGGGCGAAGGCGGTCCGGTGGCTCTGGCCCTGCGTGGTGAGCCCGGTCGCGACCTGCACCTTGCCGGTGGTGTCGACGCGCACGTGCGCACCCTCGTAGGGGCCGACGCCGGTGCCCTCGACGTAGCAGGCCAGCCCGATCCCGACGGTCCGGCCCTGCTCGGCGCACTCCCGGCGGAAGGACCCGAACCCGTCCCAGTCGATCAGCTTGCGGAGCTTCTCCAGGCACGCCGGGTAGTCGCCGGAGTCGTACTCCAGCGCGCGGCCGTCCTGGAAGACGAGGCCGTGGTCGTAGGGGAACTCGTCGGGCCGGATGAAGTTGGCCGCGCGGACCTCGGTGCGGTCCCGTCCGAGGTACGCCGCGATCGCGTCCATCGTCCGCTCCATCGCGAAGCAGCCCTGCGGGCGGCCGGCGCCGCGGTACGGCGTGACGATCACCGTGTTGGTGTAGAGCGACTCGAAGGCCACCCGGTACGCGCCGGGTTTGTACGGGCCGAGCAGCTGGGTCGAGGTGATGATCGGGACGATCAGGCCGTACGGGGTGTAGGCGCCGTGGTCGTGCCAGAACTCGACGTCGAGGCCGAGCAGCCGGCCGTCGTCGTCGAACCCGACCTCGACGTGCTGGACCTGGCCGCGCTCGTGCGCGGAGGAGATGAAGTGCTCGCGGCGGTCCTCGACGAACTTCACCGGCCGGCGCAGCGCCCGGGCGGCCATCGGCACCAGCAGCTCCTCCGGCCACGGGTGGACGATCTTGACGCCGAAGCCGCCGCCGACGTCCGGGGTGATCACGTCGACCCGGCCGATGTCCAGGCCGAGCTTCGCGGCGACGGCGGCGCGGACGCCGGTCGAGCTCTGGGTGGCGGTCCACACGACCAGCCGGCCGGCGTCGGGGTCCCAGCGGGCCACCGTGCCGCGGCCCTCGATCGGCTGGCACGCGCTGCGTTCGATCTCCAGGTCGAGCTCGAGCCGGTGCGGGGCGGCGGCGATCGCGGCCGGGGCGTCGCCGACGGTCTGCTCCAGGCGGGCGCCGACGTTGCCGGGGACGTCGTCGTGCACCAGCCGCTCCGCCGACCGGGCCGCGTCGATCCCGACGACCGCGGGCAGCACCTCGTAGTCGACGACGATCCGGTCGACGGCGTCCTCGGCGAGGTAGCGGTCCTCGGCGACGACGAACGCGATCGCCTCCCCGACGTGGTTCACCTCGTCGCGGGCCAGCGCGTACTGGGTGCGGCCGTGGGTGAGCGCCGGGTGCGGGATGAGCACCGGCAGCGGCTCGGCCATCGGGCCGGCCAGGTCGTCGTAGGTGTAGACGGCGTGCACGCCCGGCACGTCGAGGACGCCGGAGACGTCGATGTCGAGGATGCGGGCGTGCGCGTGCGGGGAGCGCAGGACGGCCGCGTGCAGGGCGGGCGAGCCGGGGTCGATGTCGTCGACGTAGCGCCCGCCGCCGGTCAGGAACCGCTGGTCCTCGACCCGCTGGACGGGCTGCCCCATCAGCTTCGTGGTCACGAGACGTCCCGCTGCAGCGATGCGGCCCGTTCCACTGCCCTCACGATGTTGACGTACCCGGTGCAGCGGCAGAGGTTCCCGGCGATCATGTCCCGGGCCCGGTCGTGGGTCGGGGACGGATCGCGCCGGAGCCCGGCGGTGACCGTGGTCAGGAAGCCCGGCGTGCAGAACCCGCACTGCAGGCCGTGACACTCCGCGAACGCCCGCTGCACCGGGGAGAGCGCACCGTCGGGGTCGGCCAGCCCCTCCACCGTGGTGATCTCGCAGCCCCTGGCGGCGACGGCGAGCATCAGGCACGCGCGCGCGGTCCCACCGTCGACGAGGATCGTGCAGGCCCCGCACACCCCGTGCTCGCAGCCGACGTGCGTGCCGGTCAGCCCCAGGTCGTGGCGCAGCGCGTCGGACAGCAGCCGGCGGGCCGGCACCCGGATCTCGTGCACCACACCGTTCACCGTGAGCCGCACGTCGTGGAGCGCCTCGCTCATGTGGCCCCTTCCCTCGCGTGCGCGGTCGCGGCGGTCACGACCCGGTCGGTCAGCACCCGCACGAGCTGCCGCCGGTAGGCCGCGGTCGCGTGGATGTCCGTCGCCGGGTCGAGGTGTTCCAGCGCGGCGTCGGCCCGCTCGGCCGGCGCGACCCCGGTCAGGTCGACGACGACCGGGACGTCACTCACCGACAGGTAGCCGACCCGGACCCGGTCGCCGTCGACGACCGCGGCGGCCCCGGCCAGGGCGTAGTCGCCGTGCCGGCGCGCGACCTCGTCGAAGGCGACACCGGCGCCCGCCGGCAGGGCCGGGAAGAACGCCGAGACCGCGATCTCGTCCGGCCCCACCGAGGACTGCAGCGGGCCGACGAACAGCTCGTCCGCGGCGATGGTGCGGCGCCCGGCCGGCCCCTCGACCTCGACCGTCCCGCCCAGCAGGCTCAGGACCACCGGCATCTCCGCCGCGGCGTCGGCGTGCACGAGCGAGCCCACCGTCGTCCCTCGGTTGCGGATCGTGTCGTGCGCGACGTGAGCCAGCGCCATCGGCACCAGCGGCTGGGCCCGGGCGGCCTCGGGCGAGGCCAGCACCGCGGCGTGCCGGGCCAGCGCGCCGACGTGCACGCCCTCGCCGGAGACCGAGATCGTGTCGAGACCCGGTAGCCCGTTGATGTCGACGACGAGCGCCGGCGCGGCGAGCCGCATCGACAGCAGCGGGATCAGGCTCTGCCCGCCGGCCAGCACCTTGCCCTCGGGCACCGCGAGTGCCGCGACGGCGTCGGCGAGCCGGTCGGGCCGGACGTAGTCGAACGGAGCGGGCTTCACGGTGACTGCGTCGCCTCCCCGTCGTCGGGGCTCGCCGGCTTCTCCGAGGATCCCGTCGTCCCGACGACCGGCGTCCCGGCCGCCGGCACGCCCGGCCCGGTGCGCCGGTCCCGCAGCGCGACGACGTGGAAGTAGACGATCACCAGGATCGTGCCCAGCGCGATGCCGCCGATCTCGAAGCCGTTGCCGAAGTCCAGCGTCACGCCGCCGATGCCGGCGACCATGCCCGCCGCGAGCCCGACCAGGTTGCGCGGCTCGGCGAAGTCGACGCCGTTCTCCACCCAGATCTTCGCGCCGACCAGGGAGATCATCCCGTAGAGGACCAGGGTGATCCCGCCGAGCACACCACCCGGGATCGAGGCCACCAGCACCCCGAACTTGGGGCACAGGCCGAGCAGGATCGCGACGGCGGCCGCGATGTAGTACGCCGCCGTCGAGTAGACGCGCGTCGCGCTCATGACACCGATGTTCTCGGCGTAGGTCGTCGTCGGCGACCCGCCGAACAGGCTGGCCAGCGCGGTCGCCGCGCCGTCCGCGCCGAGCGCGCGGCCCATGTAGGGGTCCAGGTCGTCGCCGGTCATCTCCGCGACGGCCTTCACGTGTCCCAGGTTCTCGGCGATCAGCGCGATCACGCCGGGCAGCACGAGCAGCACGAACACCAGCTGGACGCTCGGGCCGTGCACGGCGGCCACGCCGTCGTCGAGGGTGCCGCTGGGCAGGCCGAACCAGGCGGCGTCGCCCAGGCCGTCGAACGCGACCCGGTTGTGCGGCTCGGGGGTGCAGCCGTCGCCGCCGCAGGAGGTGATCGGTCCGGTCAGCACGTCGAGGAGGTAGGACAGCACGAACCCGAAGACCAGCGCGAGGAACACCGCGATGCGGCCCCAGAAGCCGGGGAACAGGATCGCGGCGAGGACCAGGAAGGTCGCGGTCAGCAGCGCCGTCCACTGGTCCACCGGCCAGTAGACCGACGCGACCACCGGGGCCAGGTTGAACCCGATCAGCATCACGACCGCGCCGGTCACCGCGGGCGGGAGGACCCTGTGCACCATCCGCGGCCCGGCGACGTGCACGAACACACCGACCGCGAGCAGCACCAGGCCGGAGACCATGATCGCCCCGGTGACGTCGGCGGAGTCACCGCCCAGCGCCCGGATCGCGGCGACGCCGCCGACGAACGCGGCGCTGGTGCCGAGGTAGCTCGGCACCCGGTTCTTGCAGACGACCAGGAACAGGATCGTGCAGAGCCCGGAGAACAGGATCGCGAGGTTCGGGTCGAGCCCCATCACCACCGGGAACACGAACGTCGCACCGAACATCGCGACGACGTGCTGCACTCCCAGCCCGACGGTCTTGCCCCACCGCAGCCGCTGCATGGCCCCGACCGGCTGGCCGGGCGCGGGATCGACCACTTCCCACTTGAACATCGACATGGCGATCCCTCCGCTCCGGCATCTCGCGATACCGACTCAAATTAGTGAGACCCAGGTCGCACCTCGACGGCGATTGCTGCCGATTGAACCGTGGATCCGCTGGCACGAATTGATGACGCTCCGCACGGTGCACGCATGCGGTCGGACGCAGGTTTCCGGGGTATGACCGGTTCGTGTCGGCCGGGCCCGGGTCGCTAGTTCCCGATCCGCATGGCCTGCAGCGCCACCGCGACATCGAGGCGCAGGTTCGGGTCCGTCGACAACGGACCGAGCAGCCGCTCCAGCTTCGAGACCCGGTACCGCATCGTGTTGTAGTGGAAGAACTGCAGCCGGGCCGCCTCGGCCACGTTGAAGTTCGTGTCGAGCAGCACCTTCAGCGTCTCCCGCAGCTCCGCGGCCTCCTCGGTCTGTTCGGCGAGCGGCCCCAGCGCATCGCGCACGAACGAGGTCAGCTCCGCCCGGTCGGGCACGAGCGCGAGCAGCCGGTGCAGCCCGAGCCGGTCGAAGAACGTCGTGCCCCCGCCACCGCCCATCCGCCGGCCGACCTCGACGGCCCGCCGGGCCTGCCCGTAGGCGCCGGGCAGGGCGTCCACATCGGACACCGGCCTGCTGACCCCGGCGGAGAACGGCCGCCGGCCACCACCCTTGTCGCCGGCGACGGCGGTCACCGCGCGGCGGACGACGTCGTGCCCGGGCGGGGTGCCGTCGCCGTCGGTCACCGGCAGCAGCGTCACCACCTCGGAGGAGAAGTCGACGGTCGGGATGCCCTCGCCGAGCCCGGCGCAGACCTGCCGCCACGCCGCGGCGAAGCGCTTCTGGAAGGCCCGGCGCTGCTCGGCGGTGACCGGGTCGTCGCCCGCGTCGAGCTCGGCCGAGACCACGACCATCGGGCGGCGCAGGTCCCAGCCGAAGGTGTCCGCGTGCTCCGCGACGTAGGCCGGGTCGGCGGTCCGGCGGAGCAGCAGGTCGCGCAGGAAGTCGCCCTGGTACTTCGTCTCGACCGCGGTGACCGCCTCCTCGCGGGTGATCAGCAGCGCGGCGACCCCGGCGGCCCGCTCGAGGGCGTGCACGTCGTCGGGGGTGAGGCGGGCGTCGCGACGGACGCACACCAGGCGGGCGAGGTTCTGCCCGCCGGCGGCGACGCGCAGCGTGCGGGCCTCGCCGCCGCCGACCGCGAGCCCGCCGGCGCCGATGCGCTCCACCCGGAGCCGGCCGGTCGGGTCGACGAGGTCGTGCTCGGTGAGCAGCCGGCGCTCGTCGTCGTCCAGGGCCGAGGCCCGCTCGCGCCCGTCGGTCGAGGTGACGGCGACGCCGACGGCCAGCACCCGCCCGACCTCGGCCGCGATCCCGGCGAGGTCACCGCCGTCCAGCGCGATCCGGGTGAGACCGGTGTGCAGGGCGTCGAGGCGCGCGAGCGCGGCCCGCGCCGGCATCTCGGCCTCGTCCCGATCATTCGTCAGCAACTGTTGCCGCCCTCCGCCGCCGAAGATGGCAGAAATTAACATCGGAACGGGCGGTTGCCCAGGCTAGCGTGGGAATCCGTGATCCGGCCCCGAGGAGTCACTCCCATGACGACGCACGTCGAGGTCAGGCCCGGCGCCTACGCCGACTCGATCACCTTGATGCTGGTCAGCCGGACCGCGGCACGGCTCGACGGGGTGACCGCCGCGCAGGTCACGATGGCCACCCCGCTCAATGTGGACGTCCTGGCCGGGATGGGTTTCGAGGTCCCCGCCGGGGCCGACGCGAACGACCTGGTGGTGGCGCTGCGGCTCGACCGCGCGGACGCCCTGCCGGCGGCGCTGGCCGGAGTGGACCGCGCCCTGGAGGAGGCGAACCGTCCCGCCCCGGGCGGCGAGACCGCCGTCCCGCCCCGCACCACCGCCGGCGCGCTGGACCGGGCGCCGGGATCGCCCGTGCTCGTCTCGGTCCCGGGGCCGCACGCGACCGTCGAGGCGATGGACGCCCTGGACGCCGGCAGCGACGTGATGATCTTCAGCGACCACGTGCCGGTGGAGCAGGAGGTCGCGCTCAAACGGGTGGCCGCCGAGCGCTCCCTGCTGGTGATGGGCCCGGACTGCGGGACCGCCGTCGTCGGTGGGGTCGGGCTCGGCTTCGCGAACGCCGTCGCGCCCGGACCGGTCGGGATCGTCGCCGCGTCGGGGACCGGCTGCCAGCAGATGCTGGCCCTGCTCGACCACGCCGGCGTCGGGGTGAGCGCCGCGCTGGGCGTCGGGGGCCGGGACCTGTCGTCGCCGGTCGGGGGGCTCGCCACCCGGGAGGCGCTGCGCCGGCTCGACGCCGACCCGGCGGTCGAGCTGATCACGCTGGTCTCCAAGCCCCCGGCCGACGACGTGGCCGCCGCGATCGAGGGGTTCGCGGCGGATCTCACGACGCCGGTCGGGTTCGCACTGCTCGGACCGGGCCGGCCGGACCTGACCGCCGCCGCGGAGACCGTCCTACGCCGGCTCGGGCGCCCGGTCCCGGACTGGCCCGTACACGGCAGCGCCCGGCCCACGACCCGGGGCACGCGGCTGCGCGGCCTGTTCGTCGGCGGCACCCTGGCAGGAGAGGCCGCGCAGATCGCCGGCGCCGGGGACTTCGTCGACTTCGGCGACGACGCCTGGACCGCCGGCCGGGCCCATCCGATGATCGACCCGACGGTGCGGCTGGAACACCTCGCGGCCGCGCTCGCCGACCCGGACACCGCCGTCGTCCTGCTGGACGTCGTGCTCGGGCACGGCGCCGAGGCCGACCCGGCGGCCCGGCTCGCCCCGGCGATCGCGGGGGCCGGGGTCCCGGTCGTCGTCACCGTGGTCGGGACGCCCGCCGACCCGCAGGACCGGGACGCCCAGGTCGCCGCGCTGGTCGCGGCCGGTGCCGAGGTCCACCTGTCGCACGCCGGCGCCACCCGGCGGGCGCTGGCCCTGCTCCCTTCGACGACCGGAGCCGCCTCGTGAACCGTCCCACCATGGTCAGCACCGGCACCGACCTGCTCGCCGACGCCGTCGCCGGGCAGGGCCTGGACGTCACCCGGGTGGAGTGGCGACCGCCGGCCGACGGCACCGCCGGCGACCTCGTGACAGTGGCCCTCGACCCGCTGCGCCGGGCCGCGAACGCCCGGGCGCTCGAGGCGATGCTCGGCGTGACCGCCACCCTGGTCGACGTCGCGCCGGCCTCGGAGGTGCTCGGGCTGGGCCCCGGCGAGTTCCTGCACGCCGGGCCGCCGATCACCTGGGACCGGGCGTCCGGGCCGCTGCGCGGCGCGCTGATGGGCGGCGCCGTCCTGGAGGGACTGGTCGCCGACCCCGACGACGCCGTCGCACTGTTCGAGTCCGGGACCTCGGTGTCGCTCGAGCCGTGCCACCACCGCGGGACGGTGGGCCCGATGGCGGGTGTGGTGACCCCGGGCATGTGGATGTTCGTGCTGGAGGACCCGGCCACCGGGCGTCGCACGCACTGCTCGCTGAACGAGGGGCTGGGCAAGGTGCTGCGCTACGGCGCGTACGGCCCCGGGGTCCTGGACCGGCTGCGCTGGATGGGCGACGTCCTCGGCCCCCTGCTGCGCACGGCCGTCCGGTCCGTCCGCGACGCCGGCGACCCGATCGACGTCACCGCGATCCTGACCCAGATGCTGCAGATGGGCGACGAGGCGCACAACCGCAACCGGGCGGGCACGCTGATGCTGCTGCGCGACCTGGCACCGGCGATGGTCGGCGCCGGGGACCGCCCGAGCGCCGACGTCGCCGACGCGCTGCGCTTCGTGGGCGGGAACGACCACTTCTTCCTCAACCTCGCGATGCCGGCCTGCAAGCTCGCGCTGGACGCCGCCCGCGACATCGAGGGGTCGACCGCGGTGGTCGCGATGGCCCGCAACGGCACCGACTTCGGCATCCAGGTCTCCGGGACCGGCGACGAGTGGTTCACCGGCCCGGCGCAGACGGCCGAGGGCCTGTTCCTGGGCGACTACGGCCCGGCCGACGCCAACCCGGACATCGGCGACTCGGCGATCACCGAGACGGCCGGGATCGGCGGGTTCGCGATGGCCGGAGCGCCGGCGATCGTCCGGCTCGTCGGCGGGACCGTCCCGGACGCGCTGGCGACCACCCGCCGGATGCGGGAGATCACCCTGGGGGCGAACCCGCGGTGGACGGTGCCGGTGCTGGAGTTCGCCGGCGTCCCCACCGGCATCGACGTCACGAAGGTCTGCCGGACCGGGATCCTCCCGCAGATCAACACCGGGATGGCCGGTCGGGTCGCGGGCGTCGGGCAGGTCGGCGCCGGGCTGGTCACCCCGCCCGCGGAGATCTTCCCGGCGGCGCTCGCCGCACTGGCCGCGCGGGCCCGTTCTAGATCCGGCGCAGGAGCCGGACCACCACGGTCGTGAGGGTCAGCCACAGGGCGGCCGCGACGCCGTAGTTCAGCGCGACGGCCGTCTTCGGCTGCTCGGGGGTGAACAGGTCCCCCAGGCCGAGGTTGAACTCCGCGGCCCAGCGGGCGACGAAGTCGGTCAGGAAGTTCTGCGGGTTCGCCTCGAGCAGCGTCAGCACGATGTGCCCGACCAGGATCGCGACGATCGCCAGGCCGGCGACGTTCACCAGGGTCGCGACGAGCCCGATGCCCTGGCGCAGGGTCGACCCCACGGTTGCCGCCATCGCTCACCCTTCCGGTCGAGACGCACGCCATGATCGCACCGACACCCCCTCCTGTCGGCCGCGACAGGGCGGGCCGGGCCGGACTGTGACCGGTTCGTTGCCCCGAGATGTCGATCGGACGGGCCACCGGGTTGCCGTGCAACGGGGGTCCCCGGCTACGGTGGACCCATGGCGCGCCTGCTCCTTCGCCGCCGCGGCGGGGTCTGATCCGACCGGCCCCTCGTCGCGGGGTGTGGCGTGTCCGCCGGTCAGTACACCGTCAGACACCCCAGGAGCACCCCGGATGACCACGTCCCCGGACGCCTACTCGTCGCGCCCCGCCAGCAACGTCCGCACCCCGGCGGGCCCCGCGCACTCCGCCCAGCCCGCCTGGAACCGGCAGCGCGGCTCGCAGATGCCCGTCCACCGGTACAAGCCGTTCCACCAGCTGGTCGAGCCGGTCTCGCTGCCCGACCGCACCTGGCCCGACAAGGTCATCGACCGGGCGCCGCTGTGGTGCGCGGTCGACCTGCGGGACGGCAACCAGGCGCTGATCGACCCGATGAGCCCGCTGCGCAAGCGGCGGATGTTCGACCTGCTGGTACGCATGGGCTACAAGCAGATCGAGGTCGGCTTCCCGGCCGCCAGCCAGACCGACTTCGACTTCGTCCGCGAGATCATCGAAGACGGGGCGATCCCGGACGACGTGCAGATCCAGGTCCTCACCCAGGCCCGGCCCGAGCTGATCGAACGCACCTTCGCGGCCTGCGAGGGCGCGCACTCGGCGATCGTGCACCTGTACAACTCGACGTCGATCCTGCAGCGCCGGGTGGTGTTCCGCTCCGACCGCCCGGGCATCTCCAAGATCGCGACCGACGGCGCCGAGGAGGTGCAGCGGTTCGCCGAGAAGTACCCGAACACCGACTGGACCTTCCAGTACTCACCGGAGTCCTACACCGGCACCGAGCTGGAGTACGCCGTCGAGATCTGCAACGCGGTCAGCGCCGTCTGGCAGCCGACCCCGGAGCGGCCGATGATCGTCAACCTGCCGGCGACGGTGGAGATGGCGACCCCGAACGTCTACGCCGACTCCATCGAGTGGATGCACCGCAACCTGGACCGCCGGGACTCCCTGGTCCTGTCGCTGCACCCGCACAACGACCGCGGCAGCGGCATCGCGGCCGCCGAGCTGGGCTACCAGGCCGGCGCCGACCGGATCGAGGGGTGCCTGTTCGGCAACGGCGAGCGCACCGGCAACGTCGACCTGGTCGCGCTGGGGATGAACCTGTTCACCCAGGGCGTCGACCCGCAGATCGACTTCTCGGACATCGACGAGGTCCGCCGGACCGTCGAGTACTGCAACCAGCTCCCGGTGCACGAGCGGCACCCGTGGGGCGGCGACCTGGTCTACACCGCGTTCTCCGGCTCGCACCAGGACGCGATCAACAAGGGCTTCGCGGCGATGGAGGCCGAGGCCGCCGGCGCCGGGCACCCGGTCGCCGAGCACCCGTGGGAGGTCCCGTACCTGCCCGTCGACCCCAAGGACATCGGCCGCACCTACGAGGCTGTCATCCGGGTCAACTCGCAGTCCGGCAAGGGCGGCATCGCCTACATCATGAAGACCGAGCACCAGCTGGACCTGCCGCGCCGGCTGCAGATCGAGTTCTCGCACGTGGTGCAGGCCTACACCGACTCCGAGGGCGGCGAGGTCGAGCCCAAGGCGATGCGCGACGCGTTCGACGTCGAGTACCTCGGCCGGGAGACCCCGCTCAAGCTGATCCGGCACCGGGTCACCAGCGACGGCGAGGGCCGCGACGAGATCGTCGCGACCGTCCGGGTGGAGTCGGACCTGCACGAGATCAGCGGCGCCGGCAACGGCCCGCTCGCCGCGTTCGTCGACGCGCTGGCCGGGATCGGGTTCGACGTCCGGGTGCTCGACTACCACGAGCACGCGATGGGCGGGGGCGACGACGCCCGCGCCGCCGCCTACGTCGAGTGCGCCGTCGAGGAGAAGGTCTTCTGGGGCGTCGGGATCGACGGCTCGATCACCAGCGCGACGCTCAAGGCGGTCGTGTCGGCGGTCAACCGCGCGCTGCGGTAGTCCTCCGGTGACCGGCGCGCCGTACCGCGGCGCGCCGGTCGGCCGGGCCGTTCGGCACAGGGTGTCCGATTCGTGACCCGGCCCCGCCCGATTCCCACCCCCTGGCCTACTGCCCCCGGACGGCGCAGCCCGGCAGGCCATATCGTCGGCGTCGGCGTAGCCCGTCCGGGCGACACCGATCCGGCTCACCGGACGAGTGGCGCAACACGCACACGGATCGTGCACCGTCCATCCCCTGCCGGTGTCATCCCCCTGCCGTGCCCCCGTCACCTGTACGCGATTGCACCGGGATACGACCTTGTGCAATCTGGAAGTGCCCGGTGACGGGCGCCACTGCAGGAACGAGGAGGACAGAGGGGAGAACACATGAACCGCAGGACACAGGGGCACCGCGCAGGGAAGCGCGGGCGAGCGCGTACCGGGCGGTGGTCACCATGATCCCGTTGACGACGGTCGTCGTCATCGGCCTGACGGTCCTGGTGCTGCTCGCGATCGGGATCGGTCTGGCCGAGGCCGCGCAACGCTCGGCATGGCGCCGGATCGCGGCCGAGCGGCGCAGGGCGTGGGAACACCGGCAGCGCCAGGTGAACCGGCAGCGCCAGATGCACCGCGGCAGGGAGACCGAGTCCTGGGGCGACGAGGACGACTGAGGAGACGGCGCAGCGGCGGGGGGTTGCTGCGCCGAGGCCGGTTCACATCCGACGACATCGGAGGTGGACCGGCCGCCGTCGTGCCCGGGACCGGCTACAGCGAGCGGCGGCCGGCGAGGGCCCGGCCGAGCGTCATCTCGTCCGCGAACTCCAGGTCCCCGCCCATCGGCAGGCCGGACGCCAGCCGGGTGACGGTCAGCCCCGGGAAGTCGCGCAGCAGCCGGACGAGGTAGGTCGCGGTCGCCTCGCCCTCGGTGTTCGGGTCGGTCGCGATGATGACCTCGGCGATCGCGGTCTCGTCCGACGCGGGACCGGTCCCGCCGAGCCGGGCCAGCAGCTCCCGGATCCGCAGGCTGTCCGGGCCGACCCCGGCGAGCGGGTCCAGCGCACCGCCGAGCACGTGGTAGCGGCCCTTGAACTCCCGGGTCCGCTCGACGGCGAGGACGTCCTTCGGCTCCTCGACGACGCAGACCAGCGTCGGGTCGCGGCGGGCGTCGGCGCAGTACCGGCAGCGGGTCTCGGCGGAGACGTTGCCGCAGACGTCGCAGAACTTGACGCCCTGCTTGACCGTCTGCAGGACGTCCTGCAGCCGGGCGATGTCCGCCGGGTCGGCGGCGAGCAGGTGGAACGCGATCCGCTGCGCGCTCTTCGGCCCGACGCCGGGCAGCCGGCCCAGCTCGTCGATCAGGTCCTGGACCGGGCCCTCGAACACCTCAGGCGCCCGGGAGGCCGAGGCCGCCCATGTCCATCCCGCCCGCGAGCGGGCCCATCTTCTCCTGCTGCAGCTCCTGGGCGCGGCGCACGGCGTCGGTGAGCGCGCCGGCCACGAGGTCCTGGAGGGTCTCGACGTCCTCCGGGTCGACGACCTTCGGGTCGATCTTCACCGAGCGCGGCTCGAGGCCCGCGGTGACGGTGACCTCGACGAGGCCGTTCCCGGCCTGGCCGGTGACCTCGGCGGCGGCGAGCTCGGCCTGGGCCTGCTGGAGCTGCTGCTGCATCTTCTGCGCCTGCTGCAGGATCATCTGCATGTCGGGCTGCTGACCGGGTTGCACGCGTACCCCTCGCTGTCGCTCTCGGCCCGCCCCGGTGGTCGTTCACCCCGACGCGGACCGCACGGACGTCTCCCCGCCAGGGTAGCCGTGTCAGGCTCTACCACCGTGCACGCCCCGATCCGGTCCGTCACCGCGCTCGTCGCCCTCGCGCTGTGTGCCGCCTGCGTGCCCGGGCAGCCACCGCCCGCCGACCGGGAGGCGGCTCCGGCGTCGGCGGTCGCGCAGGCCGCGCCCGTTCCGGTGGTGCTGCTCGACCCGGGCCACAACGGCGGCAACGCCGCGGCGACCGCGGAGATCAACCGCCCGGTGCCGGACGGGCGCGGCGGCACCAAGTCCTGCAACACCACCGGCACCGCCTCCGACGCCGGCTACCCGGAACACGCGTTCAACTGGGACCTCGCACAGCGGGTCCGGACGCGGCTGGAGGCCGCCGGTCTGCGGGTGGTGCTCACCCGCCCCGACGACGACGGCGTCGGCCCCTGCGTGGACGAGCGCGGCGCCGCGGGCGGCCGGGCCGGTGCCGCCGCGGCGGTGTCGTTGCACGCCGACGGCGCCGCTCCGGCCGCCCGCGGGTTCCACGTCGCCCACGCCGACCCGGCGGTGCACGCCGGGCCGGAGTCGTCGCGGCTGGCGACCGCGTTGCGCGACGCGCTGCGGGACGGCTCCTTCCCGCCCGCGGACTACATCGGCCAGGACGGGCTGGACGGCCGCGACGACCTGGCCGGGCTGAACCTGTCCACGGTCCCGACCGCGCTGGTCGAGGCCGGGAACATGCGCAACGCCGAGGAGGCGCGGCTGCTGGCGGATCCCGCCGGGCGGGAGCGCTACGCCGAGGCGATCAGCGCGGGCGTCCTCGCCTTCCTCGGCCGCTGAGAGGGCTACGTCGGGTCGATCGTGCGCGCCCCGAGGTGCGTCGTGAGGATCTCCAGCGCGGCGGCCTCCGGGTCCCGGCGGGCGCCGGGCGTCGCCGCCTCGGCCGCGGCCTCGGCGATCATCGCCTCCTCCTCGTCGCGCTGGTTGCGGGGCGGGGATGCACGGACCGGGCCGTCCCCCGCGGCCGGGTCGGGCGGCGCGTCGTCCGGCGGGGGTTCGGGCGGCAGCGGGATGCCGGTGTCCGCACCGCCCTCGCGGCGCCGCGGAGCAGCGCCCTGCTGCTGATCACCGGAGGGCGCCTGCCGCTGCGACGGCCGCTGCGGGGCGGCCCGCTGCGGACGCTCGGCAGCCGGCCGGGCGCGGGCACCACCGGCGTCGCCCTGGTCGCACCGGACCTGCCACTGCACGCCGAGCACCGCGCGCAGGGCGTCGCTGATGACGTCGGTGTTGCGCTGCTCGGAGAGCCGCCGGGCCAGCGGCGGCGCGCCGATGGCCAGGACGAGGACGTCGCCGTCGACGGCGCGCACGGTCGCGTTCACCAGCAGCGCCTCGGTGCTGCGGCTGCGCTGGCGGACCGCGGCGAGGATCTCCGGCCAGACCCGGCGGACGGCGGTGGCGTCCAGTGACGCGGCGGCCGGGGCGGGCTGGGCGGACGCCGGGGGTGCCGCGTCGGGCGGGGCGCCGTCGCGCGGGGGGCGGGGGCGGGACGCGTCGGGGGCCGGGCGTTCGCGATCGGCCGACGTTCCCGGCGCCTCCCGGTCCGCCGGGGGCTCGCCGGTGGCGGCCGTCGCGTCGGAGGAGGCAACGCCCGGGCCCGCCGGCTCGGTGGTGGAGGCGCTCCGGTCCCCCGTTGCCGACCCGCCGGGCTGCGAGGCGCGCCCGGCTCCGGTGCCGCCGGCCGGCTCCGGCTCAATCGTGGCGCCCGCGGTCACAGGACCCGGCTCAGAGGCCGTCGGAGCCGGGGCGCCCGCCTCGGGGGCGGTCTCCGGGGCAGCGGCCCCCGAGCCACCGGACCCGGAGTCACCGCGGCCGTCACCGGCTGCCGTACCGTCGCCGCCTGCCGTACCGGTGTCGGCTGCTGTGCCGGTACCGACGTCCGTCCCGGTGCCGGCTGTCGTCCCGCGGCGGCTCGGAGCCGTGGTCGCGGCCGGACCCCTGTCGGACGTAGCCGCCGCACGACCCCCGTCCGTCGCACCGCCGGAGCCGCCCTCGTCGCCACCGCGCGGCGCCGCGGCCCCGGAAGGCCGTTCGCTGGGCCGCACGAACCGGCGGGACGCGCCCCCCTCGTCGCCGTCCACCGGACCGGGGGCGATCGCGTTGCGCCGCTCGATCCGCTCCAGCCGCTCCAGCAGGCCGCCGTCGGACGTGGTGGCGGCGGGCAGCAGCATCCGGGCGCACAGCAGCTCGAGCAGCAGCCGGGGCGCGGTCGCGCCCCGCATCTCGATCAGGCCCTGGTGCAGGATCTCGCCGTACCGGGTCAGCGTGGCGGGCCCGAGCTGCGCCGCCTGGTCGGCCATCCGGGACAGCTCGTCGGCGGCGCCGTCGACGATGCCCTGCTCCGCGGCGTCCGGCACCGCCTGGATCAGCATCAGGTCGCGGACGCGCTGCAGCAGGTCGGAGGCGAACCGGCGCGGGTCGTGCCCGGCCTCGACCAGCCGGTCCACCGCGGCGTAGACGGCCGCGCCGTCACCCGCGGCGAGCGCGTCCACCGCGTCGTCGATCAGCCCGGAGTCGGTGACGCCGAGCAGCGCCACCGCGCGCTCGTAGCTGATGCCCTGCTCCCCGGCCCCGGCGAGCAGCTGGTCGAGCACCGAGAGGGTGTCCCGGGCCGAGCCGCCGCCGGCCCGGATGACCAGCGGGAACACCGGCGGCGCGACGGTGACCTCCTCCTCGCCGCAGATCTTCTCCAGCAGGGAACGCATGGTGCCCGGCGGGATGAGCCGGAACGGGTAGTGGTGGGTGCGCGACCGGATCGTCGGCAGCACCTTGTCCGGCTCGGTCGTCGCGAACACGAAGACCAGGTGCTCCGGCGGCTCCTCGACGATCTTGAGGAGCGCGTTGAAGCCCTGGGTGGTGACCATGTGCGCCTCGTCGACGACGAACACCCGGTACCGCGACTCCGCCGGCGCGTAGAACGCGCGGTCCCGCAGCTCGCGGGCGTCCTCCACACCACCGTGCGAGGCCGCGTCGAGCTCGATGACGTCGATGTTGCCGGGCCCCTCGGGCGCCAGCGCGACGCAGGAGTTGCACACCCCGCAGGGCTCCGGTGTGGGTCCCTCGACGCAGTTCAGCGACCGGGCCAGGATCCGGGCCGACGACGTCTTGCCGCAGCCGCGCGGGCCCGAGAACAGGTACGCGTGGTTGATGCGCCCGGCGCGCAGCGCCGTGGCCAGAGGCTCGGTGACGTGCTCCTGCCCCACGACGTCGGCCAGCTTCGCCGGACGGTACTTGCGGTACAGAGCCAGTGCCACGGCCGCGAGGCTACCGAGCGCCCCCGACAGTCACGGCACGGACGTGAAAAGGGCCTGGAGACAGAAGGGGACCCCGCGCACCCGCCAGAGCCTGTTGACCCTTGCTGCCTTCCGGCCCTGGGGGAGTTCACAGGATGGACGCCGCACGGGGTCCACGGACAGTGTGCCACGGACGCCGCCCCGGAGCGGCGGGGGGCGGCGGGAGGATCACGACCGGCGACGGGTAGCCTCCTCTGCGGAGGATTCGCCTAGTGGCCTAGGGCGCACGCTTGGAAAGCGTGTTGGGAGCAATCCCTCAGGGGTTCAAATCCCCTATCCTCCGCCAGCCCGTACGGGCAGAGCGCCGGGCACACCGCAGAGGTGGCCCGGCGTTCGTCGTTGCTACCAGGAGTCGAGGTAGACGCGCCCGTCGAACGTCCCGCTCCGCGCGCGCTCGTCCACAGCGAGCTGTTCGATCCGGTCGAGCGTCAGACCGTGCGCCGTCGCCGGCGCCCGCAGCACCTTCAGCACGTCCGCCAGCTCCTCGGGGACCAGCTCCGGTTCCGCGGCCGCGACCTCGTCCGCCTCCTCCCGGAGCTTCGCCTTCAGAGCCTCGACGAACTCGGCTCCGTCGAGCACCCGCACGTCGGACTCGCGGCCCTCCCGACGGATGCGATCCGGAATCCTGTCGCGGACCAGCTTGCCCACTCTCCTCCTGCGCCCGGCGCTCGCCGATGGACGCCGGCTCGGCGTCATCATCGTGCTCGATCACGAACACGGTCTCGCAATCGAACCGGCGTTCGAGTAGAATGGGGCGTATGACCGCGCTCCTCGAACCCCCGATCTGGGCACTCGACCCGGACGACGAGGAGCTGCCCACCTTCCCCGACGACGACCTCGACCTGGTGTTCGTCGAAGCCGCCCTCGATCGGCTCCTGGCCTCGGCCGGCGCCGGGCGCACCGCCCCCGAGAGCATCGACCGGATCCGCCGGATCAAGACCCAGCTCAACCGCCTCGACGCCGCCCTGCACGACACCGCCCACGACTTCGCCCGCACCCACGTCGCCGCGCGCCTCGACACCGCCGGCGCCCAGGCCGCCGAAACACTCGACCCGGACAAGCTCGAGCAGAGTGTCGCCGCCCAGATCGCCCTCGCCTGCCGCACCTCGGTCCACCACGGCCGCACCCGGATCCGCGTCGCCCGCGACCTGCACAACGGATTCGACCACCTGCACACCCTGTTCCTCGCCGGCGAACTCGACGCCGACAAGGTCTCGGCGATCGTCACCGCCGCCGACACGTTGTCGCGCGCCCAGCGCGCCGAACTCGACCGGCGCCTGGCCGAACACGACCTGACCCGGCTCGGGATCGGGCGGCTGCGGGACCTGACCCGGCGGCTGGTCGCCGAGATCGCCCCCGCCGACTTCGCCAAGCGCTGCGAGGCCGCGAAGAACACGCGGCGGGTCACCGTGCGCCCCGCCGCGGACGGGATGGCGTTCCTGACCGCCTACCTGCCCGTCGAGCAGGCCGTCGGCTGCGTGGCCGCGTTGGACAAGGCTCACCGCGACCTCTCGGCCAGCCCCGAGCCGCTGCCCCGCACCCGGGGGCAGGTCATGGCCGACACCCTCGTCGAACGCCTCACCGGCAAGACCCACGCCACCGACATCGACCTGCACGTCCAGGTCATCGTGCCGGTCGAGGCACTGATCGACCCCGAATCCCCACTCCCCGCCGAGATCCCCGGCTACGGACCCGTCCCGGCCGACCTGCTCGCCACCAACAAAGGCCGCACGACGCTACGCCGGCTCATCACCCGCAAGGGCATCGTCATCGGCGGAGACACCCGCCAACGCCGCTTCACCCGCTTCCTCGACGAACTCATCCGCGCCCGAACCCGCAACCGCTGCACCGAGGCCTACTGCGACGCCCCCATCCGCCACATCGACCACATCACCCGCGCCGCCGACCACGGCACCACCACCCTCGACCAGGGCCGCGGAACCTGCGAATTCCACAACTACCTGCGCGAACAACCCGGATGGAAGGTCGAACACACACCCGACGGCGTCACGACGACCACGCCCACCGGGCACACCTACCCGAACGCGCCGCCGGGATGACGGCACGACGAGGACATCGATCGCGGTAGGTGATCTCGCTCGACCAGCGGGTCCGTTCAGTCCGTGCCCGCCTCCATCGCCGCCCGGTCCAGCGACTCCTCGGCGTGCTCGGCCTCGGGGTCCGACGGCGTCGCGGTGATCTCCGCCGCGCGCCCGGCCTCCACGTCGCCGACGAAGGTCCGGAACGACCCGCCGAGCATCCCGGTGGCCGCGTACTGCTCCAGCTTCGCGCGGGAGTCGGCCAGGTCCAGGTTGCGCAGGGTGAGCTGCCCGATCCGGTCACCCGGGGTGAACGGGGCGTCCTCGACGCGCTCCATCGACAGCCGGTCCTCGGCGTAGGCCAGCGCCGGGCCGCGGGTGTCGAGCACCGACCAGTCGTTGCCGCGCCGCAGCCGCAGCGTGACCGACCCGGTGATCGCGTTGCCGACCCAGCGGGTCAGCGACTCGCGCAGCATCAGCGACTGCGGTTCCAGCCACCGGCCCTCGTAGAGCAGCCGGCCCAGCCGGCGGCCCTGCTCGGAGTAGGCGGCGAGCGAGTCCTCGTTGTGGATCGCGGAGACGAGCCGCTCGTAGGTGACGAACAGCAATGCCATCGCCGGGGCCTCGTAGATGCCGCGGCTCTTGGCCTCGATGATCCGGTTCTCGATCTGGTCGGTCATGCCGAGGCCGTGCCGGCCGCCGATCGCGTTGGCCTCCTCGACCAGCGCGACCGGGTCGTCGTAGCGGGTGCCGTTGATCGCGACGGGCCGGCCCGCCTCCCACTCGACCGTCACGTCCTCGGTCTCGATCGCCACGTCCGGGTCCCAGAACCGCACGCCCATGATCGGCTCGACGATCTCCAGCGAGGTGTCGAGGTGCTCGAGGCGCTTCGCCTCGTGGGTGGCGCCCCAGATGTTGGCGTCGGTCGAGTACGCCTTCTCCGCCGACGCCCGGTACGGCAGGTTCCGCTCGCCGAGCCAGTGGCTCATCTCGGTGCGGCCGCCGAGCTGGTCGACGAACACCTCGTCCAGCCACGGCTTGTAGATGCGCAGCGCCGGGTTGGCGAGCAGGCCGTAGCGGTAGAACCGCTCGATGTCGTTGCCCTTGAAGGTCGACCCGTCGCCCCAGATCGAGACGCCGTCCTCGGCCATCGCCCGGACCAGCAGGGTGCCGGTGACGGCCCGCCCGATCGGGGTGGTGTTGAAGTACGGCATGCCGCCGGCGCGGATGTGGAACGCGCCGCAGGCGATCGCGGCGATGCCCTCGTCGACCAGCGCGCGACGGCAGTCGACGACGCGGGCGACCTCGGCGCCGTACTCCAGGGCGCGCTCGCGGACGGCGACGAGGTCGGGCTCGTCGGGCTGTCCGAGGTCGGCGGTGTAGGCGTAGGGCATCGCGCCGTTCTCGCGCATCCACGCGACCGCGACCGACGTGTCGAGGCCACCGGAGAAGGCGATACCGACGCGCTCGCCGGCGGGAAGGCTGGTCAGGATCTTCGGCACGCGAGCGACGCTAACAATGCGGCTGACACGCAGGTCAGCCGGTGTCGTTCGGCGCGCGGCCGCGGCATGATCGGTGTCGAGCGGCGAGCCGACGAGGAGGAGCCGTGCCGGACAAGGTCGACCTCAAACGGACCCTCCCCTGTTACCGGGCGCGCCGCGACACCCCGGAGCTGGTCGACGTCCCCGACCTGCGGTACCTGATGCTCGACGGCCACGGCGACCCGAACACCGCCGCCTGGACCGACGCGGTGTCGACGCTGTTCCCCGCCGCCTACCGGCTCAAGGCCGCCGCGAGGCGCGAGCTCGGCCGCGACCACGTCGTCATGCCTCTGGAGGCGCTCTGGTGGGCCGACGACATGGCGTCGTTCACAGACGCACGGGACAAGTCGCGGTGGCACTGGACCGTCATGATCATGCAGCCGGACTGGATCGAGCCCGGCATGGTGACCGGGGGTCCGCGACTGGAGACGCTCTCCGAGGGCCGCTGCGTACAGGCCCTGCACGTCGGGCCCTACGACGACGAGGCCGCGCTGATCCGCCGCATGCACGACGGGATCGGCCCCGACCTGCGGCTGACCGGCCGGCACCACGAGATCTACCTCAGCGACCCGCGCCGGGTCGAGCCCGCGAAGCTGCGCACGATCCTGCGCCAGCCGGTGGCACCGGCCTGATCCTCACCGCGCTGCCCGGGCCTCACTGCGACGCCGGCTCACCGATCCCCGGAGCCACCCCGACGGTGACCGCGGTGGCCGAGACGACGGCGCCCTCCGCGAGCCCGAAGTCCGCGACGAGCATGGTCTGCCGCTCGCCGAGATATCCGCCACCGTCCGGATCGACGACCACCTCCTGACGTCGGGGGCCGTCGTCGGCGACGAAGGCGACGCCGGGCTCGCCGTCGGCGTTGCCGGCGGCCGCGACCACGATCCCGGGCAGCGTGCGCAGCACCGCGTAGAGCGATCCGCGCAGGTCCGCCGGAACCTGGCCGGACGCCAGCAACGTCCGCGCGGTGGCCAGCGGGTGGCGCGGGCCGGTGTCCGCGAGCAGCCGGTCCCGGAGGAGATCCGGCTCGCGGGGCAGCTCGGCGAGGAACTCCGGCGCCGGCAGATCCCAGGACGCGTCCCGCGGTCGCGCGGGGCGCCCGGATCCCGCGGCGAAGTAGTCGCCGTACGCGGCGCGCCAGCGCCCGGTCGGCCAGCGAGGGCCGGTGTCGAGGCCCTGTGCCCGTGCCCGCTCCTCGTCACCGGCGAGCCACTCGTGCCGCCCGGTCGTCCGCCGGTCCCACATCCAGTCGTCGCTTGGATCCGTCGGGACCCATTCGGTGAGCAGCTGCTCGTACAGGCAGACGAACGGCTTGCCGTCCGGCGTACTCATGTGGGCGGACCACCAGGCCCGGGTGGTCACGTGCCGGTACTCTCCCGCCCCGACCGGCGCGTCGTCCCGGACGTCGATCGCGGTCACCCCTCGAACGCCGAGATCCCGGTCAGCGCCCGCCCGATGGTCAGCGTGTGCACCTCCGAGGTGCCCTCGTAGGTCAGCACCGACTCCAGGTTCGCGGCGTGCCGCAGCGGCGGGTACTCGGTGGTGATCCCGCTGCCGCCCAGGATCGTCCGGCACACCCGCGCCGTCTCGATCGCCTCCCGGACGTTGTTGAGCTTGCCCAGGCTGACCTGCTCGGGCCGCAGCGTCCCGGCGTCCTTGAGCCGTCCCAGGTGCAGCGCGAGCAGCGCGCTGGTGCTCACCGAGACCGCCCGGTCGGCGATCTTCTGCTGGGTCAGCTGGAACCCGGCGATCGGCCGTCCGAACTGGACACGGGTGGTGGCGTACTCGATCGCCGAGCGCACCGAGTCCCGGGCCGCGCCGACCGCGCCCCAGAGCACCCCGAACCGGGCCTCGCTCAGGCAGGACAGCGGGCCGCGCAGCCCCTCGGCCAGCGGGAGGCGGGCCGAGTCGGGCAGCCGGACGCCGTCGAGGACCAGCTCGGAGGTCACCGACGCGCGCAGCGACATCTTGTTCTTGATGTCGCGGGTGGTGAACCCCGGCGTGCCGCGCGGGACCAGGAATCCGCGGATGCCGTCCTCGGTCTGCGCCCAGACCGTGGCGACGTCGGCGATCCCGCCGTTGGTGATCCACATCTTGGTGCCGTCGAGGATCCAGTCGGTGCCGTCGCGCCGGGCACGGGTGCGCATCCCGGCCGGGTCGCTGCCGTGGTCGGGCTCGGTCAGCCCGAAGCAGCCGATCGCCTCGCCGGCAGCCAGGCGCGGCAGCCACTCCTGCTTCTGCTCCTCGGAGCCCCAGCGGTGGATCGAGAACATCGACAGCGAGCCCTGCACGGACACGAAGCTGCGCAGCCCGCTGTCCGCGGCCTCCAGCTCCAGGCAGGCCAGGCCGTACTCGACCGCGCTGGTCCCTGCGCAGCCGTAGCCCTGCAGGTGCATGCCGAGCAGCCCGAGCTTGCCCAGCTCGGGGACCAGGTCGCGGGGGAACACGCCCGCGTCGAACCACTCCCCGATCGACGGCCGGACGCGGTCGGCGAGGAATCCGGCGACGGCCGACTGGATGTCCCGCTCGGTGTCGCTCAGCGACGAGCGCAGGTCGAGCAGCGCGAGCGGATCGGTCACGGGTGTGGTCACTGACCTGCCTCCACGGGGAGAACGGACTTGGGGGTCTGGACGACGGCCTGCATGCGGGTGATCGCACCCAGCCCGGCGTAGGTGGGACCACCGAGCCGGGCGATCGGCGCGAGTGCCGCGGTGTCGATCTTGCCGTCGGTGAGCAGCCCGTCCCGGACGTGGAAGGCGAGCACCTCCCCGACGACGAACTCGGCGCCGGTCGCGCCGTAGGCGGTCGCCGAGTGCAGCCGGCACTCCATCGCGATCGCGGGGCCGGCGAGCCGGGGCACGGCGACGTGCTCGGACGGCGTGGTGGCGAGCCCGAGGATCTCGACCTCGCTGGCGTCGGCGGGATGCTCGACGGCGCTGGCGTGCACGTCGGAGATCATCGACTCGTCCGGGATGTGCACGACGAACTCACCGGTCGTGTGGATGTTGTGCCCGGTGTCCTTGCGTTCCCCGGCCTTGCGGCCGATGTTGACACCGATCATCGGCGGGGCGTTGGACACGAAGGTGAAGCAGCTGAACGGCGCGAGGTTGAGCACCCCGTCACCGGACAGCGTGGTGATCCAGGCGATCGGCCGCGGGACGACGACGCCGGTCAGCAGCCGGTAGGTCTGCTCCGGGCTCAGCGACCCGGGTGCGACGACGGTCATGACACCTCCTCCGCCACCGGCGCGAGCCAGCGGGTGATCTCGTCGGTGTGCTCACCGAGCCGTGGCGGCGGGCGCCGGTAGGACACCGGTGTCGCCGCGAGCCGGATCGGGTTGGCGACCAGGTCCCGTCCGCCCACGGTAACCCGGGGTGCGAGCTGCAGGTCCTCGGCGAGCCGGAACGCCTCGCCGAGGTCGTTCACCGGCCCGCACGGCACCCCGCGCGGGGTGAGCCGGGCGAACCACTCGTCGGCGGTGTGCGCGGCGAGCAGCGATCCGAGGACGGCGGCCAGCTCGTCGACGTGCGCGACCCGGGCGGTGTTGGTGGCGAACCGGGCGTCGTCGGCGAGCTCGGGCCGGCCCAGTTCGTCGGCGAGCGACCGGAACTGCCGGTCGGTGCCGACGGCGAGCGCGATCGGCCGGTCGGCGGCCGGGAACACCTCGTACGGGGCGATCGACGGGTGCCGGTTGCCCATGATCCCGGGAACGGCGCCGGTCATCGTGTGCGCGCCGGCCTGGTTGGTCATGCTGGACAGCAGGGTGGAGAGCAGGTCCAGGGCGACGGCCTGCCCTTCCCCGGTGCGGTCGCGGTGGCGCAGTGCCGAGAGCACCCCGATCCCGGCGTGCAGGCCGGCCAGGACGTCGACCAGGGCCACGCCGACCTTGGTCGGCTGCCCGGGTCCCGGGCCGGTGATGCTCATCAGGCCGCCGGTGGCCTGCACCAGCAGGTCGTAGCCGGGCAGCGCGGCGCCCGGACCGTCCCCGAAGCCGGAGAGCGAGCAGTGAACGAGGCCGGGGTTGCCGTCGCGCAGCGACTCCTCGTCCAGGCCGAGGCGGGCCATGGTCCCGGGGCGGAAGTTCTCGATCAGGACGTCCGCCCGCAGTGCGAGCTCGCGGGCCGCCCTCCTCCCTTCCGACGTGGCGAGGTCCAGCGACACGGAGCGCTTGTTGCGGTTGACCGACAGCGTGTAGGTGGCCTCGCCGTCGTCGTACGGCGGGCCCCAGGCGCGGGTGTCGTCGCCGGTCCCGGGCCGTTCGACCTTGACCACGTCGGCGCCGAGGTCGCCGAGCAGCATGGTCAGATACGGCGCGGCGAGCACCCGGCTGAAGTCGGCGACCAGCAGGCCGTCCAGCGGGCCGGCGGTCACCGGCGGGCCTCGAACTCGGCGCGCAGCTCCGGCGACGGCGGGTACACCCCGGGCAGCGCGGCCCCGGCGCGGACCTTCCCGGCGATGAACTCCTCCAGTGCCTCCTGCTCGGCGGCGGCCTCGGCCACCTCGGCGGCGAGCGCGCGCGGGATCACCACGACGCCGTCGTCGTCGCCGAGCAGTACGTCGCCGGGGAACACGGCCACCGAGCCGCAGCCGATCGGGACGTCCTGCTCGACGACGCGCAGGTAGGCGCGGCTGACGTTGGCCGTCGCCCCGGCCGACCAGCAGGGCAGCCCGGTGGCGGCGACGCCGGCCGCGTCCCGGACACCGGCGTCGGTCACCAGGCCGGCCGCGCCGCGGACCTTCAGCCGCTCGACCAGGATGTCGCCGCCGGTGGCGGTGCGGGACTCGCCGCGCCCGTCGATCACCAGCACCGCGCCGGCCGGGGTCGACTCGATCACGTCGAACAGCGAGACCCCGGGGACCGGCTTCGTGCCCGGCAGCAGGCCGTCGAGGTCCTCCCGGGACGGGATGGTGCGGGCCGTCCATGCCGCCCCCACCATCCGCCGGCCGGGTGCGACGGGCACGGCGCCGGTGACGAACTGGTCGCGCAGCCCGCGCTGCAGCAGCTGCCCGGCCACGGTCGGGGTGCCGACCCCGGACAGGAGCCCGGCGACCCGCTCGGGGACCGGTTCCCAGGCCGTCACCGCGCGCCGTCCAGCAGGCCCCAGGTCGCGGCGGCCGCGCGCACCTTCTGCTGCCCGGCCGCCGAGAGCGGCACCAGCGGCGCGCGCAGCGCCGGCCCGATCGTCCCGACCTGCGACATCAGCCACTTGACCGCGGTCGGGTTGGTCTCGGTGAGTACGACGTCGTTGAGGTCGAGCAGCCGGTAGTGCAGCTCGCGCGCCTCGTCCCACTTGCCGTCGGCGACTGCGTCGTACATCCGGGCGATCTCGGTCGGGACCAGGTTGGCGGTGACGCTGATGAACCCGGCCCCGCCGATGGCGAGGATCGGGAAGCACAGCGCCTCGAGTCCGGAGTAGAGCAGGAAGTCCGGGCCGGTCTCGCGGAGCACGAAGTTGGCGTGCGCGAAGTCCGGGCTCGCCTCCTTCATCCCGATGATGTTCGGGACGTCCCGGTACAGCCGCCCGACCGTCTCCGGGGCCAGCTCGACGCCGGTCCGGGACGGGATGTTGTACATCACGATCGGGATGTCGACGGCCTCGGCGACCGCGCTGTACCAGGCGTAGAGACCCTCCTGGGTGGGTCGCGCGTAGTAGGGGACGATCACGAGCGCGGCGTCCGCGCCCGCCTCGGCGGCCCGGCGGGTGATCGCGATCGTGTCCGGCAGCTGGTGGGTCCCGGTTCCCGGGACGAACGGCAGCCGCCGGTCCAGCGCCTCGGCCGCGACGTCGATCATCTCCAGGCGCTCGTCGAGGGTCAGCGCACCGGGCTCGCCGGTGGTGCCGGTGACCGAGATGCCGTGGCTGCCCCGCTCGACGTGCTGGTCGATCAGCCGGCGCAGCGTGGCGTGGTCGATCGTGCCGTCGTCGTGGAACGGGGTGACCAGCGGGGCGATCGAGCCCCGCAGGCGGGTGGTCGGGTCAGTCACGGTGGGCCTCCGTCGTGGGTACCGTCGGTTCGTGGATGTCGACGTCGCCGTCTTGCGGTCGTTCGTGGTGCTGGCGGACGAGAAGCACTTCGCCCGGGCGGCGGTGCGGCTGCACATCGAGCAGCCCGCGCTGAGCCAGCGGATCAAGCGGCTGGAGCGGCGCACCGGCGTCCAGCTGTTCGTGCGGGACACCCGGAACGTGCACCTGACCGAGGCCGGGCTCGAGTTCGCGGCGGCCGTCACCGACGTGCTGGAGCGGCTCGACGCCGCGGTCGACCGGGCCCGGGAGACCGCGGCCGGCGCCCGTGGCGCGCTGCGCATCGCCTACACCCTCAGCGTCGGCTACGAGGCGTTGCCGGAGCTGCTGGGCCGGGTCGAGCAGGCGCTGCCGCGGCTGGGCTTCGAGGCGGTCGAGGCCTGGGAGACCGACGTCCTCGACGGTGTGCGCAACCGCCGGCACGACGCCGGGTTCGTCCGTTACGACGCCGCCGACGCCGAGCTGGTGTCGGTCCTGCTGCGCCGCGAGCCCCTGGTCGTCGCGATGCCCGAGACGCACCCGCTCGCCGGTCGCCATGCGGTGCACCTGACCGACCTGCGCGACGAGCGGTTCGTGATGACGCCGTCGTCGCTGGCGCCGGGTTTCCGGGCGCTGCTCGACGGGGTGTTCGCCGAGGCCGGGTTCGTCCCCGAGACGGTGCCCAACACCGCACCCGGCAACCGGATGATGGCGCTGCGCCGCCAGCAGAACGCGGTCGCGCTGCTGCCGGCGTCGGCGCGGCTGCTGCACCCGCCGGGGATCGCGGCGGTCCCGGTGCTCGACGAGTTCGCCGCCCTGCCCGTCCACCTGGTCCACCGCGCCGACGCGGGCGCCGCGGTGCAGCTGCTGGCCGACACCGTGCTGCGCGAGGCCCGCCGGCGGCGGTGGACCGGCTGAGCTCTCACGCGGTCTCGAGCGCACCACGCGTCTCCCGGGTCTTGGCCATCAGGGCGAGGAAGCCGATCGCGAGGACCAGGCTGGTCCCGATCAGCACCGGGATGATCGCTTCCACCCCGCTGCTGACGGCGGTCACGAACGTCGGGAGCATCCCGGACAGCCCGTAGCCGACGTTCCAGGAGAACGCGGTCGCGGTGGAACGGATCTCGGTCGGGAACAGCTCGTTGATGAAGATGATCAGCGGGGCGCTGATCGCGCCGGAGGCCATCACCATCAGTGCGCCGCAGACCAGCAGCAGCCAGTCCGCCGGGCCCGACGCCATGACCAGGTAGAGCCCGGGGATCAGGACCAGGCAGGCCACACCCGAGGTCACGAACACCGGACGACGGCCGATCCGCTGGCTGAGATGACCGCACAGCACCGCGATCGTCGCGGACAGCACCACGTTGATGATCAGGAATGCGCTCGCCGCCGACTGCTCCAGCCCGAGGGCCTGCTTGTAGACCGTCGGCAGGATGCCGGTGGTCAGGTAGTAGGGCGCCGACGCGGTGAACACGATCGCGACGGTGGCCAGCGTGAGCATCCGCCAGCGGGCCGAGAACAGCGCCGTGACCGGGCTGGGCGCGGGTGTCCCGGGTCCCTGCGCGGCCAGCTGGGCGCGCCGCTCGACGAACGCCGGCGACTCCTCGACCTTGATCAGGACCAGCAGGTTCGCCGCCGACCCGAGCAGCGCGACGACGAACAGGATGCGCCAGCCCCAGGCGGCGAAGGTCTCCTGGCCCTGCACCGCCACCAGCCCGATCATGATCAGGTTGATGAGGACGACGGCCAGGCTCGCGCCGCCACCCTTGATCAGTCCGGCGGCCATGCCCCGCCAGCGCTCCGGCAGCGTCTCGGTCGCCAGGGTGTGCGTGGAGGCGGTGATGCCGCCGACGAACAGGCCCTGGGCCACGCGCAGCACCAGCAGCAGCACCGGGGCGGCGATGCCGATCGACGCGACGCCGGGCAGGAAGCCCATCGCCGCGGTCGCGAGGCCCGCGCCGAGCACCGAGATCGCCATCGCGCGACGCCGGCCCGTGCGGTCGGCGAGCGAACCGAAGACGAGCGCCCCCAGCGGCCGGACGACCAGGCTGACCGCGAAGGCCGCGTAGGTGGCCGTCAGGCCGAGCAGCGGGCTCCCCTCGGACGGGAAGAAGGCGACCGCGACGTAGCTGGCGACGTGCAGGATGACCAGCAGGTCGTACATGTCGACCGTCCAGCCGAGCACGGCCGCGCCGAGCGACCGGCGGTCCCGGCCGGTCAGCCGGTCGCTCCGCGGTTCCCGGCCGGTGGTCGTGTCACCGCGGGTCATGCCACGCCCCCGTCGTCGAACCGGAACAGCCGGGCGGGGTTGTCGACCAGGATGCGACGGCGGTCGGCCGGGTCGGGGGCGTAGCGGGACAGCAGGTCCATCAGCTCGCCGTCGTTCGGGATCGGCCCGGCGTGCAGCGGGTGCGGCCAGTCGGTGGCCCACAGCACCCGCTCGGGGGCGCGGGCGACGTACTCGCGGGCGTAGGCGGTCGCGTCGTCCCACGGGTAACCGGTCTGCGAGCGACGGTCCCCGTTGGACAGCATGATCCACCAGTTGCCGCGTTGCAGCAGCTCGCAGACGTGCGCGAAGTGCGGATCGTCCAGACCGTGCGGGTACTGCAGCGGTCCGAAGTGGTCGATGACGACGTCGGTCTCGACGTCCTCCAGCAACGGGGTGACCTCGCGGGGGTCGAGCCCGTTCATGTGCAGCTTGAGGTGCCAGCCCAGCGGGACGACCCGGGCCGCGGTCCGTCGCACGTCCTCCGGGGTGGGCAGTGCATTCTTCAGCTTGGGGTGGAAGTTGAACCGCGCGCCGCGGACGCCGGCCTCGTGCATCTCGGCCAGGTGGGTGTCGGAGACGGTGTCGTTGACGACGCCGCAGCCCTGGTAGCCCGGCCCGGCGATCCTCAGCGCGTCGATCAGGGCCGCGTGGTCGGTGCCGTAGGCGGTCGACTGCACGATGACCCCGCGCTCGATGCCGAGCGTCTTGTGCATCTGAAGCATCGCCTCGACGGTCGCGTCGTAGGTGACGTAGGCCGCGTCGGGCCTGGTGGGGAACCGCTCGGGGTCGCCGAAGATGTGGGTCTGGCTGTCGCAGGCGAACGGCGGGGCCGGGTCGGCCGGCTCCCGGGTGTCCGGGTCGAAGGGGGCGTACTCAGGCATCACGACCTCCGTCGGTGGTGAGCACGGCGAGCACCTCGCACTGCACGAGGATGTGCGGCTGGGTGGTGCCGACGGTGACCTGCCGGGCGGGGCGGGACCCCGGATCGGGGAACAGGTCGAGCCACTGGCGGTTCAGCTCGTCGCGGACGCCGCGGTCGGCGATCCGGACGGAGAACTTCGCGACGTCGTCGAGCGAGCCGCCCTCGGACGCGAGCAGCGACGCGACCCGGCCGAACATGACCCGGGCCTGCTCCCCGGCGTCGTCCGGGAAGTCCTCGGCCGCCGAGCCGCGACCGCCGCCGTGGATCGCCCCGGTGACCAGGACGTCACCGACCCGGCAGGCCGCCGGGACCGGGTTCTCGTGGGAGAACCCGTCGAGATGGATGCTGCGCCTGTCCATGCGGACTCCTTCGTCCTGCCGACAACGATGTCGACGCTAAGGACCGGCGCTGTGGACCTTCAAATGCTTGTGGGCCGTCTTTCATGCATCCAGTGCATGAGTGCTCTTCACGTCGTACACCGTCGTCCCGGACTCGAGCGCGACCGTCGCCACCCGCGGCGGACCGTCCACGGGCAGGCAGAGCAGGGTGAACACCCCCGGCGACGGCGCGTGGAGCCGGTAGCGCCCCTCGTGGTCGGTCTCCTCGCGCCCGACCTGGTTCCCGTCCGGGCCGACCAGGGTGAGCACGGCCTGTGTGCCGTGGCCGTCCGGGCCGTGCACCCGCCCGACGACGGCGCGCAGCTCCTCGTCGTCGTCGGGCTCCGGGGCGTGCGCGAACTCGGGCCCGCCCTCGACGAGGCCGCCGTGGTTGAGCCGGGTGACCCGGGCCATCAGCAGGATGGCGATCAGCACCAGCAGCACCGGCAGCGCGTAGGTGAGGGCGGGTGCGTTGAGCTGGATCACCGCACCGGCACCGGCCGCGACGGCGATGACCACGATCCGCAGCGCGGAGTTGCCGTCCCAGCGCGGCTTGTGCAGCTCGACCATGGCCGAGACCCAGTTGGTGACGGTGCCGGTGAGGAAGTTGGTCGGGGTGCCGGTCGGTCCGACGTAGCGCAGCGCCGCGGCCTGCACACCCATCGCGGCCGCGCCGCCGGCGACCATGAGGATCGCGCGCATCGTCTGGGTGTCCGGATCGGACAGTCCGTACCAGCCGGCGCCGACCAGCACCAGCAGCGCCAGCTCGACGGTGAGTGCCACGCCGACCGCGTTGCGCCAGGGCAGCCGGCGCATCACCAGCCCGGCGACCACGGTCCCCGCCGCCAGGCCGACCACGTAGCCGCCGATCGCACACAGCGCCTCGGCGGTACCCAGCCAGTTGCCGCGGCCGACGTCGAGCCCGAGCAGGACCAGGTTGCCGGTCATCGTGCTGGCGAAGACCTCGTTGAAGGCGAAGAACGTCACCGCGTCCAGCGCGCCGGCGGCAGCCGTCAGGACCACGGTGACGGCCCCGAGGAGCCGGGGCGCCGCTTCCGGTCGATCGAATCCGCTCATGATCATCGATCGTGCAACGGTCGGCCGTCGTTCGTCGGCGAAACAGGTGAGAAGTGGGTTACCTCTCGGCTGCCGCCCGATGACGCAGCCGCCGCCCGAGCAGGCCGTGCCGCGGCCCGAACAGGTACGCGCCGGTGAACGCCAGCGCGAGGCAGACGACGACCGCGCCGCCGGTGGACACGTCCGCCCAGAAGCTCAGGTAGGTGCCGGCCACGGCGGAGACGACGGCGACGGCGACCGCCACCAGCAGCATCCGTTCCATCCGGTCGGTGAGCAGGAACGCGGTCGCCCCCGGGATGATCAGTACCGCGACGACCAGCACGATCCCGACCGCCTGCAACGCCACGACGACGGCGAGCGCGAGCAGCCCGAGCAGCAGCGTCTCGGTCCGGCGCGGGTCGATGCCCACCGCGTGCGCGTGCGTCCGGTCGAACGCGACCAGGGTGAAGTCGCGGTGCTTGAGCGCCACCACGGCGATCGTGAGGGCCCCCAGTACGAGGATCTGCACGACGTCGGCGGTCGAGAGCCCGAGCAGGTTGCCGAACAGGATGTGGCCGAGGTCGGTGTCGCTGGGCGTGGCCGAGACCAGCACCAGCCCGAGCGCGAACAGCCCGGTGAACACGACGCCGATCGCGGCGTCCTCCTTCACCCGCGACGTCCGCCGCACCACCCCGATCAGCGCGACCGCGCCCGCGCCGAACACGAACGCGCCCACCCCGAACGGGATGCCGATGATGTAGGACAGCACCACCCCGGGCAGCACCGCGTGCGAGACGGCGTCGCCCATCAGCGACCAGCCGACCAGGGTCAGCCAGCAGGACAGCAACGCGCCGACGGTGCCCGCGACGACCGCGACGAGCAGCGCCCGCTGCATGAACCCGTACTGCAGCGGCTCCAGCAACAGCTCCGTCACGTGCCCGCCTCCGGGGTGCGCAGGCCGAAGACCCGGCCCAGGGTCTCGGGAGTGATCACCTGGTCGGTCGGGCCGTCGGCGAGTACCCGACCGGCCAGCAGCACCGCGCGGTCGCAGAGCTCGTGCACCCCGTGCACGTCGTGGGTGGAGACGAGCACGCTGCGCCCGGCGTCCCGCAGCTCGTGCAGCACCGTCGTCATGTCCTGCTCGGTGCCCCGGTCGACGCCGGCGAAGGGCTCGTCGAGCAGCAGCAGCGGCGCGTCCTGGGCGATCGCGCGGGCCAGGAACACCCGCTTGCGCTGCCCTCCGGACAGCTGCCCGATCTGGCGGTCGGCGAGCCCGGTCAGCCCGGTCCGCGCCAGCGCGGCGTCGACGGCGTCGCGGTCGGCCCGCCGGGCCCGGCGGGTGGGGCCCATCCGGGCGTAGCGGCCGGTCAGCACGACCTGGTGGGCGAGGATCGGGAAGTCCGGGTCGATCGCCTCGGCCTGGGGCATGTAGGCCACCCGGGCGGCCCGGCGGGCCTGCGCGCTCGTCGAGCCGAGCACCCGGACCGTCCCCGCGGTCGGCCGGAGCAGGCCCATCACGGACCGGAACAGCGTCGACTTGCCCGAGCCGTTCGTACCCAGCAGCCCGCAGACCGTGCCGGCGTCGAGCCGCAGGTCGACGTCGTCGAGCGCGCGGACCTCGCCGTAGCGCACCGACAGCCCGGTGATCTCGAGCGCGGCGGTCACGGGGCGGTCCCGGTCAGTCCCTCGACGACGGTGTGCACGTCGTGCCGCAGCAGCTCGAGGTAGCTCGGCACGGGTCCGTCCGGTTCGGACAGCGAGTCGACGTGCAGCGTCCCGCCGAACGCCGCCCCGGTCTCGGCGGCGACCCGGCGCTGCGCGGAGTCGTTCACCGTGCTCTCGCAGAACACCGCGGGCACGGCGTCGGCCCGGACCCGCTCGATCACCGCGGCGACCTGCTGCGGGGTGCCCTCGGCGTCGCTGTTGACCGGCCACAGGTAGGCCTCGTCGAGCCCGGCGTCGCGCGCGAGGTAGGAGAACGCGCCCTCGCAGGTCACCAGCACCCGCTGTCCGGGCGGCAGGGCGGCCAGCGCGGCCTCGAGCTCGTCGGCCAGCGCGGTCAGCTCGCCGGTGTAGCGCTCGGCGTTGGCCGCGTACTCCGCGGCGCCGTCGGGGTCGAGGTCGGTGAGCGCCGCGCGGATGTTCTCGACGTAGCGGACGCCGGCCCGGGGCGACATCCAGGCGTGCGGGTTCGGCAGGTCGCGGTACTCGCCCCCGGTGATCGGCAGGACGTCGACGCCGTCGCTGAGCACGGCCGAGCGCACCTCGGCGCGGTCGAGGAACCTCTCGAACCAGCGCTCCAGACCGAGCCCGTTCTCCAGGAGCAGGTCCGCGCGGGCCCCGCGGACGAGGTCGTCCGGGCTCGGGTCGTAGTCGTGGATCTCGGCGCCGGGCCGGGTGATCGACTCGACCCGGACCCGGTCGCCCGCGACCTCGCGGGTCATGTCGGCGAGCACGGTGAAGGTGGTGAGGACGACGGGGCGCGGGTCGTCCGCCCGGCCGTCACCGGCCGGCCCGGCACACCCGGCTCCCAGGACGACGGCGGCGAGCAGCACCGGCAGCAGAGTTCGCCAACCCGACAACCCAGAGTTAGGCATGCCGAAACATTGCCCGACCGTTCCCCCGGGGGCAACCTCCGGTCAGGCAGCTCACCATCGCTCGAACCCGAGCGGCCGGTCGGGCATCGTGGACCCCGGACCGCCGGACGGCGGCACCCCGGACGAGACGCGCCGTACCCGGACCGCCAAGACGACGCTCACCGGGAGCGCGTCATGGCATGGTTCTACCTGGTCGTATCGGGTCTACTGGAGACGGTGTGGGCCGCGGCCCTGTCCCGGAGCGAGGGGTTCACCCGCCCGGGCGCGTCGGCCGTGTTCGGCGTCGCGCTGGTGCTGAGCATGGGTGGGCTGGCGCTGGCCCTGCGCGACCTGCCGGTCGGCACCGCGTACGCGATCTGGGTGGGGATCGGCGCGGTCGGCACCGCGCTCTACGGGATGGCGGTGCTCGGCGAGCCGGCGACGACCGCGCGGCTGCTGTGCCTGCTCGCGATCGTCGGCGGGGTGGCCGGGCTGAAGTTCCTGCACTGACGGACGGTGGCGGGGCGGTCGTCCCGCCCCGCCACCTCCCGAGGACCCCTTACTCGAAGGGCCCGTTCACCAGCAGCCCGCCGAGCGGGCCCTCGACGAACCGCGGGTCCGCCGCCGGCAGCTCGACGTCCGTGCCGTTCACGCCGTCCGGCCGGTCGTCGAACACGTTCGTGAGGTTGAACGCGACCGTGTCGAGCGTCGCGCCGGTGGCGTCGACACCCTGGGTCGGGCTCTGGGTGCTGGGGAAACCCTGGGTGGAGTCGTCGTCCTGCGCCGCGGCCACGCCGGCCAGCGGGAACGCGACCGCGCCGACCGCGCCGGCGGCGATCATCGAGCGGGAGATCCGCTTCTTCATCCTGTCCTCCTTCGTCGGACCCGTGAGTGCTTGTCGTGGCCGGGGCCCCGGAAACCACTCACGGGTCACATGGCGTCGGCGCCTTCCTGGATCGCCTCGCGGATGCGGTTGTAGGTCCCGCACCGGCAGATGTTGCGGATCGTGTCGAGGGACTCGTCGTCGATCGCGAAGCCCTCGGCCTGCGCCCGGCGGACCAGGGCGACCGCGGCCATGATCTGGCCGGGCTGGCAGTAGCCGCACTGCGCGACGTCGTTGTCGATCCAGGCCTGCTGCATCGGGTGCAGCTCGTCGCCGTCGGCGAGGCCCTCGATCGTCGTGACCTCGTCCGATTCGGACAGGTCGCCGACCGGCGTCGCACACGGGTTGAAGGCCAGGCCGTTGATGTGCGACGTGCACGCCTTGCAGACGTTGATGCCGCAGCCGTACTTCGGGCCGGTGACGCCGAGCAGGTCGCGCAGGACCCAGAGCAGCCGGACGTCGTCCTCGACCTCGACCGAGACGGCCTCGCCGTTGAGCTGGAAGGTCTGTGTGGGCACGGGGGACTCCTAACGGGCCAGGTCGAGGCCGTTGGTGGGGGCCGGCGGGACGGGCGGGACCGTCGGGTACGGCTCGAACGGCAACGGGTCCTTGTGCATGATCGGGAAGTACTCCGGGACGGTGCCGGTCGCGCGGGCGTAGGCGCAGGCGACCGCGCCGCAGGTCGCGGGGACGCCCATCTCACCCGCGCCGCCCGGCTCGGGGGCCTCGGAGTCCTCGATGATCACGATGTTCATCTCGGGCGGGGTGTTCCACTGCCGGGTGTAGAAGTAGTTGTCCCAGCTGGCCTCGATGAAGTGACCGTCGTCCAGGTGCAGCCCGGAGGTCAGCGTCATCGCGATGCCGTCGTTGATGCCGCCCATCATCTGGGCCTCCAGCCCGCGCGGGTTGATCACGAGGCCGACGTCGACGACGAAGGTCACCTTGGTGACGCGGGGCCCGGTCCGGGCCTCGCGGATCTGCCGGTTCACCGTCTCCGGGCGGCAGTCGATCTCGACGACCGCGCAGGACACACCCTTGTACTCGACGTGCATCGCGATGCCCTGGGCGGTGCCCTCGGGCATCGACTTGCCCCAGTCCGCCTCCCGCGCCGCCCGATCCACGACGTTCTTCCAGCGGGTGAGCTTGGTGAACCCGGACCGGAACTCGTAGGGGTCGCGGCCCATCTGCGCCGCAACCTGGTCGATCATCAGCTCCCGGGCGGTGGCGGTGTCCGGCGAGTAGATGTTGCGCATCGAGCAGGTGTTGAACCGCATGTCGACCTCGTTGAGCAGCGAGGTGGCGACGCCGACGTTGTACGGGTTGGCCTGGGTGGTCGCGTAGATGCTCTGCGAGATCGTCAGGTTGCCCAGCGGCGCCTTGTTCGCCGCCGCGGAGATCGCCTCGGACAGCCCGGGGTTGATCTCGGTGGCCACGCTGGTGTGCCGGATCTCGAAGCTGGTCACCGACTCGCCGGAGACCTGCGCGCGGACCCGGGTGGTGGCCAGCGGGTGCACCCGCCCCTGCCGGGAGTCGTCGGCGCGGGTCCACATGAGCTTGACCGGCTTGCCCATCGCCTGCGAGACCTGGGCGGACTCCTGCAGGGCGTCGTAGAACAGCCGCCGGCCGAACGAACCGCCGCCCTCGGTGACGTGCACGGTCACCGCGTTCTGCGGGATGCCCAGGTCCTTGGCGATCTCGGCCTGGGCGGCGATCGGGGACTTGACCGGGCCCCAGATCTCCGCGCGGCCGTTGCGGACGTCGGCGATCGCGCAGTTGGTCTCCAGCGCGGAGTTGCTGCGGAAGTAGAAGGCGAACTCGCCCTCGACGGTCTCGCCCGGCACCTGCGGCACGGCCAGCGGGAGCTCGCCGCGCCGGACCGCGGCGAGCACGGACTCGTCGTTCTCACCCGGGACGGTGCCGCCGTCCCAGCTCACGTCCAGCGCGTTCACCGCGTCGACGGCCTGGCCGAAGGTCTGTGCCCGCACCGCGACACCGGTGGGGACCTGCTCGACGTCGGTGACGCCGGGCATGGCCCGGACCTCGGCGAGGTTGTTCACACCCAGCGGGGCGGAGTTCAGGTTCGGCCCCCGGCAGATGACCGTCGGCAGCGCGTCCGGGATCTGCAGGTCGGTGAGGAACTTCTTCTGCCCCGTCACCATCGCCCGCGCGTCCGACTTGGTCCGCGGGGTGCCGATGACCGTGAACTCCTCACGGTCCTTCAGCACCACGTCGACGGCCTCGTTCACCGAGCTCGACGCGAGCTCGGTGAGCTCGCCGAACGGCAGCTCCTCGCCGTTCAGGCCGGTGATCAGGCCCTGCCGGCTGCGCAGCACGTTGACGTCCTGGCGGAGCTCGTTGGCCGCGGCTGCGAGCAGCCGACCCTGAGCCAGCGCGGCGGCGACCCGGATCGGCGTGTAGGTGGAGAAGGTGGTGGTCGAGCCGCCGGTGAGCTGGTTGAACACCAGTTCCGGACGGGCGTCGGCGAGGGTGACCTCGACCTGGTCCGGGTCCAGGTTCATCTCCTCGGCGATGATCATCTGGGTCGAGGTGATGATGCCCTGGCCGTTGTCGGAGCGGGGCAGCGCGAACGACACCGTGCCGTCGCGGCGGACCTCGACCCGGATCAGGTTCGCGGTCGGCCGGGCGGTGTCGCGGATGACGTCGAGCAGGTCGTAGACCTCGGCCGGCAGCGGTGCCGACGGGATGGCCGCGGCGTTCGCCTGCGGGGTACCGGGGAACCAGGCCTGCCGGCCCATCTCGGCGGCGACGACCAGGGTCGGGGCCGCGACCAGGTAGCCGAGGAACCGCCGCCGGCTGACGTTGCTGCGGCCGGAGTCGGGCGCCGGACGCTCGGGGGCGCGGGGAGCGGGCATCGTCGTCCTCTCGGGGGGTGCTGCGGTGCACGGCCCGCGGACCCGGGGAGCAGGGTCCGGAGCTGTCGAGGACGAAACGATCTCCGTGGGTCGACGGTGACGTGGCGGAGCGCCCCGCAGGTGTCGCACGAATCCGCGTGAACGATCACCGGTGATCGACTGTTTCGCAGGTCACAAGATCGTCGATGAGGGCAGCCTCATCCGCAGATACGGAACTTACACCGATCAATCGCCCGCAGAACAGAAGAAACGGGCAACGACGATCTCCACTCTTTCGAGTGAGCGGTGGGGGGCCACGTGGCGCCCACCCCGGCCTCGTCAGGTGCGTCCGACGATCGTGGCCTCGATCCACTCCCCGTAGGCCGACGCGTCGGTCAGCACCATCGGCCCGACGCAGCGCGGGTCCTCCAGGTAGTTCCCGTCCCGGCTGATGACGCCGTCCAGCTCCCAACCGTCCTTCCCGGCCCGGACGACCGGGCCGCCGGAGTCGAGGATGCAGGCCTGCGCCGCCCCGGTCGGGTGCTCCGTGCAGAGATCGCGGGCGTCCATCTCGCAGCGCTCACGAGGGACGATCTCGGTGTCGAGCTGCTGCAGGACAGCCGGCGGCTGCTCCTCCGGGCAGTCCTCACCGACCTCGCAGACCATGCCCCAGCCCAGGGCCCGGACCGGGGTCCCCGGTTCGGCGGACCGCCTCGCGAGCTCGACCGGTGCCTGCGGCACCGGCGCGTCGAGCCGGAGCAGCGCGAGATCCTGGTGCAGCCACACCAGCTCCAGCTCCGGGAACTCCGGATGTGGCGTCGGGTCGGCGCGGAAGTCGGGGTGTGTGATCACCTCGGCGACTCCGCGCTCGTCGCCCCCGGTGCGCTCGGTGCTGCCGACGGCGACGGTGAACCCGTCGGTGGGGACACCGGGTCCGGTGCAGTGCGCGGCGGTCAGCACCCACTGCGGGTCGACGAGCGCGCCGCCGCAGAAGTGGTGCCCTCCTGCGTCGCGCAGGGTCGCCACGAAGGCATACTCCTCGGTCGCGTCGGTCCCACCGATGATCGCGTTCGCCTGCGGGGCGAGCACGGTCGCCGCCAGCAGGGCGCCGGCTCCGGCCACCGCCGCGGCCACCGACCTGCGCAGCCCTCGGTTCTCGCTCACGCGTCGTGTCCTCTCTCGTCGGCTCGGGATCTCGTCGGCTCGGGTCAGCGCCGGCGACCGGCACACAGGAGCGTGACGAAGGTCCACGGCAGCAGGATCAGCGCGATCAGTGCGGCCACGCCGAGCACGGTCAGCCGGATCGCCGGGTCGCCGTCGAGGGGTCCGCCGAGCGGCCCGCCGAGCAGGAACACGGCGGCCACCGGGATCGCGACGACGAGCGGCCAGACCAGCGTGCCCAGCACCTTCTCCCCGACCGTCCACGCGCGACCGGTCCAGAGCATCACGACGCCGGCCAGCCAGCCGACGACCGGCAGGACGAACCCGCCCAGCATCAGCATCAGCACGGTGACGACGGCGTAGGCGTCCGGATCGGCCGGGCGGTCCGCGGCGGTCGGCGGGTTCACGGTCATGGTGGTCATCTCCAGCTCCTTCCTCCTCCAGGTGACACCACCCTCGCTGTCGAGGGGGGTCGGACACATCGGAGCGGGGACCGATCACGGGACTCGGACCGTGGTCGGAGCCGGGCGACCGGGAGGAGGATGGGGGCATGAAGGACTGGGACGCCGAGAGCGCCGTCCTCGCCGCACGCGCACTGGCCGAGGGCCGTCCGACCGGCTGGTTCGAGGAGCTCTACGCGGCGGGTGAGCGCGGGGAGACGACGGTGCCCTGGAACCGGACGGCACCGGCACCGCAGCTGACGGACTGGGTACCCACGCTGGGGGATCCCGATGGGCGCCGGGCCGTCGTGGTCGGGTGCGGGCTGGGCGGTGACGCCGAGTTCGTCGCCGCGGCCGGGTTCACGACAACGGCGTTCGACATCGCCCCGACCGCCGTCGCCACCGCCCGCGGCCGCTACCCGGGCTCTCCGGTCGACTACCGGGTCGCCGATCTGCTGGACCTCCCCGACGAGTGGGCCCGGGCCTTCGACGTGGTCGTGGAGATCATCAACGTGCAGGCGCTGCCGGTGTCGCTGCGGCCTGCGGCGACGGCGGCGGTCGCCGCACTGGTCGCGCCGGGCGGGGACCTGCTGGTCGTGGAGAACGTGCGCGGGGACGGTGACCCGCCGTCGTCCCGGCCGCCGTGGGCGTTCACCCGGGCGGAGATCACCGCGTTCGCCGGCCACGGGCTGGAGCCGGTCTCACCGGCCCGGTCGTCGGGCCTGCCGGTGCGGTGGACGGCGGTCTTCCGCCGGAAAGACCGGAAGCCGGGCCCTGAATAAGGACCCGGCTTCCCGGCTGGCGGTAGCGGTGGGATTTGAACCCACGGAGGCGTGAACCTCACGCGCTTTCGAGGCGCGCTCCTTCGGCCGCTCGGACACGCTACCGCCGAGAAGGCTACTAGACCGCTACCGCGCGTCGATCGACGGGGGGCGGCCGAAGAAGTCCCGCAGCAGGGCGGCCGCCTCGCCGGCGCGGACGCCGCCGACCACCTCCGGCCGGTGCGTGAGCCGCCGGTCGCGCAGCACGTCCCACAGCGATCCGGCGGCACCGGTCTTGGGCTCCCACGCGCCGAACACCACCCGGGCCACCCGGGCCAGCCCGATCGCGCCGGCGCACATCGTGCACGGTTCGACGGTCACGGCCAGCGTCGCGCCGTCCAGCCGCCACTCCCCCACCACGGCCGCGGCCGCGCGCAGGGCCAGCACCTCGGCGTGCGCGGTGGGGTCGCCGAGGGCCTCCCGGGCGTTGCAGGCGGCGGCGAGCTCGGTGCCGTCGGCGGCGAGGACGACCGCGCCGATCGGGATGTCGCCGGTGCGCCCGGCCCAGCGGGCGACGTCGAGGGCGCGGCCGAGGACGGCCTCGTCACCCGGGGACGGACGGACCACGGTCAGCGGTTGACGACCTCGTCCAGCGGCCCGTCGAACCCGCAGCGGCGGGCGATCGTCTCGAGCTGCTCGTCCGGGTAGAGCTCGAGGTCGTCGACCAGGATCTCCAGCTCGTCGGCCGGGAGGCCGAGATCGGACAGGATGCCCAGGTCGCCCTCGGGCCAGGCGTCGTCGAGCGCGTCGTCGTCCGGCGGGAGCTCCACGCGCAGCAGGTCCAGCACGTCCGCGGCGACGTCGTAGTCCAGCGCGGCGACCGCGTCGGAGATCAGCAGCCGCACCCCGCCCGGCGAGGGCCGCAGCAGGACGAAGAACTCGTCGTCCACGTCGAGCAGGCCGAGCACCGCCCCGGTGGAACGCTGCGCGCGCAGCGCCGTGATCGCCGCGTCCAGATCGACGAGCGCGACCGGATCGAGGCGGACGCAGCGCCAGCGCCCCTCCTCCCGGATCGCGGCGACCGCGAATCCGGGCAGGGCGGCGCCCCGGGTGTCCGGGGTGGCCTCGACGCTCTGTGTGGGCACGGCGACAACGGTACGTCGCGGAAGCCTTGTGGGCCACGCCACAACCAGGTATGGGCGGTCACATCAGGGCCGCTGGTCGCCGGGCGGGCGGCCGTGGGCGACGATCGGTCCATGCCGATCTCCTCCGCGTCCGTCGCCGGCCTCCCGGGTGACCTCCTGGCGGAGGCCCGCAGGCTGCAGCCCCACACGGTCGCGTTGCGGCGTGACCTGCACCGGACCCCGGAACTCGGACTGGACCTGCCGCGGACCCGCGACGCGGTCCTGCGTGCCCTCGACGGGCTCGGTGCGGACGTCCGCACCGGGTCGTCGTGCAGCTCGGTCGTCGCGGTGCTCGACGGCGCGCGGCCCGGACCGACGGTCCTGCTGCGCGGGGACATGGACGCACTGCCGCTGCAGGAGGACACCGGCCTGGAGTTCGCCTCCGCGGTCGACGGCGCGATGCACGCCTGCGGGCACGACACGCACACCGCGATGCTCGCCTCGGCGGCGCACCTGCTGGCCGCGCACCGCGACCGCATCGCCGGGCGGGTGCTGCTGATGTTCCAGCCCGGTGAGGAGGGGTTCCACGGCGCCCGCCACATGATCGACGAGGGGCTGCTCGACGACGGGCCGGAGCTGGCCTACGCGCTGCACATCTCCTCGACGGTGCCGACCGGCGAGCTGCACCACCGGCCCGGGCCGATCATGGCCGCGGCCGACGTGCTGCGGGTGACGGTGACCGGCCGGGGCGGGCACGCGTCGGCCCCGCAGGACGCCTGCGACCCGGTCCCGGCCGCCGCGGCGATGGTCGGCGGGCTGCAGACGCTGCTGTCCCGCCGGGTCGGGCCGCACGACCCGGCCGTCCTGACGATCGCGCGGATCCAGGCCGGCACGACCGACAACATCATCCCGGAGACGGCCGAGCTGACCGGCACGCTGCGCACCCTGTCCGAGCCGGTCCGGACACTCCTGCACGGCGAGATCACCGCGCACTGCGAGCACCTCGCCCGCGCCTACGGGTGCACGGCCCGGGTCGGGATCGCCCGCGGCTACCCGGTCACCGAGAACGACGCGGGCGCGAACGACGCGCTGGTGCGGGTCGGCGAGGCGGTACTCGGCGAGCGGGCCTGTGTGCCGATGGCGGCGCCGATGATGGGCGCCGAGGACTTCTCCTACGTGCTGGCCAGGGTCCCGGGCGCGCTGGCGTTCCTCGGCGCCCGGCCACCGGCGGTCGACCCGGCGACGGCCCCGCCGAACCACTCGAACCGGGTGGTGTTCGACGAGGCCGCGTTCCCGGCCGGCGTCGCGGTCTACGCGGGCCTCGCGCTGGCCGCGCTCAGCTGACCGTGTCCCGGCGGTAGCCCTTCCAGTTCCGCTGCGCGTACGCGGCCAGGGCCGAGGTGACCGCCAGGCCCACCCCCGCGCTTCCGATGATCGACATGAACACGACCGCCATGACGGCTCCTCCTCACGAGTGGATTCGCGACGCCTTCCGCGCCGACGCCCTCGACGGTCCCACTCGTGGCGCCCGCTGTCCGCCCCGGAAAGCGGCTCACGGTGATGACTCCCCTCACAGATCCACACCGCTACGTCGCGCAGTCTCCGAGCGCTGGGTCTACTCTTTTTTCATAGCTAATCGGAGACCGGACACATCGCCACGGACTGACAGTTACATGACGAAAGCGTCCCCCGTGACGATCTCTTCCAGGAGGTTGGCGTGGACGAAGCAACAGCAGGTGGGACGGTCGATGGCGTCACCGTGACCGATCCGGCGACGATGAAGCGAGCCGTCAGCGCCGCCGCGATCGGCAATGTCACGGAATGGTTCGACTTCGGCGTCTACGGTTACCTGGCGACGACCATCGAGGCGGAGTTCTTCCCACCCGGCCCGTTGTCCCAGGTCGCCGTGTTCGCGACGTTCGCCATCGCTTTCTTCTTCCGTCCGCTCGGCGGATTGTTCTTCGGCCCGCTCGGTGACCGGATCGGCCGCACCAAGGTCCTGTCGATGACCGTCATCCTGATGGCGCTCGGGACCTTCCTCATCGGGCTCATCCCGTCCTACGCCTCGATCGGGCTCGCGGCGCCGATCCTGCTCGTCTGCGCGCGGGTGCTGCAGGGCTTCTCGACCGGCGGCGAGTACGCCGGCGCGATGACCTTCATCGCCGAGTACAGCCCGGACCGGCGTCGCGGCTTCTTCGGCAGCTTCCTCGAACTCGGCACGTTCGTCGGTTACGCCCTCGGCGCCACGATCGCGACGGTCCTCCCGCTGGTGCTCAGCCCGGAGATCATGTCCTCCTGGGGCTGGCGCATCCCGTTCTTCGTGGCGCTCCCGCTCGGCATCGTCGGGGTGTACCTGCGGGTCCGCCTGGAGGAGACCCCCGCGTTCCAGACGCTGCTCGCGGAGTCGGAGAAGCGCGAGGGCACCGCGGTCAAGGACGGTCTGAAGCTGATCTTCACCCGGTACCTGCCGACGTTCATCATGGTCGGCGGCATCGTCGTGGTCTGGAACGTCACCAACTACATGCTCACCAGCTACATGCCGACCTACCTGGAGACCACCGTCGACCAGCACGGCGGCACCTCGATCGACTCGACGACGTCGTCCTGGCTGCAGATCATCGTGCTGTGGGCCGCGGTGTTCGTGATCCCGCTGCTCGGACGGCTGTCCGACCGGATCGGCCGCAAGCCGATCATGTGGACCGGTGCGGCCGGGCTGATCGTGCTGGGCGTCCCGATGATCCTGCTCATGCAGAACGGCTCGGTCCCGACGGTGTTCCTGGGGCTGCTGCTGATGGGCGCGCTGCTGATCTGCTTCTCGTCCACCAGCCCGTCGACGCTGCCGGCGCTGTTCCCGACCGAGATCCGCTACGGCGGCCTGTCGATCGCGTTCAACATCTTCGTCTCGGCGTTCGCCGGGACCGTGTCGCTGGTGATGAGCGCGCTGGTGCTGGCCACCGGCGACCTGCTGTGGCCGGGCTACTACCTGATCGCGGCGGGCGTCATCGGCGCGATCACGCTGTACTTCCTGCCCGAGACCGCGCGGCGGCCGCTGCGGGACTCGAGGCCCGCCGCCTCGTCCGAGGCGGAGGCCCGGGAGCTCGCCCGCTCCGGAACCTGAGGTTGTCGGCCCCGGGGGGCGACGGCAGGCTGACCACGTGCTGTCGCTCCCCGATCTGCTGCGCGCCATCGCCTCCGGTGAGCTCTCGCCGTCCGAGCACGTCGACGACGTGCTGTCCCGGCTCGACGCCGACCGCACCAACAGCGTCGTGCTCCTGGACGCCGACCGGGCGCGGGCCCGGGCCGCGGAGCTGTCCGCGATGTCGGCCCGGGGCGAGTGGGCCGGGCCGTTGCACGGCGTCGCCGTCGGCATCAAGGACGTCGTCGACGTCGAGGGCCTGCCCACCCGCTGCGGGTCGCGGATCCTCGACGGCGCCCCGCCCGCCGCCGTGGACGCTCCGGTGGTCGCGATGCTGCGCGCGGCCGGTGCGGTGGTCGTCGGGAAGCTGCACACCCACGAGTTCGCCTACGGCCCGACCGGCGACGCCGCGGCGAGCGGGCCGGCCCGGAACCCGCACGACCCGGCCCGGATCACCGGCGGGTCGTCGTCGGGGCCGGCCGCGGCGGTCGCGGCCGGGCACCTGCCGCTGGCCGTCGGCACCGACACCGGGGCGAGCGTCCGGACGCCGGCGGCGCTGTGCGGGGTGGCCGGGCTGAAGCCGCGACGCGGGGCGCTGCCCGGCGCGGGCGTGTTCCCGCTGGCCGAGTCGTTCGACACGGTCGGGCTGCTGGCCGCGGACGCGGCGTCCCTCGCCGTCGCGCGACGGGCGCTCGCCTCGGGAAGCGGCACCGGCGCCGCTCACCGATCCGGCAACGGCGATCGCCGGCCGCCGGTTCCCGGTAGGCCCGGCGCGGGACCCGGCTCCGGACCGCCGCTCCGGATCGGGGTCGCGAGCGGGGCGTGGTGGCGGCCGCACGACCCGGTCATCGCCGACGCCGTGCGGACCGCGGCCGACGCGCTCACCGCACTCGGTGCAGACCTGTCCGAACAGGACACCCCCGGGATCGAGGAGCTGGCCGCGACCTACCCGTTGATCACCGGCGCCGAGGCGTACGCCACCCACCGGGAGTGGTTCGCGACCCGCCGCGACGAGTACCAGCCGGTCACCGCCGCACGCATCGCCCCGAACGCCGAGCTGCCCGCACACACCTATGTGGACGCCCGGCGCACCCGCACGCGGTGCTCCGCCGCACTGCTCGCACACCTGCGCTGCGAAGTCCTGCTCTGCCCGACCACCCGGCTGCGCGCGACGCCGATCGGCGCGTCCGATGTGGACGGTGTCCCGGTCCGGCCGTCGATGCTGGAGCTCACCTCGCCGTTCAACCTGACCGACCGTCCGGTGGTGGCGCTGCCGGTCCCCGTTCCCGGCCTGCCCGCCGGGGTGCAGCTCGTGGGGATCACCGCCGGGGAGGACGCGCTGCTCGACCTGGCCGGGGCACTGGAGGGGGTGCTGCGGTGATCCTCCCGGTCGCGGTGGCCCGGGGCGTCGCCGCCGGGACCGTCGACCGGGCCTACCGGCGCTGGTCGCGCCCGCGGATCCGGGCGGGGTCGACGCTGCGCACGGCGGCCGGCGTCGTGGAGATCGTCGCGGTGGACGAGGTCGCCGCGGACTCGATCGCCGACGAGGACGCCCGTGCCGCCGGCCTCGCCTCCGCCGACGCGGTGCGCTCGGCGTTCCGCGGGAGGGACGGCGGCCCGGTGTTCCGGATCAGGCTTCGCGCGGTCGGACCGGATCCGCGGGAGGCGCTGCGGGCGGACGACCGGCTGGAGCCCGATGAGATCGTCGAGATCGGCCGGCGGCTGGACCGCCTCGACCGGGCGTCGCGGCGCGGGCCGTGGACGCGCGAGGTGCTGCGGCTGGTCGCCGAGCACCCCGGCGAGCGGGCCGCCGATCTCGCCGCACGGCGCCGCCGTCCTGGCCGCCGGTATCTGAGCCGGCCGCGCGCCGGGGTGATCATCGTTCGGGTTCCGATGGGTGCCGTCGATGGCATCGATCGGGACCGAGCTCGTGATCACCGTGGGTCGAGCGCGGCACGACGCGGCCACGGCGCCGGGTGATCGTCGGCCCGGTTCCGATCAATGCCATCGACGGCACCCACCGGAACCCGGATCGCGATCATGAGGCGGACCGGCGGATCGGCGGCCGGTGGTATGACGCGCGACGCGCTGATCCGCGGGACGCGCGCCGAAACGGTCGGCGCGCGGGCACTCCGGGTCGCCTGATCGGGTGAGCGTGGCCACCCCGGGTGACGGCTCTACTGTTCGGGTCATGCGAGCGGTGTGCGTGCTGGGAACCGGGCTGATCGGCGGGTCGCTGATGCGAGCCGCGACGCGGGCCGGGCGCCCGGTGTGGGGCACCGCCGCGTCGGAGGCCACCGCGGCGGCGGCCGTCGCCGACGGGTTCGACGTCACCACCGACACCGACGCCGCGCTGGCCCGGGCCGCCGAGGCGGACGCGCTGGTCGTCGTCGCCGTCCCGCTCACGGCCCTGGAGCCGGTGCTGCGCCGGATCGACGCCGTCGCGCCCACCTGCCGGCTGACCGACGCGGTGAGCGTCAAGGTCGCGGTCGCCGACCTCGTCGCCGAGCACGCCCCGCGCGCCCGCTACGTCGGCGGCCACCCGATGGCCGGGACCGCCGAGTCCGGGTGGGCGGCCGGGGACGCCGGGCTCTTCGACGGCGCGGCCTGGGTGGTCGCCGCCGACGACGGCCTGGACCTCGACGTCTGGCGCGACGTCGCCGACCTGGCCTGGGCCTGCGGCTCGCGGGTGGTCCCGGCCGCGATCGACGAGCACGACGCGGCCGTCGCCCGGATCTCGCACCTGCCGCACCTGTTCGCCGCGGTGCTGGCCGCGGTCGGCGCCGGCGATCAGGGCGACGACCTGGCGCTCGCGCTGTCCGCGGGCTCGTTCGCCGACGGCACCCGGGTGGCGGGCACCCGCCCCGAGCTGGTGCTGGCCATGTGCGAGGGCAACCGGGCGGCGCTGCTGGGGGCCGTCGACGACGCGCTGGGCCGGCTCGGCGCGATGCGCGGGGCGCTGGCCTCGACCGGTGGGCTGGCGGCGACCGTGCACGCCGGGCACGAGGCGCGGATGCGGTGGTCCTCCACCCGTGACCCGCTGGCGCTGCCGGTCGATCTGCACGGCGACGACGTGTTCGCCGAGCTGCGCGAACTCGGGCGTCGCGGGGACGTGGTGGAGCCCCCGAAGGAGTAGGCCGGTCAGGCCCCGGCCAGGTCCGTCCGGGACGCGATGCCCGGGTAGTCGAGGACGAACCCGTCGGCGTCGACGGTCATCTCGGCGGTGAAGTCCCCCGCGGCGAAGCCCACCAGGGCGGACTCGGTGTCCGACACGGGCTTCACCGTGCGGTAGGTCTGCTCGACCGCCGTCACCCGCAGTGTCGGCAGGTCCACGAACACCATCGGCAGCACGTGCTCGGCCGGCTCCCGGTGCAGCCCGAGGCGGCGGATCGGGAGCGCGTTGAAGACCGGGCTGAACGCCAGGTCGACGTCGCGCGCCCCGCCGAACGCGCCGCGGGTACCGCCGGCGCCCTCGTCGACCAGCCAGACGCCGTCCCGGCTGCGGGACAGCGTCAGCTGCGCCTCGCCGTCGGCCGTCGCCACGTCCACGGCCAACCGGGACAGCGCGCCGTCGCCGCCCACCACCAGCCGGTAGGACGCGGTCAGCACACCCCGCCCGGTGCCGCGGATCATCCGCCCGACGGCGCGGAACCCGCCGCCGGACAGGGTGATGCGGGCCGACTCGAGCCCCGCCCCGCCGGGCGCGCGCCAGCTGAGCATGACCGCCATGCTTCCACCTCCACCGTGGAGATCGATCACGGAAGGATCGGACGTATCGGCCGGGAGCCTACGTCCCTCGAAAGAGTGATGATCGTGTCATCCCTCGGGTTCACGGCGGACGTCGGCCGGTTCGACATCGTCACGCACCCCGCGGAACACCGGCTGGCGCAGCCGCGCGGCCGCCGTCCACCCCAGGTGTGCGACCTCGACGACGACCGCCGGGACGCACCAGCGTGCACCGGCGGTGTCCTCCCGCGGCAGCGCTGCCGCGAAGGGTGCGGACTCGGCCGCGAGCGGGCCGAGACGGTCCCGCAGGACCTGCTGCACGGCCTCGCCGGCGAGACCGGACCCCACCCGTCCGGCGAACTCCAGACCGTCCGGACCGGGGACGCCCAGCAGCAGCGCCCCGATCCGGGTCGTCGAGCTCCTCTCGGGTCTCCACCCGCCGACCACGCAGCTCTGCGAGTGCCGGTGGGTCACCTTGACCCAGTCCGGGCTGCGCCGCCCGGGCCGGTACGACGACGTCTCGCGCTTCGCGACGACGCCCTCCATCCCGCGCTCGGCGGTGACGGCCAGCAGCGCGGCACCGTCCGGGTAGCGCGGTGAGACCTCGACGTGGTCGACCCCGCCGAGGTCCAGCCGCTCCAGCGTGGCACGGCGCTCCGACAGCGGCCGGTCCAGCAGCGACACCCCGTAGAGCCGCAGCACGTCGAACACCATGTACACGACCGGGCGACGCAGCGCCGCGGCCGTCCCGACCACGCCCTGCATCCGGTGCGCCAGCGCCGCGAAGCTGGGGACGCCGCCGTCGAGCAGCACGATCTCGCCGTCCAGCAGGACGTCCGGGGCCAGGCCGGTGATGCCGGTGAGCTCGGGGAAGTTCGCGGTGACGTCCCGTCCGGAACGGGTGTGCAGCCGTAGTACCGGCTCGTCGTCCCCGGTGGTCGATGCCAGCACGCGCATGCCGTCCCACTTCACCTCGAACGACCAACCGGGCCCGGTCGGGAGCGGTCCGGGGGTGGCGAGCATGGGCAACACACCGTCATGCTGTCACCGAACGCCCGGCGTGCCACGCGGAGAAGCGTCGTGGCCCAGCGGGGCAGGCGGGGGGCATCGTGCGGGCGATCTGGAGCGGGGCCGTGTCGTTCGGTCTGGTCAGCGTCCCGATCAAGGTCTACTCGGCGACGACCAACCACGACGTCAGGTTCCACCAGGTGCACAGCGCCGACGGCGGCCGGATCCGCTACAAGCGGACCTGCGAGGTGTGCGGCGAGGAGGTGGCCTACGCCGACATCGCGAAGGGCTTCGACACCCCCGACGGCGAGCTGATCACCCTCGACGAGAACGATCTCGCGTCGCTCCCGGTGTCCACCGGGCACGAGATCGACGTGATCGAGTTCGTGCCGAACGAGCAGATCGACCCGATGCTGTTCGACAAGAGCTACTACCTGGAGCCGGAGACGAAGGCCGCCAAGCCCTACGCGCTGCTGCGCGAGGCGCTGAACGAGACCGACCGGACCGCCGTGGTGAAGGTGGCGCTGCGCCAGCGCGAGACCCTCGCTCTGCTCCGGGTGCGCGGCAAGGCGATCGTGCTGCAGACGCTGATCTGGCAGGACGAGATCCGGGAGCCGGACTTCGACATCCTCTCCGGCGACGTCGATCTCAAGCCGCAGGAGCTGAAGATGGCGTCCTCGCTGGTCGAGAGCATGGGCGCGGACTTCGACCCCGGTGAGTTCCACGACGAGTACCGGGACGCGATGGTCGACCTCATCGAGGCCAAGCGGTCCGACGGCGACGCCCGGCCGGCGCCGGCCGCGGAGAAGTCCGAGGACGGGGCCGACTCGATGAGCGACCTGCTGGCCGCGCTGGAGGCCAGTGTGGACGCCGCGCGATCCTCGTCGGGGTCCTCGTCGTCGGGGTCCTCGTCGAAGTCGGCGTCCGGATCGACGGACACGTCGGACTCCGGGTCGACGAGCGCGTCCCGGAGCCGGTCGAAGGCCGCGTCGGGGTCCGGGTCGGGGTCGGGCACGAAGTCCGGCTCGGGGTCGAGGTCCGGCTCGGCGTCCCGGTCCGGCACCGCGTCGAAGTCCGGATCGTCGTCCGGCTCCGGTGGCCGTTCGCGCACCCGGAAGTCCTCGTCGGAGGAGTCGGAGGACACCGGGACCGCGGCGACCGGGACCGAGGGGACCTCCACCACCCGGCGCCGGTCCTCCCGGAAGTCCGCCTGACCCGATCGTTCGTGGGAAGCCGGAACGGGCCGGGCCCCGGGAGACCCCGGGCCCGTCAGGGACCGAAGCTCGACTCCGGCGGACGCTCGTCGTTCTGCAACGCCCCGAACAGCGCCTGGGCCCGCTCCCGGTCCCAGCGCAGGCTCGATCCCGAACTGCCGCCGATCGGGACGGTCGTCTGGACCCCGTCGCTGCCCGACGCCCCGCGCATCGCCCAGCCCAGCCCGGCCAGGTGCCAGATGTGGTCCGAGTCGTCGACGGTGATCGTGTCGGTGACCGCGGAGGCCAGCGGCACCGTGCGGAACGGGTTGATCAGCGTGAGCGGGCTGGTGGCCTTGCCCAGCAGCGCGGACAGGAACTCGCGCTGGCGCTGGACCCGGTCGAAGTCCGATCCGGGGGTGGCCCGGGTACGGACGTAGGCCAGCGCGTTCTGGCCGTCCAGGTCCTGGCAACCGGCCTGGACGTCGAGCCCGGCCAGCGGGTCGTTCATCGCCTCCGGGATGCACATCTCGACGCCGCCGACCGCGTCGACGGCGCCGACGAAACCGCCGAAGCCGACCTCGACGTAGTGGTCGATCCGCAGCCCGGTCGCGTCCTCGACGGTCTGCACCAGCAGCGGCGCCCCGCCGAACGCGAACGCGGCGTTGATCTTGTTGTTGCCGTGACCCGGGATCGGGACGAGCGAGTCGCGCGGGAGCGAGATCAGCACGTCGCCGGAGCGCCCGCTGTGCAGCAGCATGATCGTGTCGGTGCGCTGCCCGGCGGCATCGCCGGTGGCGAGGCGGTCCTCGTCCTCGGCGGACAGTCCCTCCCGGCTGTCCGAGCCGACGATCAGGTAGTTCGTCCCCGCCGAGGTCGCCGCGCTGTCCGCGGGCAGCGCCTCCACCCGGGTCATGTTGCGGTCCAGGTAGATCCCGAACCCGAGGATCGCGACCACCAGCACGATCGGCACGAGCTTCCAGCGCCCGCGCATCGCGCGTCGCACGCGGTGCCAGTCCGGCAGCGTCGGGCCCTTGGTGATCCGGCCGTCCCGGGGTGCCTGCGACGCCGGGTGCACCGGCGGCGCTCCCCCCGCGCCGGCCGGGCGCGGCATCGCCGATCCGGCCGGGGGCACGGCGTTGCGCGGCGGCGGGTTCCCGGCGCGTCCGGGCGGCGGCCGGCGCAGCGCACCACGCCCCTGCTGCGGGGGCGCCGGCGGCGGGGCCTGCCCGGGCGGCCGGCGGGGGGCCGGCGGCTGCTGGGGCGGCGACGGCGGCGGCATCGGCCGCCCACCGCGTCCGGGGAGCGGTCCGGGGCCACGCGGGGGCTGCTGCCCCGGGCCACCGCCACGCGGCGGGGGACCACCACGCGGGGGCGGCCCGCGGAAGTCTCCGGCCACTGGTCCACCGTCCCCACCGGCCCCTCGGGGTGCGGGGCCCTGCCGCTGACCATACTGCGACCCGCCACGCGGACAGCGGATCCCGCCCCGTCGTCGCCGACCGCATCCACCCGGCGACACCCCGTCACGGCGGGATCACCGGCTCCGGTGGTCAGGGCAGGATCCCCACCGTGGACCTCTCCGCGGTGCCCCTGCTCGAGGACGATCTCGGCGCCGAGGGGGTGATCCGCGCCGAGGCCGTCGTGCCGCACCCGGCGGACATGCCCACCGCGGCGGTCTTCTGCTGGTTCCCCGAGGTGGTCGACGGCCTCGGGGACGACACGGTCACCGTGCTGCGGACCGAGCTGGGCCGGACCCCGATCCGCCGGGTGCCCGGTCCGGCCGGGCGCCCGGTCGCGGTGCTGCACCCCGGCGTCGGCGCCCCGCTCGCGGCGATGTTCCTGGAGAGCGTCGCGGCGATGGGGGTGCGGACGGTCGTCGGCGTCGGCGGGGCCGGGGCGCTGCGGCACGAGCTCACCCTCGGGCACGCCGTCGTCCTGGGTGACGCGCTGCGCGACGAGGGGACCTCACTGCACTACCTGCCGCCGTCGCGGACGGTGGACGCCGACCCGCAGGGCGTGGACGTCCTGTCCGGGGTGCTGGACCGGGCGGGGCTCCCGTGGGTCGTCGGGCGCTGCTGGACCACCGACGCGGTCTTCCGGGAGACGCCGGAGCGGGTCGCGCGCCGGAGGGCGGAGGGCTGCGCCGTCGTCGACATGGAGGCCTCGGCGGCGGTCGCGGTCGCCCGGCGGACCAACCTCCGGTTCGGCCAGGTGTTCCTGGCCGCCGACTCGCTGGCCGGTCCGGAGTGGGAGCACCGCGGCTGGACGACGGCCCGCGAGGCCCGGGCCGGCCTGTTCGGCATCGCCCTGGCCGCCGCCGAGGAGTGGGACGCCCGGGCATGATCCACCGGGCGGCGGGGCGCGGGCGGCAATACGGTCGGGCCGATGCGCGTCCTCGTCACCGGCGGAGCCGGCTTCATCGGGTCCCATGTGGCCGACCGGCTGGTCGCCGACGGCCATGACGTCGTCCTGCTCGACGCGCTGCTCCCCCAGGCGCACGGGCCGGGCGCCGCACCGGAGAGCCCGCACGAGCTGGTCGTCGGCGACGTCCGGGACACCGGCCTGCTCGCCCGGCTGCTGTCCGGTGTGGACGCCGTCAGTCACCAGGCGGCGATGGTCGGGCACGGCGTCGACCCGTCCGACGCGCCGGACTACGCGGCGCACAACGACCTCGGCACCGCGGTCCTGCTCGCGGCGATGCACGCCGCCGGGGTGCGACGGCTGGTCCTGGCCGGGTCGATGGTCGTCTACGGCGAGGGGCGCTACGACTGCCCCTCCCACGGAGTCGTCCGTCCCGGGCCGCGCGCCGCGGACGATCTCGCCGCCGGGCGCTACGAGCCGCGCTGCCCGGAGTGCGGCGCGGACCTGGTGCCCGGGCTCGTGCCGGAGACCGCCCCCGTCGACCCGCGCAGCACCTACGCGGCCACCAAGCTCGCCCAGGAGCACCTGGCGAGCGCGTGGGCCCGGCAGACCGGCGGGACCGTCTGGTCGCTGCGCTACCACAACGTCTACGGCCCGCGGATGCCCTGCGACACCCCCTACGCCGGCGTCGCGTCGATCTTCCGGTCCGCGCTGGAACGCGGCGAGGCCCCGCGGGTGATGGAGGACGGCCGGCAGCGTCGCGACTTCGTGCACGTCACCGACGTCGCCGAGGCGAACGCGGCCGCGCTGACGGCCGACCCGGAGCCGTCCGGGTTCGGTGCCGCGAACGTGTGCTCCGGCGAGCCGCACACGATCGGCGACCTGGCGGCCGAGCTCGCCCGGGCCACCGGCGGCCCGGAGCCGCGGGTGGTCGGCGGGGCGCGGCCGGGCGACGTGCGGCACGTCGTCGCCGACCCGGCGTACGCGACCCGGCGGCTGGGTTTCACCGCCCGCACCCGGTTCGCCGACGGCGTCGCCGCGTTCGCGACCGACCCGCTGCGGCCGGCGGTCGGAGTGCGGGGCTGACGGTGTCGCCCGAACCGTCGCGGGACGCCGACCGAACACAGGACATGCAGCCGGAGATCGTGCTCCCGTGCCTCGACGAGGCGGACGCGTTGCCGCACGTCCTGGCGCGGATGCCCGCGGGGTGGCCGGTGATCGTCGTCGACAACGGGTCGACCGACCGCACCGCCGAGGTCGCGCGCGAGTTCGGGGCCAGGGTCGTGCACGAGCCGCGGCGGGGGTACGGCGCCGCGGTGCACGCGGGGCTGGAGGCCGCGACCGGCGAGCTCGTCGCGTTCCTCGACGGGGACGGGTCCCTGGACCCGGACGTGCTGCCCGCGATGGCCGCCGCCGTCGCGTCCGGGCGGGCCGACCTGGCCGTCGGGCGCCGGGTCCCCGACTCGGCCGGGGTGTGGCCGTGGCACGCGCGGGCCGCGAACACGGTGATCGCGACGATGCTGCGCGCCCGCGGGGTCGGAGTGCACGACATCGCGCCGATCCGGGTCGCCCGCCGCCGGGACCTGCTCCACCTGGGGGTCACCGACCGCGCGTTCGGCTACCCGCTGGAGCTCCTGCTGCGCGCCGGGCGGGCCGGCTGGCGGATCGACGAGGTCCCGGTCGCCTACGCCCGCCGCGCCGGCGGGCGGTCGAAGGTGTCCGGGTCGGTGTCGGGCACCGTCCGGGCCGGCCGGGACATGATCAGGCTGCTGCGATGACCGGCGAGGTCACGACCGTCGTGCTGGCCAAGGCCCCGGTTCCCGGACGGGCGAAGACCCGGCTGTGCCCGCCCGCGACCCCGGAGCAGGCCGCCGCGCTCGCGTCCGCGTTGCTGCTGGACACCCTGGACGCGGCGACCGCCGTCCCCGGCGGCACGGTCGTGGCGCTGACCGGCGACCTCGCCGACGCCGTCGGGTCCGCCGAGCTGACCGCCCGGCTGGCCGGCGTCGACGTCGTCGCGCAGCGCGGCGACGGCCTGGCCGCCCGGATCGCCGCGGCCCACGCCGACGCCGCGGCCCTGCACCCGGGACGCCCGACCCAGCAGATCGGCATGGACACCCCGCAGGCCGGCCCCGCGGTGCTCGCCCGGTGCGCCGACCGGCTCGCCGACCCCGGGGTGGACGCCGTGCTCGGCCCCGCCACGGACGGCGGCTGGTGGGTGCTGGGCCTGCGTGACCCGTCCGCCGCGAGCGCACTGGCCGGGGTCCCGATGTCGTGCGAGGACACCGGCGAGCGGACCCTGGCGGCCCTCTGGGCGGCCGGGCTGCGCGTCGCCCCGGCGCAGACGCTGACCGATGTGGACACCGCCGCCGACGCGCTGGCCGTCGCCCGCGAGGTACCCGGCAGCCGGTTCGCCGCGTGCGTCGCGGCCCTCGCCGGGACGCTCGCGGCCGGGGTCAGCGGGGTGGCCGGATGAGCCGGGCGCACGCCGACGATCTTCGGGTGCAGGATGTCCCGCATGGACGGACCGGTCTTCGACAGGCGCGACCAGCTCGACACGGTCGCGGCCGGGCTGCTGGACGGTGAGCGGATCATCGCGGTCTACGACACGCCCGGCGCGACCGGATTCCTGGGCCTGACCGATCGCCGGGTGGTGCTGCAGGACGCCGGCGAGCGGACCGCGCTGACCTCGGTGCCGTACTCGCGACTCGGCTCGGTCTCGCTGGTCGACGACCGCCCGGCCGCGGGCCGCCGGCCGGTCGCGAGCCATGTCGCGATCACCGCCGGCGGGCGGACCTGGGAGGTCGGCCTGCGCGGCGACGACGAGGCGAGGCACGCGCACGACGTGATCCTCTGGCACCTGACCCGGTAGCCGGGGGGTCAGGCGTCGCGCAGGGCGGCCAGGAACGGTAGCCGCCGCGCTCCCGGCCATCCTCCGGCCGCGGGGGCGTGTCGTGACCGGCGGCACGCTCCCCGGCAGGCACCCCGGCCGGGTTGCGACACTGGGCGTCATGAGCGCAGTCCCGACCTCGGGCGTCACCGTCCCGGCCCCGGCCTCGTCGTCGCCGGCCGTCCCCGACGACCAGGTCCCCGCCGGGCCGGAGAAGACCGACGTCCTGGTCGTCGGGGCGGGCCCGGCCGGGTCGGCGGCCGCGGCGTGGGCGGCCCGGCACGGGTGCGACGTCGTACTGGCCGACTCGGCGACGTTCCCCCGGGACAAGGCCTGCGGTGACGGCCTCACCCCGCGGGCGATCGAGGAGCTGGGCCGGCTCGGGCTCGGCGACTGGGTGGACGGCCACGGCACCAACAAGGGCCTGCGCGCGCACGGCTTCGGGCAGGTGCTGGAGCTGCCGTGGCCCGGTGGTTCGCTGCCCGCGCACGGCTCGGCGATCCCGCGCAGCACACTCGACGCCGGCATCCGCGAGGTCGCGCTGGCCGCCGGCGCGACCCCGATGGACGGGGCCAAGGCCGTCGACGTCGTGTTCGACGGCGACCGGGTCGGGTCCGTGCTGTTCGCCGACGGGCGGTCGGTGCGCTGCCGCCGCCTCGTCGTCGCCGACGGCGCGCGGTCCACGCTCGGCCGGGTGCTCGGCCGGGAGTGGCACCAGGACACCGCCTACGGCGTCGCCGCGCGCGGCTACATCGACTCCGGCCGCAGCGACGACGAGTGGATCAGCTCGCACCTCGAGCTGCGCGGCGAGTCCGACGAGGTGCTGGCCGGCTACGGCTGGCTGTTCCCGCTCAACGACGGCCGGTTCAACATCGGCGTCGGCACCCTGGCCACCGACCGGCGGCCGGCGAACATCCGGCTGCGCGGCCTGATCGAGCACTACGCCAAGGCCCGCCGCGACGAGTGGGAGCTCGGCGCGAAGGTCGAGCTGGTCCGCTCCGCGCTGCTGCCGATGGGCGGTGCGGTGTCCGGCGTCGCCGGGCCGAACTGGGCGCTGATCGGCGACGCCGCGGGCTGCGTGAACCCGCTCAACGGCGAGGGCATCGACTACGGACTGGAGACCGGACGGCTGGTCGCCGAGCTGCTCGCGGCCGGTTCCGACCTGGACCGGGCCTGGCCCGCGACGCTGCGCTCGCACTACGGCCTGGCGTTCTCGATCGCCCGCCGGCTCGCCGGACTGATCACCATCCCGCGGCTGCTGCCGCTGGCCGGGCCGGTCGGGATGCGGTCGCGGGCGCTGATGACCGTCGCGCTGCGGGTGATGGGCAACCTGGTCACCGACGAGGACCGGGACCTCACCGCCCGGGCCTGGCGGGCCGCCGGGCGGCTGTCGGTGCGGCTCGACGAGCGCCCGCCGTTCCCCGCGGCCGATCTGCGGAGCCCGCTGAAATCCGGTTGATCATCGCCGACGGGCGTCGGCACGATGGCGCCGTGACCGCCACTCCGACCCTGGTCCTCGTGCACGGAGCGGGCTGCAACTCGGCCTCCTGGGGCCCCGTGGTGCGCGAGCTCGCGCTGCGCGGGCACCGGGCGCTGGCCGTCGACCTGCCCGGGCACGGGTTCGGCGCGCGCATCCCGAACACCTCCCGCGGCGCCGGGCCGGCGACGACCGAACCCAGCGGGATGGCCGGCATCGGCACCGCCGACGACGTCGCGGCCGTCGCGGCCGTCCTGCGGCGGGCGCGGGAGCACGGCCCGGTCGTCCTGGTCGGGGTCAGCCGGGGCGGGTTCACCCTGAACGCCGTCGGCAACGCCCACCCCGAGCTGGTGGACCTGCTCGTCTACGTCTCCGCGCAGTGCCCGGTGCGGGCCGGGGCGTTCGACTACCACGCGAGCCCGGAGAACGCGGCCAGCCTGCTGCACGACCTCCCCGGTCTGGTCCTCGCCGACCCCCGGGTGATCGGTGCGCTGCGGTTCGACTGGCGCACCGCCGATCCCGCGACGCTCGACACCCTGCAGGCCGCGCTGCTCGCCGACGGCACCCGCGACGAGCTGCTCGCCTACCTGCACGCCCAGGACCCGGACGAGTCGATCCTGATCGACGACGACCTGGTCCGCGCCGACGCGGCGACCTGGGGCCGGATCCCGCGGCACTACGTCCGGCTCCCGGCGGACCGCGCGGTCCCGGTGGCGCTGCAGGACCGGTTCGTCGCCGAGGCCGACGCGCTGACCCCGGACAACCCGTTCACCGTGCACGACCTGGACGCCTCGCACGCCGGGGTCCAGGTCCGGCCCGGCCCGCTGGCCGACGTGCTGTCCCGGATCGTCGGGGGCTGACCCCGGCCCCGGGCCGGCCCGTTGATCACCCGTTCCGGAGCGAACCGTCCGCGTCGCGAACGCTCCGCTCCGGAACGCTCGATCATGACGGCGACCGGTGACCGCGAGCACCGGCGGATCCGCGGCGGGGGCCGCGAGGCCCGGATCGGCGCGGGTCGCCGGGTCGCCGGGTCGCCGGGCAACCGTCGACCGTGGCGGGGAGGCCCGGTCCCCGATCGAGGCGGCGCGCCGACCGGTGGTCCGCACGCACCGTGCCGGTACCGTCGGCGCCGATGTGAGGGTCGCCGGCTCCGGCGACGCCGGAGACACCCGGGAGGGCCAGTGCAGCGCGGCGACGATCCGGACCGCACCCGCCGGGGCGCGCCCGGGCCGTGGCAGACGGGCAACCGCCGTCCGGCCGGCGCCGACCCGGCCACCCGGCAGCAGCCGGACCCCGGCCGGACCCGGCACGCCGGACCGCCGCCGCAGGGCGCGCCCGCCGACGGGACCCGCCGCATGCCGCCGGGCGCCGGGCAGGGCGGGCCCGGGCACGGTGCACCGCCGGCCGGACCCACCCACCGGATGCCCCCGCCCGCGGACGCGACCCGCCGGGTCGGTCCGGCACCGGACGGCACCCGCCGGATGGGTCCCGGCGACGACGCCACGCGGCACGCCGGACCGCCCCCGACCGCGGCGTACGCGGCGGGCCGCCCGCCCCGGCCGGACGCCACCCGGATGATGCCCGCGCCGGTCACCGAGCCGGAGCTGCTCGGCGGCCGGTACCGGCTGGAGGGGCTGCTCGGCCAGGGCGGGATGGCCGACGTCCACCGCGCCACCGACACCCGGCTCAACCGGCCGGTCGCGGTCAAGATCTTCGGTCCGGGCAACGACCCGACCGCCGACCAGCGCTTCGAGCAGGAGGCGCAGGTCATGGGCAATCTGCGCCACCCCGGCCTGGTCGCGGTGTACGACTTCGCGGTCGAACCGGGCCGCGCCTACCTGGTGATGGAACTCGTCGACGGGCCGACGCTGCGCGACGTGATCGCCGGCGAGGACCTGCCGCCCGACGACATCCGCCGGCTCGGCGCCGAGGTCGCGCAGACCCTGGCCTACGTGCACGGGCAGGGGATCACGCACCGGGACGTGAAGCCGTCGAACATCCTCGTCGACGCCGAGGGCCGGGCCCGGCTCGCCGACTTCGGTATCGCCGCGCTGCTCGGCGCCGACGGGCACACGGCCGCGGGGGAGATCCTCGGTACCCCGGCGTACCTGTCCCCGGAGCAGGTCCGGGGCTCCGGCGTCGGCCCGCCGACCGACGTCTACGCGCTCGGTCTCGTCATGCTCGAGGCCTGGACCGGCCGGCAGGAGTACCAGGGCGAGGGGCTGCAGGGTGCGGCCGAGCGGGTGCACCGCTCCCCGGTGGTGCCCGGCGACGTGCCGGAGCCGCTGCGCTCGACGATCTCCGGGGCCACCGCGACCGACCCGGCCCGCCGTCCGGACGCCGGGCGGGTCGCCGACATGCTCGCCGAGTCCGCCCCGGCGCCGGTCGCGCCGCAGCCGGACCCCGAGCCCGAGCCTGCGGGCCGGGGCTCGTCGGGCTCCGGGAAGTGGATCGCGGTCGGCGCGATCGTGGTGGCGCTGCTGGTGCTGATGCTCGGGTACTGGCTGCTCGGCGGGAACGACCCCGCACCGGAGGCCCCGCCCGTCCCCACCTCCGAGACGAGCGCACCCCCGGCGACCACCGGGGAACCGACCACCGAGCCCGAGCAGCCCACCGGCGACGGCGACCAGGGCGGCGGGTTCCCGATCCCGACCGACATCCCGGGCATCCCGACCGACCTGCCGGACATCCCCACGAACCTGCCGTCGATCCCGACCGAGCTGCCGTCGAACCTGCCCGACCCCGGACAGGTCGGCGAGGACGCCCAGGGCGTCTGGCAGACGATCGAATCGTGGTGGCAACGCCTCACCGGCGGCTGAGGAGACCCGGGGCGGCGCGCGCCCGGCCCCATCGGGGACCATCGTGGGAGCACGTCACCAGCTGCGGAGGAGTTTCTCGGTGAGCGCGAGCACGGAGCCGGCCGCCCCGGCCACCGCACCCGATCCGGCGGGACCGGTCACCGGACGACGGCGCGACCACCGCGCCGCCCTCACCCTGCTCACCCTGCTGGTCGTCGCGGGCTGCGGCGCGGTCGCGGTCGCGGCGGCGCTGGGCGACGACGGCTTCTGGACGATCAGCGGCCTGCCCGTCCCCGGCGACGGCGTGCGCATCGCCGGGCTGCTGGCCAAGGTCGTCGCGGTCGCCGGGACGGCGCTCGCCGCGGGATCGCTGCTGGTCGCCGGCTTCGTCGCGGCCCCGCAGTCGTCCGGGACGGTCGCCGTGCACGGCTACCGGGGGCTGCGCCGCGGCGCGGTCGCCGCGCTCGCCGGCGGTGTCGCCGCCGTCGCCGCGGGATGGCTGGAGGTCGCCGACCTGACCGGTACCGCGCCGGGCGTGCTGGCCGCGGCCGGGCCGTTCGGCTGGCTGGACGCCGCCGCGACGCTCGAGTCGCCGATGGGCTGGACGCTGGCCGGGGTGCTGCTGCTCCTGGTCTCCGCCGGAGCCGCGTTCGGGCTGAGCTGGCGGGCCGCATCCGCGCTCGGCCTGCTCGCCGCGGCGTCGGCGGTGATCCCGGCCGCGGTGCACCCGGCGGCCACCGGCGCGGACCACGACTGGAGCGGCGACGCCAGCATGATCCGCTCCGTCGCCGGGGTGACGTTCCTGGGCGTCGCCGCCGCGCTCGCCGCGTACCGGGCACACGGTGGGTCGCTCACCGGCACACCGGCCCGGCGCGGCCGCGCGCTGCTGATCGGGTCCGGGGCGCTCTACCTGGTCGGCGAGGTCGTCCTGCAGTCGGTCGTGATCGGGGCGGACCTGCTGCCCGGCTCGGCCTACGTGCGGACCGCGGTGACCTCGGCGGTGCTGCTCGCGTTCCTGGTCGCCGGCACCGGGCTGCTGGCCCGCGCGCTCGGCACGGCCCCGGACGGCCGGGCCACGGGGCGGCTGCTGCCCGTCCTCGCCCTGGCCGGCGGCGCGGTCGCCGCGCTCGCTGTGGCGGGCACCCGGCTGGTGCCGCCACGGTTCCTGGTGCACTCCGACAGCGCGCTGGAGACGCTGATCGGCTGGAACGTCGAGCGCCCGTTCTCGGTGCTGACGCTGCTCGTCGAGTGGCGCTGGAACATCCTGTTCGGCACCGGTGCGCTGGTGCTGGCCGGGCTCTACGCACTGGGCGTGCGGCGGCTCGCCGCCCGCGGGGTGCACTGGCCGGTCGGCCGGACCTGGGCGTGGATGCTGGGCTGCGCCGCGCTGCTGATCGCGACGTCGTCCGGGCTCGGCTTCTACTCCCCGGCCATGTTCAGCGTCCACATGATCAGCCACATGACGCTGAACATGCTCACGCCGATCCTGCTGGCCCTGGGCGGCGCGGTGACCCTGGCGCTGCGGACGCTGCGCCCGGCCGGGCGCGGCAACCAGCCCGGACCGCGGGAGTGGCTGCTGGCCGCGGTGCACTCCCGGGTCGCCCGGGTGCTGACCCACCCGGCGTGCGCCGCGATCCTGTTCGTGGGCTCGTTCTACGTCCTGTACTTCACCCCGCTGTTCGACGGCGCGCTGCGCTTCCACTGGTCGCACCAGCTGATGAACCTGCACTTCGTGCTGGTCGGCTACCTGTTCTTCTGGCCGCTGATCGGGGTCGACAACGCCCCGCACAAGCTGCCGCACCTGGGCCGGCTGGCGGTGCTGCTGGCGACGATGCCGTTCCACGCGTTCTTCGGCATCGCGGTGATGAGCTCGTCGAACATCCTCGGCGAGAACTTCTACCGCCAGGTCGACCTGCCCTGGCTGAACCTGATGTCGGACCAGAACGTCGGCGGCGGCATCGCCTGGGCCACCGGCGAGCTGCCGATGCTGCTGGTGATGATCGTGCTGGTCGTGCAGTGGTCCCGGGACGACAGCCGGGAGGCCGTGCGCAAGGACCGGCAGGCCGACCGGGACGACGACGCGGAGCTCAAGGCCTACAACGAGATGCTGGCGCGGCTACGGCAGGGCGGCTGAGCGCAGTTCACGGAGCGAACATCGGCGCTGAGCGCAGTTCACGGAGCGAACATCGGCGCCGAGGCTTCTCCCGGCGGCGGGGCGGCGGTCCGCAGCGTCACCCCGTGCTCCCGCAGCCGCGCCGCCACCGCGGCCGGCAGGCCGGAGTCGGTCACCACGGCGTCGAACCCGGTCAGGTCGGCGACCCGGAACGTGCCCACCGTCCCGTACTTCTCGGACCCGGCCACCAGGTAGGACCGGGTCGCGACCTGCATCGCGGCCTGCTTCACCGGCACCTTCGCCTCGTGCGGGGTGGTGCTCCCGCGGCGCTCGTCCCACGAGCTCGTCGATATCAGCGCGACGTCGAGGTTCAGCTCGCGCACGGCGCGGGCCGTCAGCTCCCCCACGGTGGACCGGTTGGCCCGGTCCACCCGCCCGCCCAGGTGGTAGAGCTCCAGGCCGGGGTGCTCGCTGAGCAGCACGGCGGTGGTCAGGTCGTTGGTCACCACGGTCAGCCCGGTGTGCGACCACAGCAGCGGCGCCACCTGCCCGAGGGTGGTCCCGGCGTCGAGGTAGACGACCTGGTCGTTGCCGATCAGCCCGACCGTCTCGCGGGCGATCGCCCGCTTCTCCTCCAGCCGCACCGAGGCCTTGGTGCGGTACGGCGGCTCGCTGTGCAGCTGGTCCACCAGCCGGACGCCGCCCGGCACCGACGCCACCCGGCCCTCGGTCTCCAGCGAGGCGATGTCGCGGCGGACCGTCATGTGCGAGACGCCGAGCAGGTCGACGAGCTCGCGCACGGACAGCACCCCGGCCCCGCGGAGCTCGACGAGCAACCGCTCGCGCCGCTGGTCGGGGATCACGTGCTCGACCGTAGCCCATTGCACACAGTGTGTTCTGAGACGTGAACATCATTGACTCTGATGTGAATTCTTGTGTTAGCGTCCCACCGTGATGCGATCCGCTCCGCAGCCCGTGCGCTACGCGCTCACCGGCGCGAAGGGCGGCTTCGGCCGCACCCTGCTCGCCCAGACCCGGCTCACTCCCGGGGTGGCGCCGTCGGTGCTCTGCGATCTCGACGTCGACGGCACCGTCGCGATGTGCCGCGAGCTCGGCTTCGGCACCGACGAGCTGACCGTCTGCACCACCGCCGACGAGCTCGCCGCCCGGCCCGCGGGCACCGTCGCGGTCGTCCCCGACGCGCGGCTGCTCGCCGAGGCCGGCTTCGACGTCCTCGTCGAGGCCACCGGCAGCCCGGCCGCCGGCTACCGCGCCGCCGCCGACGCCCTCGACACCGACCGGCACGTGGTGATGGTGTCCAAGGAGGTCGAGACGGTCGGCGGCGCCGACCTCGCCGCGCGTGCCGGGGCGAAGGGCCTCGGCTACGTCCCCGGCGCCGGGGACCAGCCCGCGAACCTCGTCGAGTGGTACGAGCGCACGCTGCAGGTCGGGCTCGAGGTGATCGCGGCCGGCAAATCGGGCGAGTACGACCTGGTCCTCGACCCCGCGACCGGGCGGCTGCGCCACCTCGACCGCGAGATCACCGTCGCCGACCCGGCGACGCTGCTGTCCACACCGGACGCCGGTGTGGCCGGGATCCTCGGCACCCGCGCCGAGGCGGTGGCCGGGCTCCCCCGCAGCGCCTCGGCGGACCTGTGCGAGATGGCGGTCGTCGCCGACGCCACCGGGCTGGTCCCGGACGTCGAGACCCTGCACTACCCGGTGGCCCGGGTCGCCGAGCTCGCCGACGTCTACGCCCTCGCCGGGGACGGCGGGGTGCTCACCCGGCCCGGCGTCGTCGACGTGTTCACCGTGCTGCGCCGCCCGGACGAGGCCAGCTTCGCCGGCGGCGTGTTCGTCGTCGTCCGCACGCACGACCCGGTGACCTGGGAGACCCTGGCCGGCAAGGGCCACGTCGTGAGCCGCGACGGCCGCTACGCCTGCCTCTACCTGCCCTACCACATGATGGGCGTCGAGACGCCGCTGTCGATCCTCGACGTCGCCGCGCGCGGTGCCGCCGCCGCGCCCGCGAACCGGGGCCGGCACGTCCTGCTGGGCGGCCGCGCCCGGGAGGCGCTGCCCGCGGGGCGGACGCTGGCGATGGGCGGGCACCACCACGACGTCGACGGCGTCGCCCCGGTGCTGCTCGACGTGACGCAGGCCCCGGCCGGGGCCGCCCCGCTCTACCTCGCCGCGCACGCCACGCTCGCCCGCGACGTCGCCGCCGGTGAACCGGTCCGGATCGACGACCTCGCCGACCCCGACCCCGCACTGCTCGAGGCCTGGCGCGCCGGCGCGCCGAGCTGATCCTCCCCCCGCTCCCCTTCTCCCCCGATCGGATACACCGTCGTGTCGGACATCTACGTACTCGCCGCCTTCCTCGTGGCGATCGGCGCTCTCGTGCTGCTCATCGCCCGCTTCAAGGTGCACCCGGTCGCCACGCTGTTCCTCGTCGTGGTGACCCTCGGCCTCGCGCTGGGCATGGGCGGTCCCGGGACCGTCGACCTGGTCACCGAGGGCTTCGGCAACACCATGGCCAGCGTCGGGCTGCTCGTCGTCTTCGGCTGCGTGCTGGGCAAGATGCTGGAGCTGTCGGGCGCCGCGCAGGCGATCACCGAGCGCTGCCTGCAGCTGTTCTCCGAGCGCAAGGTCCCGTGGGCGGTGGCGCTCGCGTCGTCGGTCGTGGGCATCCCGCTGATCGCCGACTCGGTCGTCGTCATGCTCATCCCGATCGTGTCGGCGCTCGCCGCCCGCACCGGGATCTCGATGATGAAGCTGGGCCCGATCCTCTACATGGGCGCCTACGTGATGACCTCGGTGCTGCCACCCGGACCGGGGCCGCTGGCCTCGGCCGCGCTGCTCGGCGTGCCGATCGGCGAGGCGATCCTGCTCGGGCTGGCCGTCGGCATCCCCGGCATCATCGCCGCGACGCTCTACCTGAACACGATCACGACCCACGTCGACCCGAAGCCGGAGTTCGTCGCGACCATCACCGGCTCCACCGGCGGCGCGTCGGGCGGCGACGGTGACACCACCACGGCCGCCCGGACCACGGCCACGCTGCCGATCGCGGCCTGCCTCGCCCCGATCATCACTCCGATCCTGCTGATCAGCGTGGCGTCGCTGCTCGAGCCGGTGCTGGACGAGGAGGGGGCCGTCGCACAGGTCCTGGGCTTCGTCGGCGCACCGACCGTCGCGCTGTTCCTCGCCTGCATCCTGTGTCTGCCGCTGTTCCGCGGCCGGTGGAAGGACAAGGAGACCCTCAACGACCTGTTCGAGAGCGGACTGCGGCTCGCCGCGCTGCCACTGGTGCTGACGGGCGTCGGCGGCGGTTTCGCGCTGACCATCCGCGAGACCGGCGTGGCCGAGAACATCGTCGAGGGCATCCAGGGCATCGGCGTCTCGCCGGTCGTGATCCCCTTCATCGTCGCCGCCGTGGTCTGCACGATCACCGGGTCGAACATCCTCGGCGTCATGACCGCGGCCGCGATCATGGAGCCGCTCATGGGGACGCTCGGCCTGTCGCCGATCGTGGTCTACCTCGCCTGCGCCACCGGCGCGCAGATCATGAAGCACGCGAACTCGTCCGGGTGGTGGGTGACGACCTCGTTGTCCAACATGACGGTGGGCCAGGGCATCCGGTCGATCGGCGTCGCGTCGATCATCTCCGGGGTGACCGGGTTCGCCGTGCTCTACCTGCTGCTCGTCCTCGGCGTCGTGTGACGCCGGTCCACAGTCCGTCCACACAGGAGGCAGACGTGCCCCAGCTCGGCGCCATCGCCGACGACCTCACCGGCGCCACCGATCTCGCGATCATCCTCACCGCGTCCGGGTTCCGCACCGCCGTCGTGCCCGGTGAGGTGATGGCCGGTGGCCCACCGACCTCGGCCGCCGACGCCGACGCGGTGGTCGTGGCGCTCAAGAGCCGCACCGCCCCGGTCGACCAGGCGGTGGCGGAGTCGCTCGCGGCGCTCGACGGCCTGCGCCGGGCCGGGTGCACCCGGTTCCTGTTCAAGTACTGCTCGACGTTCGACTCGACCCCGGCCGGCAACATCGGCCCGGTCGCGGACGCGCTGTGCGACGCGCTGGACGCCCCCTGGACCGTGATCGCGCCGGCGTTCCCGGCGAACGGCCGGACCGTCTACTCCGGGCACCTGTTCGTCGGGAACGACCCGCTGGACGAGTCGCCGATGCGGGACCACCCGCTCACGCCGATGCGCGACTCCAGCCTGGTGCGGCTGCTGGCCCCGCAGGTCCGCGACGGCTCGGCGGCCGTCGGGCACGTCGGGCTCCCGCACGTCGAGGCCGGGCCGGAGGCGCTGCGCCGAGCGCTGGACGAGGCGGTGGCCGCCGGTGCGCGGTACCTCGTGGTCGACGCCGTGCGCGACGCCGACCTGGTCACGCTGGTCGAGGCCACCGCCGACCTGCCGCTGCTGACCGGCGGCAGCGCGGTGGCCCAGGGTCTGTCCGGGCCGCGGGAGGTCGCCGAGGTCACCGTCGCCGTCGGGGACGGGCCGCGCGTGGTGCTGTCCGGCAGTGCCTCGCAGGCCACCCAGCGCCAGGTCCGGGCCGGCGTCGCGGCCGGGCGCGGGATCAAGCTGGACCCGGCCGCGCTGCGCGCCGACGCCGCGGCCGAGCACGCCGCGCTGGCCGACCGGGTACTCGACGCCGGCGCCGGCGACGGCCCGGTGGTGGTCTACGCGACGGCCGAACCCGGCGACGTCGGCGACCCGGCGGACGCGCCGCTGTTCGAGGAGGCGCTGGCCGCGCTGGCCCGCGAGCTCGTCGCCCGGGGCGTGCGGGCGATCGCCGTCGCGGGCGGGGAGACCTCCGGCGCCGTGGTGGCGGCGCTGGGCGTCGAGAGCCTGGCCGTGGGACCGCGACTGGACCCGGGGGTGGCCTGGTCGCTCGCCGAGCGGTCCGGGTCCTCCGAGCCGCTGGCGCTGCTGCTCAAGTCCGGCAACTTCGGTGGCGAGGACCTGTTCGTGCGTGCCTGGACCGGAGCGGGCCGGTGACCCCGGTTCCCGACCACCTGCTGCCCGTCGCGCAGCGCCTGTGCGCGGCCGGGCACCGGCTGGCCGCGCTGGGGCTCAGCCCCGGCTCGTCGGGCAACCTGTCCGAGCGGGCCGGGGACCACCTGCTGGTGACCCCGACCGGCATCGGCCTGGCCGACCTGGAGCCGCACCTGCTGAGCGTGACCGACGCCGACGGCGCGCACGTCGCCGGGAACCGGCCGTCCAAGGAGGTTCCGCTGCACCTGGCGATGTACCGCCGGGAGCCGGAGCTGGCCGCCGTGGTGCACCTGCACTCCCCGCACGCGGTCGCGGCGTCCTGCCTGCCGCCGCACTCGGCGAGCTCGGCGCTCCCGCCCGCGACGCCGTACCTGGTCATGCGGGTCGGTCAGGCCCCGCTGGCGCCGTACGCGGCGCCCGGCTCCCAGGCGCTGGCCGACGGGCTGGCCGCGCTGCCGGGCCGCTTCACCGCGGCACTGCTGGCCCACCACGGCTCGCTCGCGGGCGGCACCGGCCTGGACCGGGCCGTCGACGCGGCCGTCGAGCTGGAGGAGGCGGCCCGGGTGGTGATCCTCCTGGGCGGACGTCCGGCGCGCTGGCTGAACGACGACGCCGTCCGCGAGCTCACCGGGCGGTACGGCACGCACTGGGACCTGGCCGGCTGACAGCTCGGTCCACGATGGGATGGACCGGCGGCGCGCCGCCGCCGGTCCGGGCGCGGCGCCACGAGGATCGGGCGCGATGTACGAGCCCTGGCTGACACCCCTGATCGTCCTCGCGTTCGCCCTGCCGATCGTGCTCGCGGTCGCCGTCACGCTGTACGTGCGGCGGCGCGTCCGGACCGAACCGCGGCGGCTGAGCAACGCGTACTGGCTGCTGGCCGCGGCGTTGCTCGTCGGCAACGCGGTCGGGTACCTCGGCTTCGTCGGGAGCAACCCGGTCCTCGGCGCCGCCCTCACGCTGCTCGTGCTCTCGCCGCTGATCGCCGTCGTGCTCGCGGTGTTCCTGCTCCTCAACGGGATGGTGATGCTGCACCGCGAGCGGGCGAGCCCGGGCAACTCGCTGTCCCTGCTCGCCGGGCTGGGGATCCTCGCGCTGCTGGCCGGCACGGTGCCGGTGGTGTTCGCGGGCAACCTGGTGGTGCGGGTGCTCTGGCTGCTGTGCCTGCTCGCGACGTTCGTCCTGGCGTTCCAGTTCGTCGCGTTCCTGGCCTACGCCCGGTTCTACGCGTGGCTCGTCCGGGAGACGCCCGTCGGCTGGGTGGTGGTCCTGGGGTCCGGATTGCACGGCAGCGAGGTGCCGCCGCTGCTCGCGTCGCGGATCCGGGCCGGGCTGGCGGAGTTCACCCGCCGCGGTGCACGGCTGCTGGTGCTCTCCGGCGGGAAGGGTGACGACGAGCGGCTCGCCGAGGGCGAGGCGATGGCGCGGTGGGCCCGCGAGCACGGCGCCGAGCCGGACACGCTGCGCGCCGAGACCGCGTCCCGCAACACCGAGCAGAACCTGCGGTTCACCGACGAGCTGGTGCGCGCCGACCCGGCCGTCGCCGGGACCACCGGGTTGATCGTCACCAGCAACTACCACGCGTTCCGGGCGGCCGTGCTCGCCAAGCGGCTGGGGGTCGACGCGCAGGCCGTCGGCGCGCCCACCGCCGGCTACTACTGGCCGAGCGCGGTGCTGCGGGAGTTCGTCGCGATCCTGCGCGAGCACCGGGTGGCGAACACCGTCCTGCTGCTGGTCGTGTCGGTCCCGCCGCCACTGGCCGTCCTGCTGGTGGCCTGAGAGCGGGGTCAGGCCTCGACGTACTCCTCGTCCCGGGACGGGGTCCGGACCGGGCCCAGCGTCGGGTCGGCCCAGGCCGCGGCCTTGCGCAGCCGCAGCGAGTTCGTCACCACCAGGAACGACGACAGCGCCATCGCCGCCCCCGCCAGCAGCGGGTTCAGCAGGCCGGCCATCGCGACCGGGATCGCGGCGGTGTTGTAGCCGAACGCCCACCACAGGTTCCCGCGGATGGTGCCCATCGTGGCCCGGGCCAGCTCGACGGTCGCCGGGAGCACCCGCAGGTCGTCCCGGACCAGGACGACGTCGGCGGCCTCCAGCGCGACATCGGTGCCCGACCCGACCGCGATGCCCAGGTCGGCGGCGGCGAGCGCGGCGGCGTCGTTCACGCCGTCGCCGACCATCGCGACCGTGCGGCCCTGGGCCTGCAGCGCGCGGACGTGGTCGACCTTGCCGTCCGGCAGCGCGCCGGCGACGACCTCGGTGATCCCGCAGGCGCGGGCGACGGCGTGCGCGGCGGCGGGCCGGTCCCCGGTGAGCAGCACCGGCCGGAGCCCGGCCGCGACCAGCTCGGCGACGGCGATCGGCGCGGACTCCTTGACCGGGTCGGACAGCGCGATCAGCCCGGCGAGCTCGCCCGGGTCGCCGGTGTGCACGGCCACCACGGTGTGCCCGGCGGCCTCCCACTCGTCGATCCGGCCGGCGAGCGGACCGGTGTCCTCCGGGGGACGGCCGACCGTCACCACGACGCCGTCGACCGTGCCGCGGGCACCGAGGCCGGGCAGCGCCACGAACTCGTCGACCGCCGGGACCGGCACCCCGCTCGCGCGGGCGTGCTCCCGGACCGCCTCCGCGATGGCGTGCTCGGACCCGGACTCGACGGCCGCGGCGCGGGCCAGCAGCCGGTCCGGGTCGGTGCCGGCGGCCACGGCGACGTCGGCGACGGTCATCCGGCCGGTGGTGAGCGTGCCGGTCTTGTCGAGCACGACGGTGTCGGCGGCCCGAGTGGTCTCCAGCGCGCGGTAGCCCTTGACGAAGATCCCCAACTCGGCGCCGCGGCCGGTCGCGACCATCAGCGCGGTCGGCGTCGCCAGGCCCAGCGCGCACGGGCAGGCGATGATCACGACGGCGATCGCGGGCGCCAGCGCCCCGGCCCAGCCGGCCCCGGCGAGCAGCCAGCCGAGGAGGGTCAGCAGCGCCAGGCCCAGCACGATCGGCACGAACACCGACGACACCCGGTCGACCAGGCGCTGGGTCGCGGACTTCTCGGTCTGTGCGCGCTCGACGGCGGCGATCATCCGGGCCAGCCGGGTGTCCGCGCCGACCTGCTCGGCGACGACGACCAGCCGCCCCCCGGAGGCGATGGTGCCGCCGGTGACCCGATCCTCCGGGCCGACCTCGACCGGCACCGGCTCACCGGTCATGGCGCTGGTGTCGACGGCGGCCCGGCCGGTCTCCACGACGCCGTCGGCGGCGACCCGCTCGCCGGGCCGGACCAGGAAGCGGTCACCGACCCGCAGGCGTCCTACCGGGAGGTTCCGCTCGGTGCCGTCCGCGCCGAGAACGGTGACCTCGTCGGTCTCCAGCGCCGCCAGCGAGCGCATGACCCGCCCCGCGGTGCGCCGTGCGCGGGCCTCGAAGTACCGCCCGGCCAGCACGAACGTCGTGACGCCCGCGGCCACCTCCAGGTAGAGCGGGCCGGACGGGGACAGCACCGCGTCCCAGCCGGTGAGGGTCACCCGCGAGTCGAGGAAGGCCATCTCGCCCAGCGACCAGGCGGACGCCGAGATCACCCCGAGCGAGACGAGGGTGTCCATCGAGGTGCTGCCGTGGCGCAGGTTCGAGAACGCGGTGCGGTGGAACGGCCAGGCCGCCCACACCACCACCGGCAGCGCGAGCGCGACGATCACCCACTGCCAGTACGGGAACCGCAGCGTCGGGACCAGCGACATCGCCAGCGACAGGTCGGCGAGCGGGATGAACAGGATCAGCGCGACAGCCATCCGCAGACGCAGCCGGCGCAGCGCGGTGTCGTCCTCGGTGGCCGCGTCGCCGGTGTCGGACGGGTCCGCCCGCACCTCGGTGGCCCCGTACCCGGCCTTCTGCACGGTGGCGACCAGCGCGCCGACCTCGGTGCCGGCCGGGTAGGTGACCAGCGCCCGTTCGGTCGCGAGGTTGACGGTCGCGTGGACCCCGTCGAGCTTCCCGAGCTTGCGCTCGACCCGTCCGACGCAGGCGGCGCAGGTCATGCCGTCGATGCGCAGCTCGACGGTCCGGACGTCGGACGGCGTCACGGCCGGCTCGGTACTCACGACGTCGATGGTTCTACACGTCGTCGGAGATTTCACACCCACCCCCGGTGACCTGCGGAACAGCACCCTCGGTGAAACACCCCGGTCCGTTGCAACGTACAACAGTGGGGAGGTCCCTTCCGGAGGAGGACGACGATGAGCAGACGCAGCGCACCCGGCCCGCCGGTGACCGAGCGGCGGGGGCCGTCGCAGGCGACCGTGATCGGGGCCGTCGTCGTGCTGGTGTTCGCCGTGCTGGTCGGTGCCGCGGTCTACGCGAAGACCCGGCCGGCCGAGGTGGTCACGCCGCCGAACGCGTCCGGGTACTCCGTGCCGGTCGGCGACGCCGGCGCACCGGCGACGATCGACGTCTACCTGGACTTCCAGTGCCCGGTGTGCAAGCAGTTCGAGGCGACGTCGGGCCCGACCGTGGACAAGCTGGTCGCCGGCGGGCAGGCCCGGGTCGCCTACCACCCGATCGCGATCCTCGACCGGACCTCGCCGGACCGGTACTCGACGCGCGCCGGCGCCGCGTCCGGCTGTGCCGCCGCCGACGGGGTCTTCCCGCAGTACGCGAAGGCGCTGTACGCGAACCAGCCCGCCGAGGGCTCGGCCGGGCTGACCGACCAGAAGCTCGCCGAGCTCGGCACCCAGGCCGGCGGGAGCCCCGGCTTCGCGCAGTGTGTCGACGACCAGACCTACGCCGGGTGGATCGGCGCGGCGACCGCGCAGGCGGCGAAGGACGGGATCAGCGGCACCCCGACGGTCCTGGTGAACGGCGCGCCACTCCAGAACCCGACCCCGCAGGCGATCACCCAAGCCGTGGCCGCCGCCCGCTGAGGCCGTGGTGTGCCGGACGCGGACGAGTCACGCCGGTGGGCGCCCAGCCGGCGCATCCCCCGGATCTGCGCGCCTCCGGAGGCTGGGCCGCCCCACGGCCCACCGGTGATCATCGAATCGGTTCCGCTCGATGCCAGGAACGGCACCGGTCGGCACCCGGACGATGATCACCACACGCCGCCCGGGTCCTGTCCGGCTTCACCTACGTCCCTCCTCCTGGTCGTTCCGCGTCCCGCCATCCGGCGACGCGACGGCCCCGTCCTCACCGGTCGCCGTACCCGAACCGGTCGCCGTACCCGAGGGCTCCGGTGTCGCGGTGGCCGACACCGCGGCCGTCTCCGGCTCCGGCTCCTCCCGGCCGGGCGTACGCAGGTTCCATCGCCTGATCACGAACCGGAACAGGAAGTAGTACACGACGGCGTAGCCGAGCCCGATCGGGATCAGCAGGAGCGGCTGCGTCGCCAGCCCGAAGTTCAGCAGGTAGTCGATCGCCCCGGCGGAGAAGGCGAAGCCGTCCCGGATCCCGAGCGCGTTGACCAGCATGTGCGCGGTGCCGGTGAGCACCGCGTGGATCACGTAGAGCGGCCAGGCGACGAACAGGAACGCGAACTCCAGCGGCTCGGTGATCCCGGTGGCGAACGCGGTGAGCCCGACCGACAGCATGATCCCGCCGGTGACCTTGCGGTTCTCCGGGCGCGCCTCGTGCCAGATCGCGAGGGCCGCGGCCGGCAGCGCGAACATCATGATCGGGAAGAAGCCGGTCATGAAGATGCCGGCCTCCGGGTCGCCGGCGAAGAAGCGGTAGAGGTCGCCGCGGGCGCCGTCGTACTCGCCGACCACGAACCACACCACCGAGTTCAGGATGTGGTGCAGCCCCAGCGGGATCAGCATCCGGTTGGCGAACCCGTAGATCCCACCGCCGATCACGGCGTTGGTGGTGATCGCCTGCCCGAGAGCGGTCAGCCCGGCGTCGAACAGCGGGTAGAGCAGGCCCATCCCGGCCGCCACCACCATCACGACGACCGCGGTCACGATCGGCACGAACCGCCGACCGCCGAAGAACGCCAGGTAGGTCGGGAGCGTGATCCGGTAGAAGCGCTGCCACAGCACCGCCGCGAGCAGGCCGACCACGATGCCGCCGAGCACCCCGTAGTCGATCATCTGCTGGGCGCCGTCGGGGTCCAGGCGATCGGGGAGCACGAGCGGGCTCATCGCCTCGAACACGCCCTGCAGCACCAGGTACCCGACGACGGCGGCCAGCGCCGTCGAGCCGTCCGACCGGCGGGCCCAGCCGATCGCGATGCCGACGGCGAAGAGCAGTCCCAGGTTGTCGAACAGCGCCGCACCCGCGGCCCCGATGACCGACGCAACGGCGGAGAGCGCGTCGAACCGGCCGAGCAGGTCGTCCTGCCCCAGCCGTAGCAGCAGGCCGGCGGCCGGCAGGGCCGCGATCGGGAGCATCAGGCTGCGGCCGAGGCGTTGCAGCCCCGCGAGCCCGCGCCGGGGCTCGGCCGGAGTGGCGGTCATGGTTAACCTCGCGTGTGGACGGAGCCGGGGTACCGGCACCATTCAGTGACGCACTGATCCGTGTCAACGCTCGGACGGATCGCGGACCAGGAGGTCGGGAATGGCGGACGAGAAGGCCGGCGCGATCCTCGCGGCCCTCGGCGGGGCGGGGAACGTCGTCGAGGTCGAGGGCTGCATCACCCGGCTGCGGACCGAGGTGCGCGATCCCGCGCTGGTCGACGAGGCGGCGCTGAAGCGCTCGTCGCACGGGGTCCTGATGGCCGGGACGGTGGTGCAGGTCGTCGTCGGCCCGGAGGCCGACATGATCGCCGACGACATCGCGGACCTGCTGTGACGGTGCAGGTGGCCGCACCGCTCGCGGGGCGGGCCGTCCCGCTGGCCGACGTCCCGGACGCGGTGTTCGCCGAGCAGATGCTCGGGTCCGGCGTCGCGATCGAGCCGGCCGCGGGATCGGTGACGGCCGTGGCTCCGGTCGCCGGGAACCTGGCGAAGGTGCATCCGCACGCGTACGTCGTCATCGAGCCCTCCGGCGCGGGTGTGCTCGTCCACCTGGGGATCGACACCGTCGGGCTCGGCGACGCGGCGTTCACCGTGCACGTCTCCGAGGGCGACGACGTCGCGGCCGGGGCCCCGGTCGTCACGATGGACGTCGACGCCGTCCGCGCGCGGGGGTTGTCCGCGATCTGCCCGGTGGTGCTGATGGAGTCCGGACCGGACGGCACCCGCGATCACGCGTCGGGCGATGTCCGCCCGGGTGATCCGCTGTTCTCCTGGGAGGCCTGAGACCCGGCGGCCTCCGCCGCCACCTCGCTCGGCGTCGCCGCGGCCCGGTTCTCGGCCCGCCGGATCAGCACGATCCCGCCGAGGATGAGTCCCCCGCCGAGGAACTGGATCACGCTCGGCGCCTGGGCCACCAGCAGCCAGGCCGCGATCACCCCGAACATCACCTCGGAGAGCCCGACGAACGAGGCCACCCGGGTGTCGAGCAGCCGGATCGCGATCACCCCGGTGACATACGGCAGCGCGGTCGCGAGCACGACGAGCATCGCCAGCAGCGCCATCCAGTGCAGCTCGGCCCCGGCGAGCGTCCCGGTGGCCTCGCCGACCTCGACCCGGGTGATGCCGAGCAGCGACGTCGTCCCGAGGGTGACCGCCCCGACCAGCATCCCGCCGGAGATCATCAGCAGCGGCGGGATCTGCCCCTCGCCGCTGCCGCCGGGGAGCAGGAAGTACACGCAGACGCACAGCGCGGACGCCAGACCCCAGGCGATCCCGACGAGCTCGACGCGCTGCGGCCCGAACGGGTCGACGACGAGCACCAGCCCGGCGAGCGCGACGAGGCAGCCGGCCAGGGTGATCGCCGACGGCGTCCGACGGGTGGTGAGCCAGGTCCAGCCGACGAGCAGCACCGGGGCGAGGAACTCCAGCAGCAACGCCACCCCGACCGACAGGTACTGCAGGGCCTGGAAGAAGCAGAGCTGCACGCCGGCGACCGCGGCGACGCCGAACACGACGACCTTGCGGGTGCCGGTGCGGTCCAGCGGGTGCCGCAGCAGCAGCACGATCATCACCGGCAGCAGCAGGAGCGCCGCGCCGGCGATCCGCATCAGCGTCGTCAGGCCGGGCGACCAGCCCGCCTCGAGGAAGGCGGCCCCGAGCGGGCCGGAGAAACCGTAGGCGGCCGCCGAGACCAGCGCCCACACGAGACCGCGGACCATGGTGTCCCGTGTCACGACCGAAGTAGCCATAGACTCCTGACAGTAGGAACCGACCATGTCAGGGGTCAACATGGAATTCGCCCATGACACGCAGGTCGTGCTCGCCGCGGCCGCGTCGCTGGTCAACAGCGCGCTCGCCGAGCCCGACCCGCTCGACGACACCGTGGATCTCGCGGTCTTCGAGGCGTGGATGGCCGAGCAGCCCTACACGGGCACGCGGGCGCGCACCGCCGCCGAGCGCACGGCGGTGCGGGCGCTGCGTGCGCGGATCGCGGCGTTCTGGCCGGCCGAGCCGGACGGGGACGCCGGAGCCGGCGCGCCCGACCGGGACCGGCTCGTCGAGCTGGTCAACACGCTGCTCGACGAGACCGACGCCCGGCCGCGCCTGGCCCGGCACGACGGCTGGGACTGGCACCTGCACGTCAGTACGGCACGGGCGCCACTGGCGGACCGGATGGGCGCCGAGATCGCGATGTCGGTCGCCGACCTGGTCCGCGGCGACGACGTCTCCCGGCTGCGCCGGTGCGCCGGCGAGGACTGCGCGGCCGTGCTGGTCGACCTGTCCCGGAACCGCTCGAAGCGGTTCTGCGACACCGGCAACTGCGCGAACCGCGCGCACGTCGCCGCGTACAGGCGGCGGCTGCGCCGCTCGTGAGTGGTTCTCGCGGTCAGGACCGCGACAACCACTCACGAAGGAGGGTGTTCACCTCGTCGGGGCGCTCGTAGTTGAGCAGGTGCGCGGCGTCGGCGACCTCGGCGTAGCGGGCGCCGGGGATCCCGTCGGCGATCTCCCGCAGCGACGACGGCGGCGTCGCCGGGTCGTCGGCGCCGGCCACCACCAGGGTGGGAGCGGTGATCGTGCCGAGGTCGGCACGGACGTCGAACGCACCGATCGCGGCGCAGCAGGCCGCGTACCCCTCGGCCTTCGTCGCACGCAGCATGTCGAGCAGCCGGGTCTCCCCCGCCGGGTCGCGCCGGGCCCAGTCCTCGACGTACCAGGTGCCCTTCCGGGAGGCGACCATCGCCTCGGTGCCCTTCTCCCGGACGGTCGCGGCCCGCTGCGGCCAGGTGTCGGGGCCGGGGAACCGCGCGGCCGTCGCGAGCACCGCGAGGCTGCGTACCCGGGGCTGCGCGTGCACGCCGAGCCACTGGCCGATCGCACCGCCGATGGAGACGCCAACGTAGTGGAAGGAGTCCACCCCCGCTGCGGCGAGGGCCCCCTCGGCGAGGTCGGCGATGGTGAGGTCCCCGGTGGCGTCCGGGGACCCACCGTGCCCGGGCAGGTCGACGCGGACGCAGCGGTAGCGGTCCGACAGTGCCGCCACCTGGGCGTCGAACAGGTGCAGGTCGGTGCCCAGCGAGGGACCGAACAGCACGACCGGGGCGTTCTCGGGGCCGTCGACGACGTGGTGCAGCTGCGGTGCCATGCCGATCATCCTGCCGTGCGGACCGCTGCGGGGCCGACCCCGAGTTCGTAGGGTCACGCGCAGGATGCACCGCGGCACCCGAGGAGGATCGCCATGGCCGAGCTCGAGACGTTCCGGATGCTGATCGGCGGCACGCCGGCGGACGCCGCGTCGGGGGCGGTGTTCGAGACCCAGAACCCCTACACCGGACGGCCGTGGGCCACCGTCCCGGACTGCAGCCCGGCCGACGTCGACGCCGCCGTCGCGTGCGCCCGCGGAGCCCTGGACGGCGAGTGGGGCTCGACGACGGCCTTCCAGCGTGCCGCCTGCCTGCGCCGGCTGGGCGACCTGGTCGCCGAGAACGCCGAGGCGCTGGCCCGGACCGAGGTCAACGACTCCGGCAAGCTCTACCGGGAGATGATCGGCCAGCTGAACGGGCTGGGCGGCTGGTACACCTACTTCGCCGGCGTCGCGACCACGAGCGAGGGCCGCCAGATCCCCTCGCCGAACCCGAACTACCTGGTCTACACCCGCAAGGAGCCGGTCGGGGTGGTCGCGGCGATCACGCCGTGGAACTCGCCGCTGCTGCTCATGACCTGGAAGCTCGCGCCTGCGCTGGCCGCCGGCTGCACCGTCGTGATCAAGCCGTCGGAGCACTCCCCGGCCTCCACCCTGCGCTTCGCCGAGCTGATCTCCCAGGCCGGGATCCCGCCGGGCGTCGTCAACGTGGTGACCACGAACGACCGGGACACCGCGGCACACCTGGCCGGGCACCCGGGCGTCGACAAGATCGCCTTCACCGGGTCGACGGCCACCGGTCGCGCGGTCGCGAAGGCCGCCGCCGAGAACATCAACAAGGTGACGCTGGAGCTGGGCGGGAAGTCGCCGCAGGTGGTGTTCCCGGACGCGGACCTGGAGGCCGCCGCGAACGGCGTGATCGCCGGGGTGTTCGCCGCGACCGGGCAGACCTGTATGGCCGGATCCCGGCTGATCGTGCACGCCGACGTGCACGACGAGCTCGTCCGGCTGATCGGCGAGCGCGCGGCGACGATCACCCTCGGCGACCCGAACGCCTCCGGCACCGAGATGGGACCGGTGGCGAACGCGCCGCAGTACGAGAAGGTCCTCGGCTATCTGGACACCGCCCGTTCGGAGGGCAACACGATCGCCTACGGCGGGGCGGCCGAGTCGTCGCTCGGCGGGTACTTCGTGCAGCCGACGGTGATCACCGGGGTGACGCCGGAGTCCACCGTGTACCGGGAGGAGGTCTTCGGGCCGGTGCTCGCGGCACTGACCTTCACCGACGAGGACGAGGCGGTGACGCTGGCCAACGACACCCCGTACGGCCTGGCCGGCGCGGTGTGGACCAAGGACGTGCACCGGGCGCACCGGGTGGCCGCCCGGATCCGGGCCGGCTCGGTGTGGATCAACGCCTACCGGGTGGTGGCGCCCGGCGTGCCGTTCGGCGGGTTCGGCCACTCCGGGCTCGGCCGGGAGAACGGGGTGCACGCGATCGATGAGTACACCGAGGAGAAGGCGATCTGGGTCGAGCTGTCCGGCGGCACCCGGGACCCGTTCACGCTGGGCTGATCCGCGCGCTCCCGCCCGGGCTCAGGCGAGGAGGATGCGGTCGCCGTCGACGGTGACGCCGCGTTCGCCCAGCGGGCCGTTCGCGGGTCCGGCCAGCGGGGAGCCGTCGGCCAGGTCGAACACGCTGCCGTGGCACGGGCAGGTGATACCGGCGTCGGTGACCTGGTCGACCAGGCAGCCCTGGTGCGTGCAGGCGGCGTCGAACGCGGCGAACGTGCCGGCCTGCGGCTGGGTGACGACGACGCCCTGGTCGGCGAACACCAGGCCCCCGCCGACCGGGATGTCGTCCACCGCGGCCAGCGAGCCGTCGTCGCCGGGCGGGGGTGCCGCGGCGTCGCCGCCGGATTCCTGCTCCGGAGCCGGGCCGGCGTTCGGGGTGCCGTAGGTGGCGCAGCCCGCGGCGCAGCAGGCGCCCAGGGCGCCGGCACCGGCGAGCACGCCGCGCCGGGTCAACCCGCGGGTCGGGGACGGCGTGATCGGGGACATCGTGGAATCTCCGTGGGTGGTGGGTCGGGAGGTCGTCAGAAGGTCAGGCCCTGGCCACTGAAGAAGTACAGCGCCGAGGTGAGCCAGACTCCGGCGAGCACGGCGAGCAGCAGCCCGCCGCAGACCGCGAGTGCCCAGCCCGGGACCCCGCGTTTGTGCAGCAGCAGCATCTTGGTGACGAACGCGCCGTAGAACACGCAGCCGAGCACCGAGTGGGCCAGCGTCGACGGCGTCGCGGCGGAGAAGCCGAACGCGTAGAGGCACTGCACCGCGACCGGGACCGTGATCAGCACCGCGGCCCGCCCGGACCAGCGGTGCACGGTGCCCAGCAGCGGGTCGCCGTAGTCGGCGCGACGCATCATCGCTGCGGTCACGCCCTGCACCAGCGCCAGCAGCAGGGCCAGCGAGCCGAGCCAGGCCTTCACGGCGGCGCCGCTGGAGAACCCGGCGAGGTTCACCGCGACGCCGGTGCCCTCGTGCTGGCGGGCCCAGACCCCGAGCGCGACGGCGACGAGGGTGCCGACCGCCGCCGGGATCACGACCGCCCGCAGGGACGGGCCGTCCGCGTTCCCGGAACGGAACGGGCGCCGGACCCTGCGGGACCGGCCGTCCCGGTGGCCTGTGGACTCCGTGTCGGGATCCGGACCGGCCGCCGGGTCGTCGAGGTCGGCGGCCGGGCGGGTCGCGGTGCGCCGGCCGGCCGGGGGCCCTGCGGGGTCGGCGTCCCGCGGCGGGCGGCCCCGTCGGGCGTCCCGCCGCGAGCGGCGCGACGGGCCCCCGGCCGGCTCGTGCTCCCCGGCCCAGACGCGCGCGTCGGCACGCATCCCGGCCGGGACGTCGTCGCCCCGGGAGTCGGGCGCAGGGCCGTCCGCCGCGGGGGTGAACATGCCCGCCGGCTCCGGTCCGGCCCAGCGCTCGTCGCGGGCCCGGTCGTCGCCGAAGCTCGCCCGCGGTGCACGACGAGCGGGTCGAACCGCGGGGAGCTCGCCGGATCCGGCCCGGGGGTCCGGCCGGGCGCGCGGGTCGACGGGCTCGCGCGGGTACTCGTCGCGCGGGTCGAAGGCGTCACGCAGGTCGTACTCGTCGCGCGGGTCATACCCGTCGCGCAGGTCGTACTCGCCGGGCAGGTGGCGTCCGTCGCGCGGGTCGAGCCCGTCGCGCGGGTCGAGCCCGTCGCGCGGGTCGAATCCCGGGTCGAAGCCGTCGCGCCGGCCGAACCCCGGAGCCGGACCGGACCCGGCACGCGGGTCGAGGTCGTCGAACGGCTGCCCGGCGGCCCGCGACCGGGCGCGGGAGCGCCTCCCGGTGCCCTCCCCGGACCGCCGCGGCGCCGGCACGCCGGCACGCGGGTCGGTGGGCACCGGCGGGATCCCGAACGGGTCGGTCTCGCGACGGTCGGCGTGCCCGGAACGGCGGGGGTGGGCCATCAGTAGCCACCCCCGGACGCGGCGGCGGCGGGAGCCGGGTCGTCGGCCGCGGCGGCCGAGAACGGCCAGCTCCGGCCCGAGCCCGTGACCGTCCCGAACGCCGTGCCGTCCTGCACGGAGTACTCGACCCGGTCGCCGCCGGAGCTGGTCAGCACGGTCCGGCCGGACGGGTCGATCTCGCCGTCGGCCCGGGTGTCGAGCAGCTCGCCGCGGACCCGGGCGGTCGCGGCACCGTCGGAGACGGTGATCGACACGGTGACCTCGTCCCCCGCCGACCGTCCCTCGTAGACGGCGTCGGCGGGGGCGGGCCCAGCGGCCCCCGGCTGATCGGTGGCCGCCTCGCCGGGGACCTCCTGGTCGAGGGCGAGCAGGCCGGTGGCCTGCTCGACGACCGAGGTTCCCGGCTCGGCGGTGAGCACGACGTTGGCGGCGAGGACGCCCGCGCCGACCGCGCCCACGGTGGCCAGCGTCAGCAGGGGACCACTGATCCGCATGTCAGCCCACCTGGACCCGAATGGAGTCGAAGGCCGGCGTCTGGTTGGCGCGCTCCATCATCGGGATGCGGTGCGAGCCGTCACCGGCCCAGGACGAGCACTGCAGCTGACCGGCCTCGTCCACGCCGGGCACGTTGATCGTGACCTCGTCCGGGGCGGCGCCACCGCCGCCGTCCTCGGTCGCCTCGAAGAAGGCCGGGGCGGGCGAGGAGTCGGGAGCCTCACCCGGGTTCGGCAGGACCCGGCAGGCGGTGTGGAAGTGACCGCGCTGCAGGCCCTCGCCGTTCAGCAGCGACGCCTCGACGTAGTAGCCACCCTGCGCGGCCGGCAGGAACCGGTCACGCACCAGGTTGCGGGTGCTCACCGTGATGCTGAAGTCCTCGCCGGGCGCGACCTCGGTCGGCGCCTCGGTGATCAGCAGCGACGGGCTCTTGTCGACCGCGGCGACCTCACCGAACGAGGTGTCCACGCAGCGCGGCGACTCCTGGAAGCCGTTGTGCGGGATCAGGCTGCTGTTCGAGCAGTCGGAGGCCAGGATGTCCAGGCCCTGGACGTCGTCACCGCCACCCTGCTCGTTCCCGCCGTCGGAGTCGGCACGGTTCCCGTCCTCGGACTCCTCGCGCTCGGCGTCGTCCCGGCCGGAACCCTCGGCACCGGCGTCGTCGCCGCCGTCGGCGTTCCCGCCGTCGGGGTCGCCCGATCCCCCGGCGCCGTCCGCGCCGTTCTCCTCGTCGGAGCCGTCGTCCTGACCGGACGAGCTGCCGCCCGACGAGTGGTCGTGACCGCCTCCGCGGGACCCGCCGAGCAGGCCGGTCCCCTCCGCGGACTCACTGCTGCTGACGACCTCGTCCCCGTCCTTGGTGGCACTCCCGGCGGCGTAGGCCACCGGTGCACCGATCAGCAGGGCGGCGGCGAAGGCCGCGGCGACGCCGATCCGGCGTGTGCGGCTGGGCATGGGACTCATCGGTGACGGCTCCTCGTGCTGGACCGGGCGCGACGTCGGTGCGCTCCGGATGAATGGATGTCGGGCTGGACCGCTCCGCTGTCGGGACGGTCGTCGAACTCGTAGCCGGTGAAGGTGGGGAGGTGGTGCTCGCCGGAGCTCTCCGGGTCACCGTCCCGGCGGTGCCGGGACGGTGGGACGTGCGCGAGCTCCTCCCACGGGTCGGGTGGGCCCAGCACCGGTGCGGCGTCGGCCGATCGGCGTGGCGACGGGATCGGACGGCCGGCGGGGAGCAGGTTCGGCAGCTTCGCCATCGCGCCGCCGCCCGGGCGCCCCCGCCGGTAGAGGGTCATGAGCAGGCCACCGGCGGCGAGCAACGCGAGGCCGACGACCACGGCCGGGACGATCACGTCGGTGAACGTGCGGGCGTCCGCGGGCACCGGGTCGGGCGGGGCCGGCAGCGCCGAGTAGTCGACCAGCCCGGTGGACTCCAGGTAGCCGATGTGCCGGGTGACGTAGACCGACGCCTCGTTGGCGAACTCGCGCATCAGGTCGTTGCGGGTACCGACCTTGACGTCGGTGATCACCGGCAGCACGTTGCCGTGCGCGGCCCGCAGGATCTGCACGAACTGCCGGTCGTAGTCGGTGCCGCTGCGCGCGGTCAGGTCGTTCATCCAGCCGATCTGCTCGTCGGTCGGCCGGCTGGGCAGCGCGACACCGAGCTGCTCGGCGGTGGTGCGGACGATCTCGTCCAGGTCGTGGTGCTCGACGCCCAGGTTGCGCGCGACCTCGCGGACGGCCGGCGAGCTGGCCTGCTGCTCACCCTGCTGCCCGGTCGGCGCCTCCCACAGACCGGCGAGGCGGACCTTCTGCAACAGGTCGCGGTCGGCGGGACCGAGCGGACCCCACTGCGTCTCCTGCCATCCCTGCTCGGGCGCGGTGGGGGCGGCGGCCACCCACGACTGCGCCAGCGCGACGGCGACGACCCCGGCCAGCGCGGCGAGGATCGACCAGCGCAGGGGGCCCGGCATCCGGCGGGACATGAATCTTCTCCTCAGATGTCGGTCGGTCAGACCTGGGCGAACTGCTCGGTGTGCACCCGCTCGTCCGGCACGCCGAGCGAGGCGAGGGTGTCCAGCACGTCGCCGACCAGCCGCGGGTTCCCGCAGATGAAGTAGTCGAGCCGCACCCGGGGGGTGTCGAGATCGGTCAGGACGGCGGCGAGCAATGCGGTGTCGATCGGCCCGGTCGCACCGCCCCAGTCCGAAGACGGCGTCCGCAGCACCTCGGTGACCTCGAGGTCGAGCATGGTGCGCAGGTGCTCGAGCTCGGACCGGAACAGCAGGTCGGCGCGGTCCCGGGCGTGCACCACCAGCCGGTAGGGACGCCGGTCGCCGCGGTCCGCCGCGGTGCGCAGCATGCTCATCATCGGCGTGATCCCGACCCCGCCGGCGATCAGCACGAGCCCGGTCGAGGGGACCGCGTCCGGGGTGAAGGACCCGTACGGGCCGTCCACCCAGACCGGGTCGCCGCGCTGCAGCTCGCGCAGCCGGGACACGTAGTCACCGGTGTGCCGGACGGTGAACTCGATCCGGCCGCCGTCCTCGGCGCTGGAGGCGATCGTGAACGGGTGCTCCTCGACCGACATGCGCTCGGTGCGCAGCCAGGCGAACTGACCGGGCCGGAACCACGGACCGGAGTGCCGGCCCCGGCGGACCAGCACCAGGGTGGAGACGGTCTCGCTCTCCGGGCGCACGACGTGCACCCGGTACTCGCCGCTCTCGGACAGGCCCCGCCCGCCCCAGCGCAGCCCGAGCACGACCAGCAGCAGCAGGCCGAGCACGGTGAGCACCGGGCCCATGACGGCGTCGGTGACCAGGTTGTTCAGCCAGAACACGTGCAGCACGGATCCGCCGAGCACCAGCGCGGCGAGGCTCAGGTGCAGCCACCGCCAGAGCTCGTGCGACGCGCCCTTGCGGACCCCCCGGGTCGCGAGCACGAGCAGCACCCCGATCGCGACGGTCCCGATCGTCGCGGCCTGCCCTCGGGCGGGGGCGACGCCGGGGACCAGCAGCCACACCCGCGCCGGATCGGCGGCGACGACGACGGCCAGGTGCAGCGCGACCAGCGCCCCGGCCAGCATCCCGAGCCTGCGGTGCAGGCCGAGCAGCGTCTCCAGTCCGAGCGCGCGGGACAGCCCGCGTACCCGGGACGGGAGCACCGCCACGACGACCATCGCGGACAGCGCCAGCAGACCGGTGACCACGGACAGGTGGTGGCCCAGCGGTTGCGGCTCGGAGCGCAGCATCCAGATCAGCGACGGGCCGACCAGCACCGTGACGAGCACGGAGTGCCAGATCAGCCGGGCGCGACGGTGCGCCAGCCAGGCGTCGGCTGCCGGCGCCTCGCGCCGGACCGGTGCGGTGACCGGATGCAGGGCCGCGCGGGTCACCGCTCGCCGGGCCGAGGCCCGGCGGGATCGGTGTGACGCGGTACGGTCGGGCGGACGCCGGGGGCGCGTCCGCGCAGCACGGGACGGATCATGGGATCACTTCCGGGTCGGGAGCGGGCCGGGTGGGGAGTCCCGGCCGTCGCCCGCGGCTCGATTGGGGAGCGGTCCGCAGCGCGACGGGATCGACCTTAGGAACCCTCCGCCCCCGAGGTTGCTTTCCTGAGAGTCATCACCGCCGGTCGGCTTCCGGATCGCGCCAAACGGGCCCGGATCACTCCGAGTGGAGTACACCGCGGCGTCCGGTCACCCGCTCCGGTCTCAGGCTTCGACCGCTCGACGCCGGTCGGCCCGCTCGGTCGCCGTGGACGGTCGCCGTGGACGGGCGGCTCGCACGGCCGCGCCCGCGCACACCGCCGATCGGCGGAGACGGCCCCCACAGCACGACCGGTGATCTCCGGCGGCCCACCGGCGACCGAGCCGGCACCCGCCCCCGGACGATCACCGGCCGCCCCTGACCCGGCAGCCCGGCGGCCCGGCTCCGGCCCGACTCGGACGCCCCGGCCCCGGCCCGGCGGCCCGGCTCCGGCGGCCCGGCCCGGCGGCCGATGATCGCCGAAACAGTTCCGGCCGGTGCCACGGATGGCACCGGCCGGAACCCGGATGACGATCGAGCGCGTGTCAGGCCGGAGCCGGAGCCCCCGCCCGGACACCCTCGGACAGGTCCGCCGCCAGCTCGCGCACGGCGACCGGCCCACCGGCTTCGAGGGCCTGCACGAAGGCGGTGCCGACGATGACGCCGTCGGCGTAGGACGCGACGTCCGCGGCCTGCTCGGCGGTCCGCACGCCCAGCCCGACGCACACCGGCAGCTCGCCGGAGAACTCGCGGCAGCGGCCCACCAGCTCGCGGGCCTCGGCGCCGATCGAGCGGACGCCGGTGACCCCCATCAGCGAGGCCGCGTAGAGGAACCCGCGACCGGCGCCGACGGTCAGCCGCATCCGCTCCGGCGTGGTGGTCTGCGCGACCAGGAAGATGCGGTCCAGGTCGTGCTTCCCGGACGCGGCCAGCCAGTCCTCGGCATCGTCGGGCAGCAGGTCCGGGGTGATCAGGCCGGAGCCGCCGGCCGCGGCGAGGTCGCCGGCGAACCGCTCGATGCCGTAGCGGTCGATCAGGTTCCAGTACGTCATCACGACGGCCGGGGCGCCGGCGTCGACGACCCCGCGGACCGCGGTGAACGCGTCCCGGGAGCGGGCACCGTTGTCCAGCGCCTGCTGGGTGGCCCGCTGGATCACCGGGCCGTCCATCAGCGGGTCGGAGTACGGGAGGCCGACCTCGACGACGTCCACGCCGCCCTCGACCATCGCCCGCATGGCCTCGACCGAGCCGTCGACGTCCGGGAAGCCGACCGGCAGGTAACCGATCAGGGCCGCGCGGCCCTGCTCCCGGACCGCCGCGATGCGCTGCGCGACACTCACTGCTCCACCCCCGCGCCGGTTCCGACGGTCTCGTCGGTGACGGCCTCGCCGTCGTCATCGATCAGGTCGAAATACCGCGCGGCGGTGTCCACGTCCTTGTCGCCGCGGCCGGACAGGTTCACCAGCAGCACGGCACCGGGGCCGAGCCGGCGGCCCTCGCGCAGCGCCCCGGCCAGCGCGTGCGCGCTCTCGATCGCCGGGATGATGCCCTCGGTGCGGCAGAGCAGCCGGAAGGCCTGCATCGCCTCGTCGTCGGTGACCGACTCGTAGCGGGCGCGGTGGATGTCGTGCAGCCAGGAGTGCTCGGGCCCGACGCCCGGGTAGTCCAGGCCGGCCGAGATCGAGTGGCTCTCCCGGGTCTGGCCGTCCTCGTCCTGCAGGATGAAGCTGCGCGAGCCGTGCAGCACGCCGACGTCGCCGCCGCCGATCGAGGACGCGTGCCGCGGGGTCTCGACGCCGTCGCCACCGGCCTCGAAGCCGACCAGCTCGACCCCGGCGTCGTCGAGGAACGCGTGGAAGATGCCCATCGCGTTCGAGCCGCCGCCCACGCACGCCCCGACCAGGTCCGGCAGCCGCCCGATCAGGTCCTGGACCTGCTGCCGGGCCTCCACGCCGATGATCCGCTGGAAGTCCCGGACCATCGCCGGGAACGGGTGCGGCCCGGCGACCGAGCCGATCAGGTAGTGGGTGTCGACCACGTTGGTCACCCAGTCGCGCATGGCCTCGTTCATCGCGTCCTTGAGGGTGCGCGACCCCGAGGCGACCGGGCGGACCTCGGCGCCGAGCAGCCGCATCCGGGCCACGTTCAGCGCCTGCCGCTCGGTGTCGACCTGTCCCATGTAGACGACGCACTCGAGACCGAGCAGCGCGGCCGCGGTGGCCGAGGCGACACCGTGCTGGCCGGCGCCGGTCTCGGCGATCACCCGGGTCTTGCCCATCCGCTTGGTGAGCAGCGCCTGGCCCAGCACGTTGTTGATCTTGTGCGAGCCGGTGTGGTTCAGGTCCTCGCGCTTGAGCAGGACCCGTGCGCCCCCGGCGTGCTCGGCGAACCGGGGCGCCTCGGTGATCAGGCTCGGGCGGCCGGAGTAGGTGCGGTGCAGCTCGGCGAGCTCGGCCTGGAAGGCCTCGTCGGTCATCGCCGAGTGGTAGGCCTGCTCCAGCTCGTCCAGCGCGGCGACCAGCGCCTCCGGGACGTAGCGGCCGCCGAAGCGGCCGAAGTACGGGCCGGTCTGCTCGACCAGCCGCGCCGTGTCCCCGGCCGGGGGGAGGGCGGTGTCGGTCACGGGAACTCCTGACGGTCTGCGGTGCCGCGGACTCCGGGCACGACCGGCCCCCGCGACGGCGACGGCACACCGGCGCGGCGGCCGTTCGTCGACTGCCGGGCTCCGCCACTCGGGTGCGGGTGCGACGGTACTCCCAGCCCTCGTGAGCGGTCATCGCGGTCCTGACCGCGACAACCACTCACGAGCGCGGAGCGCCTACACGAAGCGGGGGCGTCCGGCGGCCCAGCCCAGGGCCATCTCCGCGACGATCACGGCGGCGAGCAGCATCAGCGACGCCGTCCAGCCGCCGGTGGCGCCGTAGAGGATCCCGAACAGGAACGGCCCACCCGCGCCGAGCAGGTAGCCGAAGCCCTGCGCCATCGCCGACAGGTCGGTCGTCTCGGACACCTCCCGGGTCCGCAGCGCGATCACGCCCAGCCCCAGCGGGAACACGCCCATGCCGACGCCGAGCAGCACCGACCAGAGCCAGGGTGCCGCGGCCGGGGCCACCGCGAGGCCGAGGACGGCGACCAGCGAACAGCAGGCCAGACCGACGATCCAGCCCGACTGCGACTTCTGCCGCAGCGCGATCGGGGGGACGACGAAGCTCAGCGGGATACCGATCAGGCTGATCAGCGCCAGCATCAGGCCGGCGTCGGTACGGGAGACGCCCTCGGAGAACAGCAGCTCGGAGAGCCAGCCCATCGCCACGTAGGCGACGCAGGCCTGCAGCCCGAAGAACGCGGTGACGACCCAGGCCAGCGGCCGGCGCAGCATCGACCGCCGGGTGCCCGCGGTCGCGACCACCGGGCCCCGGTCCTCGCCGTGCCGGGCACCGAGCAGCCAGACGACCAGCGCCGCGGCGGAGAGCACCGCCCAGGCACCGACCGCGCCGCGCCAGCCGCCGAGCAGCTGCTCCATCGGCGGCGTCAGCGCCGCACCGATCCCGCCGCCGGCCGCGAGCCCCGCGGTGTAGATGCCGGTGATCCGGCCGATGGCGTGCGGGAACGACTCCTTGACCACCGCGGGGATGAGCACGTTGCCGATCGCGATCCCCGCGGCCGCGACGAACGTCCCGCCGAGCACGACCCAGGGGCCGTCCACGATCCGGAGCACGAGACCGGCGGTGAGCACGGCCAGGGCCAGCGCGATGGCCCGCCCGGCGCCGAGCCGTCGGCCCAGCCAGGGCGCGGCGATGGCCGCCAGCCCGAAGCAGACCGTCGGGACGGCGGTGAGCACGCTGATCCAGGCGGTCGAGGCGCCGAGATCGTCCCGGACCTCGCCGAGCACGGATGCCATGCTGGTGACGGCCGGGCGCAGGTTGGTCGCGGCCAGCGCGACGCCGACGACGAGCAGTGGCGTCGCGATCAGCGCGGCCCGCCGCCGGCGCCCCCGGGTGCCCGCCGGTCCGGTGGTGATCTCCTCCGCGTCGGTCCGCTGATCAGCAATGCTCACGAAACAGTATTGTTACAGACGTAGGATGTTCGGATGGAAGGATGATCCGGTGCCTCTGGTCACAACACGACGCGGCGGCCTGGTCGACCAGGTGATCGCCCAGCTCCGGGACGCCATCTCCTCCGGCGAGTGGCCGGTCGGCCACCGCATCCCGCCGGAGGCGGAGCTGAGCGCGACCCTCGACGTCGGGCGCAACACCGTCCGGGAGGCCGTGCGGGCCCTCGCACACGGCGGGCTGCTGGAGGTCCGGCAGGGCGACGGCACCTACGTGCGCGCGACCACCGAGCTGTCCGGAGCCCTGCGCGCGCTGTGCGGGGCCGAGCTCCGCGAGGTCCTGGAGGTGCGGCGCACGCTCGAGGTGGAGGCCGCGCGGCTCGCCGCCACCCGTCGCACGGACGCCGACGTGGCCGCGCTGCGGGCGGCACTCGCCGAGCGGGACGCCGCCGTGGCCGACGCCGCGACCGTGGCCCCGCACGAGGGCGGGCCGGCCGGGACCGCTGCGATGGAGCGGGCAGCCCGGGCCGACACCGACTTCCACCTCGCGGTCGTCGGGTGCGCGGGCAACGGGCTGCTCACCGAGCTCTACCGCGGCGTCGTGGAGGCGGTGGCCGGCAGCGTCGCCGCGACCATGCCGGACACGGTGGGCACCGACCGGGACGTCTCGCACGACGGTCTGGTCGAGGCGATCGCCGACGGTGACGTCGAGCGAGCCGCCCGCGAGGCCGGCGACTTCCTCGAGCGGCTGATCGCCGAACGCGGCTGATCGCCGAACGCGGCCGGTCGCCGGACGCCGGCGCCCCCGGACGGCAGCCGCCCGTCGCCGGTGTCCGCCCCGCTCGTCGCTCGTGCCGTCCCACCCGCCGCGGTCCGGCGGCCACGCCCGGCAGCGGCGCCGGACCCGGGTTAGCCTCCCTCGCCGGAGAGGATCTCCGTCCCCCGACGATCCACGAGGAGTGCTCCGGCGTGCTCAAGGGCTTCAAGGAATTCCTGCTGCGCGGGAACGTGATCGACCTGGCCGTGGCGGTCGTCATCGGCGCGGCGTTCACCGCCGTGGTGACGTCGTTCACCCGGTCGTTCCTGGAGCCGCTGCTCCGGTTGTTCTCCGGTGGGACCGACGCGATCCCGCCCGGCACGATCCCGCTCACCGACGCGGTGCAGCTCGACTACGCGAGCTTCCTCAACGCGATCATCACCTTCCTCATCACCGCTGCGGTGATCTACTTCCTGGTCGTCTTCCCGATGAAGTGGCTGCAGGAGCGCCGGATCCTGGGCAAGGAGGAAGAGGTCCCGCCGACCGACTCCGAGCTGCTCACCGAGATCCGCGACCTGCTGCGCGCGCAGGCCGAGCGGGACGCGGCACGGTCGGCGACGCCGGGCCGTGGTCCGGGTGACCCGTTCGGGGTCCCGCCGGCACCCGGCTCGGACGCCGTCGCGCGGGTCCCGGGCGGCTACCCCGGTGGCCACCCGGGCGGCCCCGTCCGGCAGCCGTACCCGGACACCCCGATGGGCGCCCCGGGAGGCCCCGGAGCCCCTGTCCCGCCCCGGCACGCGCGCTGAGACCTTCGGCCGGGCCGGCGGCGTGCGACCCCGCCGGCCCGGCACGGTGACACCCCGGGCCCCGGCTCGAATCCGGCACGCAACCCTTTCGGGTCGACACGGCGACATCCCCCATTCAGGATGTTCGGCGACGACGGGACACACCCGCCGCGGAGGGGATCGCTCCGATGGCCGAGGCCACCGCACCGACGACCGGTGAGGGCCAGCCCACCCTCCGCCGGGTGATGGGCCCGAAGCTGCTGCTGCTGTTCATCGTCGGCGACATCCTGGGCACCGGGATCTACGCCCTGGTCGGCCAGGTCGCCGAGGAGGTCGGCGGCGCGGCGTGGCTGCCGTTCCTGGTCGCCTTCGCGGTCGCGATGCTCACCGCGTTCTCCTACCTGGAGCTGGTGACCAAGTACCCACAGGCCGCGGGCGCCGCGCTGTACGCACACAAGGCGTTCGGCATCCACTTCCTGACCTTCATGGTCACCTTCGTGGTGATGTGCTCGGGCATCACCTCGGCGTCGACGGCGTCGCGGGCGTTCGCGTCGAACCTCAACGAGGGCTTCGGCCTCGACCTGGGCAACGGCGGGATCGTGCTGATCGCGCTCGGCTTCATGGCGGTGGTCGCGGCGGTGAACTTCCGCGGCGTCGGCGAGAGCGTGCGGCTCAACGTCGTGCTCACCCTCGTCGAGCTCTCCGGCCTGCTGCTGGTGATCCTCGTCGGGGTGTTCGCGATCGCCGGCGGCAACGCCGACTGGTCCCGGGTGATCGCCTTCGACACACCCGAGGACAAGGGCGTGTTCCTGGCGATCACCTCGGCCACCTCGCTGGCCTTCTTCGCCATGGTCGGGTTCGAGGACTCGGTCAACATGGCCGAGGAGTGCCACGAACCACGCCGGATCTTCCCGAAGATCATGATCAGTGGCCTCACCATCACCGCCGTGATCTACGTGCTGGTCGCGATCTGCTCGGTCGCGCTGGTCCCGGTCGGCCCGCTGGCCGCGAGCGAGACCCCGCTGGTCGAGGTGGTCCGGGCCGGCGCGCCGGGCATCCCCGCCGACGTCGTGCTGCCGTTCATCTCGATGTTCGCGGTGGCCAACTCGGCCTTGATCAACATGCTGATGGCCTCCCGGCTGCTCTACGGGATGGCCAACCAGGCCGTCCTGCCCCAGCAGCTGGCCCGGGTGCACCCCTTCCGGCGCACCCCGTGGGTCGCGATCGTGTTCACCACGCTGATCTCGTTCGCGCTGATCTCCTACGTGTCGCTGGACACCGACTCCGACGTCGTCGCCGCGCTCGGCGGGACCACCTCCCTGCTGCTGCTCGCGGTGTTCGCGATCGTCAACGTCGCGGTGCTGGTACTGCGGAAGGACCGGGTGGACGCCGACCACTTCCGTGCCCCACCCGGCCTGCCGGTCGTCGGCGCGATCACCAGCTTCTACCTGGTGCTGCCGATCTCCGGACGGGACGCGATCCAGTACGAGATCGCCGGGATGCTGCTGGTGCTCGGACTGGTGCTCTGGGGCGTGACGATCCTGCTGAACCGCCGGCTCGGGGTGCGGCGGTCGACGCTGGACCCGTCGAAGCTGGACGGGTGAGCCAGGTCTCCCGCCGGGTTCGTCCGGCGGGAGGCCCGATGCCCGGCCGGTGCCCGTTCGTCCGGACGACCTGCGCCGGGATCACTGCCAGCATCGACGCCATGCGCAGCAGGCACTTCACCTTCGTCTGCATGCCCGCCGTCGGGCACGTGTTCCCGACGCTCCCGCTGGTCGCCGAGCTCGTGCGCCGCGGGCACCGGGTCACCTACGCGACCGGGACGGCGCTGCTGGACGCGGTCCGGTCCGCCGGCGCCGACGCCGTCGAGGTGCCGTTCGTGATGCCCGAGCACGCGCCGGCACCGCCGCCGGGTGAGCCGCCGACACAGGAGCAGCTCCGCACCCGCCTCGAGGTCTTCGCCGGCTCCGTCGAGTCGGTGTTCCCGGTGCTGACCGCGATGCTGGCCGACGACCCACCGGACGCGGTCTGCGGCGACGCGCTGATCCCGGTCGGGGCCCTGGTCGCGCGGGCACGGGAGCTGCCCTACGTGACCCTGCGCCCGACGCTGGCCACCGGCGGCGGGTTCTCGATGCGCGACATGCTCACCCCGGACGACCCGATGACCCGGGCGATGGCCGAGGTCTTCGCGCACAACGGGGAACGCATCGCCGCCTTCGCGCGCGAGCACGGCCTGGAGCCGGTCGGCTTCGACGTCCCGGCCGCCCTGACGCTGGTGTTCGTCCCCCGGGAGTTCCAGATCGCCGGGGACACCTTCGACGACTCGTTCGCGTTCCTCGGCCACGCGCTCGGGTCCCGCGCGCACGAGCAGTGGCACCCGCCGCCGCTCGCCGACCCGGACGGGCCGCTGCTGCTGGTGTCGCTGGGCACCACGTTCAACGACCGGCCGGAGTTCTTCCGGACCTGCGTCGAGGCGTTCGACGACGGCGTGTGGCAGGTCGTCATGTCCATCGGCGACCGGGTCGACCCGGCGGCGCTCGGCCCGCTGCCGGGCAACGTCGTCGCGGCGCCGTACGTGCCGCAGATCGCGGTACTGCGCCGGGCACGGGCGTTCGTGACGCACAGCGGGATGGGGTCGACGCTGGAGGCGCTGCTGCTCGGCGTGCCGCAGGTCGGGGTGCCGCAGATGGTCGAGCAGTACGTGAACGCCGGCCGGGTCGACGAGCTCGGGCTGGGTCGCCGGCTCGACCCCGCGACCCTCGACGCGCCGACCCTGCGGGCGGCAGTGGACGCGGTCGCCGGTGACCCGGCGATCCGCGCCGCGGTCGAGGCGTTCGGCGCGCGGATGCGGGAGGTCGACGGGCCGGCCGTCGGTGCGGACGCCCTGGAGCGCTTCACGGCACAGCGCTTCACGGCACGGTGCTGACCAGCTACGGCGTCAGGACGATCTTGCCGACCTGGGCGTTCGACTCCAGGTGCTCGTGCGCCTCGACGACCCGGTCGAGCCCCTCGAAGACCCGGTCGACCTGCGGGGTGAAGTCCCCGCCGCGCATCCCGGCGGCGACGAACGCGGCGGCCCGGCGCAACCGTTCCTCGTCGTGGGTCATCGCGAACAGCGTGAAGCTGCGCACGACCAGGTCCGGCAGTGTCGCCGTCGGGAAGATCGTGGGTTCGCCGGACAGCCGGCCGTGGATGACGATCGTGCCGTCCGGGCGGACCGCCCCGGCCATCGTCTCGACCCCGGGGCCGGCGACGGCGTCGAACACCACGTCCAGGCCCCGCCCGCCGGTGATCTCCCGGCAGCGCGCGACCAGGTCCTCCTCCCCGGTCGCGACGACGTGCGCGGCGCCGGCGTCGAGCAGCGCGCCCGCCTTGGCCCGGCTGCGGCTGGTCGCGATCGGGACGGCGCCGATCCGGTTCGCGGTGGCGATCGCGGCCAGCCCGACGCTCGACGACGCCGCGGTGATCAGGACGTGGTCGCCGGGCCGCAGCACCCCAGGTTCGAGCAGCCCCGCGTAGGCGACCAGGAACGGCATCCAGGTCGCGGCCCCGGTGACCGCGTCGACCGGACGCGCGACCAGCGCGCGGGCGGGCACCCGGGCCCGGTCGCCGTAGACGGTGAAGTCGTTCATCGAGAACGCCGGGACGACGCTGACCGGGTCCCCCACCGCCCAGCGGGTCACCCCGTCCCCGAGGGCGGCGACCGTGCCCGCGGCCTCGTAACCGAGCCCGGCCGGGAGCCGGGTCGGTTCGATGTACTCGCCGCGCCGGAACATCGACTCGGCCCGGTTGAGCCCGATCGCCTCGACGTCGACGACGACCTCACCGGGCCCCGGGACCGGATCGGGTTCCTCGACGACCGTCAGCACCCCGGGCCCGCCGAGCTCGTGGAAACGAACGACCCTGTTCATGACGACCACCCTGCCCACCGCACCGGGCCGGGCGCCCCGTCCGAACGGCCCGGATCAGCGTCCCTGCGGCAGCAGGACGATCTTGCCCGCGGTGTGCCGCTTCTCCAGCTCGGTGTAGGCGTCGCGGACGTCGTCGAGCGGGTAGCCGGCCGCGATCGGGATCTCGACGACGCCGTCCGCGACCAGCTCGCCGAGCTCGGCCATGTTCTCCCGGCTCGCCGCGGCCGCGGTGCCGTCCCCGTTCACCCCGTACTCCGAGACGGCGTCGAAGTCGGCGATCGTGTTGATCCGGGCGGCCGGGACGCCCAGCTCGCGGGCGATCGCGACGTAGCCACCGCCGTACAGGTCGACCCAGGCGTCGATGTGCTCCGGCGCGGCGGCGCGCACGTTCGCCCCGGTCTCCGCGGCGTCGGCGCCGTAGGCCGCCGGGGTCACACCCATCGCGCGCAGCCGGGCGTGGTGGGGCTCCGAGGCGATGCCGACGACCTCGGCGCCGCGCGCGGCGAGCAGCTGCACCGCGATCTGACCGACGCCGCCGGCCGCGCCCGAGACGACGACGGTCTCGCCCGGCTGCGGGTCGACCGCCTCCACCGACCCGACGGCCGCCATCCCCGCCACGTAGAGCGCACCGGCGGTCGCGACGTCCAGACCCGCGGGCCGCGGGAGCACCTGCTCGGCGGGCACGGTCACGTACGTCGCGTGCGAGGCCCGCTCGTCGGTCCAGCCGAACACGTCGTCGCCGGGCTCGAGCCCGGTCACACCGTCCCCGACCGCGACGACCGTGCCGGCCCAGTCGCTGCCCTCCCCGGACGGGAACGTCGTGGGGAACACCTCGGCCAGCGCGCCCGAGCGGATGAAGGCCTCCCCCGGGTTGATGCCTGCGGCACCCACCTCGACCAGCACCCTGCCGGGCGGCGGGTCCTCCACCTCGACGTCGGTCACGTACAGCTCGTCCACATCGCCGTAGCGGTCGAAACGCACCGCGCGGCCGGTCCGTGTGCTCATGACCGCTGGGGTTCCCCGCTCCGCGGCGATGCACTCGCACCCGACGGGCCCGGTCGCACCAGGCCCGCGCAGGCCGGATCGCGGGCCGGTCCGCACGGGCGGTGACCAGGGCTCCACCGGCAGGGTCGAACCGGAGGTGGGCCGGTGCGGATCCGGCCCGATCTCGGTACCGTGAGCGCATCGCAGACCATGCCGCTCCGTCCCGGACGCACGGCCCCGCCCGTCACGCTCCGCAGGGCCGGCGCCCGCTGCTGCCCGGATACGGAGGGCCGGCGTGAGCACCGCCGACCGCGCCCGGGAGCTGCGCCCCGCCGACCGGACGAGCTGGCCGGCGCCGGCGTCGCGGGTGCAGCTGCGGGCGCACGAGCCCCGGTCCGGGGTCAGCGTGCTCGAGGTCATCGGCGAGGTCGACCTAACCGAGGCCGACGCGATCCGTGAGCGGATGACCGAGCTGCTGCGTGAGGCCCGGACCGGCCGGGCCGTGCTGGATCTCTCGGGTGTCGGTTTCCTGGGTTCGCACGGCCTGACCGCGGTGGTCCACTCCTCCCGCGCCGCGACCGAGGCGGGGATCCGGCTGGACGGGGTCACCGGTCCCGGGAACCGAGCGGTGATCAGGCCGGTCCGGATGACCGGTCTCGACCAGCTCATCGCCTGGTTCCCGGACCTGGACGCCGCGCTCGCCGAGGACGCCTGAGTGCCCGTGGCTCCCGACGGCCGCCCGGTCGCGGTGGTGTTCGCCGACGCGTGGACCCGCCCGTCGGAGTCCGATCACACCGACGACACCGAGTCCGTCGCGGCGCTGCTGCGCGCCGGCCGGCACGGCTTCGACGTCCGGACCGCGGGCCCGGCCGGGGAGCGATCGCTGCGGGACGCGCTGGCCGACCCGTCGACGGTGCTGTTCGCCTACCCGGGCGCGGACGGCGACGACGAGACCGCGTTCCGGCGGCTGCGCCGCGACCGGGGCGCGATCCGGCGCTTCGTCCGGGGCGGCGGCCGCTACCTCGGGGTCTGCATGGGCGCGTTCCTCGCCGAACGCGGTTTCCTCGACCTGCTCGACGGCCGGGTGGAGGAGTACTGGTCCCGCAAGGGGGCCACGGTGACCACACCGGACCCTTCCCTGGTGACGGTCAGCTGGCGCGGCCGGGACCGGACGTTGTACTTCCAGGACGGCGGCGCCATCGTGCTGCCCCGCCGGACCCGGCGGGACGCCGAGGTACTGGCGACCTATCCGGACGGTCCGGCCGCGGCGGTGGTCACCTCGTTCGGCGACGGCGCGATCGGGCTCGTCGGGCCGCACCCGGACGCCCCGCGGTCCTGGTTCGACGACCACGGACTCGACCACCCCGGGGACGCCGACGACCTGGGCCAGGATCTCCTCGACACGCTCATGGCGCGCCGCTGACCAGCGGGGATCTACTCCTACGTACGCCGGCCCGCGCTGGTTCACCTGTTTGCGAGTGATAATCCCCACCTCCCTCCGGTCCATTTCGTACACGTTTCGGTGGGTAGTCCTGGCTCATGTCCGACGTGTCCAGACGAGCCGTGCCCGGTGGGGTGGGCGACGACGGGAGCCCGGGGAGCGCACCGCTGGTCGTCCGTCGCGATCTCCCGTACACCCCGTCGCCGGAGCCCAGGCCCACGCCGAGCCCGATGCCCCGGCGGGAGCTCGACGGCCGCGTCCTGGTGCCCGGCGCGACGCTCGAGGCACCGCGGACCCGCCCCGGCGAGCACCTGGCCGAAGTGTTCGAGGAGGCCGTGGACCGGCACCCGGACGCCGTCGCCGTCGACACCGGCGACCGGGAGCTGACCTACCGCGACCTCGACGGCCGTGCCGACCGGCTGGCCCGGCACCTGCGCGACCGCGGGCACGGGCCCGGCACGGTCGCCGGGCTGCTGCTCGACGACCCGGTCGAGACCTACACGGCGATGCTCGGCGCGCTGAAGGCCGGCGTCACCTTCGTGCCGCTCGACGTGGGCTTCCCCGGAGACCGGATCGACTACATCCTCCACGACTCCGCGGCCGGGCTGCTGCTCACCACCCGCTCCGCGCGGGACGCGGTCGAGGGGATCGGCGCCGAGGTCGAGACGCTGGTCGTCGACGGCGACGAGGCCGGGGGTATCGCGGACCGTCCGGCCACCAGGCTCGACCCCGCCGACCGGCGCGACGGCACCGAGCACCCCGCCTACCTGATCTACACCTCCGGCTCGACCGGCCGCCCCAAGGGCGTGGTGATCGGACACCCGGCGATCTGCAACTTCGTCCGGGTCGCCGCCGACGAGTACGGCGTGCGCGGCGACGACCGGATGTACCAGGGCCTGACCCTGGCGTTCGACTTCTCGGTCGAGGAGATCTGGACCGCGTTCCTGGTCGGGGCCACCCTGGTGCCGAAACCGCCCGGGGCCTCCATGGTCGGCGAGGAGCTGCACGACTTCCTCGCCGAGCGCCGGGTCACCGCGATGTGCTGCGTCCCGACCCTGCTCGCCACCCTCGACGCCGACCTCGACGACCTGCGCTTCCTGCTCGTCTCCGGCGAGGCCTGCCCGCAGGACCTGGTCCGCCGCTGGTACCGCGACGACCGGCGGTTCCTCAACGTGTACGGGCCGACCGAGGCCACCGTGACCGCGACCTGGACCGAGCTGCACCCGGACCGGGCGGTCACCATCGGCGAGCCGCTGCCGACCTACGCCGTCGTCGTGCTGGACACCGGGGACGACGACCCGGGGGACGACGACCCGGCGGCCGGCGCCGGCGGTCCGGCGCGGGCGCTGCCGTTCGGCGAGACCGGTGAGATCGCGATCGCGGGTGTCGGGCTCGCCGAGGGTTATCTGAACCGCGACGAGAAGACCGCCGAGGTCTTCGTCGACGACGTCCTGGATCTCCCGCACAACCCGTCGGGACGGCTCTACCGGACCGGGGACCTCGGCCGGGTCGACTCCTCCGGGGAGATCGAGTACCAGGGCCGGATCGACCTGCAGGTCAAGATCCGCGGGTACCGGATCGAGATCGGCGAGATCGAGGCCGTGCTGCAGGACCACCCCGCGGTCGCGATGGCCGTCGTCGACACCTACGAGGCGACGCCGGGGACCCCGGAGCTGGTCGGCTACTACAGCGTGGCCCGCGACGCGGACGCCCCCGACCCCGACGAGCTGCGCGACACCCTCCGGGACCGGTTGCCGTCCTACATGGTGCCGACCTACCTCGAGCACCTCGACCGCATCCCGATGACGACCAGCGACAAGGCGGACCGGAAGAACCTGCCCGCCCCGTCCGGTGGCCGGATCGCGAGCTCCGGGCCGGTCGTCGCGCCGGAGACCGACGTCGAGCGTGGCCTGGCCGCCGAGCTCGCCACCGCGCTCGGCGCGGACGTCGCCGAGATCTCGGTGACCGCCGACGTGTTCGACGACCTCGGCGCCACCTCGCTGCTGATGGCCGGCTTCACCGCGGCCGTGCGCCGCCGTGGCGACCTGCCCACCGTCGCCGCCCGCGACGTCTACCGGAACCCGACGGTCCGCGGGCTCGCGGCCGCGCTCGGTGATCCGCCGGCCACGACCGGGGACGCCCCGGCGCCGCGGGTCGAGCCGGTGCGGCCGCGGCCGGTGGCGCACGCGCTGACCGGGACCGGGCAGCTGCTGTTCCTGCTCGCCGGCGGGTTCGCGTTCGCGGTCACCATGGTCGCCGGCTACCGCTGGATCTCCGCGGGACCGGACGCCGGCGCCCTCGTCGGACGGTCCGCCGTCTGGTCGGCCGGGGTGCTCGCCGCCGTCGTGCTCCTCCCGGTGCTCGTCAAGTGGACGGTCGTCGGCCGGTTCCGGACCGGATCCGTGCCGCTGTGGGGGTTCGGGCACTTTCGGTTCTGGGTGGTCAGCACGCTGATCCGGTCGAGCCCGATGGTGCTGCTCGCGGGCACCCCGCCGTACCAGTGGTGGCTGCGACTGCTGGGTGCCCGGATCGGCCGGAACACCGCGATCTTCACCCGCAACGTCCCGGTCGCGACCGACCTGATCCGGATCGGACGTCGCACCGTCGTGTACCCGGAGACGTCGCTGCAGGGGTACCGGGCGGTGCCGGGGGCGCTTGAGTTCGGCACCGTCGAGATCGGCGACGACTGCGTGGTCGGTGAGGCGTCGGTGCTGGACACCTGGACCGGCATGGAGGGCGGTGCCCAGCTGGGACACGCCTCGGCGCTGCGCTCCGGGCACACCGTCCCGGCCGGCGAGGTCTGGCACGGCTCACCCGCCGGCGCCGCCGACGCCGACTACCGGACCGCGCCCCCGTCGGGAGCGGGGCGCGCCCGCCGGTTCGTCTACAGCGGATTCGTCGTCGGCGGTGGGTGGCTGCTCGGGACCGCGCTGCTGGCGCTGACGACCTGGCTGTTCTCCCGGTTCGCGCCCGAGGTGGCCGGCTGGATCGGCCTGACCGCCGCGCAGCTCGGGATGCACTGGTGGTTCTTCGCCGTCGGCGCCCTCGCCGTGATGGCGCTCTATCTGCTCGCGGTACTGGGTGCGACGCTCGTCGTCCTGGTGGTGCCGCGGGTGGCGTCGCTGCTGGTGCGGCCGGGCGAGACCTACGCACTGTTCGGGATCCGGCACCTCGCCCAGCAGATCGTGACGGGCCTGTCGAACTCCCGGTTCCTGGTGCTGATGCTCGGGGACAGCTCGTTCGTCACCGGCTACCTGCGCGCGCTCGGCTACGACCTGGGACGGATGCAGCAGACCGGGTCGAACTTCGGCACACAGCTGCGCCAGGAGGCACCGCACCTGTCGTCGGTCGGCGGCGGGACGATGGTGTCCGACGGGCTGCGGATCATGAACACCGACCTGTCGCACGACTCGTTCCGGGTCCGCCCGGTCGAGGTCGGCGAGCGGAACTTCGTCGGCAACGACGTGCACTTCCCGCCGGACGCCCGGACCGGGGAGAACGTCCTGCTGGCGACGAAGGTGATGGTGCCGACCGAGGGCCCGGTCCGCTCCGACGTCGGCCTGCTCGGGTCCCCGCCGATGGAGATCCCGCGCACCGGCGCGGGCCCGCACCCGAACCACCCGGACACCGACGAGGAGCTGGCCCGGCGGCTGCGGTCGAAGAACCTCTACAACACGACGACGCTGCTCACGACCCTGTTGGTCCGCGCGTTCGGTGTCGCGCTGGCGCTGGTCCCGATCGGTTTCACCGTCGCGCTGTGGCCGTCCTGGGGACTGTGGGCGCTCGGGCCCGCGGTGTTCCTCGGCCCGCTGCTGCTGATGGCCTGGTCGGCACTGCTGGAACGGGCCACCCTCGGCTTCCGCGGGCTGCAGCCGCGCACCGCGTCGATCTACGACCGCTACTTCTGGTTCCACGAACGGCTCTGGAAGCTCTACGTCCGCCCGGTCCTGGCCGGCAGCCCGCTGCTGGTCTGGCGCAACCGGCTCGCCGGTCTGCCCGCCGGCCGGCGGGTGTTCGACGACGGTGCCTCGCTGCCGGAGAAGAGCCTGGTCACGATCGGCGACGACGCCGTACTCAACGCCGGTTCGGTGATCCAGTGCCACTCGCTGGAGGACGGCCGCTTCGAGTCCGGACGGGTGCGGGTCGGCGACGGCGCGTCGATCGGGGTGCAGGCGTTCGTGCACTACTCGACCGAGATCGGCGACGGCGCGCGGCTGGCCGCCGACTCGTTCCTCATGAAGGGCGAGCAGGTCGGCCCCGGTGAGTCCTGGGGCGGCAACCCGGCCGAGCCCGAGTCCGCCGACGAGCCGCCGGCGCCGGATCACCGCTCCGTTGCGCCGGTGTCCGACGCCGGGCAGGACATCCCGGGATCGGAGGACCCGGCGGGCCCGCGCCGTCTGACCGACGAGGTGTTCCTGTCCCGGGTCCAGCGGCAGCTGGGGGTGCACGACCTGGACCAGGCGACCTCCGCCTCGGTGGCGGTGCTGGAGACCGTCGCCGGGAGCCTCGACGCGGGCGGGCGGGCGGCCCTGGCCGACCGGCTGCCGCCCGGGCTGCGCGCGCGGGTCCCGGCCCTCCACGACGGACTGCACTCCCCCGGGCAGCACGCGATCGCCGACTGAGGCCGGACGGACCGGTTGTGCACCATTGACGTCGTCGGCCGGACCGGGCACCGTGGATGTGATCGTCGTCATACGATCGCGTCCCGGTACCGCCGCCTGCACGACGGAGTGGAGCAGCGCATGCCCGAGAAGTCCCTGTTCGAGCGCCTCGGTGGCACCTACGCCATCGCCGGCGCGGTGGACGTGCTCGTCGACCGCCTCTTCGCGAGCGCCTCGGTCAACGCCAACGAGGCGGTGCACGCCCACCACGGTGACCCGGCGAACGCCCCGGGCTACAAGTTCCTGGTCACGGCGTGGTCGATCGAGGCGACCGGCGGCCCGTCGTGCTATCCCGGCCTGGACATGGAACGGGCGCACGCGACCCTCGACATCACCGACGAGCAGTTCGACGCCGTCGCCACCGAGATCGACGCGACCCTGAACTTCCTCGCCGTCCCGGCGGCCGAGCGCGCGGAGTTCATGGAGATCATCGAGAGTTTCCGGCCGCAGGTCGTCGCGGGCGCGGCGGCCTGAACGCGGCGCCCCGTCACCGCAACGACCAGACGCACCCGCCGTCGAAGACGACGGTCTCGCCGTCGAGCAGCCGGGCCGCGGCCGGGCCGTGCACCGTCGCCTCCGCGACCGTCTCGCCGCCGGTTCCGGAGCGCTGGTAGCGGCACGACTGACCGTCGGGCCCGGGCCCCGGGGTGACGTAGTCGCCTGCGTGCAGATCCGCCCCGACCAGGTACTCGCCGATCTCGGCGACGGCGACGGGCGCCGTGACCCGGTCGGTGCCGTTCGCCTCCAGGAGCAGTCCTCGCAGCAGGACGAGACCGGTGGCGATCACCACCGGGAGGGTGAGCACCAGCAGCAGCCAGCGGCGGCTCGTCGCGTACCCGCCCGCTCGCGCGCGCTCCGCGTAGTACCGCTCGTAGGGTCCGTCGTTCCGCATGCACCTGCCGTTCTCGCACCCGGAGCATCGCGTCCGGTGCGGGGTCGTTAGCGGGTCGTTCCACTGTGGCGGCAAGTCCGACCGATCGGAGCAGTCGTGCGGCCCGGCGGCCCGGCGACGATCATGGGGCTCCATCCACCGCACGGACCCGGGAGCCCGATGAGGACGTTCGCCGACCGCACCGCCGCCGTCACGGGAGCCGCGTCCGGCATCGGCCGCGCGCTCGCCGGCCGGCTGGCCCGCGAGGGCTGCCACCTCGCGCTCGCCGACGTCGACGCCGACGGGCTCGCCGCCACCACCGCGGGCCTCACCGGCACCGGCGTGCGGGTCACCAGCACGGTGCTCGACGTCGCCGACGAACAGGCCGTGCACGGCTGGGCGGCGACGGTCGTCGCGGAACACGGCGGGGTGAACCTGCTGGTCAACAACGCCGGCGTCGCGCTGTCCGGGACCGTCGCGAGCCTGTCCACTGCGGACTACCGCTGGGTCATGGACGTCAACTTCTGGGGCGTGCTGTACGGGACGACGGCGTTCCTGCCGCACCTGGAGGCGTCCGGCGAGGGGCACGTGGTGAACGTGTCGAGCGTGTTCGGGCTGTTCGCGCAGCCCCTGATGAGCGGGTACAACGCCAGCAAGTACGCGGTGCGCGGGTTCACCGAGTCACTGCGGCAGGACCTGGAGCTGACCGGCTCCCCCGTGTCGGCGACCTGCGTGCACCCCGGCGGGATCCGGACCGCGATCGCCCGCTCGGCCCGGGTCGACCCGAGCGCCGGCGCCGCACTCGGACAGGACGCCGGCGCGGCGGCGGCCGGCTTCGAGAAGCTGCTGCGGACGAGCCCGGACCGTGCGGCGCGGACCATCCTGGACGGGGTCCGGCACGACCGGCGCCGGGTGCTGATCGGCCCCGACGCCCGGGTGCTCGACGCGCTCGTGCGGGTACTGCCCACCGGCTACCAGCGCATCGTCACCCGCGCCGTCCGCTCCCGCCGCACCCGCTGACGCGGCCGGCGGCGCCGCTACGGGGAGGTGTCGGTCAGGGCCTTGTCCAGGATGGACACCCCGCGTTCGATCTCGGCCTCGGTCGCGGTCAGCGGCGGGGCGATCCGGAAGGTCCCGCCCATCCCGGGCAGCTGCACGATGTTCATGTGCAGCCCCAGCTCGGCGCAGCGCCGGGTGACGGCCGCGCCGAGCCGGTCCGCGCCGCCGGCCCGGTCGTCGTCGGGAGCCAGCTCCAGCCCGACCATCAGACCCCGGCCGCGGACGTCGGCGATCGCCGCGTGCCGGCCGGTGAGCTCGTCGAGACCGCGCTGCAGCAGCCCGCCGAGCTCGCGGGCGCGCAGGTCGAGCCGGTCCCGGCCCAGCACCTCGAGGACGGTGTTGCCGACCGCGGCGGTCAGCGGGTCGTTGACGTGGGTGGTGAAGAACAGGTAGCCGCGCTCGTGGGCCCGGGCCTCGATCTCCGCGCTGGTCACCACGGCGGACAGCGGCAGCCCGGCACCGAGGGTCTTGGACAGGGTGAGGATGTCCGGGACGACGCCGTCGCGCTGGAACGCGTACCAGTCGCCGGTGCGGCACAGCCCGGTCTGGGCCTCGTCGATGATGAGCAGCATGCCGCGCTCGTGGCACTTGTCCCGCAGCGCGGCCAGATAGCCCGGCGGCAGGTCGACGACGCCGCCGGAGGACAGGATCGGCTCGACCAGGCACGCGGCGAGGCTGCCGGACGACTGGGCGTCGACCAGGTCGAAGCCCAGGTCGAGCTGGCGGCGCCAGTCCAGGTTCCCGTCGGCGTCGACGACGTCGGGGCGGAACCGGTCCGGCACCGGAAGCGCGAAGTTGCCCGGAGCGGCGGGGCCGTAGCCGGTCCGCCCGGCGACGTAGGTGGCCCCCGCGGCGCCCTGGGTCATCCCGTGCCAGGACCGGGCGAACGACACGATCTCGTGCCCGCCGGTGACGAGCTTGGCCATCCGCAGCGCGGCCTCGTTCGCCTCCGCCCCGGTCGAGAGCAGCATCGTCTTCTCCAGCGGGTCCGGCAGCGTCGCCGCCAGCCGCTCGGCGAGCTCCAGGACGGGCCGGGAGAGCATCCCGCTGTGCAGGTGGTCGAGCCGGCCGATCTGCTCGCGCACGCACGCGACGATCTCCGGGTGCGAGTGGCCGAGGATCGCGCTCATCTGCCCGGAGGTGAAGTCGAGCAGCTCGCGGCCGTCCTCGAGGAACACCGAGCTCCCCACCGCCCGGTCGACGACGCCCGGGGCGAACGGCCCGTGGCCCGAGTAGCGGATCAGGTGGGCCTCGGGAGCACTGGTGTCCGACATGGCGGGAACGCTACGAACCACCCCACCTGCGTGTCCACACATCAGCCTGGCGTTGCATAGCGCAACGTTTGGTCGCATCATCGTTCGATCTCCGGCAGCCGGCGAGGGGTGGACGCATGATCCCGGTGGTCGAGTTCGTCCTGGGCGTCGCGGTGCTCGTCTACAGCGCCGAGAAGCTCATCGGCCACCTGGTCCGCGTGGCCAGCCGCTGGACGGTGTCGCTGTTCCTCGTCGCGGTCGTCTTCACCGGCATCGAGTTCGACGACCTCGCGTTCGGCATCGTGCTGAACCTCGAGGACCTCAGCAACGTCGCGCTCGGCACGGTGATCGGCACGACGATCGCGCTGACCGGCATCGTGCTCGCCCTCGCGGCGATCATCGCGCCGACACCGGTGGAGGTGCCGCGGGACTATCTCGTCCTCTACGTCCTCGCGCCGGTCGTGATGTTCCTGCTCGCGCTGGCCGGGGCGCTGACGGTCGCGGTCGGCGTCGTCCTCGTGCTGCTGTTCGTGGCGTTCGTCGGCTGGATCGCCTACCGCGAGTACTCGTCACGACGGCCGATCTGGCGCAACGCCGAGCTCTACGAGCAGCTCGAACGGGCCGGGGTCACACCCGGCGGGACGGCGGCCCGCAACGGCACCACCGGCACGGCGACGACCGGGAGCGGCCCCGGCCGGCCCGCCCGATTCGACCTCCCGCCGGACCTGCGCGTCGACCAGGGTTTCCTCAAGGCCCGGCGGCAGTCCCGCGGCGCCTCGATCGGGCTCGCCGTCGTCGCGCTGGCCGGGCTGGTCGTCGGCGCCGTGGTCGCCGGGCGGGGCACCGAGGGCATCCTGACCACGTTCGACATCGACGGCACCGTCTTCGGGGTCACGATCGCGACGATCGCCCTGTCCCTGGAGGACGTCTTCATCACCGTGGAGCCGTCCCGGCGGGGCGCCCCGGAGATCGCCGTCGCGAACGTCCTGGGCAGCGTCGTGTTCTCGGTGACCGGCAAGCTCGGGATCATCCTGCTGGTCGGCGGGGCGATCACCGTCGAACGGCAGACCCTGATCTGGCACCTGCCCGTGCTGCTGGGCATGACCGTGCTCTCCGCGATCTTCCTCGCGACGGGGCGGCTGCGCCGGTGGCACGGCGTCGTGCTGCTGATCCTGTACCTCGCCTACTTCGTCGTCAGCCTCACGGCGTTCGGCGGCGTGCCGATCGACACCGACTGACCCGGCGGGAGGAGCCATGCTGACGAGGGACCGGGTGTGGGCCGCCCTGGCGATCGTGGCGGCGATCGCCGGCCTCGTGCTGGTGCTGGGGACCTCCGGCGACGACGACTCCTCACCGGCCGGCAGCCAGGTCGGCACGTCGCAGGTCGCGCCACCACCCGCCGACGACGACTGACCGGCTCGGGCTGGACCTTCCACCCGGTCGAAGGCCTACCGTCGCCGCCATGACCGGCTACCGCATCTCCGGCCTCGCCGAGAAGGCCGGGGTCCCCGCCACGACGCTGCGCTACTACGAGGCGCGGGGGTTGCTCCCCGCCCGTCGTACCGCGGCCGGCTACCGCAGCTACGACGACGGCGACCTCGAACGGCTCGGGTTCATCACGGCCGCGAAGGAGCTCGGCGTCCCGCTCGCCGGGATCCGGGAGCTGCTCGACGCCCGGCGGGACGGCCCCTGCCGGGACGTGCGGCACCGGCTGCTGCGCCTGGTCGCCGACCGGGCGACCGACGTCGACGCGCGCAGCCGGGCGCTGTCCGGCATCCGGCACCGCCTGACCGCGACCCGCGCCCGGCTCGACGCGATGCCGGAGCGGGACGGGCCGTGCGGTCCGGACTGCGCGTTCCCCGCCGATCGGGGTGCGGAGACCGTCCGCACGGGCGGAGACGCGGCGGCGGCATCACGCCGTCCCCCGCCGGCGGGAGCGGCGAGCGCTCGGTGGGCCTCGCCGGCGGGCGACGGGGCGGTGGCGGTCGCCGCCGCGGACCCGCCGATCGCCTGCTCGCTCCCGGCCGGTGGGTACGCCGACCGGGCCCGCGACTGGCACGCCGCCCTGGCCGGGATCCCGTCCGGGCGGCTCGCGGACGGCACCGTCCGGGCCGAGATCCCGCACGCCCGGATCCCCGCGATCGCGGCCCTGATCGCCGCCGAGGCGGAGTGCTGCCCGTTCCTCACTCTCACGCTGACCGTGACCGGCCGGGGCGCCCGCCTCGACGTGACGGCCCCACCCGACGCCTACGCCCTCGTAGCCGGCCTGTTCCCGGAGGCCCACGCCCCGGTCCGGTGAGCGCTCGCCCGATCACTCCGACCGGGCGAGTGCCGCGATCGTCGTCCGGGTTCCGTCCGGTGCCGCCGTCGGCACCGATCGGCACCGAGGCGGTGATCAGAGGCGGCTCGGGGAGCGATTCACCCGCATCGGATGAGGCCCGGCCCCGGCCCGGATCGGGAGCATCACCGCGTCCGCCGTCGTCTGCACCGGAGGCGCCGTGAGCAGCAGCACCAACGGCACACCACCGCCGAACGGAAGACCACCGCCCGGAACGGGTCCGCTGACGCGCCGCGAACGACGGCGGCTGCGCGAGATCGAGGCCGCCCTCGACGGCGATCCCACGATGCGGCTCCTGTTCGGCCGGGACGCGGGCGCGACGCGCCGGACCGTGCTGATGCGGGCGTGCCGGTGGTCGCTGGTCACCGGGGTCGTCCTCATCGTCCTCGGCTTCGCCCTGTCCGGGGCCGGGCTCGTGTTGTGGGGCATGCTGGCCGCGCTGGTCATCGCCCCGATCGCCTGGTTCGTGGCCGAGCCCCGCTCCACGGACCCCTGAATCCACGGCCGGGCCGGCGCCCTCAGCCCTTCCGGGCGGCGGCGACGATCTCGCGGGCCCGCGGGGCGACCTCGCGGCCGAAGATCTCCAGCGCGCCCGGGTCGTCGGAGGTGAGGACGAACCCCGAGGTCCCGTGCTCGAGGGCGATCCCGGCCACCTGCTCGGCCCACCGCTCCGGCGGCCCGGCGAAGAGCCCGGTGCCGGAGCGGGTGAACTCGCCGCCGATGTTGAGCGACCGGGTGACCGCGGCCGGGGACCGGTCCGCCGCGGTGGCGGCCTCGTCGATGCGGGCGTTCATGTCGGGCAGCGACGCCGGACCGTCCGGCAGGTAGTTCAGCGACGGGAGCCAGCCGTCGGCGAGCCGGCCGGTCAGCCGGAGCATCCGGGGCTTGAGCGCTCCGATGTGGATCGGCACCGGGTGGGCCGGGGCCGGACCGCGCTTGGCGCCGTCGACACGGTGGAACTCGCCGTCGACACGGAGGACGCCGGGCTCGTCGACCGCCCAGATCCCCCGCATGATCGCGATCGCCTCCTCGGTGGCCCGCACCGCCTGGCCCGGTTCGAGCCGGCGGCCGCCCATCGCGACGATCGCGTCCCAGAACGCCCCGGCACCGAGCGCCATCTCGACCCGGCCGCCGCTGAGCCGGTCCAGGCCCGCGGCGGCACGGGCGAGGACCGCGGGCGGGCGCAGCGGCAGGTTGAGCACGTTCCCGCTGATCCGGATCCGCTCGGTGCGCGCGGCGACGAAGGACATCAGCGTCCAGGCGTCGGTGAACGCGGCCTGGTACGGATGGTCCTGGAACGTCACGAGGTCGAGACCGGCGCGCTCCGCGACGAGCGAGAGCTCGACCGGGCGCATCGGCGGGCGGGCGACCGGGGTGACGAAGCAGCCGAAGGTCAGCTCGTGTCCGTAGTCGGTCAACGCGGGCTCTCTTCCGGGGATCGGGACGGGGTGAGGGCGAAGTTGTCGTCGAACACGCCGTCGGGGTCGTAGGTCGCCTTGAGCTCGCGCAGCCGGGCGAGGGTCCGCGGCGGCCATGCCTGCTCGATGCGCTCGGGCCGCAGGCCCGACTCGAAGCTGAGATACATGCCGTCGAGGTACGGGGCGAGCAGCGCCCACTGCGCGTCGACGGCGTCGGCGTCGGCGCCCATCACGACCAGCGAGAAGTTCGCCTCCCGGTGGGCGTAGGCGGTGGCGTCCGGGTCGACGTCGGCGACCGCGCCGCCGACCGATCGCAGCTGGAACCAGTGCACGTCACCGCTGCGCAGCACACGGCTCGCGACCGACGCGAACTCGGGGGTGACGTGCCGCAGGAGCCCGCTGCGCGAGATCGGCTCGCCGCGGGAGACCGGGGCGTCGTCGCTCGCCCCTCCCATGATGTCGGCGTAGGTGGTGACGGTCACGTCCTGCTCGTACATCGGTGAGATCGCCGCCAGCGGCTCGAGCCGGGCCAGCACCGTGTCCGGGTCCCCGGAGTCGATCACGGTGCGGGAGATCGCCAGTGTCGACCGTCCGCGGCGCGACGGCGGCACGATGAGGAAGCTCGTGAGGTCGCGTGGGGAGTTCTCGACGAACCGGCCCCACTCGACGAGGTAGCGCGCGGTGTCCCGGGCGTCCTGGGTGAGCGCGGCGAACGCCACCGGGCCGACGACGTCGGCCTCGAACTCGAACGACGTCACGATCCCGAAGTTGGCCCCGGCGCCGCGGACGGCCCAGAACAGGTCGGGGTTCTCCTGCTCGCTGCAGCGCACCACCTCGCCGTCGGCGAGCACCATCTCCACCGCGCGCAGGTGGTCGATCGTGAGCCCGTGCGCGCGGGCCAGGTAGCCGAGGCCGCCCGCCGTGGCCAGCCCGCCGACGCCGACGCCGCCGTAGTCGCCCGAGCTGATCGCCCAGCCGTGCGGGGCCAGCGCGGTCGCGACGTCGGTCCAGCGCGCGCCCGGACCGATGCGCACCCGGCGGGTCGCCTCGTCGAGCACCTCGATCGTGTTCATCGGTGACACGTCGATGACGATGCCGCCGTCGTTGGTGGAACGGCCGGAGACGCCGTGCCCGGCGCTGCGCCGGGACAGCGGGAGGTCCGGGTGGCGACGGGCGAACCCCAGGGCCTTCACCACCTGCCCGGTCGTCGCCGCCTGCAGGACGATGCCCGGGGACCCGCCGCGCAGGTAGCCCGACCGCAGCCGCGCGTAGCCGAGGTCGCCCGGTTCGACGACCGCGGCCAGCCCGGCGGGGACGCCGTCGTAGTCGATGCCGGGACGGCGCCGGGCGAGCACGGACGAGCGCCGCACCCGGACCCCGGCCGCGCCCCGCGGGAACGCCGCGCCGGCGCCCGCGCGCACGGCCGGGACCACCTCGCGGGCGAACCGGACCAGGGTGTCGTGGTCGTCGGTGTCGAGCACGATCGTGCCCACCCCGTGCTCGACGACGAGCTCCCGCAGCTCGGTCGCCCAGGCCTCGACGGTCCGCCGCCCGGCCCGCCGCTGCACGGTGATCCACCGGCGGATCTCGCGCGGGTCGCGGCCGGCGTCCCGGGCCGCCCGGTCGACCAGGCGCATCCCCGCGGCGAGATCCTCGGTGGTCGTCAGGGGCACCGACCAGCCGTCGGCCCGGGCACCCGCCAGCCGCGCCAGGCCGGGGTCGGTCGGGTCCGGTCCGCCCACCGTGACCGGCACCTCGTGCGCGGGCGCGGCCTTCTGCGCCCCGGCGAGCCGGTGCCGGTCGCCCTGCACGCGGGCGAGCCCGCCGTCCAGGACGTTCCACAGCTCCTCGACCACGTCGAGGGTCTCGCAGGCGGCGCCCCCGGCCGTGAGGCCGAGCTCGACCCGGCCCCCGCTGAGGTGGTCGAGGCCCGCGACCGCCCGGGCCAGCATCGCCGGGTTCCGGGCGGTGTCGTCGTGCCCGCCGGTGGTCAGCCGGACCCGGGTGGTGACGCCGGCGATCCAGGACAGCAGCGTCCACGCCTCCGGGGCGGGGAGATCCGGCCGGTCACCGGCGACGACGAGGTCGAGACCCAGGTCCTCGGCCGAGCGGGCCCAGCGGACGGACCGCTCGGGGTCGGATCCCGTGGCCGGCAGCCGCACACCGAACTCGAGTGCGTGCCCGTGGTTCACGTCGCAGCCCACTCCGTGGTCGTCGCGGCGGCGGGCCGTCGATCGGGACGGCGCCGACGGTGGTCGCGACCGACCTTACGGAGAACCGGGCGCGGCCGGATCGGGCACGCAATCGGTCATCCGCGGACGGCCGGGACCTGTCACCGGCCCGGCGCGGCCCCGCCCAGCCGCAGGTCGCCCGCGAAGTCGATCCGGGCGAGCGTGGCGCGGGAGTCGATGCCCAGCTTGGGGTAGACGTTGGCCAGGTGATGGCCGACCGTGCGGGGACTGATCAGCAGCTGGGCCGCGATCTCCCGGTTGGTCAGGCCGTCCGCGGCGAGCCGCGCGACCCGTAGCTCCTGCGCGGTCAGCCCGGCCCGGCCCGGCGGACCGGGCTCCCGTCGGGCGGTCGGCCCCTCGGCCAGTGCCTGCTCGCGGAGCGCCCGTTCCCGCAGGGGTTCCGCGCCCAGCCGCTCGAAGACCTCCGCGGCCCCGGCGAGCTGGAGCCGGGCGTCGGCCCGGCGGCGGGCCCGCCGCAGCCATTCGCCGTACAGCAGCCGCGTGCGGGCGTGCTCCAGCGGCTGGTCCGTCGCACCCGGCACGTCGAGGGCAGCCCGGTACTCCGCCTCCGCCTCGATCCCACCGCCGACGAGGGCGCGGAGCCGGTGGGCGGTCGCCCGGGCCCAGGTGGCACCCGTGCGCTGCGCCCACGACGCCACCATGGCGGCCCCGGCCTCGGCGACCTCGGCGCTCCCGACCTGCACCGCGGCCTCGACGGTGTCCGCGGCGGCCGACAGCGCGCCGGTGGGATGGGCGGCCTCGTGGCCGGCGTCGGTGATCGGCAGCAGGTGCTCCAGTGCCTCCTGCGGGCGCCCGTCGAACAGCGCGGCCCGGCCGCGGTGCCAGTACGCCGCCGCGCTGAGCGCCCGCACCCCGCGCGGGACCGAGACCTGCAGGGTCCGGGTGGTGTGCTCGTGGACGGTGCGGTCGTCGCCACGCGCCGCGGCCAGACACGCGAGGGACGTGCGGCACTGGGTGACGACGTGGTCGGCGCCCACCTCGCCGGCCAGCCGGAGACCTTCGGCGGCCCCGGCCTCGGCCTCACCCCACCGGCCGGCGAAGAGATCGAGGACCGCGGTCTGGGACAGCACCATCGCCAGCGCGGCGAGCTCGTGCCGGCGCCGCAGCTGGGCGGCCTGCACGCGGAGCACGTCGGCCAGCGGTCCCTCGATCCCCCAGGCCTGGGCCAGCGGCACCGGTGGCAGCAGGCTCCACGCCGCCGCCCCGAGCCGGGCGACGAGGTCCCCGGCCCCGTCCGGGGCGACCGGGGTGAGCTCGCCGGTCTCGTCGTAGCAGGCCCACCAGCCCCGCAGGGCGGGCAGCAGCTCCGCCAGGGACCGGTCGTCGCCGGCGTCGACGTCCAGCAGCCGCCGCAGCGCCTCCTGCTGGAGATCGGGCCGGCCGGCCGACCAGGCGGCGCGGACCGCCACCGCGCCCAGCTCCACCGCTCCGCGGGCGTCCGGGACGGCGGCCATGTCGCAGACCAGGTAGCGCTGGGCACGCTCCGGCCGGCCGTGGACGAACTCGAGGATCCCGCGCAGCCCGCCGCTCCACCGGGCGACGGCGGCCTCGTCGTCCCGGCGCTCGGCGTCGTCGAGCAGCTGTCGCGCCTCCTGCGCGCGACCGGCGTCCCACGCGGCGCGGGCGGCGGCGGCCAGCCGGCGCGCGGCGTCGGACGGCACCGGGGACAGCTCGGCCGCCCGCCGCAGCGTCCGGGCCGCCGTCGGCCCCGCACTGCGCCGCAGGCACTGCTCGGCCGCGCGCTCGAGCAGCACGGCGACCGCCTCGTCCGGACCGTCCGCGGCGGCCGCCAGGTGCCAGGCCCGTTCCTCGACGGCATCGGGCGGCAGGGCGGCGGCCAGTGCCCGGTGCGCGACCTGCCGGTCCAGGAAGGGCGCGCCGTCGTAGACGGCCGCCGGGATCAGCGGGTGCCGGAACTCCACGCGGGAACCCGAGACCTCGAGCAACCCGGAACGCAGGGCCTCGTCCCAGGTGCGCCGGTCGACACCCCAGCCGGCCCCGGCACGGTGCACGACGTCGCGGTCGCCCCGGTCCTCGGCGGCGGCCAGGAGCAGCAACGCCCGGGCCGGTGGCGTCATGGCATCGACCCGTGCGCAGAACGCCCGTCGCAACCGGGGCCCCACCGGCACCGGGTCCCCGGACGGCAGGAGGGTCTCGTCGCCGGCCTCCCGGTCGAGGGTGGGCAGCTCGTGCAACGCCAGCGGGTTGCCCCCCGCCGCACGGATCGTGTCCTCGACCAGGCCCGGGTCGGCGTCCGGCGCAACGGTGGCGACGAGCGAGCGGGCGTCGTCGTCGGCGAGGCCCACGACCTCCAGTGCCGGCAACCCCTCCCAGGGGCCCGAGGCGGGATCCTCGTGACCGGTGAGCAGGACCGCGACCGCCTCGGTCGCGACCCGCCGGGCCAGGAAGCCCAGGCAGTGCGCGGTCGCCTCGTCGACCCACTGGGCGTCGTCCACCACCACGAGCACCGGTCGTTCCCGGGCCAGGCCCGAGAGCAGCGACAGCACGGCCGCGCCGATGAGGAAGCGGTTGGCCGTGTCCCGGCTCAGCCCCAGCGCACCACGCAGCGCCGCGGCCTGCGGGCCGGGCAGGGCCTCCAGGCGATCCGTCACGGGCCACAGCAGCTCGTGCAGCGCCGCGAACGCCAGCCCGGCCTCCATCCGCGTGCCCCGGCACCGCAGCACGGTGGCATCGGGCGCGGCCCCCACCGCGTACTCGAGCAGGGCGGTCTTGCCGACCCCCGGCTCGCCCCACAGCACCAGCCCGGAACCGGCGCCGCCGGCCGCCCGGACCAGCAGCCGGTCGAGGGCTCCGGTCTCCGCTCGTCGCCCGAACAGCTGCATGTCCACCCCCGCCCCCACCCTAGAGTCCCGCGCCGGGCCGTCCGGCCCCTGAGGGGTGCAGCAGCGCGGCGTCTCGCCCTTCCGCCCACGACCCCCACGTGCCCCTCGGCGCGGCGTCTCGCCCTCCACGAGTGAGGCCCGGCCGCGGTCGGCGGGAGACCATCGCCTCGCTGCGACCGCCGGCGACCCGGGAGGGCTCTGTGACGACGACGGCTCCGCGATGACGACGGCCGAGCGATGACGACGGACGACGGCGCGGCCGGCGCCCGGACGAGCGGTGGCCCGGACGACGCCGGTCGCCGTCCGGGGCTGGGCGTGATGACCGCCGCCTGCGTGTCGACGCTGGTGGTGAACGCCAACACCTCGGCGGTGAGCATCCTGCTGCCCTCGATCAGCGCCGACCTCGGTGTCGGAGTGGACGTGCTGCAGTGGGCGGTGACCGGGTACCTGCTCGTCGGTGCCGCCGTGATCGTGACCTCGGGTGCGCTGGGCGACGTCTTCGGCCGCCGCCGTGTCTTCGTGGCCGGGCTGGCGCTGTTCGTGATCTCGTGCGTGCTGATCGCGCTGGCCGGGAGCGGCTGGATGGTCGTGCTCGGCCGGCTGATCCAGGGCGCGGCCGGGGCCACGATCCTCGCCTGCGGGCTGAGCCTGCTCTCGGTCGCCTCGTCGGGCCGGGCCCAGATGCGCGCGGTCAGCCTGTGGGGCGCGGCGGCCGCGGCCGGCGCGGCGGGCGGCCCGGTGCTCGGGGGTGTCCTGAACGAGCTCACCGGATGGCAGGGGCTGTTCTGGATCGACGCCGTCGTCGCGGCGGCCTGCATCCCGCTCACGGTGCGCACGGTCGCCGAGTCCCGCGACCCGAACCGGGCGCCGACGATCGACCTGGCCGGCACGGCGCTGATCGCCTGCGTCCTCGTGCCGTTCGTGTTCGCCATGACCGAGGGGCCGAGCTGGGGATGGCTCTCGGTGCCCACGACGGCCTGCCTGGTCCTGACGGTGGTGGCCGCGGTCGGTTTCGTCGCCGTCGAGCGGCGGGTGGCGTCCCCGCTGGTCGACCTGAGGCTGCTGCGCAACACCCGGCTCGTCGCCGCCACGTGGGTGATCTTCGTCGGGGCCGGGGCGATCGCCGCGCTCAGCTTCATGCTCAGCCTGTACCTGCAGGACCCGGCCACGCTCGGGCTCTCCAGCCTGCTCGCCGGCCTCGCCATGCTGCCGCTGGCCGCGGTGGTGATCGTGCTGGCGCCGCTGGTCACTCCGCTGGCGCACCGGTTCGGCACCCGGACGGCCGTCCTCGGCGGGTTCGTCGTGCTGACCGCCGGCTTCGCCCTGCTCACCCTGGTCACGCCGTCGTGGACCTACGGCACGTTCCTCGTCCCGCTGCTGTGCGTCGCCGCCGGGCTCTCGCTGACCAACGGGCCGGCGTCGTCGATCTCGACCTCGTGCGTCACCGCCGAGCAGGTCGGGCAGGCGTCCGGGATCTCCAACATGGCCCGCTACGTCGGCGGTGCGGTCATGACGGCGGTCGCCGCCGGTGTCTACGGGAACGTGATCTCGGCCCGGGCGGCGCGCGGCGCGGCACCTGGTGACGCGCTCGCCGCCGGGTTCTCGGCCGGCTCCGTCGTGCTCACGGTCTTCGCCGGGCTCAGCATCATGATCGCGATCTTCGCCGCGCACCGGCCAGGGCGGCCGCACACCATCGACTACGCCGCGGCCGCCGCATCGACCACGCACACCCTGGGCGTGCCGGCGGGCCGCGCCGCTCGGCCATGACGGTCGCAGTGGGGATGGAGCACGTCGCGACCGTGTTCGAGGTGGTCGCCGCGGCGGTGCTCGTGCTGGGCCTGGTGCTCGCGGCCGCGCTGTCGGGCCGGGTCTGGTGGCGCACAGGCAGCGGCCACACCGCCTACCGGAGCCTGCGCGAGACGTTCGGCGGGGCGCTGCTGCTCGGCCTCGAGATCCTGGTGGCCGCCGACCTCGTCCGGACCGTCGCCGTCGAACCGACGTGGGAGAACGTGGCGGTGCTCGGGCTGATCGTGCTGATCCGGACGTTCCTGAGCTTCTCGCTGGAGATCGAGATCGACGGGGTCCCGCCGTGGCGGCGGGCACTGGCCGGGGGCGGGCGGCAGCTGTCGGCGGCGGTGTCCCGGGCCGCCGCGGCCGGGTCCGCCGCCTCGCCGACCCCGGCCGGTCCGGGTCACCACCAGGAGGCCCGGTGACCGGCGCGCCGGGGCCCGCGCGGGGCACGGTGCGGGAACGCACCGAGCGCGGCCGGGCGGCCCGGAAGGAGGCGCCGCGCAGCGCGCACGCCGAGGTCGGGACGGACCGGGACGCGCTCGCCCTGCTCACCGCCGACGACGCCGGCCGCGTCCCGGAGCTCCTGCCGATCCGGTACGGACGGATGGCGGTCTCGCCGCTGAGCTTCTACCGGGGGGCGGCCGCGGTGATGGCCCACGACCTGGCCGGCACACCCGTCTCGGGGTTCACGGTCCAGCTCTGCGGCGACGCGCACCTGTCCAACTTCGGCTTCTTCGCCTCGCCCGAGCGGCGTCTGGTGTTCGACCTCAACGACTTCGACGAGACGCTGCGCGGCCCGTGGGAGTGGGACGTGAAGCGGCTCGTCGCGAGCCTGGAGATCGCCGGGCGGGAGCGCGGGTTCCGGGGGCGGGACCGACGCGCCACGGTCGCGGTCGCGGCCCGGTCCTACCGGCTCGCGATGCGCCGGTTCGCCGCGATGACCACCCTCGACGTCTGGTACACCCGGGCCGACGCCGAGGAGATCCGCGCCCGCTACGCCCGCGACCTGGGCCGGCGCCGCACGCGCGTCGAACGCGGGGTGGCCCGGTCGCGGAGCCGGGACAACATCGGGGCGCTGCACCGGTTCACCACCGGCGACGGCGGGGAGCTCCGGCTCGCGGCTGCCCCGCCGCTGATCGTCCCGCTGCGCGACCTCCTGCCCGGGGACACCAGCCAGGAGGCCGCACTGCGCGGACTGCTGCGGGACTACCGGGACACGCTCCCGGCCGACCGCCGGTTCCTGCTCGACGGGTACCGGCTCGTCGACATCGCCCGGAAGGTCGTCGGGGTGGGCAGCGTCGGCACCCGCTCGTGGATGCTGCTGCTGCTCGGCCGCGACTCCCGCGACCCGCTGTTCCTGCAGGCCAAGGAGGCCGGTCCGTCGGTGCTGGAGCGCTACCTCGGGCCGGCACCGCAGGACTCGGCCGGACGCCGGGTGGTCGAGGGCCAGCGGCTGATGCAGGCGGTCGGCGACATCTTCCTCGGCTGGCAGCGGCAGCCCGGGATCGACGGCGTGACCCGCGACTTCTACGTCCGCCAGCTCCGGGACTGGAAGGGATCGGTCGAGGTCGAGGCGATGGTCCCGCGCGGCATGCGGGTGTACGCCGATCTGTGCGGCAGCACGCTGGCCCGCGCGCACGCCCGCTCCGGCGACTGCGTGGCCATCGCGTCCTACCTCGGGTCCGGGACGGCCTTCGACCAGGCCATGGTCAGGTTCGCGACGACCTGCGCCGACCGGAACGAGCGGGACCACCGCGCGCTGCTCGGCGCGATCTCCGACGGCCGGATCGTGGCGGAGGCCGGCGTGTGAGGCGGTGGCGTGCGGCTCGTCACCGCGCCGGCCGACCGCCCAGCACCCGCATCAGGGCGGTGACCCCGCTCCACAGACCGGCCGGTGCGCGCGCCGCGGGCGCGACGCCCGGGGCGCCGACCGGGATCCGGACGCGGAGCGCCCCGGGCAGCGACCGGAACCGCAGCGGTGGGGCCAGCCGCAGCGCCTCCCCGTCGAGCGCGACGGCGAGGGTCCGCTCGGCGGAGCCCACCTCGAACTCGCGCGTCGTCCATTCCCGGTAGCCGTGCAGGAGCCCGATCCGGCCACGCGCCTCGGCCGTGCGCACGGCGGGAAGGTCCCGGGCGCGGTCGACCGTCACCGTGACGACGCCGAGGAGACCGCCGTCGACACGCTCGCGGGTGCCGAAGCCGTCGAGCCGGTTCAGCCGGTAGGCGCCGTTCGACACGAGCAGGACGTCGGCGGAGTGCACCGGCACACCGTCGGCGCCGGTGAAGCGCAGGTCGGGCCGCGGCGCCCCGGGCCCCAGCAGCTCGGGCAGCGCCGACGCGGTGGTCGCCAGCTTCGCGTCGCGGTAGGCACCGGAACGTACGACCGTGGCGTACACCCCGAGCGAGGCGTTGTTGACGAACACGCGGTCGCCGGCGCGGTTGCGGAGCAGCGCGAGGTCGACCCGGCGCTCGACGGCCGGTCCGAAGGCGTCCAGCGCGGCGACGACGTCGTCCCGGTCCAGCCCCAGGTCGAGCGCGAAGTGGTTGCGGGTACCGGCGGGAACGCACACGTGGGCGACGTCGTGCCGTCGGGCGACGTCGGCGACCAGCGCCTGGGAGCCGTCGCCGCCGGCCATCCCGATCACGTCGGCCCCGCCGGCCACCGCCTCCTCGGCGAGTGCGCGCAGGTCGTCCCCCGGCTCGAGGACCACCGGCCGGACACCGCGGCTCGAGGCGAGCCCCACCAGGCCGTACCGGTCGGCCTTCCCGCCGCCCGACCGCGGGTTCACGATCAGCACCCCCGCCCCCGCCGGGCCCACGGCCGTCGACGAGACGGGCACCGGCGCCAGATCACGGCCGATCGCCGCCCGGGCCGCGGCGGTCGCGACGGCGGCCAGCACGAGGACGGTCACCAGCCGCAGCACCGAGCCGGTGACCAGCAGGACCGCGAGCGCCACCAGGAGCGCCGCGCCCGCCGTCGCGGCCGCGAGGATCCGCCGGCCGCCGCGGTGGACGAGCGCGTCCCAGCCCGCGACCACCGCGACGACGACGAGGACCAGCGCGAGCGCCGTCGCCAGCGGGTCCCGAAGGAACGTCAGGACCGTGACCACCGCCGCGAGCAGGGCGAGCAGCGCGCCCGCCGCGGCCAGCCTGCGTCCGACGATCGGTGGTGGGAGGGGCACGCCGGAGACCGTGCCGCCGGGGGCGGCATCGGGCATCACCCTCCTCGGATGACGTCCGCGGTCAGGTGCCCGCCAGGCGGCGGGCGGCGTCACGCCCGGCCAGGTAGCCCTGGACGAGCCCCCGGAGGTTCGACGTCCCACTCTGCGCGGAGAAGCCCATGTCGTTGCGTGCGGTCGCGTTGCCCGCGGCGTAGAGCCCGGGGATCGCCTCGCCCACCCAGGTGACGACGCGCGCCGAGCCGTCCACCTCGAGCCCGGCCGATCCCAGCCCCGCCTGGACCCGGGCCAGCCGGGCGGCGTGGAAGGGCGGTCGCGCGATCGGCCCCAGCATCGGGTTCCCGGGCCCGCCGCCCGTGGCCATCCGGCTCATCGCCACCGACCAAGGACGCTCCCCGCGACCGAAGGCGTCGTCGCGGCCCCGGGCACAGGCGTCGTTGTACCGAGCCACTGTGGACGCGAGGCCGGCCTCGCCGATACCGGCGGTCCGCGCGAGCTCCAGGACCGACGGCGCGCTGACGACCCGCTCCGGGTCGACCTCCACCACTCCGCGCTCGGCGAGGTCCTGGTCGAAGACCAGCCACGCGGGCCAGTTCGACAGACGTTGGGACGCCCCGTCGAGCTGCTGGAGCGCGGCGTTGATCGCCGGGTAGAAGCTCTCGTCGGCGAACCGCTCGCCGCGGGAGTTCACGATGATCTCGTGCGGGTGCATCACCCAGTGGGTGCGGTAGCGGGCCTCGCCCGCCTCGTCGGTCCCACCGGTCGGGAAGCCCACCTGCACGGTGTTCCGGGCCGCCGGGAGCGACCAGATCGACGCGCCGAGCGGGGCGGCCATCCGGAGGTGGTCCCCCATGATCCCCGGCGGCGCGCCGGTGCCGTGGTCGTCGAGCACGCCCTCGAACCGGTGGACGAGGTCCGGGTCGCGGTCGTAGGCGCCCGTCGCCAGGACCACGCCGGCACGAGAGTTGATCTCCCGGCCGTCGTCGAGAACGACCCCGGTGACGCCGCCGTCGCCGGTCAGGAGGCCCGTCGCCGTCGCCCCGGTCATGACCTGCGCGCCGGCGTCGAGTGCCGCCCGGAGGAAGTAGGCCGCCAGGGCCTGCCCGGTCGTCAGCACGGGATCGGACGGTCCGTCGTCGCCGGTACCGGGTCCGAGGCCGCCGCCCATGCTCCACACCGCGGTGCGCCGGAGGCGGCCGGCCCAGTCGCCGAGCGCGCTCGCCGGCAGCGGGACGGGGTCGAGATAGCGGCCGTCCGGCACGGAGTGGGCCGCGTCGGGGAAGTAGTAGTCGGGCAGGCCACGGATGACCCGGAGGGCCAGGCCCCGCCCGGTGAAGAACTCGATCGCCTCCCCGGCCGCGCCGAGCAGCGCGCGGGTCCGGTCCGGGTCGTTGTGGCCGCGGGCCACCCCGTCGATGTAGCGGGCGCCGTTCTCGGCGGAGTCGGCGATCCCGAGTTCCCGGGCCCACCGGTTGCCCGGGACCCAGATCTGTCCGCCGGAGACCGCCGTGACTCCACCGACGACGTCGGCCCGCTCGATCACGAGTGCGCGCGCTCCGGCGTCGGCGGCCACGGCGGCCGCCGCGCAGCCGCCGATCCCGGAGCCGACACAGATCAGGTCGTACTCATCGTCCACAGGACTGCCACCCCCGTGATCGATCTCAGCACACGGACCAGGCACGGGAGGCAGGAGAGCGGGAAAAGAATCGAGCCCCGACCGCAACTGCCGGTCGGGGCTCGATTCCGTGTCTTGTGCGCCCGAAGGGATTCGAACCCCTAACCTTCTGATCCGTAGTCAGATGCTCTATCCGTTGAGCTACGGGCGCGTGAACTATCCAGTTGTCGGCTCGCCGGTTCGTGTCGACCCCGTCGCGCCGGTGCGGAGGCTCCGGGATTTGAACCCGGGATGGGGGGTTACCCCAAACCGCATTAGCAGTGCGGCGCCATAGACCAGACTAGGCGAAGCCTCCCCGGTGCCTCACGGCCACCAGCGAGGAGAACAGTACACGGCCCCCCGGCCGACGATCGACCGGGGGGCCCGCGCGGGCTACCGGGCCCACTCCACGAACGGGGTGAGCGCGTCCGGGTTCTGCAGCGCCCCGGCACTGACCGCCTTCTCCGGCGCGACGCCGGAGAGGATCTTCTTCACCGGGACCTCGAGCTTCTTGCCGTTGAGCGTCCGGGGAACCGCGTCGACGACGACGAACCGGTCCGGCACGTGCCGCGGCGAGAGCTCCGAACGCAGCGCCCTCCGCAGGTCCGGCTCGACCTGCTCGAGGGTCACGCCGTCGTCGAGCACGAGGAAGCAGAGCAGCGCCCCCTCCTCCCGGGCTCCCAGCGCGGTGGTGTCGATCACCAGCGAGTCGGCGACGCCGGCGAAGTTCTCCACCACCGAGTAGAAGTCCGCGGTCCCCATCCGGACCCCGCCGCGGTTGAGCGTCGAGTCCGACCGGCCGTAGATCACGTACGAGCCGCGCGGGGTGCGCCGCACCCAGTCGCCGTGCCGCCAGTGACCCGGGAAGTCCTCGAAGTAGGACTCGCGCAGCCGGGTGCCGTCCGGGTCGTTCCAGAACATCACCGGCATCGACGGCGTCGGGTTGGTGATGATCAGCTCGCCGACGTCGTCGAGCAGGTCGGTGCCGTCCTCGGCGAAGGACCGCACGTCCGCGCCCAGCGCGGCGCAGGACAGCTCACCGAGCCACACCGGCACGGTCGGGGCCGAGCTCAGGAAGGCCGCGCAGACGTCGGTCCCGCCGGACACCGAGCAGATCTGGATGTGGCTGCCCGCGGCGTCGGCGATCCAGCGGAACCCGTCGGACGACAGCGGCGCGCCGGTGGAGCCGAGCGCCTCCATGGCGGACAGGTCGTGGTCGTCGCCGGGGCGCAGGCCGGCCTTGAGGCAGGACTGCACGAACGGTGCCGACACCCCGAACAGCTTCACCCGGTGCTTCGCCGCCAGCGCCCACAGCGCGTTCAGGTCGGGGTGGCCCGGGCTGCCGTCGAACATCACGATCGTCGCCCCGGCCATCAACCCGCCGGCCAGGAAGTTCCACATCATCCAGCCGGTCGTGGTGAACCAGAAGAACCGGTCCCCCGGCCCGAGGCCGTGCTGCAGGCGCATCGCCTTGAGGTGTTCGAGCACGATGCCGCCGTGGCCGTGCACGATGCCCTTCGGCAGGCCCGTCGTGCCCGACGAGTAGAGCACCCACAGCGGGTGGTCGAACCCGACGGCGGTGAACTCCAGCGGGGCGGACTCCGCGGTGAACTCCGCCCACGACGTCGTGTTGTCCAGCGTCGCGTCCGGGTCCAGGTAGGGCACGAGGACGGTCTGGCGCAGCGACGGCATCTGCTCCTGCAGCACCGCCACGTTCTTCCGGACGTCGAAGCCCTTGCCGTTGTAGCGGTACCCGTCGACGGCCACCAGCACCGTCGGCTCGATCTGGGCGAACCGGTCGTGCACCGCCCGCGCGCCGAAGTCCGGTGAGCACGACGACCAGATCGCGCCCAGGCTCGCCGTCGCCAGGAACGCGACCAGGGTCTCGGGAGAGTTCGGCGCGAGCGCGACGACCCGGTCCCCCTCGCCGACCCCGGCCCGGACCAGCCCGGCGCGGGCGCGGGCGACCTGCTCGCGCAGCTCGGCGTGCGTGACGGTGCGCTCGAGGCCGTCCTCGCGTGCGAACTCGACGGCGACGTCGTCGTCGGCCCGGCCCGGCCCCGGGGTCAGGACGTGCTCGGCGTAGTTCAGCGTCGAGCCCGGGAACCACTCCGCGCCCGGCATGTCCCGCGAACCCAGCGTCGCGGTCGGCCGGTCGTGGAAGATCACCCCGCAGTACTCGGCGACGGCCGCCCAGAAGCCGTCGGAGTCCCGCACCGACCAGTCGTGCAGCTGGGCGTAGTCGGTGACATCGGTGACCGGCGCGCCGCGCTCGTCCCGGACCCAGCGGGCGAAGGCGGCGATCTCGGTGTCCGGCAGCTTCTCGGGATCGGGCCGCCACACCACCTCGGGGGTGTCCGGATCGGTCACGGTCTGCACTGACGTCATAGGGGCCAGCTTCCCCGAACCTGCATGCCGCGCACCAGTGGTCGGACACCACACCGGCGAGGGGCGCGGTGTGCTCAGCGCAGGTGTGAGTCGAACCAGTTCAGGACGCGCTCCCAGGCCTCGGCGGCGGCGTCCGGGTCGTCGTCGAAGCGGTATCCGGTGCTCGGGTACACGACGACGTCGGTCGCGACCTCCGACTTCGCCGCCGCGTCCCGCAGCCGTCCGACGGCGGCGCTGTCGCCCTCGGAGTAGATCCCCAGCCACGGGCAGGTCAGCTCCGGCGCGGTCTCGACCAGCGCCGGCACGCTCGGCGACGGCGAGTGCTCGATGCCCTGCCCGGCGACCGTGACCGCGGCACCGAGCGTCCGGTTCGCCGCCACCTGCAACGCCACCGTGCCGCCGAGGTCGAACCCGAGGACCCCCATCAGGTCGGACGGGAGCCCGGTGTCGGCCAGCCAGCCGAACGCGGTGTCGCAGTCGTCCATCACCTCGTCGAGCCGGAGCCCGCCGACCCGCTCGGCCACCTCGGCGTCGGTGCCAGCGGGATCGTCGGTGCCACGGCGGTGGTAGAGGTGCGGGGCGACGGCGAGCAGGCCGTCGGCCGCCAGCCCGGTCAGCAGCCCCACCACCGAGTCGGTCACGCCGCGCGCCTCGTGCAGCACGACGACCCCACCGCGGACGGGCCCGTCGGGCTCGGCGACGGTCAGCGGAAGCTCACCACCGTCGGTCAGCGGAACGGCCTCGGTCCGGGTCCCGGTCATGGGTTCACTCAACCAGAGCGTCGGCCCGCGTTTCGACTCCTGACGGTTACGGTTGCCGGTATGACACCGATCCGTCCCGATCTGGACACCCTGCCCGCGTACGTACCGGGCCGCGCGATCCCCGGGGCGATCAAGCTGGCCAGCAACGAGGTCGCGGACCCGCCCGCGCCGCCGGTGCTGGAGGCGGTCGCCCGGGCCGCCGCGGGCGCCAACCGTTACCCCGATCTCGCGGCCGTCGAGCTGATCGGACGGATCGCCGGGTTCCAGCAGATCGCCCCGGAGCGCGTCGCCGTCGGCTGCGGCTCGGTGACGATCTGCCAGCAGCTCGTCAACATCACCTGCCTGGGCCCCGGCGACGAGGTGCTCTTCGCCTGGCGCTCGTTCGAGGCCTACCCGATCGTCACCCACATCGGCGGGGCGCAGGCCCGCACCGTCGGTCTGACCGATGACCACCGGCACGACCTGGACGCGATGGCCGCCGCGATCACGGAGCGGACCCGGCTGGTGTTCGTGTGCAGCCCGAACAACCCGACAGGGCCGGCGGTGCACCGTGAGGAGTTCGCCCGCTTCCTGGCCGCCGTCCCGCCGGACGTGCTGATCGTCCTCGACGAGGCCTACGCCGAGTACGTCACCGACCCGGACGCGGTCTCCGGACGCCCGCTGCTCGACGAGCACCCGAACCTGGTGGTGCTGCGGACCTTCTCCAAGGCCTACCGGCTGGCGGGGCTGCGGGTCGGGTACGCGCTGGCGTCCGAGGAGGTGGCCACGGCGCTGCGGAAGGTGTGCCCGCCGTTCAGCGTGAGCGTGGTCGCCCAGGCCGGCGCGATCGCCGCCCTGGAGCACCGCGACGAGATCCTCGCCGGGTGCGCCGACCTCGTCGCCGAGCGGGACCGGGTCGCCGCGACCCTGCGCGGCGAGGGCTATCCGGTGCCGGAGACCCAGTCCAACTTCGTCTGGCTGCCGCTCGGTGACCGTGCCGCCGAGTTCGCCGCGCACTGCCTGGAGCGCAAGGTGATCGTGCGGCCGTTCCAGCCGGACGGCGTGCGGGTCTCGATCAGCCACCCGCCGGAGAACGACCTGCTGCTCGACGCCGCCGCGTCGTTCCCGGGCCGGCCCGGTCACCCCTCCAGCTGATAGCCCGCCCCGCGGACGGTCCGGATGCGCTCGGACCCGATCTTGCGCCGCAGGTAGGAGATGTAGACCTGCACGAGGTTCGCCGACACCGGCTCGGACCAGGCCCGGCCGGCGAGCTCGCCGTGCGTGACGACCTCTCCGGCCCGCTCGACCAGGGCGAGCAGCAGGGCGTACTCGGTCGGCGAGAGCGCGACCCGGTGGCCGTCGACGAAGACCTGGCCGGCGTCGGCGTCCACCGCCAGCCCGCCGTGCCCGAGCACGGTCGGCGCGGGCAGCCCGGCCGCGGCCCGCAGCCGAAGCCGGATCCGGGCCGCGAGCTCGTCGGGCATGAAGGGGCGCATCAGGAAGTCGTCCCGGTCACCGCGGAGCAGGGTGAGGATGCCGGCCCGGCGCTCGCGCGGGACGACCGCGATCAGCGGCGTCGACGGGGACTCGGCCTGCACCGCCCCGACGAGCACCGACGGGTCCGGCCCGGGGAGCTCCATGTCGAGCACCAGCAGGTCGCCGCGACCGGCACGGACGGAGTCGAGCAGCTCGATGCCGTCGCCGACGGCGACGAGATCGACCCCCTCGGCGGCGAGGTCGTGGCGCAGCCCGCGCGCGAAGGAGACCGAGGTCGCCGACGACGGCAGCGCGAGGAGCACGGTCAGCGGCGGTGCGGGATGACGGGGCACGGGGATGGGGAGGGTCGGGGCGGGAGCGGCGCGGCCGTTCACGGTGCGTGGTGGCCTTCGAGGGGAGCGTGCGAGAGCATCGTGTCCACACTGTCGCGACCTGGAGCCGGTCACAATCGACTAACGGTGCGATTCACCCGACACTACTGGTCTATTAGAGTTACCTTGAGAAATCGGCTGCTCCGTTCGGCGTAAGACAACCCCTCGAAAGGTCCGATTTCGTCTGTGGGCGCACATGATCTACCTGTTAGCGCCCGGGAGCGACCACCGTTCTCAGCAGGGGTGTTCACCCTAGGTCACCTTACCTAGAGTCTTGCTCCATGCGACGGAAGAGTTCCGCTGCGGTGGATCGGCTCGACACCCGGGAGCCGGTCGAGCGGGTCGCCGCAGAGCACAGCTCCCCCTCTGTGCCGTCCTCCCGGGCCGGGCGCGACGCGTCCGCTGCCGTTCCTGCCGCGGTCCTGTTGCAGGAGGAGGGCGTGTCCGCCTCCGGCCGGCACCGCGCCTGGTCCGCAGAGGACGACTTCGCCGGCGGGGACTCGTTCGACGCCGGCCCGGTGACCGGGACCGGGCGGCACGCCGCCGTCGAGACCTCCGGCGGCGCGCTCGCCGACCTGCACGACACGGACTCCTCGCTGGTCGCGGTCGACCGCTCCGCTCCCGCCGGTCGTTCCCGGCTGCGCCGCTTCGCGCCGCTGGGCGTCGGTGTGGCCGCGGTGCTGGCCGCCGCGATGGTGTTCACCCTGCTGCAGCCGGGCGCCGAGGACCCGTCGCTGGACGCCGCGCTCGTCGACGACTCGTCCCGGCGGTCCTCCTCGGAGAACACCCTCGCGACCAACCCGGCCATCGGCAACGGCGGCGCGAACGCGCTCGGGGACGCCGCCGAGGGTGCCGCCGGGCAGATCGGGCCGGCGCTGGCCGCCGCCGAGGCCGCCCGGGAGCGGGCCGAGCGGGGCTCCGGATCCGGGGACGCGCCGTCCGGCGACGCCCCGGCCCCGCGCTCCACGGGCGGTGGTGGTGGCGCCCCGCAGAACCCCGGCGACGGCATCCAGGCCGCGCTGCAGCGTGGCTGGCAGGCGGCCGGCGGGGACGAGTTCCCCGGCAGCTCGCTCGGCGGGAACTGGTCGGCCTACGACAGCGAGGGGCACGACGGCCAGGGCCGCCGCACCCCGGACGCCGTTTCGGTCGAGAACGGCAACCTGGTCATCCGGGGCGACTCGCAGGGCAACACCGGCGGCGTCTCCTGGGGCACCCCGCAGATGTACGGCAAGTGGGAGATGCGGGCCCAGTTCCCGGCCGGCGACGTCCAATACCACCCGGTGCTGATCCTCTGGCCCAGCGAGATCCCCTGGCCGCGCGGCGGCGAGGTCGACTTCGCCGAGACCACCAGCGCCAGCGACGACGTGTCGTTCTTCCTGCACTACGGCGACGACAACCGGCAGGTGCAGTCGACCCGCCGGATCGACATCACGCAGTGGAACAACTACGCCGTCGAGTGGACGCCGAACGCGATCATCGGCTACATCAACGGCGAGGAGTGGTTCCGCTCCGAGGACCCGGCCACCCTCCCGCCGGGGCCGATGCACGCCACCATCCAGCTCGACTACTTCCCGAACGGCAGCCCGGTGCAGCCCTCGGAGATGCGGGTCGCCTGGATGCGCCAGTACTCCTGACCCGAAGGCCCGCACCGCCCGCCGTCGTCCGGCGCTCCCCATCGGACGACGGCGGGCGGTCGTGTCTCAGGTCGTGCTGGTGAGCCCGCGCCGCTCCAGCAGCGGGCCGATCTCCGGGTCCCGCCCGCGGAACGACCGGTAGGCCTCCATCGGGTCGACCGCGCCCCCGCGGGACAGCAGCTCGGCGCGGAACCGGTCGCCGTTGTCCCGGTGCAGCCCGCCGTGCTCGCCGAACCAGGCCACGGTGTCGGCGTCGAGCACCTCGGCCCAGATGTAGGAGTAGTAGGCGGCCGCGTAGCCGCTGCCGAACACGTGGTTGAAGTAGGTCGTCCGGTAGCGCGGCGGGACCTGCGGGTGCGCGATCCCGGCGGCCTCCAGTGCCTGCTGCTCGAACGCGGCGACGTCGGTCACCGCCGCCGCCTCCTCCGGCGAGAGCCGGTGCCATGCCTGGTCGAGCAGGGACGCGGCCAGGTACTCGGTGGTCGCGAAGCCCTCGCCGTAGCCGCGGGCGGCGAGCGCCGCGGTCAGCATCTCGGGCGGGAGCGGTTCGCCGGTGGCGTGGTGGCGGGCGAACGAGGAGAGGATCTGCGGGTCCTCCAGCCACATCTCGTTGACCTGGCTGGGGAACTCGACGAAGTCGCGCGGCACCGAGGTGCCGGAGAACGTCGGGTAGCGGACCCGGGAGAACAGCCCGTGCAGGGCGTGCCCGAACTCGTGGAACAGCGTGCGCACCTCGTCGAGGGTGAGCAGCGCCGGCTCCCCCGCGGCCGGCTTGACCAGGTTGAGCGTGTTCATCACGACCGGCGCCGTGCCCAGCAGCGACGACTGCGACACCAGCGCGTTCATCCACGCGCCACCGCGCTTGGACACCCGCGCCCAGAGGTCGGTGCCGAACAGACCGAGCACCTCACCGTCGTCGTCGCGCACCTCCCAGAAACGGACGTCCGGGTGGTAGGCGGGCAGGTCGTGCCGCTCGGTCAGCGTGATGCCGTAGAGCAGCCCGGCGGCCCGGAAGACGCCGTCGTGCAGCACCCGTTCCAGCTCCAGGTACGGGCGCAGCGCGGCGTCGTCGACCGCGTAGTGCTCCCGGCGGTAGCGCTCGGCGTGGAACGCCCAGTCCCACGGCTCGATCTCCCCGCCCGCGAGCCCGGCCAGCTCGGCGGCCTCCCGGTCGGCGTTCGCCGTCGCCGCGGGGACCAGGCCCGCCAGCATCTGCCCCGCGGCCTCCGCCGTGCCGGCCGTGCTGACCCCGGAGCCGCCGTCGGCCGCGCCGATCACGTAGGACGCGTGGTCGGGGTACCCCAGCAGCCGGGCCCGCTCCGCGCGCAGCGTCACGATCCGCAGCACGACGTCGCGGGTGTCGTGCTCGCCGCCCAGACCGCGCGAGACCGAGGCGCGGTACACCTGCTCACGCAGGGAGCGGTCGGTGAGCGAGGCCAGGACCGGCTGCGCGGTCGGCAGGACGAAGGTCAGCAGGTAGCCGCCGTCGTACCCGCGGTCGGTGGCCGCGGCCGCCGCGGCGGAGATCGCGTCGGCGGACAGGCCGTCGAGGCGGGCCGGGTCGGTCACGTGCACCGCGGCGCCGTTCGCCCCCGCCAGCAGCTTCCGGCCGAACTCGGTGGACAGCGCCGAGAGCTCCTCGTTGAGCGCGCGCAGCCGGTCCTGCTCGGCGGCGGGCAGCCGCGCCCCGGCCCGCACCATGTCCCGGTGGTGGCGCTCGAGCAGCCGCAGCGACTCCGCGTCGAGGCCGAGCTCGTGCCGGCGGGTGTGCAGCGCGTCGACCCGGGCGAACAGGCCGGGGTCGAGGGAGATCGCGTCGGCGTGCGCGGCGAGCTTCGGGGCGACCTCGGCCTCGATCTCCTGCACCGCCGGCGAGGTGTCCGCGGAGACCCGGGTGAAGAACAGCCGCGACACCCGGTCCAGCACCGCGCCGGAACGCTCCAGCGCCACGACCGTGTTCTCGAACGTCGGCTCCCCCGCCGCGACGACGGCCGCGACCTCGTCGCGCTGCTGCGCCATGCCGGCCTCGAACGCCGGCAGGTAGTGCGCGTCGGTGATCCGGGTGGTGTCGGGCAGCCCGAACGGCAGCGCGCTCGGGGTCAGGAACGGGTTGTCCGCGCTCGTCATGGCGGCGACCTTAGGCGCTGCGCGCCCGTGAGTACTTTTCGTGGCCAGAGCCCCGAAAAGTACTCACGGGCGGCGCAGCCGCCTCAGGTCAGGTCCCGGCGCATCGCCAGGCGCGGCCAGACGTCCAGACCCCGGCAGGCCTCGGCCGCCCGGATCGCGCGCAGCCCGGGGGTGAGCTCGACCAGCTCCCGGAAGCCGAGCCGGACGTAGTACGGCCCGTTCCAGGGCACGTCCCGGTAGGTGGTCAGGGTCAGCGCGGGCAGCCGGTGGTCCCGGGCCCAGCCGGCCAGGTGCTCGACGAGCCCGGCCCCGATCCGGCGGCCGCGCAGCGCGGGCAGCACCGAGACCTGCTCGACGTGCGCGCAGCCGTCGACGATCTCGGTCAGCAGGTACCCGACCGGCTCGCCGGCTCGCTCGTCGACGAACGCGCGCCCGGCCGCCGCGAAGGCGACCAGCACGGCGGTGGGGGGCGGGTCGTCGTCGGCGACGACGGCCAGCCCAATCTCGCGGTACGGCTCACCGGCCGCCCGCTCGATCGCCCGCATCGCCGCGGCGTCCACGGCTGTCGCCGCCCGGATCACGCGAGGACCGTACGCCGGTGACCGGTTGCGGGCCAGGGGTTTCACCCCTGCCCGGATACCAGGTCGGCGGTCCGCTCGCCCAGCATGATCGCGGTCGCGGCCGGTCCGCGGCGCGGCACGGTGGGCAGCACCGAGGTGTCGGCGACGCGCAGGCCGGACAGTCCGTGCACGCGCAGCCCGGCGTCGACGACGGCGTCCGGGCCGTTCCCCATCGCCGCACTGCCCGACAGGTGCACCGAGGTCGTCAGCCGGGCCTGGATCCACTCGTCGAGCCGGGTGTCGTTGCCCAGGACGGAGCCGTCCGGACCGCCCTCGGCGCGGCGCCATCGCGCCGCCCGCAGGACCTCGGCACCCACCCGCACCGCGGCGCGCATCCGGTGCCGGTCGGAGACCGTGCGCAGGTAGCGGTAGTCCAGTCGCGGCGACGCGGCGGGATCCGGCGAGACGATCTCGAGCGTCCCGCGGCTGTCCGGGCGCTGCAGCGCGCACATCAGGTGCTCCGGCCCGCCCGGCGCGAACGGCCGGGCGAAGAGCAGGACCTCCAGGTCACCGGCGGGATCGGTGCCGGAGTCCCAGTTCAGGGAGGCCTGCCCGGCGACGGCGTCCGGGTGCGGGGCGGGCAGCCCGCTGCGCAGCGGCAGGTAGACCGACGGGTGGTCCGACCAGCCACGCCCCACGCCGGGGAGCTCGTGCCGGACGACGACACCGGCCGCACGCAGCGTGTCCGGCGGGCCGATCCCGGAGCGCTGCAGCAGCGCCGGGGTGCCGACCGCGCCCGCGGCGAGCACGGTCTCCTCGGCGTGCAGCTCGACGTCCCCGGCCCGCACCCCGGCGACCCGGCCGCCCTCGAGCACCAGGGAGTCCACCAGCAGGTCACTGTGGACGGTCAGGGTGTCCAGCGGGGCCGCCCGGCCCCACGGCGGCGGGAGGTAGGCGACGGCCGCGCTGACCCGCTGCCCGTCGACGGCGTTGGTCGGGACCGGTCCCGCCCCGGGTGGTCCGCCCGCGTTCTTGTCCGGCTCGGACGGGTACCCGAGCGCGGCGCACGCGGCGAGGAACGGGTCGGTCGCCGGGGCACGCAGCCGGCCGGCGGGCCGGGAGATCCGCAACGGTCCGCGGTCACCGTGCCGTGCGGTGTCGGACCCGAGGTCGAGATCGTCCTCCAGGCGCCGGAAGTACGGCAGGACGTCGTCGTAGGACCATCCCGGGACCGCCCAGCCGGCGAAGTCGGCGGGCACCGCGCGGACGAAGTAGCCGCCGTTGATCGCGCTCGACCCGCCGAGCGCCCGGCCGCGCGGGACGGTGCCCTCCCGGCCCCGGGCCAGCGCGACGGGGTACGCCCAGTTCAGGGCGTGTCCCGGCGCCGTGGCGGCGAGCGAGGCGATCGGGGTGTCCCCCGGGGGCACGGCGCCGCCCGCCTCGACCAGCGCGGTCCGGACGCCGCGCCCGGCCAGGCGGCCGGCCAGCGCGCACCCGGCGGAGCCCGCGCCGACCACCACCACGTCGAAGCTGTCGGTCACGTCTGCGCTCCTTCCTACTGAGAGGATGCCGGACGTGACCGACGCTGCCCGTGATCTCGCCTCGTTCCTGACCGTGAGCCCGTCCCCGTACCACGCCGTCGCCGAGGCCGTCCGCCGCCTGACCGCGGCCGGGTTCGTCGAGCAGCCCGCCGACGGGCCGTGGGTCGAGGGTGCCGGCGGCCGCTACCTGGTGCGCGACGGCACGATCCTGGCCTGGTCGCAGCCGGCCACCCCCGGCGAGCGGCCGCTGCGGGTCTTCGCCGCGCACACCGACTCCCCCGGCTTCAAGGTCAAGCCCAACCCGGACGTCGGCACGGCCGGCTGGCGACAGGCCGGCGTCGAGGTCTACGGCGGTGCGCTGTGGAACTCCTGGCTGGACCGGGACCTCGGGCTGGCCGGGCGGCTCGCGCTCTACGACGGCCGGGTCGTCCCGGTCCGGGTCGACCGCCCGCTGCTGCGCATCCCGCAGCTGGCCATCCACCTCGACCGCGGCGTCAACCAGGGCCTGACCCTCGACCCGCAGCGGCACCTGCTGCCGGTCTGGGGGCTCGGCGACGCGCGCGACGGGGACCTGCTGGAGTTCCTGGCCGGGAGCGCCGGCGTGGACCCGTCCGAGGTCGCCGCGCACGACCTGTTCACCTACGACCTCACCCCGCCGGCCACGCTCGGCCGCGACGACGAACTGCTGGCCGCGCCCCGGCTGGACAACCTCGCCTCGGTGCACGCCGGGGTCGGCGCGCTGATCGCCGCGGCGGAGCGCGACCCGGGGACGGTGCCGGTGTTCGTCGGCTTCGACCACGAGGAAATCGGGTCGGACAGCGCCACCGGCGCCGCCGGGCCGCTGCTGGAGACGGTGCTGACCCGGCTCGCCGGCGGGTTCGACGCCCGGCAGCCGGTCTTCGCCCGGTCCCGGTGCCTGTCGGTCGACGTCACGCACGCCGCGCACCCGAACCACCTGGACAAGCACGACCCGGACCACCTGTCGGTGCCGAACCGCGGCCCGTCGCTGAAGGTCAACGCGATCCAGCGCTACGCCACCGACGCCCCCGGTGCGGCGGCCTGGAAGCGCGCCTGCCGCACCGCCGAGGTGCCGAACCAGGTGTTCGTCTCGCGCAACACCGTGCCCTGCGGGTCGACCGTCGGACCGATCATGGCCACCCGGCTGGGGATCCGGACCGTCGACGTCGGGATCCCGGTGCTGTCGATGCACTCGGCCCGCGAGCTCTGCGGGGTGCACGACCCGGCCCTGCTGTCCCGGGCCGGCGTGGAGTTCCTCTCCGACCCCCAGTGACCCCTTAAGTTGCACTGCGCAACAATTCGGGTGGACAGTGCTCCCCAGCGGCAACGGTGCCGGGGCCCGGGGGGCGCGACATGGCGGATCAGGCGGTTCTACAGAGCTCGCAGCGGCGGAAGGCGGTCTTCGCCTCGACCGTCGGCACGACGATCGAGTGGTACGACTTCTTCCTCTACGGCACGGCCGCGGCGCTGGTGTTCCCGCAGCTGTTCTTCCCCGGCGAGAACGAGTTCACCGGGATCCTGCTGGCCTTCGGCACCCAGTTCGTCGGGTTCGCCGCCCGGCCGATCGGCGCGGCGATCTTCGGGCACTACGGCGACCGGATCGGCCGCAAGTCCACGCTGATCGTCACGCTGCTGCTGATGGGGATCGGCACCGCACTGATCGGCGTGCTGCCCACCTACGCCGCCATCGGGGTCACGGCGCCGATCCTGCTCACCGTCCTGCGGATCGCGCAGGGCGTCGCCGTCGGCGGCGAGTGGGGCGGCTCGGTGCTGCTGGCGATGGAGTGGGGTTCGGTCAAGCGGCGCGGGTTCATGGCGTCGTGGCCGCAGATGGGCGTCCCGCTCGGGTTGCTGCTCTCGACCGCCGTCGTGATCGTGACCTCGGCGGCGACCGGCCCGGCGTTCCTCACGTGGGGCTGGCGGATCCCGTTCCTGGTCAGCCTGGTGCTCGTCGCGGTCGGGCTGTACGTGCGGCTGCGGGTGCTGGAGAGCCCGGAGTTCGCGGCGGTGCGCGAGCGGCAGGAGGTCGTGCGCAACCCGTTCGCGCAGGCCTTCCGCGGACAGTGGCGGGAGATCCTCACCGCGGCGTTCGTCCGGATGTCCGAGCAGGCACCGTTCTACCTGTTCATCACGTTCGTGCTGACCTACGGGACCCGCGCGCTCGACCTGCCGCGCGGGCAGATCCTGAACGCGACGCTCGTCGCCTCGGCGGTCGGGCTGATCAGCGTGCCGCTGTTCGGCTTCCTGTCCGACCTGATCGGGCGCCGGCTGATGTACGGCATCGGGATCGTCTGCACCGCGCTGTTCGCGTTCCCGTACTTCGGGCTGCTCAACACCGGCACGGCCGGGTTCGTGCTGCTCGCGATCGTGGTGTCGCTGGTGTTCCACGACATGCAGTACGGGCCGCAGGCCGCGCTGATCGCCGAGAGCTTCGGGGCGAACATCCGCTACTCGGGCGCCGGCATCGGCTACCAGCTCGCGTCGGTGATCGCCGGCGGACCGGCCCCGCTGATCGCCGCGGCGATCCTCGGCAGCACCGGGCGGAGCACCTGGATCAGCTGGTACATCGTCGGCACCTGCGTCGTGTCGATGATCGCGCTGCTGCTGATGCCGAAGGCCCCGCAGACCGTCGAGAAGTCGGTCGAGGCCGCCGCCCGTCAGGCCGGGGTCGGTCAGATGAGGCGCGAGGTGGGCACGTAGCGGTCGGCGTCGACGATCCGGGCGCCGAGTGGCAGCAGCGACACCGGGATCAGCTTGAGGTTCGCCCAGGCCAGCGGCAGCCCGATGATCGTGACGGCCAGCGCGACCGCGGTGACGATGTGGCCGATGACCAGCCACCAGCCGAACAGCACGACCCACAGCACGTTGCCGATCATCGACATCGCCCCGGCGTACGGGTCGCGGACGACGTCCCGGCCGAACGGCCACAGTGCGTAGACCCCGATCCGGAACGAGGCGATGCCGAACGGGATGGTGACGATCAGCAGGCAGGCGACGATCCCGGCGGCCATGTAGCCGAGGAACAGCCAGAAGCCCGAGAGCACCAGCCAGATGACGTTGAGGATCAGCCGCAGCATGGCTCCAGGATGCCCGGGATCCCCGGCCGGCACTCAGGGTTCCCCCTGAGCCCGTCCCGGGATCACGCCTCGGGGCCGCGCTACAGCGACGTCCGCACCTGCTCGACGAGCGCGTCGGTCGAGAGCCCGTAGCGGTCGTGGAGGGTCGGCAGCGCCCCGGCGGCGAGGAACTCGTCGGGCAGCGCGGCCGTCCGGATCCGGGTGGAGATCCCGGCGTACCCGGCCGCCGCGGCGACCGCCTCGGACAGCCCACCGACGACGGTGTGGTTCTCGCAGGTCACGACGAGCCGGTCGGTCCGCAGCTGGGCCAGGATCGTCTCGGTGTCCAGCGGCTTGATCGTCGGCACGTGCAGGACGGCGGCGTCGATCCTGTCGGCCTCCAGCCGGGCCGCGGCCTGCAGCGCGCGCATCGTCATCAGGCCGGTCGAGACGAACAGGACGTCGCGCCCGCCGCGAAGCTCCGTGGCCTTGCCGAGCTCGAAGGTGTAGCCGTACTCGTCGAGCACCGCGGGCACCTTGCCGCGCAGCAGCCGCAGGTAGGTCGGCCCGGCGTGCGCCGCGAGCTGCGGCACGGCCTGTTCGATGTCGATCGCGTCGCACGGGTCGACGATCGTCAGGTTCGGGCAGCCCCGCAGGATCGCCAGGTCCTCGGTCGCCTGGTGGCTGGGCCCGTAGCCGGTGGTCAGCCCGGGCAGGGCGCCGACGACGTTGACGTTGAGCCCGGGCTCGGCGATGTCCAGGCACAGGAAGTCGTAGGCGCGGCGCGTCGCGAACACCGAGTAGGTCGACGCGAACGGGACCAGGCCCACCTCGGCCATCCCGGCGGCCGCGCCGAGCATCGCCTGCTCGGCCATGCCCATCTGGAAGAACCGGTCCGGGTTGGCGTCCCGGAAGACGTGCATGTCGGTGTACTTCGCCAGATCGGCCGACAGCCCGACGATCTCCGGTCGCTGCTCGGCGACCGCGTTCAACGCGTGCCCGAACGGCGCGGTGATGGTGCGCTGGTCGGGATCGGCGAACGAGGCGATCATCGCCGAGGTGGTGAGGCGCTTGGTCGTCGGCGTGCTCACTGCTGCTCCTCCAGGGCGGCGCGGGCGGCCGCCCACTCGTGCTCGGCGACCGGCATGAAGTGCGCCTTCTCCCGGGTCTCCAGGAACGGCACGCCGCGGCCGGTCCGGGTGTCGCAGATCAGGACAGACGGGCCGGCGGTGTGCTCGCGGATCTCGTCGAGCCCGGCGAGCAGCGCGTCGACGTCGTTGCCGTCCACCCGCACCGCGTGCCAGCCGAACGCCCGCCACTTGTCGGTGACCGGCTCGGTCCGCAGCACGCCGGGCGTCGGGCCGTCTGCCTGCAGGCCGTTGACGTCGACGACCGCGACCAGGTTGGACAGCTCGTGGTGCGCCCCGGCCAGGGCGGCCTCCCAGGTGGAGCCCTCGTCGAGCTCGCCGTCGGAGAGCAGGTTGATCACCCGCGCGGAGTTCCCGCGGTGGCGCAGGCCCATCGCCATGCCGCAGGCGACGCCGAGGCCGTGCCCCAGGGACCCGCCGGAGATCTCCATCCCGGGGGTGTAGGACGCCATGCCCGACATCGGCAGCCGCGAGTCGTCCGACCCGTAGGTCCCGAGCTCGTCGACCGCGATCGTGCCCGCCTCGGCCAGCGCGGCGTAGAGCGCGATCGCGTAGTGCCCGATCGAGAGCAGGAAGCGGTCGCGGTCGTCCCACTCCGGGTCCTCGGGGCGCAGCCGGAGCTCGCCGCCCTCGCGCGCGTAGAACGCGGCCAGCACGTCGGCCGCCCCGAGTGCCTGGCCGATGTAGCCCTGGCCCTGCACCTCACCCATGGTCAGTGCGTGCCGGCGGATCCGGGTGGCTGCCGCGCGCACCCGGTCCGCCTGGGTGTCGGGCGGGCTGGTCACTGGCGAGGTCATGGGTGGGGCCACCTCCGGTGTCGATCGTGTCGATGCACGTCCTGCGCACCGGTCACATCGCACCACCGGCGACTCCGCAGGATTGGTTTAACCAATACCGGGAAGGTAGGCCGCGGAGCGCTCCGCTGTCAACGACAGCGACGACCGTGAACCACGCCCCTCTTGCAGCGTGAACGAAGAAGGTCGAACCAATTCATTGACCGCGACGAGGCCTGGCCCTACTGTCTCGATCGCTCTGGTTCGACCAATCTCCCGCCAGGGCAACGGAGACGAGGAGGTCCGTTCGATGGGCGTCGACCTGTCGCACCTGGTGCAGCAGCTCGCCGCGGCCGCGACCCGCGAGCCCGGTAGCGGCCGGCTGCGCCTGCCCACCGAGCGCGAGCTCGTCGCGACCCTCGACGTCAGCCGCGGCTCGCTGCGCGAGCAGCTCTCGATGCTGGAGATGCTCGGCTTCCTGGAGCGGGCCCAGGGCCGCGGCTCCTACCTGCAGACCCCGGACGCCGGCTTCATCCGGCTCTACTTCGACCTCGCCCAGCAGCTCGGTCATCTCGACGGCGGCCAGTTCCGCTCCGCCCGGGAGATGCTCGAGCTGTCGGTCGCGGAGGCGGGGGCGCGGCGGGCCACCGCCGACGACGTCGACGACCTCCGCGCCCTGGTGGACCGGATGGTCGCCGAGAGCGCGGCGAACGACGGGGCGGCCGCCGTCGAGACCGACCTGGAGTTCCACCGGCGGCTGTTCCGGGTCGTCGACAACCCGATCTTCTCGATCGTGCACGACGGTCTGAGCCACGCCCTGCGCGACGAGGTCGTGGAACGCCGCCGACGGGCGGTCGAGCGGACCCCGCTGGAGCCCGGGCAGACCCGGGTGATCGACACCGTGCACTACGGGATCGTCGAGGCGATCAGCGAGCGCGACGCCGACGGCGCACGGATCGCGATGCGCCGGCACTTCGAGGTCTGGTCCTCGCTCGTCGGCGAGCCCTGACGCCCCACCGGATCCACACCCCGCAGGGGTCGCCCCGGCGACCCCGTCCTTGCCGTACCGAGAAGAGGGAACGAGTCCCATGCGTGTCGCTTTCGTCGGCGTCGGGGCCATCGGGCTGCCGATGGCCTCCCGCCTGCTCGCCGCCGGCCACCAGGTGACCGGCGTCGACCCGTCGCCCGGCGCAGCCGAGCGCGCCGCGGGCGCGGGGCTCACCGTGGTGCCCGACCTCTCCTCCGCCGGCGACGCCGACGTCGTGGTCGTGATGGTCGCGACCGGCGACCAGCTCGGGACGCTGGTGAGCGCGACTCCCGCGGCACAGGTCGCCGGGAAGCACTGGGTCGTGATGAGCACGGTGGGTCCGGACGCCGTCCGGGCCGCCGCGGCCCGGCTCACCGATGCCGGCGCGACCGTGCTGGACGTGCCGGTCACCGGCGGTGTCGCCCGGGCGCGGACCGGCGAGCTGACCCTGTTCGCCTCCGGCCCGGAGGACGCCATTGCGACGGTCACCCCGGTCCTGGAGTGCCTGGGCACGATCCGTGAGGTCGGCGACGACCCGGGCGCCGGTCAGGCGATCAAGGTGGTCAACCAGCACCTGTGCTCGGTGCACATCGTCGCCGCGGCCGAGGCGCTCGCGCTGGCCGGACGGCTGGGACTCGACCGCGCCGAGGTGCTCTCGCTGATCGAGACCGGCGCGGCAGGGTCCTGGATGCTCTCGGACCGGGGCCCGCGGATGCTGCAGGGCACCGACGTCGAGGTCACCAGCACGATCGGCATCTTCGTCAAGGACTCCGGCCTCGTCGCCGACGCCGCCGCCGCGGCGGGCGCCGACGCTCCCCTGCTCGACCTCGCCCGCGAGCGCTACCTGCGTGCGGCCGAGGCCGGCCTGCTCGACCGCGACGACTCCCGCGTCGTCGAGACCTACTGACCCTTCCTCCCCTTCCCCGACAGGAGCAGGTCCATGTCCACGCCCGCAGGCACCGACGCCCGCAAGGACGATCCGAAGAAGGTCTCGATGGCGTCGATGATCGGGACGGCGGTGGAGAGCTACGACTTCTTCATCTACGGCACCGCGGCCGCCGCCTACTTCGGCGCGGTGTTCTTCCAGGCCGAGAACCCGATCGTCGGCGTGCTGGGCCTCAGTCCGCTGCCCGCACCAGCAGGTCCCGGCCCTCCGGGTCGGTGACCCGGACGAACGTGCCCCAGCCCTGCGACTCCGGATCGGTCGCGGTGAGGCCCCGCGTGCGAGCGGCGTCGACCACGGTGGACAGGTCCCGCGCGACCAGGCCGATCGGGTACTGCGTGTCCGGCTCGCGCCCGAAGTCGGCGGCGCCGCTCAGCACGAGGCCGGTCTCGGCCCCCGGTGGGGCGACCTCGAGCCAGCGGGCGCCCGGCCACATCTCGGTGTCGGTCCGGACCTCGAACCCGAGGACGTCGACGAAGAAGCCGCGCATGACGTCCTGGTCGGCGACGGCGACGGTCGCCCATGCGATGCGGTCGATCATCGGGGCAGCGTAGTGGCGCCGGAGCCTGCGCGACGGTGGTTGACTGTGTCGGTGGCCGAGCCGACCGTCGTCTCCAGCAGCCGGGAGATTCCCGCGACCCCGGACCGGATCTTCGAGCTGATCGCCGACCCGGCGCAGCAGCCCCGGTGGGACGGCAACGACAACCTCGCCGAGGCCGCGCCCGGCCAGCGCGTCCGCCGGGTCGGCGACGTCTTCACCACCACCCTGACCATGGGATCGGATCGGGAGAACCGGGTCACCGAGTTCGTCGAGGGCCGGCTGATCGCCTGGTTGCCGTCCGAGCCCGGCAAGCGACCCCCGGGTCACCTCTGGCGCTGGGAGCTGGAACCGGTCGACGGGACGCGCACGCTGGTCACCCACACCTACGACTGGTCGCGGCTCACCGACGAGAACCGGCTGCCCCGGGCCCGGGACACCACCGCCGAACGTCTGCGGGCCTCGCTGGACCGGCTCGCAGCACTCGTCGACAGCTGACGTCGCATACGGCTCCCCGCCGGTCCCGGCACCCGGCGACCCTCACACCCGCACGCCGCTCACGCAGCTCACGGCTCCCCCGTTCCGGTGATCATCACGGGTCAATCTTGACCGTGTGCCTGCGGCATACCGTCGAATCAGGCCGGCCCGCCGACCGGGCCCGCCGACCGACCGATCCGACCTGCGTGAACGAGGCACACCGGGCCGACCGCGGCAGCGACCGAGAACGACGAGGACACGAGCATGCCCGGAAGGACGTCGCGGGAATCCGCCGGCGGTCAGGCCCTGTCGGTGCGGAACACAGCATCGACGAACCCCGTGTCGACGAACGCCGTGTCGACGAACCCCGTGTCGATGCTGGTCGTCGGGCTGATCCTCTGCCTCATCGGCGGGCTCGGCGCCGGTCTGATCAAGACCGTGGGAGGCTCGGTCACCGTCAGCCGGACGACGTGGGAGACGCCCGAAGGCCACCGGCAGGCGGGCCAGCTCTTCGTCCCGGAGAACGCGACGGCCGACACCCCGGCACCGGCCGTCGTGATCGCGCACGGCGGGAGCCTCAACAGCGAGTACCCGGCTCAGCACTACATCGAGCTGGCCCGCCGCGGATACGTGGTCCATTCCATCGACATGTACGGGCACGGGAACTCCGACACCGTCGACGACGAGTCCGCATACCGTGGTCTCTACGACGGCGTGCAGTACGTGGCCGCGTTGCCCCACGTCGACCGGGCCGGCATCGGGATCACCGGGAACTCGAACGGCGCCTTCGCCGTCAGTGAGGCCGTCGCACTGGACGACGAGGCCGAGCGGCCGCTGATCTCCTCCGCGCTCTACGTGGTCAACGACCCCGTGATGGTCGAGGGTCAGGCGATCGCGTCGTTCATCCCCGAGTCGAACCGGGACTACGTCGACATCTACGGCGGACGGGACGTCGGGGTCGCCGCCGCGCAGTACGACGTGACGTTCCACCGCGTCGTACTCGAGGACGGCACGGTCAGCGCACCCCGGGATTTCCTGCACCAAGACGTCGCCCAGTCCTTCCTGCACTTCGGCAGGAACCCTGCCGGGCTCGAATTCCGGGACAGCCACACGCTCCACCGGGAGGACGTCGGCGGCGAGGAGGTCATCCGGGTCCTCTACGACCGGCCGATCCTGCACCCCTGGAGCCTGCTGTCGCCGGGGGTGGCCGGTGACGGCATCGAGTTCTTCCAGGCATCCCTTCCGGCCCCCGACCCGCTGGGTCCGGACGATCAGATCTGGCTGTGGAAGACGTTCTTCAGCGCCATCGGCATCGCCGGCCTCTTCGTGTTCATGACCGGCGTCGTCCTCGCCGTACTCCGGACGAGGGGGTTCGGCACCCTCCGGGCGGACGGGCCGGTGACCCCCAGAGCCGTCGACCGGAGGGGCAGGATCTGGCTCTGGGGAGGCCTGTCGGCGACGGCGGTCTTCGCGATGGGCACCTTCGTCCCCGTCTTCTGGATCGCCAGTGCGCTCGCGCCGGGATTCTTCCGCCAGACCGCATCGTTCGCCCTGGCGTCGTGGTCACTGCTCGTCGCCCTTTTCACGTTCCTCGTCCTGTTCCTCAACTACCGCCGATACGCCAGGGACCGTGGTCTCGATCTGCGGGAGCAGGGCGTCGTGCTCACGAACGGCGCGACGTGGCGGACGCTGGCGCTCGGCGTATTCGCGCCGGTGTGCATGTATGTCGTCGTCCTTCTCGTGCATCACCTGTTCGGCACCGGTCTCCACGTCTGGACGATCCTGAACTTCCACGCCTTCGGAGCCGACACGGCGCTCGAGGCGGTCAAGTACCTCCCCTTCTTCCTCGCCTTCTCTGTCGCCCTCTCGATCGCCACGAACGTGTTCAACCATGTGCGGATCAGCGGCCGGGAATGGATCGACGTCGCGGTGCTGGCGTTCTTCAACACCCTGGGTGCGATCCTGCTGCTCGTCCTGGCGCTCGGCTACTTCGTCGCCACCGGGAACACGCCGCTGGACAGCGTGGGATTCGCCGTCTTCACGCCGCTCAACGTCGTCATCAACGTGCTCGCGATCGTGCCCATCGCCACCGTCCTCTCCCGGGTGGTGTACCGGGCGACGCGCAACCCGTACCTGCCGGCCGTCGCGATGGGGATCGTCGCGACCGTCATGACCGCCTCCACGGCCCTGACGGCGGCGTGATCGCGGCTCATACGCCGGTGCGGCCGTCGATCCGCTCCCGGATCAGGTCGGCGTGCCCGGCGTGCCGGGCGTACTCGGCGGTCACGTGGGTGAGCACCCAGCACAGCGAGACCTCGTTGCCGTCGAGGCTCCCCACCGCGTCCGGCGCCGCGGCCGCGCAGATCGCGCGGGCCCGCGCCACCTCGTCGTCCCAGGTGGTGCGGGCCTCGGCGAAGCCGGTGCCGTCGAGGACGATCCCGCCGTCGTGCCCGGTGCCGGCCTCGCGCCCGTGCAGCGGCGGGACGTCCTCGCCGGCGAGCACCTCCCGGAACCAGTGCCGTTCGACGGCGGCGAGGTGCCGGACCAGGCCGAGCAGCGTCAGCGACGACGGCCGCACCGACGCCGTGCACAGCTGATCGTCGGTGAGGCCGTCGCACTTGGCGATCAGGGTGGCGCGGTAGAAGTCGAGCCAGGCGGACAGCGTCGTGACGGGGTCGGCGGTCATCGGGGGGATCGTGCGGGCGGTCATGGCGGGGATGGTGTCAGCCGGGACCGACAGTCCTCGCGATGTCACACAACGGCCAGTTCACTGACATCGCGCTTCCCGCGATTGCACATCACCGACATCGCCGTGCTCATCCACCGAGCAGTGGGCGCGTGCCCCCGACGTCGTACTCCGCGACGGAGCCGCCACGCAGCGCCGCCTGTTGATCCTCACCCGGCCCCTCGCCACGGAACGCCGCGACATGCTGCGGGGACTCCCACCGCTCGAACACGTTCACCCGGGAGTCGTCGAGCAGATCGGGAGTGAGCGAGAAGTCGAGGCAGCCCGGCGCCGACCGGGCCGCGCGGACGGCCTCGGTGCAGGTGCTCAGGTACGCGTCCCGTTTCGCGGGATCGACGATCAGGTGTCCGGCAACGATGATCACGTCAGGTCCTCCTGGCTGGGCGGTCACCAGAGGCGACTCGGCCCGGAACGCGGAATCATCGGTGGAGCCAGAACGCGATCTCCCCGTCGCCCGGCGAGCGTCGCGTCATGACCCCGGTCCCGCTCGTCCTGTCGGTCCTGGCGCTGCTGGTCGCGCTGTCGTAGCGGACCACACCCGCTCGCCGTCGACGGTGCGGTCGGTCGGCACCAGTCCGAGCGTGCGCGCGAGCGCCTCGGACGGGCGGTTCCCCGGATGGATCATCGCGGCGACCTCGACGACCCCGGTGGCGAACAGCCACGAGGTCATGGCGCTCGCGGCCTCGGTGCCGTACCCGCGCCGCTGATGGGGCTCGCCGACGACCCACGCGATGTCGGCGCGGTCGTCGTCCCGCACGGTCGCCTGCACCGTGCCGACCAGGAACCCGTCCGTGCGGTGCCGCAGCATCCAGTTGAGCCGGCGTTCGGTGCCGTCCGGCGAGTGTCCGACGCTCTGGCGGCCATACCGCTCGACGAGGTCGCGCAGGGTCGGCGGCTCGCCACCGATGAACTCGTGCAGCGACGGCGCGCTCAGCAGGTCCACCGCCTCCCGGGCGTGCTCGACGGTGAGGGGCTCCAGTACGAGCCGCCGGGTCCGCACGGTGACGATCCGGGCGTCCCGCCCGCTCACCCGAGCGATTGGTAGGTCCGGATGCGGGTGATCGTGTCGCCGGCGAAGGTGTACACCTCGGCGGACACGAACTGCGCTGCCTCCCCGCCGTCGTGCGGTACGAACCGCCCCCGGTTGAGCGCGACGACCGTGTCGCCGTCCTCGATCAGTTGCTCGATCGTCACCTCGGCGCTGCCCGCCGAGAGGTCGGTACGCATCTGTTCGGCGAACGCCGTGCTGGACTCGCCGACCTTGCGGCCGTTCAGCTCCCAGACGACGCCGTCGTCCACCGAGTCGACGATCGCGTCGACGTCACAGGTGGCGAATGCGGCCGCGAACCTGCGGACGACCTCGGCGCGGGCACTCTCGCTCATCTTCGGCTCCTCCCACGGATACGTCAGTGCCGACCCCCGCGAGGACGTCCCGATCGTCGGATTCCGCCGAGAATGTGGCGTGCGTCATAGCTCTCATCGGACGGTGACGTTCCCCCACTGCACCCCGCCGACCACGATGACGTGGGGATCGCCGCGCTTCGCCGACGCGCCCCGTTTGTCTCGGACCATGCCCACCTTCGTGCGCGCATCGGTGACATCGACCGTGGCCCCCTTCGGCAGCCGCACGTCGAGGTTCCCGAACGTCAGGTCCGACTCGATCAGCACCTCGCCGGTCACGAACCGGGCGCGCCGCATGTCGAGGTGGGCGTTGCCGAACCGGGACCGCACGATCACCCGCGGCGGCACGAGCCACTCGCCCCAGCGGCGCAGGTTCCCGCCGATGTTCGTCAGTTCGAGCACGTCCCGGGTCGGGACGGTCTCGAGCGCACCGGGCAGGTCGGCGACGGTCCGGTTCAGGTCGGCGCGCGTGACCGCCGCCGACACCCGCGCGAGACGTTCGGCGAGCTCGGCGCCGTCGAGCCGGCCTTCGGCGTGATGCCGGTCGAGCAGCGCCGCGACATGGTCCCGTTCGGCGTGCGAGACCCGGAGATCGCGGGGAGCGACCGGGCCGTCCTGGCGATCGTCTGCAGTCACCGGACCGACGATAGGGACGGGATCGGTTCGGGAGACCGGGGTTTCCCCCGATCACCTCTCGGGGACCGCCCCGACCTGGCGGAAGCGGGGGGATTCGAACCCCCGGTGCCTTTCGGCACGCTCGCTTTCAAGGCGAGATGATCAACTTGTCTCGCCACCTGCGGATCTACTCGGGTCAGGCTCTCGCTATCAACGGAGGCGAGTGCACGGATGGAAGACACCTTAACGGAGTTCCTGCCCCTGTGGCAGCAACATCTACAAGCGGCCGGGAAGTCCGAGCGGACGATCAGCATCTACCTGGGCGCCGCTCACTCCTTGGTGGAGTTCCTGGGGCCGGAGGTGACCCCGGAGGAGGTCACGCACCGCGAGATCACCCGGTACCTCGCATGGATGGCGGACCGGCCGTCCGGCAACCACGCGGGGCGCCGCCTGTCCCCCGCCTACGTCAACCAGCACTACCGATCGTTGCAGCAGTGGTTCCGGTGGCTGGCCGACGTAGAAGAGGAGATCGACGAGTCGCCGTTTCGTCGGCTGTCGCCCCCGGCCGTGCCCGAGAAGCTGACCCCGGTCCTGTCCGACGATGAGATCAGCCGGTTGCTGGACGTATGCCGGGGCCGGTCGTTCGATGACCGGCGGGACACCGCGTTGGTGCGACTGTTCCTGGACACCGGTGCTCGCAGGGCTGAGCTCTTGGACCTCCGCATCTCCGACGTGGACATGACCGTCCGGGCCATGACTGTGCTGGGCAAGGGACGCCGGTCCCGAGTGATCCCGTTCGGCGACAGGTCCGCAGAGTCGCTGAGCCGCTACCTCCGGTCCCGCAGGCGTCACCGCCTGGCCGGGACGACCGACGCCCTGTGGCTGGGCGCTCAGGGGCCCTTGACGGGCAACGCGGTCAGGATGGTTCTACTGCGGCGGGGCAAGGCTGCCGGGATCGTCGGTCTGTACCCGCACCGCTTCCGGCACACGTTTGCTCACCGATGGCTCGCCGATGGCAACGGCGAGACAGACCTCATGCGGCTTACCGGCTGGCGCTCACGCGCCATGGTCGAGCGGTACGGGGCATCCGCTGCCGATGAACGGGCGTTAGCGGCGCACCGCCGAGCCGGGCTAGGAGATCGCCTCTGACCCGCAGGACCGTGGGAGGTCCTGTTAGCCCGGCTTAACCACCCTTAGCGGTTCCAAGCCCGCCTCCCAGGCACCACGAACCGACTGTGACGCGGTCGACAGTTGCACATCGTAAATACCTCTCACATGCCGATCTGCTTAATCACTAAGCCCGCTAAGCCCCTGTTAACCCTCTCCGCTTAGCGGTGCCTGGACACCGCTTATTTCCTCTGTACCGTCCCCCGTGTCGGCGATTCAGGAACGAAGGGACGCACTCGCCACGCGCCATTGCTAGCGAATAGAGAATGAGCAGCACTCGAATGGACCAGGAACCGCCTCGGCTTTGCGACGTCCTATCTAACGGCTCCCCTAACGAACCGGAGGATGGACGTTGCTCTCACGGATATACTGGTACTTGTACGGCATGACACTGGCACGGTGGGAGAACTATCGGTGCCGCAAGTTCATCGTGTCCGATCACGGAACCCTGCTGTTCGCTAGGACGATCGGCGACGGCGCGGCGCTCTCAGTCAGGGCCAGCGTTATCCTCTACCCGTACGACGCGGTGTTCAACGAGGTTGACGACTACTGCCGTTCCGTCTGCTGGTCGGAACAGCACTCGACAATCCTGGACGACAGGACCATGACGTTCCACCGGTGTTGGTTCACGATCCTGGACCTGTATCCGGACTGCCCAGGGGTCGACTGCGACCACCGGCGGGAAACCTGGTCGCAGGCTTACGCATCCGCAACACCGTACTAGCAGAGAGGAACGAACTAGCCACGGGCCGGTAGCCCTTTAGCGGCTACCGGTCATTCTTATGCCATAAAGGACACCAGATATGGAAACTATCGACGACCATAAGAACCGCTGGTACATCAAATACATCGTGAAGTCGTGGGACATGCCACGAAAGAAAGTCCTAGAAATGCTAGGAAAGATGGACCTTCCACTCCGTCAGGATGAGAAAGACCTGTACGTAGAGAAGCACCTCTACCGGGCTTGGCTCTACAACGCAACTAAATGAATGACCTAAGCGACAGGACGCAGCATGATTGACGCTCTGCAGAGCTATAGCATGGTGGGCAGTAATTGGGTATTTGATTCCCTGCGTACGGCTTGCTTCCAAGCGATACGGCAAGGGCTCACAGAAGACGAGTTCATCGCCCAGGTGCACGAGTCTCCCCTAGCGTTGGACTCGGAACATCGGTCCGAGTCCCTGGAGACGAAGGCACGGAAAGTCTATGCCTGGTGCGATAACAAGTTCAACTATGGCAACGATATTCCTGAGAAGATCGACGGCATGGTGCAGTGGGTTTTTGACCATGAGTGGTCAAAAGGCAGGGCTGGTATTAATGAGCGGGCTGCCTGCCTCGCCATCTTGGCCCGCTGCCAGGAAATGGGGGCGTACTCCCCGAACGTCTCTGCTCGGTGGTTGGCCTCGCAGCTTGGAATGACTGACCAGGTAGCCGCAGGGAAGATCCGGGAGAGGCTGGTCCAGAACGGATTCATGACGCTGGTTGCCTCCACCCGCCGCTACGGCAACCAGTACCGGATCAACCTGGAATGCGTACCAAGGACTACAAATAAACTATACCGGTATAATCTATTTGTAGTGGTTCGTACGGGGTTGGAGTTGGGACACGTACCGGCATGGATTCATCACATGCTGCCGGAGACCACAACGTCGCAGGCAGCGGCCACACTAGGGGTATCGAAGTCCACCGCAGAGAAGGCGGTGGGGAAGCTCGCAGACCTGGGGCTGCTCACCAAGGTTGGCAAGGTCTATCACCGGACCGGCATGTACACCCCCGCGCTAGATGCGATCCCCAATAGGTTCGCCGACGAACAGGCCAAGAACCGTGAGGCGGTTGAACAGGGCTACCGGGATCGGCACGATAAAGAGACCAATGATCGTGCTGAGCTTCTAGCGTCGCTCTCAGACAGAGTCGGCGAGACTCGGCTCATTGAGGAACGCCGCCTTGTATCCGGTTCACCCTTTGGGGACGACGCTGTTTACGAGACCATAGAAGTCGAGTACACGTCCGTCCTGCAAGATTGGTTGGAGGTACCGCAACTTGTGTGGTGTCGACCTAGTTGGCGAACAGCCGACCCATTTAGTAATTAACCCATTTGAGCATCAAGAGGAACCATGCTTAATCCACGTAAGCACAACAAGGCCGGAGATAGGTGTACAACTTCTGACCCCGTTATCGTCTCAAAGCCGGACCTACGTCATTACAACAAGGGCAAGTACGTCGTCCCGGAGGACAAGACTCCGGCTGAGCGCCGGGAGTGGCTCCGTGCCCGTCGCCTGGAAGCCGATGTGATCCACACCCGGTGGAAAGTGACCAACGGTGTCGTAGATCGTTATGGCGATCTCCTCCTGGTCTTCACAGGCTGCTGTCAGGCCATCGGCTGCCAGCAGTGGTTCATGGTCGAGCGCTTCCCTGTCACGGTCCGGGGTCGGTGGCCGTCGTTCTGTTCAACGTCGTGCCGTGAACGCTCCCAGGGCATCGCTAAGCGGCGTAGTAACCGCAGGGCCGCTGAGAGCGCTACAGACGGCCGTAGGCGGCCTACCTGGTCCCGGTTCGCGCCGGATCAGGTTCCGGCCGGTGAGCGGTATTGGACCGCAGAGGCAATCGTCCGAGGGGACGTCACATCGTCCCCAACGGCTCACCGTCAGGCAGCCGACTATCTAGCGGACTGCGATGAGGATCGAACGCGCCTAGAACACTGGTCTGATGGAATTCTTACGGCGATTCCCAATGATTACCATCGCTGACCAGTAAGTACTAGGACTAATAGACATAGTAGTGGTAGTTAAGGACCTGATCGATCTTTAATCATCCATCCGTCTCAATAGATCACCCCTAGGGTCGTACCGGTGTTCGTCTGGCACCGGTGCGGCCCTTTTCATTTCCCCAAGAATGTCAACCACAACAAGAGGTTTCAATGAATACTGAGGAGCGCGAGAAGCTCCGCCGGGGCGTGGCATGGGCAATCGCCCGGATGAAGGAGCGAACACGTGCAGAGAAGTGCAAGCGGCTAGAGGTTTCTCCGGCAACGCTTGCGAACTGGCAGTCAGGGATTGGCTTCCCGAGCGAGAAGAACATGTCCCGCCTGGCGCGCGTGTCCGGGACTGATCAAGAGACGATCCGCGAGGGTGGTGAATGATCACCGTCGTCTACGCCGTCGCCATCACCGTAATGATCCATTACCGGTGTTGGTGATCGCTCGCTGCCGGGACTGCGGCAGGACATCGCAACAGGCTAGCTTTACTAAGGACCGCAGGACGCGGACCGGGCTATCTACCCGGTGCATGCCGTGCCGCACAGATCGCCGTCGGTCCTCGGCTGAGATCGTTTATGCCCTGGCGCTCACCCTCGACGAGCAGGACCGCGAGGAGTTGATCGGATGGCTCATCAGAGCCACTCGGGATTCACCCATACGACCCGCTAGAAGGGCCATTGCTGCCTCCGCAGAGGCACATAGAGCGACTTTTTTGCTCTCGGGTACCTCAGGGTAGGCCCAAACGGGCATGCACTCTTAAATCACCAACAGGAGAGGGAGAAATCAGGAATGAATGAAGTACCAACGGAACTGCGCCCAGTGCGGGCAGCAGTTCACTGCTACCCGGCCCGGACGGGGTAGATGTGACGACTGTCGAGCCGCTGAACCATCACCGTGTGCCTGCGGGGAACCACTCGCACGGTGGAATCAGGTTAGCTGCGAACAGTGTCGGCTAGCTGGGGCTCCCGGGAGTGTTCAGTGCCCTAACCGAAGTTGCCTCACCTATTACTCCTTCGGCAGGGCTCATAAGTGCCTGCCTTCGGACAGTGCTCATACTCGGCTCGCCGCTATCGAGGCGGAGCTACCCCTAGTAGTCCTCGCCGGACCTCCACTAACGCCTAATGCGATTGGCGTCGTCGATAATCGACGCCATTAAGGAATCATAAGTGCTCAACTTTAATCAGATGCTGCGAGAGCAGCAGGAGAACGGCGCTGCCGCACGTCTGAAGCGGCGCCTTACTAGCGGGGAGCCGTTGCCCCCGCACTCCGCCACCGATGAGGCGATTTCCGGTCATGGTGGGCACCCGGACGACGGACCACCGGTTCGACAGCGAGCTTACGACCCGTCGGCCGGTCATGGTCCTGGTCCCCGTCGACCCGAGGACGATTCGCCGGAGGTCCAGTTCTCGCGAATGATGTACCCGCTCACACATGGCAGGTGGGATGACAAGCAGACCTTCAACGATATTACTTCGGGTCGCAAGCTCCCGCCCGGAACTAAGTAAGAAATCAAACCAATGATTAACCGTCAGCACGTAAGTGCTATCAATGCCATTACTAATGCTGGCATTGACTTGCCCCATAGCCTCGCTACGGCCCATGAGCAGTCCAAGAGGACTGTCACCCGTATCCTGACCACCGAGGAAGCAGAGGCAGGCATCGCCAATGCCGAGACTCAGGAGGAGTTTGACGCCGCCGTCCTGGACCTTCACCGGGCCCTGTCTTACGCACGGCTAGACCGCCCAACCGTCCAGGGTGCGATCACTAAGATTCATGACCGGCTACTCGCCGAGGCTTTCCTCCCGGTAGCCGATGATCTACTCGCCGAGATCATCACTCGTTATAACGATGCCTCTCCGGCGTTTACCGACGCCATTACTCGTGTCCCGGACCTCACCGGGCGTGGGGCCGGGGACCTGTCGGTTGACGAAGCCCAGGCCCTAGCCGACGCACGTGCCACCGTCGCACCCCTTAGCAGCCTCTGGACTGCATATCTAGCGGTCGCTAAGCCGCTAGGCTACGACCCCGGAACGGGCCGTAGTGGACCGTCGGCTAGCAAGATCGTGGCAACGCTAGGTACCGGCTATACCGAAGAGAATCACCACGAGGCGGTTAGCCTCGTTCACCGCTATTCGAACAAGGACAAGTCGCTAGCACTAACCCACTTCGCACCACATTCCGCCGTGGTAAGGGCAGGTGGCACGCTGGACCTGGTGATGCCAGCCGAGGCACGGGCGCGGCTCGTAGTCCTAGCAGACGCACCGAACGGTCAGCGGCTGGTCCGTTAAGCAGCGGAGAAAGCGTGACGAGCGCAGAGTCTTAAGCGTTTCGGATTCAGCTTGTTCTCGTTGCAGCTATCGCTGCAAGCGCGTTCAGATTCGCGACAAGATGTAAGCAGCTAGAGCAGAATGTGTTGATGCTTAGGTATTCGCGTGTACCGTTAACAACAGCGCTTCAGCTTCGAGCTGATTCGGCTTACGCATTCAGGCTTAGCTTAGCCACACACCGGAGCTGTCCGCTCTCGCTAAGCGGGCAGGGCCAGGGCGGGTACGGGGGTAGCTCCTGCCCCGGCCGTCCCCTGCCCGGGCGGTATTGCGGCACCTTAGTCAGGATCGACGCATCAAGAACTGGGATTTACTAAGAGAACGAATGATCGATAACAACCAAACGGACTACGTTCCCCCGGCTACACCGGAAGACTTGGGACCTGCCGGGTCTACATATTACTACGATGTAGCCAATCAGCACATGCTTACTAACGCCGAGGCTCGCACCCTCTACGATATTGCGTCTCTCGCCGATATGGTCGCTGAGCTTAACGCGGCTTGGCGTGCGGCCGGGTCGCCGATGACAACCAAGGGCAGCCGGGGTCAGGAGGTCACACACCCCCTCATCACTGAGCTGAGGTTTCACCGCCAGGAGATGGCTTCGATGGCCGCTCGCCTCCGGTTGGAGAAGCTAAGCGCTGAGCCGGACGTGTCTCCGGCAGGAAGGTCCGGACCGATGTCCCGGACCGACTCAGCACGCACAGCCGCACGTGCCCGCTGGCACCCCGCTAAGGGTGCCTGATGGCTCCCCTGATCCATCGCCTACGCCGACGGGACGACCCTGCACCGGGCGTCCCGCCTGGACTCCCTGAGGCTCTCCGGGCACCGGTGATGGAGCTGGACCCCGACGCCCCTGCTGGGGCCCGGCAGTGGGCAGCGTTTGAGGCCTTCGTGACCTACCACCGGGACCTGACGAGGTGGCTAGGGGCCAACGCACCGGAGTATCGCTCGCTGGACGTCATGCAATCCCTCGGAACCACCATGGGCGACATGTTCGACGTCGCCCGGAGGCTGCCGTGAACGGCTAGTTTACGAGGCTTACCAATAAGGCACCCGCCGCGATAAGGGTGGACAGGCAAGCGGCAAGGGCACTGACACCGGCGGCTACGCCCTTGCCGTTACTCATGACGTTTCGAAGGAATTCACCCCACTTGCTGCGACTAGCGAGCAGCTTTGCATTTGCCCACTTATGTTGGACGTTCTGATTGCAGCCGCCGAGCAGTCCCCTCGCATTCCTACGGCAGTACTCTTGCTCGCTGTCTCGGTACCGCTTCCTGATCGGGGCACCACAGGGCACCGGCGCCTGAAAGAACATGTACAGGGCCGCGACGCCCGACATGATCGCGATAGGCGCGGCACCAACCTGGACGGACCAGATCGCAATACCGATGATTGGCAGGAGAAGGTAGCCCCAGAATTTGCGGAGGAACCGAGCACGTTTCTTAGTGAGAATCTTGGTCACGAGGAACACACGCTACGTAACCGATGGCCGGTTACGGAATGATCGTCACCGGCTCGGACTAGTTACACGACTGGCGTTTAGACTTAGTCGAGCGTCATATACTCAATATTGATGATTGATTCTGGGGGTCGCTTCTGGGTGCTGGAGGTGGCAAGCTTGTTCGCGTGGATCGCTCTGTCCTCACCCCCTCTCAGCTCCGAGTACTGCTCCGCCTCTACGCAGAGCAGACCGGTACTGATCCCGACCGCTGGCCCCGGCCGGACAACCGGTACGCCGACGGAGCGCGCCGACGCCTGGTCCAACGAGGCTTCCTGACTGACAGCGGACTACTGACGCCGATGGGACTACAGGCGATAGAGCGATTCCGGCAACGCTAGGACGCGAGCATGTCTAGTCCGAATCCGATTAGTAGGAGCGAGGCTGCAAACCAGCGTAAGGTATACGCTGGCACTGGCCGATCAAGTGCGTCGGCGACGGTGCTCATAATGACAACAACGATTAGCATCGTTCCCCACAAGAACATTAAGCTCATGAACGCGCCTAATGTCGCATTGAGAATGCCGATGAGCCAACCTGGGAGCACGTACACCAGTAGTCCGCCGTTCGATCTGGACATTAGCCAGAATCCAAGCGACATAGAACCGACGAGTATAAGTCCAAACGCCGTCACGATCGCCTTGACGGCTGCTCCGGCGTCCTCCATTACCTGAGCAAGAAGAGTCTTTCGGAGGCTGGCCCCAGTTCGTCGAAGCCGGTCGGGTCCGATTAAGTCCAGCAGGACGGTTGCACCTCCTGCGAAGGCGAGCGCTTTACCTACGCGGCCCCACCAACGAACGGTTCGTGACCAGATGATGGAGTCTGGCGGTACTTCCTGGCCCAAGTACCAGATCGACCAGGCTTCCAGCCAGGAGATCGTTTGCACGGACAAGTAGTCGCTTCGATGGCCTTCGCCGTTAGCGCACCACCGGATCAGCTGGTGGTCTACGTCATTGAGCGAGGTTCTAGTCCGGGCTTCGACAATCTCAGCGGACTGAGCAGCTCCCATCAAACCAGCTACTCGGCAGAGGTGCTCCCGTCGGAGCCGTCGGTGATCTGGGGATCCGAACGTCCGAGCAGGGCTTGTGTTGCCTTGGCAATTGCCTCTGGCGACTGAGTAGCGAGGATGAGTCCCGCACCTAAAGGGTCGCTAGTGGCGAGAAAGTAAGAGATGGCGAGAGGTGACGCGAGAGCTGAGTAGTAGTTCTGGGCTGTGGTCTTGAGTGTTGTTGACCAGGACTCGATCCGGATGTGGAGCGGTGATTTGGCTCCGTGATTCGGGAGGTGCCGCTTCGGATCCTCCATGGTGCCGAAGCTAGCGACAGCACCGATCAAAGCGTCGCCGACAGCTTGATCCCCTCGAAACCGAATGTTCCGAATTGCCTCGCGAACTTCAGTCAATTTCGCGGCAAGTTGGATTCGGCTCCACTCGGGCAACTGATCCTCGGTCTGAACCTGACCGAGAACTTCCGAGATGGTTTCCGAAACTTGGGTCAGTATTTCATCTCGTGAGTTGCGAGGCAGGACGCCTTCGCGGGCTGCGGATCGCAGGGTATTGTGCGTTGAGGCAAGGGCATCGCGTGCCTCGCGGCTCAGAATCCCGGTGCTGGCATACCGATGGCCTTCGTGAATAGTTATGTTCCACTCAAAAATAGCGGCTGCCCACTGTGGGTATGCATGTAGCAATCCAGCCGTATCATAGCCTAGTTCGCTCTCCGATAGGCCCAGCGTCGTAAGTTCAACCTGACGTAGCAAGTGGGCAACTTCGCCCATATTCCTAACCTCGGTTGACGACCCAACTGCATGATCGAGGGTAATCGCCCAGATCTCTCGAAAGTGAGAGGTTCCGACCCCTCGGAACTCATCGAAAATCTCAAGAAGGCGCCCGGCGGGCGTGTTAGAGATCGTCACGTACTCAGTTCCACTCTCTGTACGTAGATTCCTGACCCCGCCTTGCCAACGACTAGGCCGTCGGCTTCCAGCTGCCTGAGGGCGCGTTGAATCGTGCCCTTGGCGACCCCGTACTCGGCTTGTAGCTGAGCCATCGGCGGCAGACGGTCCCCGACCTGCCAGCGCCCACCGGTGATCTTGTCCCGTAGCTCAGCGGTGATCCGCTGGTGGGGACGTTCGTACTGGCCGGTGGGCATGACCAGGCAGTTTAGCGTCTAGGTGGCCCGGTTCTTGCCTGACCAAACCTGGTCATGTAAATTAGATGACTAGACCGGGTCATCGAAGCCTGGCCGCGAGGACGGAGCCCCGATGTTCGTGTACGACCAGACCCCAACCGCTCAGGCCCACCGCCTGACCCTCGCTATGAGCCTCTGCCTGCTTCAGGTCGGCACCGTCCGCCCGTCCACCTGGGCCGCGCTGGTCCGGCGGGGCCTGGCCGACAAGGTGTCCGGCAACGGTCCGGCGCTCTACGACTTCACCGCTGAGGGTCAGCGCGTCGCTGAGGCCCTGGCCGCTGAGGTCCAGGAGACGCCCACCGAGGACGGTCCTGCGGAGTCCAAGGACCAGGAGACCGAGGCTGACCCCGCGTACGACGGTCCGGTGATCCGGGATGCGGTGGTCCACGGTTCCCGCTCCGGCGTCGTCCGTGAGGTCTCCGGCCGGTCAGGAGTGCTCGGGTCGCTGGTCGAGTTCGGCGACGCTGCCGCGTGGTTCCCGCACACCGCCATGACCCGTACCGAGGATGGTTCCTGGACGGTCGAGTGCACCGCCGGTCAGTGGTGCGGCGCGAAGTGCCCCGGATGCTGGATCGAGCCCGACACCGGGGACCGCCAGTCCCCGACCCCCATCGTCCCGGAACCCCGTTCCCCCGCTGAGCTCCGGCGGGCCGACGAGATCCACGCCGGTGAGTGCCAGCCCCCGGAGGCTGAACACGAGCCCTCGCGAACCACGCTCACCAGAGCGGACGAGGTTCGCTCCGGTGACGTCCTGATCCACGCTGGCAAGCGTCGGACCGTGCTCGGGACCTGGACGGAACGCGGAGACGTCGTGATCAGCACGCTTCACGGGACCTTGACCATGCCGCCCTCAACCCCGCTGCGGACGGACCCTGCTCAGCTCGCGCTCAGCTTGGCCGGTTGACGTGCCTAAGCACTGGCCGTCCGACGGTCACGACCGCTGGACACCGACAGTCCGCCCCCGACAATCGTTCGTCGTCCCCGTTCTTTCCGGCGCTTGTCTCGCCGCTCTGATTCTCATTCTCGCATTCTGCATTCTCGCTAGCTGAGTTCTGAGCCCTAACTCTAGGGCTGGCCCGAGGGCCCGATTCCCCGCATTCAAAACACACGAGAGGGCTGTCTAAAATGCGTTCGATTCCGGTTGACACCAGCAAGGTTCAGTTCATCGGCACCGGCAAGGTTGCCGAGCGCGCCGAGTACGTCCAGCTCTCGGATGGTTCCCGTAAGCGGTCCGGGAATCAGGCAAAGGACGAGACGACTGGGCTCCCCGTGTTCGTCGTGGACGTCCTGGTCAATGACCCGGAGAACAACCGGGCAGAGATCGCCGGTGTGAAGATCGCCGCCGCCGAGGCTCCGCAGACTCAGCTTGGGCAGCCGGTCCAGTTCCGCGACCTGGTCGCCGTGCCATGGGTGGACGACGCCCGTCGCGTCCAGATGAGTTTCCGCGCTGCCGGTATCGAAATCGGAGGACACGGGCGTGGGCACAAGCCCGCCGAGAATGCCGCCTAGCTCTAACTGATCCCGTAAACGCGGCCCCGTTCCTGTGATTACTCCGGGGACGGGGCCGTCCCACATTTAGAGAGGAATCCGCTATGCGTTGGTGGTCGAGGAATCGAACCGACGCCGCCGACCAGGCGGAAGTAGACGCGGTAGTCGAGACCTGGCACCGGTGCTGTGAGTCGATCGGACTCACAAACGACGTCGACACCGTCACCGGCGTGACGCACGTCGTCCCGCGTGTCGAGTTCGTCCGGCTGGGCCCGCCGACTGTGCTCACGGTCCGGCTGACCCCCGGGATGCTGCCCGAGGACGTTACCGGCCAGGCTCGCAGGATCGCCCGTTCTATGGGCGCTCAGTCCCTCCGGGTCGAGCCCAGGGGTTACAGCCACGTCCTGGTGACCCTGCTGGCAGAGGACCCGCTAGCAACCGTCCTGAGCCTGCCTGTCGGCCCACTGTCCGGCCCGGTGGCCCTGGGCTCCGATGAGCACGGCCAGGACGTCACCGCCGAACCCGGAGACCTGGGGCACATCGCGGTCCAGGGCGCCACCGGCTCCGGCAAATCCGTGTTCCTGTACTCGCTGCTGTCGCAACTCGCCGAGCGGGACAACATCACCGTGGACGGAATAGACCCGTCCGGAATCCTGCTCCGGCCATTCTCGCATTCCGTGCTCGGATTACCTGATCCTGCAATTGTCGAGGATCGCATTAGCCGCTACGTCACGGAGATGGATCAGCGCATTTCTCGCATTCCGCACGATCGGGATTCCCTGCCGGAATCCGAGGGTCTGCGATTCCTGGTGTTCGAGGAATACCCGGGACTGCTCCGCTACCTGGACGCTGCCGATAGCAAGATCGGTAAGCGGGTCCGTTCGTACGTGGCTCGCCTACTCGCCGAGGGCCGGAAGGCCGGTATCCGGGTCGTACTGGTCGCACAACGCAGTGAGGCCAGTGTCGTCGGTTCCACTGAAAGAGGTCAGTGCTCTACTCGCATATCACTACGCGTCGACAACTACGACGCCGTGAAGCTGCTCCACCCTGACGCGGACCAGGACACGGCTGCTGCTCACGCATCGGCCTTGCCTGGCGTCGCCCTGGTGTCCTCACCCGGGAAGCCACTCACCCGTATTCGTTCCCCGTTTCTGTCGTATTCCGATTACGTCTCTCGTGTTTCTGGTCGTGATGCCGCGTGACCTCGTTTCTTGTTTCCCTGTCCTCACGTCGGCACACGAAGTGCTGGCACGGTCGTCGTAGGGCCCGCAACCTCCGGGCCCATCCGGCGGCCGACGCTGCCAGGCTTGCGGGTCCTACGGCGGCCGTGCTGTCCCTGGGATGCCGTCGTGAGGACAGGGAAACCCACCCTGTCCGAGCCGAGGCCCCGACCGGAGGTCCCGCCGGAGGCAGTCTGTCGCCCATTGCACACGGTCGGTGGTGCGACCGGTCCGGTGGTCTCGCCGGTGGCGTCGTGTCGGTTGCCGGAGGCGTCCTGTGAGCGCCCTGGACGTCGGCACCGCGCCCGGCCGCAGGTCGGGGGCGCGGGGCCAGGCGCCGCAGGCGCCTCTCGGTAAGAACGTGGCTAACCCGTCTACGGCCCTCACGGCTGCTGAGCGCCGGGCGGACCGCTACCGGCTCCGTCGGGTGCTGTGGGAAGTCTCCGGACTGGCCGGGGTCCGTAAGTGTGGCCGGGTCTCCCGTACCGGTGAGGGTGGTCCGACGCTGAGGATCACCGGGCCCGAGGGTTCCCGGGTCGCCGGTTACGCGGGTCTCGTGTCCTGCGGTGTCATGTCCTGCCCGTGTTGTGCGAGCAAGGTCGGTGCTCGCCGTGCGGCTGAGATCGAGACCGTGGTCGAGCGTGTCCACGCTGAGGGTGGCTCCGCTGCTCTGATCACCTTGACCGCCCGGCATCACTCCGGGCTGTCTCTGGTGTCCACGGTGGAGGCAGTGACCTACGCCTGGGGCCGGGTCACCTCCGGTGCGGCCTACGCCGCAGAGGTAGCCCGCTACGGCATCACCGGGTGGGTGTGCGTCCTAGAGACCACTCACAGCGAAGCGGCCGGGTTCCACCCGCACCGTCACGCCCTGGTGCTGTTCGACTCCCCGATGTCTCAGGAGATGGTGGAGGAACTTGCCGGGGCGTGGTTCGAGCGCTGGCGCCGGGGCCTGGTCCGCTACGGCTGCCCCGACGCCGAGGACAACGGGAAGACGACGCACCGCCGGTGCTCGGAATCCTGCCGATCGGTCTATGAACCGATCGCCGGTAAAGGTGGTCTGGACGTCCGCCGGGCCGATGGTCCCGGCGTGCTCGGGTCGTACCTGTCCAAGATCCAGCTGGAGCTATCTGGGTCCGCTCACAAGCGCGGCCGGGGTGGGTGTACCCGGATCGGACAGCCGGGTCACGAGTGCGACGGGCGATGCCCTACCGCGTCCCGGACCCCGTTCCAGATCCTCGCCGACTTCGCTGCCACCGGGAACGCGGACGACTGGGACCTGTTCGCCGAGTACGAACGGGCGATGCCTCGTCGCCGGACCATGACGTGGTCGGTCGGTACCCGTGAGCGCTACGGGGTCGAGATCATCACCGACGACGAGATCGTGGAAGACGACATGGGCGGAGAGGACACGCTCGTTCTGCCTCGGGAGAGCTGGCGCGAGATCCGCAACCACTCTGAGGAGCTGTTGACCGCTGCTGAGCGCGACGGCGCATCGGGCGCAATCGTGTGGCTCAACGATCGGGGGTTGTCCTGGTCCTGGGCGACGCCGTTCAAGCGACTTCCCCCGCCTCCCGGACCACGGGTAGCCCCGGGGTCGAGGGCCCTGCTGGCGCTCGGGATGACGGCGTGAACCGGGGACGGGCCTCCGGTCTCCCCCTGAACCGGGCAGAGCGTCGGGCTCTGGCACGGCGCCAGGGGCCCCGTCGGGCCACTCCGGGAACCCGTGAGCTGTGGTTGGCCCCGGAGACCTGGGAGGCCATCCGGGACCAGGCGGAGGAGTTCCTCGCGCTGGTCGAGGCTGATGGGATCGAGGCAGCCGAGCAGTGGCTACGCGCCCGGGGTCTGCAGTACAGGCTTGCAAGCCGGTACGGCGCGGAGCACTCTGGACCGTCGTAGGGAACGGCGCCAGGGAGTGCTTCCAGAGCGGAAATGTTCCTAAACTGGTGATTCGTTCGTGATGCAGTCTCGCTGAGCTGCCAATTTGTGCACTCGCTTGAGATTACACTGCCGTTACAGTGATGCCGAACACGTATTCGAAGATTGGCGGATTTTCGACCCTGCCGTACCTTCTGCGGCACCTGCCTGAGCAGCCAGTTGGCAAGCGTCCTCCGGTGGTCCACGTGGCCACCAGAGGAGGTGAGTTGAGTGGTGGAAAGGCCCCGCAAGGGCAAGCACAGGAAGGGACGGCAGGACGATCGAGACGAGTCCAAGATGATCACTTGGACCCGACTCGGCCTGATCGCCGTGCACGTGTACGGAGTCCTACGCGAGTTCTTCGACAGCGTGCCCTGACCTGGCCAGGTCGCGGACGGGGCTCGTACGGGTGGCAGCCCTTGCGAGTCTCGTCCGTCTGTCGGACCAGCACCATGCCTTCCGGTGGGCCTTGATTGCAAGTCCTGATTTTCGACCGTGCCTCGGGTCGCGACATGTCAGGCCCTTGCGTGGCAGAGCGGCTGAAAGTCGAGGAGTGCCCCACCGGACATCCCGCAGGCGGCTACGCACGCGCCACAGGCGAGCGCACAGTGAGCCGAGACCGGCTCGCTGGGCTGCTACGGTGTCAGGGCTAACAGAGCCCTGACCTGGGATTTGCGGAAGCGGGGGGATTCGAACCCCCGGTGCCTTTCGGCACGCTCGCTTTCAAGGCGAGTGCATTCGGCCGCTCTGCCACGCTTCCGCCGGGCAGGGTACCGCTCAGCGCACCCGAAGATCGACCCAGGTCAGCCGGTGGTCGGACGCCTCGTTCAGTCGCGCGAGCGGGTCACCCGACTCCGGCCAGAACACCCCGGAACCGCGCACCTCCATCGGCTCGGACGGCAGCGCGTAGTCGACCCGCAGGTTCCCCGGGACCGGGTCGGCGAAGTCCGCGGTGTCCAGCGCGGGGTCACCGGCGTGGTCCGGGTTCGCGTTCTCGACCCCGCCCGTCGAACGCGGCTCCGGGTCGATCACCCGGGGCGCGGTGAGGATCTGGTCGGCGGCGCCGGGGAACGAGTCGCCGTCGAACGGGTCGGAGTTGAGGTCCCCGACGATCACGAAGGGCGCGTCGTCCGCGAGGCCGCCGGGCACCCCGTCGTCGTCGACCAGGGCCTCCGCCAGGGGACCCGGCGTCACGTAGTGCCGCCAGAAGAGGATCTCGTCGGCGTTGCGGCGCTTGTTGCGCTGCTCCGGGCCGTCGAACGCAGGCGGAGTCGGGTGCGACGCCAGCAGGTGCACCGTCTCGCTGCCGACCTCGACCGGCACGTCCCAGTGCGACTTCGACGAGAGCGGCAGCACCTCGAGCGCGGCGGGGTCGTAGAAGCCCGGCGGGATCCGGTTGCCGGGCAGGTCCTTCCACGGGAAGTTCTGGAAGGTCCGCGCCTCGCCCAACGGGAAGCGCGAGAGCACGAGCATCCCGTACTGGCCGGGGAACTCGCCGAAGCCGAGCGCGTCGTCCGGGCCGCCGACGACGCCGTCGCCGTTCAGGTCGAACCCGCTCGGGACGCCGGTGTTGGACGGCGCGACGAACGCGTACGGGTAGTCGATCGGGTTCGCGCCGGTGGCCAGGTAGTTGTCCCGGAACTTCTCGACCGTGGCCGGGTCGTGGTCGAACTCGTTGACCAGCAGGACGTCCGGGCGGACCTCCTGGATCGTGTCCGCGACCAGGCGGGCCTGCGGGTCGTCCGGTGTGGACAGATCGGCGAGCAGTTCGCCCTCCGCCGCCCGGTTCAGCGACGCGTTGAAGGTCGCGACCCTGACCTCGGGCGAAGGTTCCGCGGAACCGGCCCCGAGCACGGACGGGACGAGCGCGGCGACCAGGACGGCGGGGAGCAATCGGGAGCGCACGGCCGTCACCCTGTCAGGGGAACGTGAACGGCGGGTGACCCTGCCCGGGGTTGTGGTGGGATCCTCACCGGGAAACTGGGGGAGGTCGCTGTGCGGTTCGACGAGAACGCACGCCTGGACACGTCCCGTGTGGACGATCTACGGCGGTCCGGGGGCGGCGGGCCACGGGTCGGTGGCCGGGTGGCCGGCGCGGGCGGTGGGCTCGGCATCGTCGGTGTGATCATCTACCTGCTGCTGTCCCAGTTCGCGGGCGTCGACATGGGTGGCATGGCCGCCGGGGGCGGTTATCCGAGCCTGGAGCAGGTCGGTGCGGGGCAGACCGCCGACAACTCGTCGCTGCAGCAGAACTGCGCCACCGGGGCGTCGGCGAACACCTCGACCGACTGCCGGGTCGTCGCCGTCGTGAACTCGCTGGACGAGTTCTGGGAGGGCCAGTTCTCCTCCGGGTTCGTGCCGCCGCGGACGAACTTCTTCGCCGGCGGCGTCAGCACCCAGGGCTGCGGGTCGGCGTCGTCGGACAGCGGGCCGTTCTACTGCCCGGCCGACTCCGAGATCTACATCGACCTCACGTTTTTCCAGGACCTGCAGACCCGGTTCGGTGCGCAGGGCGGGCCGTTCTCGCAGGCCTACGTGATGGCGCACGAGTACGGCCACCACATCCAGAACCTGGTCGGCACCAACCGGCAGGTCGGCCGGGAGACCGGGCCGACGTCCGGCTCGGTCCGCCTGGAGCTGCAGGCCGACTGCTACGCCGGGGTGTGGGCACACCACGCGACCACGACGCCCGGGCCGTCCGGCAGGCCGCTGATCACCGAGCTGAACCAGGCCGACATCGACGCCGCCCTGGACACCGCGGCCCGAATCGGCGACGACCACATCCAGCAGACCCTGGGCAGCGGGCGGGTCGACGAGTCGCAGTTCTCGCACGGCACGTCCGCGCAGCGGGAACGCTGGTTCACCACCGGGCTGGACACCGGCGACGCCAACGCCTGCGACACGTTCGCCGCCCGCGACCTGGGCTGAGCCGCCCTCAGCGGGCCGGTGGGTCGGCGGCGAGGAAGCCCGCCAGGTCATCCGTGTAACCCTCGACGCCGAGGTGCCACCCGGGCCGGGCGAACGCCTCCCGGGCGAGAAGCTGCCGGTGCTGCGTCACCGGCTCGCCGCGGCTGACGAGCAGCGTCGTGCCGTCGTGGACGTAGCCGAGCCGGGCCGACACCCGGGCCGAGGCGGTGTTGCCCTCGTTGTACTCCGACCGCGCCGTGCGGGCCCCGAGGTGGTCGAACGCGAACGCCAGCACCGCGGCGCGCATCTCGGTGCCGTGACCGAGCCCCTGGAACCGTCGTCCCAGGTAGGACCCCGTCGACACCTCGCGCAGCGCCTCGAACCGGTCCCCGCTCAGACCCTGTGTGCCGATCACCTCGCCCCCGGCGCGCACCACGAACTGCAGGCTCCACGACTCCGGTGAGGCCTTCGCCCGGAGCGACCACATGTACTGCAGGACGCCGCGGCCCAGGTGCTGCGGCTCGGCCTCGGTCCAGGGGACCGAGAACGGCATGTCGTCCGCCGGGTGGACCCCGGCCGAGTGGATCATCGCGACGAGCTCGCGGACCGACGCGTCGTCCTCGGGACGCAGCTCCAGGCGTGGCGTGCGCAGAACGAGACCGCCGATCGGCCAGGGGTCCGGCACCGGGTCGATCGGCGCCGGGAGCCAGTCCGCGCGTTCGTCGGTCGTCGCCATGCCCGGGGAGTGTGCCGTCGCAGACCTCCGGCCTGTGAGTGGTTTTCGTGGGGCTGGGGCCACGAAAACCACTCACAGGCACCTACGGTGCCTCCTATGAAGGCGATCACCCTGGCGGAGTACGGCGGCCCCGAACAGATGGCCTGGGAGGACGTCCCCGATCCCGTCCCGGGACCCGGCGAGGTCGTCATCGACGTCGTCGCGTCCGCGGTGAACCGGGCCGACCTGCTCCAGGTGCAGGGGAACTACCCGGTCCCGCCGGGCGCGTCGGAGATCCTCGGGCTGGAGTGCTCGGGACGGATCTCAGCGCTCGGCGAGGGCGTCGACGGCTGGTCGGTCGGCGACGAGGTGTGTGCGCTGCTGGCCGGCGGCGGCTACGCCCAGAAGGTCGCCGTCCCCGCCCCGCAGCTGCTCCCGGTCCCGGACGGTGTGTCGCTGGAGGATGCGGGCGGGCTCCCCGAGGTCGCCTGCACCGTGTGGTCCAACGTGTTCCTGGAGGGCCGGCTCGCCGAGGACGAGACGTTCCTGGTCCAGGGCGGGTCGTCCGGCATCGGGACGCACGCGATCCAGATCGCCAAGGCGTTCGGGGCCCGGGTCGCCGCGACCGTCCACCCGGACCGGATGCAGTTCTGCCGGGAGCTCGGCGCGGACATCGTCATCGACTACCACCTCGACGTCGCCGAGGAGCTGAAGAAGGCCACCGACGGCCACGGCGCCGACGTCATCCTGGACAACATGGGCGCCAAGGGGCTGGCGAACAACCTGTCCGCGCTGGCCCGCGACGGCCGCCTGATGATCATCGGGATGCAGGGTGGGGTGAAGGCCGAGCTGAACATCGGCGCGCTGCTCGCCAAGCGGGGGCACGTCTCCGCGATGGGCCTGCGCGGGCGTCCGGTGAAGGGCCCGCACTCCAAGGCGGAGATCGTGCTCGGGGTCCGCGAGAACGTCTGGCCGCTGCTCTCGGCCGGGACGGTCCGCCCGGTCGTCTTCGAGCGGTACCCGATGTCCGACGCCGCCGGCGCGCACCGCCGGCTGGCCGAGGGCGGCGTCGTCGGAAAGCTCCTGCTGGTGAACCCGGACGCCTGATCCTCACTGCGGGACCGGGCGCGCCGGGGCCAGAATGACGCCCATGAGCGACGAGCAGGAGACCCCCGAGGAGCAGGTCGTGGTGGTCGGCGCCGACGGCCGCCCGGTCGGCATGGCCCGCGTCCCGAAGTCCGACGACGAGGCCGAGCAGCAGAGCCCGGCGTCGATGGTCGAGCAGCCCGCCAAGGTCATGCGGATCGGGACGATGATCAAGCAGCTCCTGGAGGAGGTGAAGGCGGCCCCGCTCGACGAGGCGTCCCGCAGCCGGCTCAAGGAGATCCACGAGAACTCGGTCAGGGAGCTCGAGGACGGCCTGGCGCCCGAGCTGCGCGAGGAGCTGGACCGCCTGAGCCTGCCCTTCACCGCCGACGCGACGCCGTCGGAGAGCGAGCTGCGGATCGCGCAGGCCCAGCTGGTGGGCTGGTTGGAGGGGCTGTTCCACGGCATCCAGACGGCGCTGTTCGCCCAGCAGATGGCCGCGCGGGCCCAGCTGGAGCAGATGCGCAAGGGTCTGCCGCCGGGCGCGATTCCCGGTCCGGAGCAGGGCGGGATGCCGGAGGGCATGGGCCGGGGCACCGGTCAGTACCTCTGACGGGCCATATCGGTCCGCGGTCGCGGTCCCCCGATCTTCACGGGGACCGCGGCAACGCGGTCCGACCAGCGCGACCCCGTCGGCGGACCGGGCCATCCCCGGCCGGACCCGGCACAGGGCCGTGAGTACCCTCGTCGGGTGGCCGTGACCGTGACCGACAACGAGCCGGGCGACCTCGTCGACCCGGTGGAGGTGTCGAGCCCGCGCAGCTGGAAGCGGGCGTTCGCGGATCTCGCCGCGGGCTGGCGGCAGCGGCCGCTGTGGGGCTATCTCGGCTGGCAGGACATTAAGCAGCGCTACCGCCGTTCGGTCCTCGGGCCGCTGTGGATCTCGATCAGCATGGGCGTCATCGCGCTCGGTCTCGGGATCCTCTACTCGGCGCTGTTCCAGGTGTCGATCGCGCAGTTCCTGCCGCACGTCGCGGTCGGCCTCCTGATCTGGAACTTCATCTCCGGCTGCATCATCGAGGGCAGCGAGGTCTTCATCTCGAACGAAGGCCTGATCAAGTTCCTGCCCGCGCCGCTGAGCCTGCACATCTACCGGCTGGTGTGGCGCCAGACGCTGTTCTTCCTGCACAACATGGTCGTCTGGCTCGCGCTGATGATCATTTTCCCGCACCCGCTGGGCCTCACGTCATTGCTGGCGTTCCCGGCGTTCGCGCTGCTGGCACTCAACGGTGCCTGGATCGCGATCCTCGCCGGCATCCTGGCGACCCGGTTCCGGGACATCCCGCCGATCATCGCCAGCGTCACCCAGCTGATCTTCTACTTGACCCCGATCGTCTGGTCGGTGGACATCCTCAGCGACAACCCGGCGGTCCGCGAGCGCGCCCAGCTGGTCGAGCTGAACCCGGTGTTCCACTTCGTCGAGATCCTCCGCCAGCCGCTGCTCGGCCAGGAGATCGTCGGCCGGTACTGGCTGGTCGCCGGGGCCATCACGATCGTCGGCTGGACCGCCGCACTGGTCTGCCTGCGCAACTACCGTTCCCGCGTCGCGTACTGGGTGTGAGCCGACATGCCTGAACCCCGGATCCGGATCGACCGGGCCGCCGTCGACTTCCCGATCTTCGACGCCAAGACCCGCTCGCTGAAGAAGGCCGTGCTCGGCCGCGCCGGCGGGCGGATCGGCACCGGGTCGAAGGTGCCGATCATCGAGGCGCTGAACGACGTGACGATCAGCCTGCAGCGCGGGGACCGTGTCGCGCTGGTCGGGCACAACGGCGCGGGCAAGTCGACGCTGCTGCGCCTGATGGCCGGGATCTACGAGCCGACCCGCGGACGCTCGCTGGTGCACGGCAAGGTGGCGCCGGTCTTCGACCTGGCCGTCGGGATGGACCCGGAGATCTCCGGCTTCGACAACATCATCATCCGCGGGCTGTTCCTGGGCATGACCCGCAAGCAGATGGAAGCCCGGATGGACGACATCGCCGAGTTCACCGAGCTCGGCGACTACCTCGAGATGCCGCTGCGGGCGTACTCGACGGGCATGCGGGTCCGGCTCGCGCTCGGCGTCGTCACCTCGATCGACCCGGAGATCCTCCTGCTCGACGAGGGCATCGGCGCGGTCGACGCCGAGTTCCTGAACAAGGCCCGCGGACGGCTGCACGAGCTCGTCGCGCGCTCCGGGATCCTGGTCTTCGCCTCGCACTCCGACGAGTTCCTCGCCGACCTCTGCGACACCGCGCTGTGGATGGAGCACGGGACGATCAAGGAGTACGGCCCGCTGCAGGACGTCCTCGACCACTACAAGGGCCGGACGCCCACCGAGGACAGCGCGTGAGTCCTCTCGCCCCCGGATCGGTAGTCGGGGTGATCGTCACCCGGCACCGCGCCGACATGCTCGTCGACTCGCTGACCGCGATGGCGAAGCAGACGCACCCGCTCGCGCACCTGATCGTCGTCGACAACGGTCCGGACCAGCCGGCCCGCGAGGCGGTCGAGGCCTGCGGTCTCCCGACGACGTGGCTGCCGTCCTGGACCAACCTCGGCGGCGCCGGCGGGTTCGCGCTCGGCATGCTGCACGCGCTCGCGATGGGCGCGGACTGGATCTTCCTGGCCGACGACGACGGCCACGCCGCCGACTCCTCGACGCTCGCCACGCTGCTGGACGTCGCGCAGCGCCGGGACCTCGCCGCGGTGTCCCCGGTGGTGGCGGACAAGGCCGACCCGGACCGGCTGGCGTTCCCGCTGCGACGCGGGGTGACCTGGCACCGCACCCGGTCCGCGCTCGGCGCCGACTCCGATTTCCTCCCGGGGATCGCCTCGTTCTTCAACGGTGCGCTGTTCCGGGCCTCGACACTGGAGGTCATCGGAGTGCCGGACCTGCGGCTGTTCGTCCGCGGCGACGAGGTCGAGATGCACCGCCGGATGCAGCGCTCCGGACTGGCCTTCGGCACCGCGCTGCAGGCCGCCTACCTGCACCCGCAGGGCTCGGACGAGTTCAAGCCGATGCTCGGTGGGCGGCTGCACGCGCAGGACCCGGGTGACCCGGTGAAGCGCTACTACACCTACCGCAACCGGGGTTATCTGATGGCCCAGCCCGGGATGCGCAGGATCGGCCTGCTCGAGCTGCCGAGGTTCGCCTGGTACTTCCTGATCACCAAGCGCGACCCTCGCGCCTTCCGAGACTGGCTCAGCCTGCTCCGCAAGGGCCGCAACGAACACTTCCACCGGGCACCGTAACCCGGATCGCGCTTCGCACCGGTTCGCTGTGCTTCGCACCCGTAGCGGCGGGTGCGAAGCGAGGGCAAGGGGTGCGAAGAAGCCATCCACAACCCTGCGCGGCCATCCACAGGCCGGATACTCGGCTCGGCGAGAGGCATCTGGCGCGGGACTGTGGCGGGGTGGATGCGCTCCTCCAGCCAGATGCCGACGGGCTACTGCACCGCGCGGTGCTCAGGGACTCCGGATTCGACGGCGCCGAGATCGACCGCTTGCTGCGCACGGGCACCCTGGTCGCGGTGCGACGTGGGGTGTACCGGCTCGCCGACGACGCCGCGCACGATCCGGCGACGGAACACGCGCTCCGCAGCAGAGCAGCCGGCCCCGGCCTCGCGTCCGACGCCGCATTCGGCTTCGCGACCGCTGCGGTGCTCCTCCGGCTGCCGCTGTGGAAGATTCCACTGCAACGCCTGCACGTCATCCGCGACCGGTCCTACGGCGGACGGCTCCGCGGTGACGTCCACATACACGCGGGTCGACTCCCGCCCGACGACGTGCTCACAGTCGACGGGATCCGGGTGACGACTCCGGCCCGGACCGTCGTCGACATGGCCCGGACCTTGCCGGTCCCGAAGGCTCTCGTGCCCCTTGACGGTGCGCTGCACCGAGCAGTCGTCGCGGCGCGGACGAGGAGCCCCGATCCCGGAGCGGCGACGCCTGACGAGGTCGACCGGATCATCGAGCGAGCAGCCGGAACCCCGGGTGCAGCGACCGCGAGGAGGGCGATCGCGTTGGCCGACGGGCTCAGCGAGAGCCCCGGCGAGACTCTGAGCCGCTACCGGATGCTCGCGTCGGGCCTGCCGGTTCCGCTCCTGCAGTGGTCCGTTCCCACAACCCGGCACCGCACCGACTTCGCCTGGCCGGGGCGAGGAGTCGTGGGCGAGTTCGACGGACGGATCAAGTACGGACGAGCGCTGCGCCGCGGCCAGAACCTGGAGGACGTGCTGTGGGAGGAGAAGCTCAGAGAGGACCAGATCCGCGCGACCGGTCTCACGGTCGTCCGCTGGACCTGGAAGGACATCGAATCGACAACCACAGACGGGATGCTCCCCAGGCTCCGCTTCGTCCTGAGCCGTTGACTTCGCACCCCTACGCGATACCTCGCACCTGCTGCTACGGGTGCGAAGCGACGCGCAGGGGTGCGAAGCTCAGTCCTTGAAGATCACGTAACGGAGCATCACGAAGTTGATCGCTGTGGCGGTGCCCTGGGCGATCACCCAGGCGAGGGTGATGTCCCAGTCCATGGGCGGGAGCAGGTACAGGACCAGGGAGTTCATCCCCACGTTCACCGCGAACGTCGTGCCGTAGAGGGCGACGAAGCCGGCGAAGCGGCCCTTCCCGCCGGTGTTCGCGCCGGTGAAGGTGAACCGGCGGTTGAGCAGGTAGGCGGTCGTCGTGCCGAGGATGAAGCTGATCCCCTTCGACACCGGCACCCACAGGCCGAGGTTCAGCAGCAGGTGGTAGACGCCGAAGTCGACGATCGCGGCCAGCACACCGATCGCGACGAAGCTGCCCAGCTGGCGGACAAGACCGCGGCGCGGCGCGGGGGCGGCGGCACCGTCGGGAGCCGGGCTCTCGGCCCGCGAGGGCTCGGTGGCGGTCACGTCATCGAGGGTAGCGGCGCGCAACGCGAGACCACCTCCCGGCCCGACCCAACCCTCTTCCACCTGCCCGTACGCCGCCCGGCCTGGACATTGCGAACAACTTTGCGCTACAAAGTACGTGTGTCGGCAAACCAGTTGACGGATGACCCGGGAGGGACCGTGGACGAGCGACGGACCGGAGAGTTCGACGAGCGACCGCCGGCGTCACCGGCCGAGGCGCTCGCGATCATCGACCGGGAGCAGGCCAGGAACGAGCCCGGCTTCGGGCCGTACTTCGTCGTCTGGGGCGTGAGCTGGCTGGTGATCGGCCTGTCCTGGTTCGCGGCGGGCGCCGGACTCTGGTCGCCCACCGCGGCCGGGATCGCGACGCTCGTCGCCGTCGTCGTCGGGGTCGTGTTCAGCGTGGTCCTCGGCGTCCGGACCGACCGCGGGGTGCAGGGGCCGTCGCGGACCTACGGCGCGATGTACGGCGTCGGCTGGATGGTCGCGATGATCTCGACCGGGGTGACGGCCGTCGCCCTGCTCCGGTTCGTCGCCCCCGAGCTCGCGGCGACCGCCCCGGGTGCGTTCCTTCCGGCGCTGTTCGTGCTGGTCGCGGGCGTGGTCTACACAGTGAGCGGGGCGCTGTGGCGGAGCCCGATCGACTACGGGCTCGGCATCGCACTGCAGGTCGTCGCCGTCGCCACCGCGCTCGCCCCGTTCCCGTGGAACAACCTGGTCATGGCGATCGGCGGCGGGGGCGCGCTGGTCGCCGTCGGGCTGGCGCGCGGAGCCCGGCGATGACCGAGCTCGATCCCGTCATCCACGCCCAGGCCCGGCTCCGGGTCACCGCGACGCTCGCGACCCTGCAGCAGGGCGACCGGATGACGTTCCCCCGCCTGCAGGAGCTGCTCTCGATGACCGCCGGGAACCTGTCCACCCACCTGCGCAAGCTGGAGGACGCCGGCTACGTCGCGATCACCAAGACCCACCAGCGCCGCACCCCGGTCACCTACGTCGAGCTGACGAGAACCGGCCGGCGCGCGTTCGAGGACTACACCGCGACGCTGCGCTCACTGCTGTCCCCGCAGGTCGACGAGGAGGTGAGCCCGTGACTCCGCCACTGCGGCTCGACGGGGTGACCCGTCGCTACGGCGAGGTCACCGCCCTCGACGACATCGGCTTCGAACTCGAGTCGGGCAGCCTGACCGGGCTGCTCGGCCCGAACGGCGCCGGGAAGTCGACGTTGGTGAACCTGGCCGCCGGGCTGCGGCGGGCCGACGCCGGGACGGTGCGGCTGTTCGGCGGTGACCCGCGCGACGCCGTGAACCGGGTCGCGCTGGGCATGACGCCCCAGCAGACCGGCCTGCCCGACACGCTGCGGGTCGGCGAGGTCGTCCGGTTCGTCGCGGGGCACTTCCCGGACCCCGTCCCGGCCGGTGAGCTGCTCGACCGGTTCGGCCTCGCCGGGCTGGAGCGCCGGCAGACCGGCGGGCTGTCCGGTGGGCAGAAGCGGCGGCTCGTGCTGGCGCTGGCCTTCGCCGGACGTCCCCGGCTGGTACTGCTCGACGAGCCCACCACCGGGCTGGACGTCGAGGGACGCCGGGCGCTGTGGGACGCGGTGCGGGAGTTCCACGCCGGCGGCGGCACGGTCCTGCTGACCACCCACTACCTGGACGAGATCGAGAGCCTGGCGCAGCGCGTCGTCGTCCTGGCCGGGGGCCGGATCCGCGCCGACGGCGACGTCGACACCGTCCGCGGGACGGTGCGGCGCAGCCGGGTCACGCTGCGGGCGGCCACCCTGCCGGAGCTGCCCGGCGTCGAGCACACCGAGCGCGACGGCGACCGCTGGACCCTGCACACCGCCGACGCCGACCAGCTGGTCCGCGACCTGGTCGGCTCGGGTGCCCCGTTCGCCGACCTCGGCGTCGCGCAGGCCTCGCTCGAGGACGCGTTCCTGACCCTGACCGGAGCCGACCGATGACCACGATCGACACCAGCCGGCTCGCCGCCGCGCACGCGCGCTACCTGGTCCTCGAACAGATGCGCGTGCCGATCGCGGTGCTGTCCACCGCGCTGTTCCCGGCGCTGGCCCTGGTCTTCTTCGTGCTGCCGTTCGACTGGGTGGACGACCCGGTGCAGGCGACGACATCGGTCGCACAGCTGGCCCTGTTCGGGGTGCTGAGCGGTCTGCTGTTCACCTTCGGGGTCGGGGTCGCCGACGACCGGGAGAAGCCGTGGGACCCCTACCTGCGCACCCTGCCGGCGCCGCCGGTCGCCCGGATCGTGGGCCGGCTCGCGGTCGGGGCGTCGTTCGCGCTGCTCGGACTGCTGCCGGTCGTGGTGATCGGGGCGCTGTTCACCCCCGCGACGGTCGCGCCCGAGCGGCTTCTCGCCGCCGTCGCGATGCTCCTCGTGGCCGGACTGCCCTTCCTGTTCGGCGGGCTGGCGATCGGCTACTCGCTGCCGACGAAGGCGGCGCTGCCGGTCACCCAGCTGGTGTTCTTCCCCATGGCCTTCGGCGGCGGGCTGCTGATGCCGCCGGAGATCTTCCCCGACTGGTTGCAGGTGGCCTCCGGGCTGTTGCCCTCCCGCGGCGCCCGTGACCTGCTGATCTGGACCCTCGGCGGTGCGGCGCCGATGGCACTGGCGGTCGTCACGTTCGTGGTCTGGACGGTCGCGCTCGCCGGGCTCGCGGTCTGGGCCTACCGGCGCGACGAGGGCCGCCGCTTCCGCTGAGCCACGGTCCGCGGTGAGGTCTCAGCCCACCGGTCCCGCCGGCGGCAGCCGGAAGATCCACACACCGCCGTCGAACCGGCCGGGATCGCCGGTCACCCGCCGGCTCCACTCGACGACGCGGTCGTCGCCGCCGCCGTCCGGAGACCGTCCCGGCACGACCGCCAGGGCGGTGACCCCGAGCCCACGCAGCTCCTCGGTGGCGCGCCCGGTGTAGTCGTCGCTCGGGTCGTTCTTCCCCTCGGCCACCCACTGCGCGCCGATCTGGAAGCGGTTCCACCGGGACTGGGTGACCACGTCGTCCTCCGGGTCGGCGCCGATGAAGTAGCCGCCGCGGATCTTGAAGTCCGGACCGGATGCGGCCTGCCAGCGCAGGCCCTGCGCGCCGTCGTCCCAGGCCGCCGAGATCCGCGGGTAGATCTCGACGACGTCGTCCGGGCCGACGGCGTCGCCCGGCTGGTGGAAGAACGCCGGGACCGGCGCGGGCCGCACCTGCTGGCCGTCAGCGGGCAGCCAGCCCGCCAGCGCGAAGCCGGTGAGGGCCAGCGACGCGACCGTCGCCGGGCCCGTGGTGAGCGGCATCCGGTCGATCCACAACCCGGCGACGGCGGCCACGCAGAGTGCGGTGACGACCTGGATCCGCACCGGCTCGATGTCTCCCAGCAGCGGCACCTCGGCGAGCACGAGCCAGGGCAGCGGGATGCCGGTGTCGGAACCGAGCAGCACGATCCCGGTCCCGAGCGAGCACAGCCAGGTCAGCGCGCCCAGGGTCGCGAGGAGCCGCAGCGCCGTCGACCGCACCACGAGCACCGCGACGACGACCAGCGCGATCATCGCGACGCCGACGTACCCGCCCTGCTCACCGATGTGCCCGGTGAGCCGGTCCCCCGTCGCGTCCGGGGTGAACCGCAGCGCCGTCATCCGGGTCGGGATCAGGATGTTCGCCAGGTCCGCGCCGGTGGAGTGCACGTCGCGGATCGCCGAGCGGGGCCGGTTCGGGCCGGCGAGCACCAGGTAGAGCGGGTAGGCCCCGACCGCGACGAACACGGTGACGCACGCGGTACCGGCGCGCAGCAGCCCGGGCAGCAGCTCCGGGACCCGCCGCGGGAAGCGCACGGCCAGGACCGCGGCCGCCAGCACCAGCGCGATCACCCCGATCGCGAGCGTCTGGGTGTAGAGCACGAGCTGGCCGACCAGGACGAGCCCGGTCAGCCCGCCGAGCAACCACGGGCGTCGTAGCGGTCCACGTGCGAAGAGGTGGTGGGCCAGCAGGAGCAGCAGCGGCGGGAGCACCGACCACACGAGGTTGAGGTGCCCGGCCACCGCGTGCGCCAGATGGAACGGGGAGAACGCGTACAACGCCCCCGCGGTTGCTCGGGCGACCCAGCCGCGGGTACCCGGCGACGAGACGTACGGCCCGAGCGCCACCACCAGCAGCAGCCCGGACACGACCGGCCCGAGGACGACGCCGGCGTTGAACGCGGCCACCGACCCGGCCGTCACGGTGACCGGCGCGAGCAGCACGGCCAGCAGCGGCACCGCGGTGTTCCACAGCGCGTTCAGCCCGTACGGCCAGTGCATCCAGTCGGTGAGCAGCGGGTTGTGCCCGTGCGCGACGGCGAACGGCAACCAGTTCAGCCACCAGCCGAACATGTCGGCGTCCGCGGTGACGTGCCCGATCAGCAGCCCGGACGGGTCGTCCAGCACCCGGCGCTGCAGCCACAACGACACCAGCAGGTAGCCGACACCGAGCAGTACGTAGATCCCGGCGGTCGTGAACCGCGGACGCGCCGGGAGCGGGAGACGTGCGTGCCGGCCACCAGGCGGTGTTGCGGTCTCGACCGTCTGCGGCACACCCCCATCGTGCCCTCCGGGCTCGTGAGTGGTTATCGCGGTCCTGGCCACGACAACCACTCACGAGTGCGCAACGCCCCCTCGGTAGCCTGAGCCACGATGTCGGACACCACCGCCCCCACCAGCAGCATCAGGACCGGGTCGCCGCCGCGCCGGGTCGAGTCCCTGCACGGCTGGGGACGGACCGCACCCACGCTCGCGCAGGTCGTCACCCCCCAGGGCGTCGAGGACGTCGCCGAGGCGGTGCGCACCGCGAGCGAGCGCGGGATCATCGCCCGCGGCCTCGGCCGCTCCTACGGCGACCCCGCGCAGAACGCCGGCGGCGCCGTCCTGGAGATGCCCGCGCTCAACCGGATCCACGCGATCGACCCGGACACCGGCGTCGCGGACGTCGATGCGGGGGTGAGTCTCGACCAGCTCATGCGCGCCGCACTGCCGCTGGGCCTGTGGGTCCCGGTGCTGCCCGGCACCCGCCAGGTCACGATCGGCGGCGCGATCGGCGCCGACGTGCACGGCAAGAACCACCACACCAAGGGCAGCTTCGGCAACCACGTCACCTGGCTGCAGCTCGTCCTGGCGGACGGGTCGGTCACCGAGCTCACCCCCGGCGACGACCTCTTCTGGGCCACCGTCGGCGGCATGGGCCTGACCGGCGTGATCGTCCGCGCGAAGGTGCAGCTGCACCGGACCGAGTCGGCGTACTTCGTCGTCGACACCGACCGGACCGACGACCTGGACGGCCTGCTGGAGCTGCTCACCGACGGCTCCGACGACACCTACGGCTACTCCGCGGCCTGGTTCGACACCACCTCGACCGGCGCCAGGACGGGCCGCTCGGTGCTCACCCGTGGCTCGCTCGCGACCGTCGACCAGCTCCCGGCAAAGCTGAAGGCCGACCCGCTGAAGTTCGACGCGCCGCAGCTGCTGACCTTCCCGGACGTCTTCCCGAACGGGCTGGCCAACAAGCTCTCGCTCACCGCGTTCTCCGAGCTGTGGTTCCGCAAGGCCCCGCGACGCCAGCGCGGCTCGGTGCAGAACATCACCGCCTTCTACCAGGTGCTCGACCTGTTCGGTGAGTGGAACCGGATCTTCGGGTCGAAGGGGTTCCTGCAGTACCAGTTCGTCGTCCCGACGGGCGAGGAGGCGGCGCTGCGCCGGATCGTCGAGAAGATCTCGCGGTCGCCGCACAAGTCCGGGCTGAACGTGTTCAAGCGCTTCGGCGAGGGCAACGCCGCCCCGCTGTCGTTCCCCACCCAGGGCTGGACGATCACGGTCGACTTCCCGATCGCGCCCGGGCTGTCCCGGTTCTGCGCCGAGCTCGACGAGATGGTGCTCGCCGCCGGCGGCCGGCTCTACCTGGCCAAGGAGTCCCGGACGTCGCCGGAGAGCTTCGCCGCCGGCTACCCGCGGTTCGACGAGTGGAAGGCGACCCGCGACGCCGCCGACCCGACCGGCGTCTTCGCCTCCGACATGTCCCGGCGCCTGCGCCTGACCCTGTAGACCTGGAGTTCTCCCCACCATGATCGACGCAGTCGGCAACCCGCAGAGCATCCTCCTCCTGGGCGGGACCTCCGAGATCGGCCTGGCCACCGTCCGTGCCTTCGCCGCGGACCGCCCGATGCGGGTCGTGCTCGCCGCCCGCCCCGGCCCGCGCCTGGATGCCGCCCGCACCGAACTGGAGGGTCTCGGCTGCGGCGTCGAGACCGTCGAGTTCGACGCCATGAAGATCGACACGCACGCCGAGGTCGTGAAGAAGGCCTTCGCCGGCGGGGACGTCGACGTCGCGATCGTCGCGTTCGGGCTGCTCGGCGACAACGAGAAGGGCTGGACCGACGTCGACCACGCCGTCGAGCTGGCCCAGGTCAACTACACCGCGACGGTGTCCACCGGCGTCGCGCTGGCCGAGCGCTTCCGCGAGCAGGGCCACGGCTCGATCGTGGCGATCTCCTCGGTCGCCGGCGAGCGGGCCCGGCGGTCGAACTTCGTCTACGGCTCCACCAAGGCCGGGATGGACGCGTTCTACACCGGCCTCACCGAGGCGCTGCGGCCGAGCGGGGTCGGGGTCACGATCGTCCGGCCGGGCTTCGTGCGCACGAAGATGACCGAAGGCCTGGACGCCGCGCCACTGGCGACCACCCCGGAGGCGGTCGCCGACGTGATCACCGACGCGGTGCGCAACCGCAAGGAGCTCGTCTGGGCCCCCGCCCCGATGCGCTTCGTGATGAGCGCACTGCGCCACGTCCCCCGCCCGATCTTCCGCAAGCTCCCCATCTGACCCTCCCGGCCCCCCACTCATGACGCTTTAGTTCGGCCATACCGAACTGAAGCGTCATGAGTGGGGCGGCCGGAGGCCGGGCAGCCGGAGGCCGGGCAGCCGGAGGCCGGGCAGCCGGAGGCCGGGCAGCCGGAGGCCGGGCAGCCGGAGGCCGGGCAGCCGGAGCCCGGAGGGCGAGGGCCGGGCCGTGGTCACCAGGTGTCGACGTGCAGGACCTCGTCGAGGGGCTGGCGCTTGGCCGGCTTGAAGGTCTCACCGGTGTAGTAGGCCACCGGCAGCAGGACGCCGTGCCGGACGTCGTCGGGGATACCGAGCAGCGCGGAGATCTCCTTCTCGTACTGCAGGTGCAGGGTGGTCCACGCACTGCCCAGGCCGCGGGCGCGCAGCGCGAGCTGCAGGCTCCACGCGGCCGGGAGCAGTGACCCCCACAACCCGGCCTGGTTCGACGCGGGCAGCTCGGCCGACGCCTTCAGCGCTCCGATGATCAGCACCGGGACGTCGGCCATGTGCTCCGCGAGGTAGGACGCGCTGTCGGCGACGCGGTTCTGGGTGGCGTCCCGGTCGGCGTCGCCCCAGGTCCGGTTGGCCGGGTAGGCGTCCGAGTTGCGGTAGGCGGTGAACACCTCGCGGTAGTAGTCGCCGATCACCTTCCGCTTCCCGGGGTCGGTGACGACGATCCAGTGCCACCCCTGCCGGTTCGACCCGCTCGGCGCCTGCAGCGCCACCTCCAGGCTCTCCCGGATCAGCGGCATCGGCACGGGCCGATCCAGGTCCAGGCGCTTGCGGACGGATCGGGTCGTGGTCAGCAGCTCGTCGGGCCCCAGTGCCAGCACATCGGTCATACCGGCGATCCTGCCTCCCCGACCGGCTCGACGCGCGCACGACCGACGCGAACACGCGCCGGATCGGGAGCGCGTTCTCGCATCCGGCGCGCGTGTCCGCAGATCGTGCGTGGGGTCAGGGGCGGCGGGCGATCAGGACGGCGCGCTCGCCTGCCCCGACCTCCAGGGTCATCCGGCCGGAGGAACGCTGGGCCCGGGCCGGGGCGGTGCGCGGGTCGAGCCGCGTGGGGATACCGCCGTACGGGCCGGCGGTGAGCCCGTCCGACCCCTCCCGGACGATCTCGAACCCGCGCTCGACGAGGATCTCCCGGATCCGGACGTGCCCCCGGGGCACGCGCGGCGGCAACCACCGGGCGCCGGCGAGATCTCGGCCGCGACCCTCCGCATCCGCGGCCACGACGAGCGCGCAGCCCCCCGGCTCCAGCGCGCGGAACCAGCCGCCCGGGCCGGTGTCGCCGTCGAGGCCGGCGTCCGGCAGCCGGTCCAGCACCTCGACGGCGGTGAGCGAGGCGACCGGACCGGGCAGCTCGTCGATCGCGTGGTGCACCGGGCAGCCGGGCGCACCCTCCCGCATCGCCGCGGCCTCGGCGTCGGATCCGGCGAGTCCCGCCGCCGGACCCAGCCGGGCGAGACCGGCGAGCATCGCGCCGCCGGTACCCGCGACGTCCAGGTAGGGCCCCCGGCCGACCATGTTGTGGACCAGGCGCAGGAACCAGTGCAGGGCCGCGCGCTCCGGCGCGACGGGTGCGGGGCCCGGCAGGTCGGAACCGGGCGGGGTGGTGGGGATCATCGATCCCCATCCTTCCCGACCGCCCCGGGACGAGGGCGGCCCGGGCCCGGTGCTCAGGCTCCGTGCGCGGGCCGCTTCCGGCGGCGCCGGGCCGCTGCCGCCGAGGCGGCGACGATCGGGGTGGCGGCGCTGCCGTGCGCGTCGTCGCGCCGGCGGGCGGCCCGGCCGCAGTGCTCGACCCCGGTGCGGGTGCCCGGCAGCGCGGCCGCCGAGCGCAGCGCGCGCGGCGCGGGCACGACGCCGCCGCGACCGTCGCCCTCCCCCGCGAGCTCGCGCGCGGCGACCTGCAGCTCGCGCAGCCGCTCGATCCGGTGGGCTCCGGTCGACACGCCGGGACCGTCGACGAGCACGTCGTCGCCGAACCGCCGGTCGCGCAGCAGCGCGGTGGCCACCAGGTCGGCGCACAGCCCCTGGTCGGCGCGGTCCCCCGACCCGGCCGCGCGGGCCACGGCCAGCCGGCGCAGGATCCGGCGGGTCGTGTCGTCCGGGACGCCGTCCAGATCGATGTCGAGGCCGGTCTCCGCCGCGGCCGGGGCCGCGGGCTCCTCGACGTGCCGCGGGGTCCGGACCGGCGACGTCGGCAGCGGGAGGACCGGCACGATCTCCGGCTCGGCCGGCTGCGGCTCGCTCGCCGGGGGGTTCGGCTCGGGCTCGGCGACCGGACCGGCAGGCGCGACGCCGCCCGGGGCGGGTTCCGCGGCACCGCCCCGGCCGGGCTCGGCGGCACCGCCGGGGACGGACCCGGTCACCACCGGGACGACGGCGGCCGGCCCGGCCCCGGTCACGGCGGGCGTCGGTCGCGGCTCGGTCACGGCGGGAGCCGGCCGGGCACCGGGCACGACCGGAGCCGTCCGGGCCGGTACGGCGGGAACCGGGACGGGCTCGGCGACGACCGGCGCGTCGGGTACGGACCGGGCGGTGACCGGAGCGACGCGCACGGGCTCGCCGGCGACCGGCGCGGCCGGGGCGGGCCCGGCGGCGACAGGTGCCACCGGCACGGGCGCGGGAGCGATCGGAGCGACGGGGACGGCCTCGGCGACGACCGGGGCGGCGGGCTCGAACCATCCGGCCGGAGCAGGGTCGGCCACCAGCGAGGGGTCCGGTGCCCACCCGGACACGACCGGCCAGGCGGCGTTCTCCGCCACGACCTGCACCTCCGCCGGCGCGTGCGGAGCCGCGACCACCCCGTCCGGCGCGTGCGGGGCCGCGACCACCCCGTCCGGCACCTGCTGGGCCGGCACCGGGCCCGCCGGCGCCCACCCGGACGCGACCGGCGACGGAACCGCCGTGGCCGCGCCGGCGACCCCGACCGGAGCCGGCTCGGCGTCGACCGGGTCCGCCCCGGCCGGCACGACGTCCCGCGCCGGCTCGGTGCGGCCCCCCGGCCCGCGGCCGGCCTGGACCGGAAGAGCCTCCGGCACCGGCTCGTCGTCGATCCGCGGCAGCACGGCCGTCTCCGGGTCGACCCGGGCGTCGTCCGTCGTGACGGGCCGCCGGACGCACCCGTCCACAGAGCTGTCCACAGCGGTGTGTTCCCGGGTCACGGCGACCGGCAGCGCCGACGTCACGGGATCCTGCCGCGCCGCCTCGGTGTCGACGTACGCCGGAGGGGCGGTCTCGACCTGCGCCGGAGCAGCAGTGGGACGGGCCGGCGCCGCGGCGGCGCGGGAGGGCAGGCCACGCATCCAGCGACGGGCGGGCTGTTCGACGAGGGTGTAGAGCAGGTGTGCCACGGGCAGGGTCCCCACGAAGACGGTGAGCGCGATCAGGTGCCCGGTCTCCCCGCCAGCGGGGAGGACACCGGAGTCGCTCAGGAGCCAGAAGATCTCGAACATCGGGATGTGGACGAGGTAGAGCGCGTACGAGATGCGCCCGCCGTGCACGACGGAGGGTCGGGTGAGCAGGTGGTGCACCGGTCCGCGGTCGGCGAGCGCGAGCGCGCCGATCAGGACCGGGAAGAGCAGCACGGCGAGCCCGTGCAGTCCCCCGCCGTGCACGCCGCCGGCCAGCAGGACGAACGGCACGGCCGCGGCGGCCACCGTGGCGGTCGACGACGCGGCTGCCCGGACGCGCTCGGTCTCGCGCATCCGGCGCACCGCGAGCATCGCCAGCACGCCCGCGGAGAACCCGCACAGGATCCGGACCAGCCAGCTGTACGGGTAGTACGGCGACCCGACGACGACGAACGCCGCCGCGATCGGGGTCAGGCACAGCAGGGAGCCGGCCGCCAGCACCACCGCGGGGAGCCGGCGCAGCCGGAAGAAGACCACCGCGAGCAGCGGGAACAACAGGTACGCCAGCCACTCGGCGCTGACCGACCAGGTCGGGCCGACCCAGGACGCGCCGTCGAGGTACGGCTGGGTCCACATCTGGACCAGGAACACCTGCTCGAGCCAGGCGCCGACGCTCAGCTCCGGCTGGACCGCCTGGTAGGCGATCTCGTCGCCCGAGCCGAACAGCGCGCGGGCGACCAGCCACACCCCGAACAGGTGGAACACGACCGCGTAGGCCGGCCACATCCGCGCCACCCGGGCCCACACGAACTCACCGGCGTCGCGGGCCCGCAACCGCGGACCGAGCTGCTCGAGGTAGGTCCAGGCGATGACGAATCCGCTCAGCACGAAGAACAGGTCGACCCCGAGTGCACCCTCCGTGACCAGCGGGCCGAGCCAGTCGCTGACCACCGCGACCCCGGCCAGCGGGGTGAAGTGGAAATGGAACGCGACCACCCACAGCGCGGCGAGCAGCCGCAGCCCGGTCAGCGCGTGCACCTCGCCGCGCCCCGCCGGGGACCCGCCGCCCGGACGTCCGCCCCGGTCGAGGGTGGTACGGGCGACACCCGGCCCGGCCGCGACGGCGGGCTCGGACGCGGGGCGCTCGGAAGTGCGGATGCTCACGTGAGGGGCCAACGAGAGGTCCCGATCACCGTCACCGGTGACACCCGAAGTGAGCCCGAATGTCGCATCCGGTGACACACAGTGATCACCGTCGGTAGAGCCGGGACTTGAGGCCCCGGCCGGGCGAAACCCGGCGCGGCAACACCCGCGGGGCCGTCGGGAACGATCCCGAAGGCCTGTCTAGCCTCGGCGGCGTGTTGACCGCAGACTCGGAGCTCGACCATCGGCGGGGGACCCCCGCCGAGCGTCTCGGCTCCCGCCGCGCGGACCGGTGGGTCGCCGCCTGCCTCGGCCTGATCTCCGCGGTGCTGGCGCTGGCCGTGCCGTTCCTGCCGGTCGAGCAGACCACCGCGACGGTCACCTGGCCGAACGCCGAGACCGGCCCGGCGCCGCTCGACGCACCGCTGGTCGCCTACCGCCCCGAGTCACTGCAGGTCTCGATCGACGACACGGCGATCCGCAGCCTCGACGACCGGACACCCGGCCCCGCGACCGTCCTGACCACGGTGCCGCAACAGGCGGACTACGGCGAGACCGTCGGGATGCGGATCGGCGTCGACGGCGGCCTGCTCACGATCGACAACCGCGGGCAGCGCATCGTCGACGAGCCGCTGGGCTCGGGAGGCACGCTCGACGTGACCTCGACGGGCGGGTCCACCACCGTGACCCTGGACGGGCGGACGCTGTACGAGCAGGACGGCGACGTCCGCCCGCAGATCGTCGGCGTCTACTCCGACCTCGACGCCCGGACCGACCCGATGGGCGCGACCTCGGTCTCGTTCGACGCCGACAACCGCTACGACAGCTCCGCGGGCTGGCTCAAGACGACCGCCGGGGTCCTCGCCGTCCTGACCCTGGCCGGCTGCCTGTTCTACCTACGCCGGCTCGACGAGCGCGACGGCCGCCGGATCGTGCACGGCCGCCGGCTGTCCGGAGCGCTGCGCGGCCGGGACACCGTGCGCGACGCCGTCGTCGTCGGCGTCCTCGCGGTGTGGGCCGTGATCGGCTCGATGACCTCGGACGACGGCTACATCCTGGCCATCTCCCGGGGCAACGACGCGGCCGGCTACATCGGCAACTACTACCGCTGGTTCAACTCCCCCGAGGCACCGTTCGGCTGGTTCTACCAGCTCTACTCGCTGTGGAGCGGGGTCTCCGAGGCGGTGCTGTGGCTGCGCCTGCCCGCGCTGGCGATGGGTATCGCGTCCTGGTTCCTGATCAGCCGGGTGCTGCTGCCCCGGCTCGGCACCCGGGTCCGCCGCAGCCGCTCCGCCGGCTGGGCGGCGGCCGGGGTGTTCCTGTGCTTCTGGCTGCCGTTCGACAACGGCCTGCGCCCGGAGAGCGTCGTCGTGATCGCGGCGCTGCTGTCGTTCGTGCTGCTGGAACGCGCGCTGGCCGTCCGCCGGCTGACCCCGGTCGCCGGGGCGCTGATCGCGGGCGCGTTCGCCGTCGCCGCCACCCCGACCGGGCTGATCGCGCTCGCCCCGTTCCTGGCCGCGGCGCGCCCGCTGCTGCGGCTGTTCACCGAACGGGCCCGCGTCGCCGGCTGGGTCCCGACGCTGGCGCCGCTGCTCGCCGCCGGGCTCGTCGTGCTGGTCGCGGTGTTCGGCGACCAGACCTGGGCGACCATCTCCGAGGCGACCCGGGTCCGCACCGAGCTCGGCCCGAACCTGCCCTGGTACCAGGAGATCTACCGGTACGAGCTACTGTTCACCGACTCCCGGGACGGCTCCCTTCAGCGGCGCTTCCCGGTGCTGCTGCTCCTGACGTGCCTCGCGGTCGCGGCCATGGTGCTGCTGCGCCGCGGACGGATCCCCGGCGCGGCGCTCGGGTTCTCCCGGCGGCTGCTCGGCAGCACCGTGCTGTCGTTCGCGGTGCTGGCGCTGACCCCGACCAAGTGGACCCACCACTTCGGCGCCTTCGCCGCGCTCGGCGCCGGCGTCGCCGCGCTGGCCGCGCTCGCCACCAGCACCGGTGTACTGCGCTCCCGCCGCAACCAGGCGCTGTTCCTGTCCGCCGTGCTCGCGGTGACCGCGCTCGCGTTCACCGGGCCGAACACCTGGTGGTACGTCTCGAACTGGGGCGTCCCGTGGTTCGACAAGGCGCCGTCGGTCAACGGGTTCGCGGCGACGTCACTGCTGCTCGGGCTCGCGGCGGTCTCGCTGGTCGTCGGGCTCGTCGAGCATCTGCGGACACCGGACGTCCCCCGCCCGGTGGTCGCCGGTGCGTCGACGGGCGGGTCGCGACGGCGGCGGATCGGCCAGGCCCAGGCCGTCCGGCTCGGTTCCGCCCCGGTCGCGCTGATCTGCGCGTTCATGGTGCTGTTCCAGGTCGCCTCGCTGGCCAAGGGCCTGGAGAAACAGGTGGGCTCCTACTCGCTGGGCGCCGACATCATCACCGACCCGACCGGGTCGCGGTGCGGTCTCGCCGGACGCCTGCTGGTCGAGACCGACCCGGCCGCCGGCGTGCTGCGCCCCGCTGCGCCCGGCCCGCTGGACCAGCCCCCGCTGGTCGAGGGCTTCCGGCCGGACGGGCTGCCGCCGACCGGCCCCGGCTCGCTGCGCGACCGCGACGGCACCGGTGACGAGCTGCCCGGTGTGCGCGGCACCGGCCCGCAGGGTGGCCCGGTCCTCGGCAGCTGGTCGGGCGACCCGGACCACACGGGCGAGTACCGCTCCGGCTGGTACGCACTGCCCGAGGCCGCCCGCACCGGCGAGGCGCCGCTGGTGCTCGGCGTCGCCGGCGCGATCGGTGGCGGCAACACACTGACCCTGGAGTTCGCCGACGGCGGCCGGGTCGTCGAGCAGGTCGTCCCGGACGGCAACGCGGGCACCGTGACCAGTACCGCGGACCCGGCCGGGACGGCCGCCGGTGGCCGGGCCTGGCGGGATGTCCGGCTGGACCTCAGCGGCACGCCGGCGGCCGAGGCCGACCGGGTGCGCGTCGTCGCGACCGACGGTGCGATCGGGCCGAACGCCTGGATCGCCGTCGCACAGCCGCGGGTTCCGCAGCTGACCCCGCTGACCGAGGTCGTGGCGGGCCGGCCGGGCTACCTGGACTGGCCGACCGCGTTCGTCCACCCGTGTCTGCGCCGCTTCGATGTGAACGCCGGGATCGCCGACGTGCCGGCGTTCCGGCTGCTGGCCGACACCCAGCAGCGCTCGGTCGGCGACGAGTGGGGCTCGGCCTCCGGTGGCGGCCCGCTGGGCTGGACCGACATGGTCGCCGCCGAGCGGGTGCTGCCGACCTACCTGCCGGGTGAGTGGGACTTCGACTGGGGCCAGTTCCGGATCTACGAGCCGTATGTCCCGAATGCCGTTCCCGCGCCGGTGCAACGGGATCAGCGCACCATGTGGGGGTGGCAACAGGTGGGTGAGATCGGTGCCGCACCGGGTGACCCGGGTCCACTCCCGGGCTGAGGTGACGGCAGACTCGATCCCGACCTGTACGACACACGTTCCACGACGAGAGGCACTCGGAGAGAGATGCTGGACACGGCCCGGTCCACCCACGGCGAGACCGAGACCCGCGCCGGTGATCCCCGGCCGGGACGCCTGATCGTCCAACGTGGACCGTTCACGGGTCCGACCGCACTCGTCCCCGAGGACCTCTACGCGGAGGTGCTCAGGGGCGCGGCGCGACGCGAGCGGAACCGGCTGGAGCTGACCCCGGCCACCCACGTCGTCACCAACACCTACTGGGGCCGGCTGCACGCCACGTACTGGCAGCGTTGGACCGCGGTGTCCGACGTCCGGGTGGACCTGGCCGCGAGCGGTCGCGGCCGGGTGTGGCTGATGGCCTCGGACACCAACAAGGTGGCCCGCGCGGTGGACACCGCGGAGGTCGCCGGGCCCGGCCCGGTGACACTGACCGGTGCGATCGACCGGTTCCTCGACGGCGGCGGGATGTGGCTGGAGTTCGCCACCGACACCGGCGAGCTGACCGTGTCCGACGTCGAGTGGTCGGTCGTCGTACCGCGTCCGCCCCGCCCCACCTCGATCACGATCTGCACCTTCAACCGGGTCTCCGACTGCCTGAACACCCTGCAGGCGCTGCTCGACGACCCGGTGGCACTGGACCGGGTCGAGCTCGTGCGGGTGGTCGACCAGGGCAGCGACCCGCTGGAGTCCCGGGACCGGTTCGCGACGATCACCGAGGCGTTCGGCGACCGGCTGGCCTACGTGCGCCAGCCCAACCTCGGCGGCGCGGGCGGGTTCACCCGCGGGCTCTACGAGGCGACCGCCGGGGACCCGGCCGACGACCACGACGTCCTGCTGATGGACGACGACGTGCTGCTCGACCCGGAGATCGTCGTCCGACTGACCGGGTTCGCCGCCTGCACCGAGCGGCCGACGATCGTCGGCGGCCAGATGCTCAACCTGCTGCACCCCGGGCACGTGCACATCACCGCCGAGTACGCCGAGCCGGAGCGGCTGCGGGTCGGCAAGCCGGTGCCCGGCGCCCTCGAGGAGGGCTACCTGCTCGGCCGCGACGAGCGGCAGCTGCCGATGGTCCAGGAGCGCCGCGTCGACACCGAGTACAACGGCTGGTGGTCCTGCCTGATCCCGGCGCCGATCGTGCGCGCGATCGGCTACCCGCTGCCGCTGTTCTTCCAGTGGGACGACGTCGAGTTCGGCTACCGCGCCCGCGAGCACGGATTCCCGACCGTCTCCCTCCCCGGCGCCGGCGTGTGGCACGCCGACTTCGGCTGGAAGGACTGGGACGAGTGGCACCGCTACTTCAACCAGCGCAACGGCCTGATCACCGCGGCGCTGCGGACCGGGTTCGACCGGCGCACCGTCACGACGACGGTGGTGGAGCTGCTGGCCCAGTACCTGGTCGCGATGCAGTACGGGCTGGCCGCGACGCTGCTGACCGCCGTCGAGGACTTCCTCCGGGGTCCGGAGATCCTCGACGACGGCTCCGCCGCCGCCGCGGCGGAGATCCGCCGGATCCGCGCGGCCTACCCCGAGACGACCCCGGTGCCGATCGCCGAGCTGGGACCGGACCCGCGGGAGAGCGTGGTGCACCTGTCCGGGGGCGAGCCGAGCCGGATGCTGCTGACCTGGCTCAAGCGCGCCGTCATGCAGGCGTCCGGACGGGTGCCGTTCCGGTCCGGGATGGTGCCCGCCGGTGAGGCGCACTGGTGGCACGTCGCGCTGTTCGAGCGGGCGATCGTGACCGACATGGCCGAGACCGGCGTCCGGATCCGGACCCGGGACCGGGAGCGGCTGCGCGAGCTCTCGAAGCGCGGAGTTCGCACGGTGCGCCGGCTGTACGCCGAGGGCCCCGGCGCCGCCCGGGCCTGGAAGGCCGCCGAGCCGCGGCTCACCGCCCGCGACACCTGGGCCAGGCTCTACGACGGAGCCTGACCGGTCCCTCGCCGGACCGCTCCGCATCGAGATGCAGACCACGGTCGCCGGCGCGTCCCGGCAACGACCCGGAGCTGCATCTCGGCGGATTCATCCGCCGGACGACGCGAGCGGGGCAGCCCGGCCGCGCGCTCCGACGGCACGCGGCCGCCGCCCGACCAGGACGGCGACCAGGACGACGATCGCCGCGACCGGCATCGGGTGCCCGAGCGCGAACGCGAGCCCGATGTCGGTGACGACGGCGACCGAACACGCCACGAACATCCACCGCGGCCCGGCCACCGGCTTCGGCCGGCGCTCGCCCCACGGCGAGCGCCCCCACGGCTTGTCGATCGAGACCCACGCCTGGAACGCGATCGCCGACGCCATCAGCGCGCTCGCGGCGACCAGCGATCCGGTCGGTGCCGCGGCCGGGTCGGCGAGCGCGTCGCCGAGCGCGGACGACAGCACGAAGATCCCGACGTAGAGCTGCACCAGGGTGATCGCGAACTTCACCGCCACCCACCAGTGGTGGAAGAACCCGAACGGGGTCGCGGCGGCGAGGACGATCCCGGTCAGCGCGGAGCCGGCCGCCAGCGGCGCGAGCAGCACGCCGTCGAGATGGTGCGCGGTGAGCAGCACGCCGTGTCGCAGCGCGGGATCGTCGGTGGTGACGGCGAGGGCGAGCGAGGCCGACAGCGACGCGGCCAGCGCCATCCAGCCGACCGACGTGAGCACGTGCAGCCAGACGGTGATACGGCGCCAGGTCCGGGTCGAGGGCATGATCCGATCCTCGCCGCGCCGGTCGAGGCGATCATCGGGTGCCGACCCCGAGCCATCCCGGGATCGGCCTACGTCCGATCACGTATCCCGAACGGCCGCGGTCGGTCTGGCCAGAGTTCCCAGCGAGGTCCGGCCATCGGCCGGTAGCCATCCGGGACCACACCGTCGAGTCGGACGAGCAACCGGAGGTGGGCCGGAGCGTCCGGGCCGTTGACGTGTTCCACCGTCAGCGTCACCGGACCGGTGTCCCCGAGCGCGGCGAGATGCTCCAGCAGGAGGTCGGGGACGAACCCGAGATCCTCGCCGCTCGGGCTGAGGATCACCTGCGCAATCGGGTTGACCGGGTTCTCGGGGTCCGTGCGAAGCCCGAGCCGGTCCCCCTGCTCGAGCGGAGGCAGGACTCCGCCCGTGACATGTCTGATTCCGTGGGCGAGGAAGCAGCAGGTGCTCGAGCCATCGGCCTCGATCGAGGGTATGGGGAACACCTGCACAGTGTCTCCGGTGCGCCGCCCCTCGGAACGGGAGAGCTGTTCCCACGGGGTGGCGTTGCTGTCCAGGTGGAGCTGCCGGAGGTACTCGGCGAAGTCCGACCGGCGAGGGCTCATGATCCGCTGCGAGAACAGCGGGAACAGCCGCTCCGAACGGTAGTCCCCGGACCACTCCGGAAAGCTCAGGAACGGCTGGAAACCCGTCACCTCCGATGCCGTGCGCAGGTACCGGAAGCGGTAACGAACCCCCGGTCCGTGGTCCAGCCGCCCCACCGGACTGATCAGACGGCTATCGGGATGCTGCCAGGCCACGATCAGGGAGCCCGAGGAGCGACCGGCTTCAGGGGCAGGCCGCACCGGGACACTCGATGGCACGGAATGGACGTCAGCCGACATCGAGCAACCTCTCCCTGTTGATCCGCAACATCTCGAGCGCGAATGTAGCGGCCGGGTCCGACAGTCCCGGGATGTCTGCGACGAGGTCGGCGACCTGTGTCATGGACACGGCCTCGAGTCTCTCCAGCCAGAGGCGCCCGGCAGGCTCGAGCTCCAGGCTCGCACGGGCGACCGCCACCAGGCTCGGGATTTCCGAACGCGTCGCCCCCGGGTCGTGTTCGAAGCGGTGGGCCCTGGCGGCCGCGGCGAATCCGCCGACCCCGTTCCGGAGCAGCGCCGTGCGCCTGCTGTCCAGGAGGTTGAAGCCCAGCGAGCTCGCGTGATCGAAGGAGGGCGCGAGGCGTAAGCGACCGGGATGCGTGGTCTCGCGCAGTACCGCCCAGTTCTGGTCGTGCCGGTCCTGGTTCCCGACCCAGGCATCGAGCACGAGGAACCCGACGAACACCGTCTCCGCATCGACACCGTGAACACCGGCCGGTGGGTCCCAGTCCCCCGCCGCCCGCAGGATCACCTCCGGACTGTGCCCGGGGCGGCCCGGAGGCCGGAGCTCGCCCTCGACGTAATCCGGATCGACCGCACCGAGCAGCACGGAGCCCAGGAGAAGGTTCCAGCCGTCCGGAGCGACGTTGCGCGAGATCGATCCGGCGCGTCCGTCCCGAGCCGCCATCTCGACGTGAGCGCAGGGGACGCCGAGGAGAGCCCCCAGCTCGGAAACGAGCTTCTCCGCCCAGTCCTCGCCCTGCCTGTTCCCGTTGGCCGGCTTGACGACCGGTTTGAACAGCCAGTCGTGCTCACGGGTGCTCTCCGGCGTTCCCGGCGGCCGGATCCACTCCTTCGCCTCCCGGCCGACCGCTTCCGGGCGTGCGGGCTCCCAGTCGGACACGTCGACGACGGAGAACCGCACGCTCGCACCGTATAGGCCGGAGGCGCCTACCCCAGGAAGTCCCGCCCCGTGTACCCGACGTCGGCCAGGGTCGGCAGCCGCTCCCATCCCCACCGCCGCTCCGTGCCGACCTCCAGGTCGTAGCCGCCGACAGGATGGTCGTAGACCACGCGCTCCAGGTGCCCCCAGCCGAACATCGCGCGGCCGGCGGGCGGATCGAGGCGGGTCGGCAGCTCGTCGAACGTCGCCGTCCGGTCGATCCCGGCGAGCGCGCCGCCGTTGTCGGTGAAGTAGGCGGTGTCGGAGGTCGCGCCCTCCAGGTCGTCGCCGGTGCGGACCCGCCACTGCGGCGGCTCGGCGATCCCGTGCCGGATCGCGATCTGGTCCACGCACGGCCACAGCAGCGCCGAGGCCTGGTCGGCGAACACCGGGGCGTCGGCGATGACCTCGGCCGCGGGCCGCTCCCGGGCGGGCTGCGGGGCGCCGACGGCCAGCCAGGTGTCCGGGCCGTCGATCCGGTCGGCGACGTCCAGCCGCACCTGGGTGACCGGCTCGGACAGCCCGGCGGCGGCCAGGTCGGCCTGCAGGTCGGTCCACTCGGCCACCTTCTCGCCGGGCAGGTCGAGCTCGATCGTGGCCGTGGCCGCCGGGGCGCCGACGGCGCCGGTGCCCGCCTCGACGGTGACCGTCTGGTCGTCGCGCAGGTCGCCGGTGGCGGGCACGAGCACCGCCGCCGCCCCCGCCGGGACGCCGAACCAGCCGGTACGCAGCTCCCCGGTGCCGGCGTCCTCGGTGTGCCAGGACGGCCCCGGCAGCGGCACACGGTCCGGCGCCGGCCCGTCGCGCATCACCCCGGTGAGCTCCGGCGGCGCGCTCGGGACGGGGACGGGTCCGCCGTCGGGGGTCAGGACCGTGACGGCGTCGGCGAGCCCGCACGGCTGCCCGCCGAGCGCGGCGAGGTTCATCGACGCGACCGACGCGCCGGGGGCCTGCTGCAGCGGCGCGACCGTGAACACCACCAGCATCAACGCGACACCACCGGCCGTGGCGGTGCGCAACACGGCCGACGCCGGACCCGGTCCGGACGACCGCCCGGCACGCCGGCGCCGGTGCGCCCACCAGAGCGCGGCCGCGGCGACGGCCAGCCACACCAGCGGGCTGCGCAGGTACAGCGGCCCGAGGTGCGGGGCGAGGAACTGCTGGTGCACCGGGGCGTCGATCACCGTGTGGTCCCCGAAGGGCTGCCCCCAGTCCCCGAACGGGCGCCACAGGTTCGGCCCCGCGTAGATCACCGCGGCGACGATCACCAGGACGGCCGTGCCGACCGCGACCAGCCGGAGCGGTGCCCGGCGGGGCAGCGGCCCGCGGGCCAGGGCGAGGCCGAGCAGCAGCGTCGCCGGCGCGGCGACGGCGCCGAAGTGGTTGACCCACTTGGTCGGGCTCAGCGCGACGGCGACCAGCCCGAGCGCCGTGGCGGCGAGCGCGAAACCGAGCGCGCGGCCCAGCGGTCCCCCGGTGCCGCGCCGGGTCGCGAGCCGGACCACCCCGAGCACCAGGACGGCGACGGTGAGCAGGACCGGCAGGCGTCGTCCCCAGGTGCCCTGGTCGTCGGGTCCGAGCAGGTTCGCGTAGTGGACGATCTCCTGCCACCACGAGTACTGGAAGTAGTACCAGCGGTGCACCGCGATCGACTCGCGCACGTCGGCGAGGGTCTGGTCGGCCATCCCCAGCGGGACGACGACGCTCGCCGCGGCGAAGGCCACCGCGACCGTCCCGACCCGGCCGGTCCAGCCCGCTGCGACCAGGTGCCGCCACACCAGCGGCAGCGCGAGCAGCAGCGGGACGGCGGCGACCAGCGACGCGGGCGCGGCCGTCACCCCCAGCACGGCGACGACGACCGCCGGGCCGAGCAGCCCGACCGCACCGGTCCGCAGCGCGGCGGCGACCAGCAGCAGCACCCCGGCGGCGGCGAGCGTGCCGAGCGGCTCGGGGCGCAGGCTGATCCCGTAGGGAAGGAACCAGGCCAGGTGCGCGACGGCGAGCGCCGCGAGCACCCCGGGCAGCGTCCCGGCACGACCGGCCAGCACCGCGAGGGTGTAGCGCAGCAGCACCCAGGTCCCGAGTCCGAACAGGACGGGCAGCGCACGCTGCCAGAGCAGTCCCCAACCGGCGTCGCCGCCGAGCGTCCCCCAGAACTGCATCAGGTACTGGCTGCTGGTGAACGGCGCCTCGGTCACGTTGAACTGGTAGACCGCGTTGCCGATCGTGCCGGTCTCCGCACCCTGGCGGGCCATCAGCGCGTACCAGGAGTCGTCGATGTTGACCGGCCCGAGCACCGCCCAGGCGAGCGTCACGACCAGGACGACGGCGTCGGCGATCCCCGGCCGCGGACGCGCGGGCAGGATCGGCCGCAGCCCGGTCCAGGTCCGGACGGCGACCGCGAGGGTGGCGGCCAGCGCCAGCAGGTGCGCGACGAGCAGTGAGACCTTGAGCGGGGTCGGCGACGACTCGTAGCGGGCGTCGGTGTCCACCCGCACGCTGATCCCGTCGAGCGCGGGCCCGGTGAGTGCGGTGGAGAGCTCGGCGACCTGCGGCGGGGCCAGGTCCGGCCGGTCGGCGACGACGGTCCCGTCCCGGCTCAGCTCGGTGCCCCCGGGACCGGAGTGGAGGATCCACGCACAGCCGTCGTCGTACGGGCCGCGGTACAGCTCGTCCGGGCCGGAACGGATCGTCATCTCCCCACCCGAGACGGTGATCGACAACCCGGGTGCGGTGACCGGATCCTCGACGGCCGCGGGCATCGTGCGCAGCACGTCGCCCTCGCCGAGGGCGCCCACCGTGGCGCAGGTCAGCGTCACGGTGAGCTGCAGCGGCCGGTACGGCGACAGCGGCAGCACCGTGGACGGATCGGCGGCCGGATCGGCCTCGGCCCGCGGCCAGCTGACACGCGGGGAGTCGGCGTTCACCGGGGCGAGCGCGGCCGCGAGCCCGAGCAGGCAGGTCAGCGCGCCGAGCCAGAGGAGCAGCCGACCCCGGCGGGCCGGGGCGGGACTCACTCGAAGATCTGCTTCCAACCGTCCCTGCCGGTCAGCGTCGGCCGCGCTGCCCGGTACCGGCCCTGCAGCCCGGCCCATTCGCCGCGGACGGCGCGGTGCAGCTTCGCCGACTCGCGCACCATCTGCGTGAACATCCGCGGGTCACGACGCCGGAACGTCACCCCGCGACCATCCGGTGTGGACACCGTCGCGGAGTCCAGCCCGGCGAGCACGAACCACTGGGCGTTCGCCCACGGGACGTTGCGCTGCGGGCGCTCGCGCAGCGCCGGGTCGGGGGTGCGCAGGTTCCGCAGCACCCCGCGGGCCAGCCCGATCGCGGCCTTCGCCCGCCCGATCGGCGGCTCCGGGAACAGCTGGGCGCCGAGCGCGTCCAGTTCGGACGCCGGCACCTCGGTCGCGGAGTCGAGCGGGCGGCCGTCGTCGTACTGGGAGCGCAGTTCGCGGATCTCGTCGAGCACGATCGGCAGCTTCGGGAACAGCGCCTCCGGCCCGGCCAGGAAATCGGTGAAGGCCTTGATCTGCAGTGCGACCGCCGAGTACTCCATGAGCATCAGGTGCCGCAGCGTCCGCTTGAAGGTCTCGCGCAACATCGCCGTCGGGTCGTCCGGGCCGTGCATGGCCGCCGCGACGAGCCGGTTGCGGTAGTGGAAGTAGGCCTGCCAGTCCGACGAGTCGTCCTTCTCGATGAAGGACATGTGCCAGATCGCGATACCCGGGACGGTCGCCGTGCGGTAGCCGGCGGCGCGGGCACGCAGGCCGTACTCGGCGTCGTCCCACTTGATGAACAGCGGCAGCGGCAGCCCGAGCTCCTCCGCGACCCGGCGCGGGATCAGGCACATCCACCACGCGTTGTAGTCCACGTCGACGCGGCGGTGCAGCCACGGCGTCTGGCGGAGCGTCCGCTCGGCGAGGTCGTGGTGTGCTTCCGTGCGCGGTGCCGGCCTCCACATGAACTGGTTGCGGTCGACGACCTCACCCATCGTGGACAGCTGCGAGCGGGCCTGCAGCGACAGCATCTGCCCGCCGACGAGCATCGGCTCGCGGGCGAAGCGGGAGAACGCGACCGCGCGCAGCACCGAGTCGGGCTCGAGCAGGATGTCGTCGTCCATGTAGAGGATCTGCTCGCAGTCGATGCCCCCGGCGTGCGGGCCCGTCCCGTGCAGGACCTCGTACATGATCCGGGCATAGCCGCCGGAGCCGCCGAGGTTGGGCTGGTCGACGATCCGCAGCCGGTCGCCCAGGGTGGCGGCGACGTGGCTGTAGCCGGCCTCGTCGCGGACCTTCCGCGTGCCCTGGTCGGGCAGGATGATCGCAGTGATCGTGCCGAGCACCTGCGGGTCGGACGCGAGCGCGGTCAGCGTGGCGACGCAGTCTCCCGGCCGGTTGAACGTCGGCATCCCGACGACGACGGCGGCCCGGCCGGGCGCGTCCTGCGGCGCGTGCCAGCCGCCGCCGTGCAGCGTCAGGTCGCCCTCGTCGGTCGACAGGTCGAACCAGTACCAGCCGCCGTCCTCGAACGGGCGCAGGTCCAGCTCCATCGTGACCCGGCGCCGGCCCTCGACGACCTCGCCGGCCACGAAGATCTGCGACCCGTCGGCCTTGGTGCGGTAGACGTCGACCCGCCCGGTGCCCTCGAGGTCCAGCCGCAGCTCGATCGCGGTCAGCGTGGACCAGGCCCGCCAGTAGCCGGCGGCGAAGGCGTTGAAGTAGGCCCCGAAGGAGACCTCGGTCGCGGCCGGGACGGTCGCGCCGGTCCGGCCGGTGATCCGGGTGCGTCGCCCACCGGCCGTCGACACCGTCAGCGACAGCGGCCGGTCCTGCTCGCCCGGCAGCGGCTCGACCGGGGCGAGCGCGGTTCCGGGCCGCTCGTCGAGGTACAGCGCCCGCACCGCGACCGGGTCGGCCGGGCGCGGCAGGATCACCCGCTGCAGCAGCGTCTCGCCGGTGGTCGGGTCGCCGTAGGAGACGGCCGGCTTGTCGGTGGGGGCGGTGGTCATCGCAGAGACGGCCTCGGGGTCGCGGGTGACGGTCGGTGTCCCGCGCCTGGCCGGCGGCGTCGCCTGTCCCGGGCCCGGGGACGTCCGGCGAGCGTAGCCGCGGGTCGCCGGTGCGCCGGGAGGCGGTGGGGCGTGCCGCGAAGGACGCCCGGAAGGTCGGGTTCGCCGGGTCGATCCGGTCGGTGGCTGCTGCCACACTGATCGGCGTGAGCGACCCCGAGCAGTCCCGGCGCGAGGCCGCCGTCCCGGCGCTGCGCGCGGCCGGGGCCCGGTTCGCGTTCGTGCACGGCAGCCGGGCGAGCGGCGGCTCGCCCCGACCGGACTCCGATCTCGACGTCGCGGCCTGGTGGCCGGGCGAGGCTCCGGCATCGTTCGAGGTGGACCTCGGCCCCGGGGTGGACCTGCTGGTGCTCAACGGGGCGCCGCTGGAGCTGGCCGGCCGGGTCGCGATGCACGGAGACCTGCTGTTCGACGACGACCCGCCCGCCCGTGTCCGGTGGGTCGCCACCACGCGCAAGATCTACTCCGACGAGCTGCCGAGGATCACCCGCGCCCACCGCGAGTTCCTGGAGACGATGCGGAGCGGGAATGGTCGATGAGGCACGGGTGGCCCGGCTGCTGCGGGGTGTCGCCGACGACCTCGCGGTCCTGCGGACGGAGAAGGATGCGCCGCCGCAGCGACGCGCCGATCCGCTCTGGCTCCGCGGGATCAAGTACGTCTTCGTGACCGCGATCGAGGGCTGCGTCGACGTGGCCCAGCACTTCTGCTCGTCCGAGGGCTGGGGGCCTCCGAACGACAACGGTCACGCGATCCGGCTGCTCGGCGCGCACGGTGTGCTGCCCGCCGACGTCGCCGAGCGGGTCGCACGCGCCGTCGGGTTCCGCAACGTGCTCGTACACGACTACATCGACGTCGACGACGGGATCGTGCTGGCTCGGCTCGAGGACCCGTCGGATCTCGAGCTCTTCGTGCGCGCGGTGGCCGGCCGGCTGTAGCGCTCAGGCGCCGCAGTCGAGGTGCGTGACGCCGTCGGCGCAGAGGACGAAGGTCCGGTCGCCGCTGCCCAGCGAGACCACGCCGGGCGCCGGCGTCTCGACCGGCAGCACGTCGCCGGTGGGGACCTCCGGCTCGTCGTTGCTGTCCAGCACCCGGGCCGACGCGGACCGCCCGGACCCGGTGATCTGCAGCTCCACCCGGCCCACGTCCTCGGGCCCCTGGGACTCGCACGGCACGCCGGGACGGCTCGACGGGCACGTCTCGTAGGTGCGGAAGGTCAGGGTGCCGCGGCCCGACCCGTCCACGGCGAGCGAGCGGCCGTGGCCGAGGAACTCCCCCACCCAGAACGTCCCGGCGTCGGGCACCGGAGCCGGGGAGGACGACCCGCCCTGCCCGACGCCGACGAACGCCAGCCGACCGACCTCGGAGACCCCGAGGCCGTGGTCGCCGTCGGCGAACAGGTAGGCGATCTCCGGCCGGGATTCGGGCGGATTGCGCAGTGCGTCCGAGAGCTTCTCGCGGTTGGTCGGGTCGCTGAGCCGGTCCGCGACGACCCGCCAGGTCGCGGCACCCCCGGCCGGGGAGTAGAGGTCCCGGATCGGTGTGGGATCGCCGGAGGCGAGCGCGTCGTCGATGCGCCGGGCGGTGTCGAGGACGGTCTCCGGGAGCGGCGCGCCGGTCGAGTCGGTGGTGGCGACGCCGTCCGGCGCAGTCACCGGGGTGGCCGGGTCCGATGTGGACGACGACGCCGGTTCCGGCTCCGGCGGAGTGGCGGCCGGACCGGTGCATCCGGCGAGGGACGCGACGAGCAGCATCGCGACGAGCGGGACCGCCACCCGCGACCGGCGCCATCCGCTCCCGCCCGACCGGATCCGTGCCGACCGGCTCGCGAGAGGCACGCCGGGGACGGATGAGCGGGCATCAGGGCCGGTCACACCGGCGAGCCTAGATCGTCCCGGTGCCGCGTCACTCCCGAGGCGGGGGCTCCTGCCCCCGCGAGAGGTACAGGAGAGTCGTCGCGGGGGCGGGAAACAGCACTGACGTACCCCTCGGCGAGGTCAACCGGGGGTGCAGTGCCGGTCCGGCGTCGCGAGGTCGATCGGGCGACGTCGGTCAGGTGATGCGCCAGCGGTCGACGGCGTCCTCGTCCAGGGCGATGCCCAGGCCGGGGGCGGTCGGGACGGCGAGGTGACCGTCGGCGTCGACGGTGATCGGGGTGGCGAGCGGGAAGTCCCGGCGCGACGGGGTCCAGTCCGGTGGGTCGTAGGGGACCTCGAACCACGGCCCGCCCCCGACCCCGGCCGCGACGTGCAGGTTCGCCAGCACGCCGATCCCGTTGGTCCAGCTGTGCGGGGTGAACGAGCGGTGCCGCAGCATCGCCAGCTCCGCGAGCGTGCGGGCCCGGCTCATCCCGACCGAGAGCACGACGTCGGGCTGGTAGACGTCCAGAACGTCGTCGGAGATCCAGCGCAGGATCTCCGGCACCGACCGCTGCATCTCCCCCGCCGCGATCCGCAGGCCCGGGTGCGCGGCGCGCAGCGCGCGGAACCCGTCGGCGTCGGCGTAGGGCAGCGGTTCCTCGACCCAGGCGACGTCGAGGTCGGCCAGCCGGCGCACGATCCGCTGGGTCGCGGCCAGGTCGGTCGCGGGCGCGACGTCGCCGGCCATCCGCCAGGACTGGTTGAGGTCGACCAGGATCGTGACGTCGTCACCGAGACCGGCGCGCACCGCGGCGACGGTCGCGATGCCGTCGTTCACCTGCTCCGGGTCGATCCTGATCTTGACGGCGCGGAAGCCCTCCTCGACGACCCGCTGCGCGACCTCGAGCCGCTCGGACGGCGGCCGCAGCACGCAGAACGACGCGTAGGCGGGGACCCTGTCGAGCGTGCCGCCGAACAGGGTCGCGACCGGCAGCCCGGCCGCCTTCCCGGCCAGGTCCCAGAGCGCGGCCTCGAGCGGCCAGTAGCTGCCGCCGTGGAGGTTGCAGGACTCGATGACCCGGACCTGCCGGGCGATGGCGAGCGGGTCGGTCCCGATGAAGAGCTCGCGGAACCCGGAGAACCCGGCCATGGTGTCGCCCGACCCGATCCCGACGAGACCGTCGTCGGTGTGGACCCGGACGATCGTCGCGTCGAACCGGCCGCGTGGCCGGGGGTCCCAGGCGGCCCGCAGCGGCGGGTCCAGCGGCAGCCGTAACCGGTCGAGCGTGATGTCGGTGATCTTCATCTGTTCCGGTCGTCGGGGAGGCGAGCACCGGCCCGGGGCACGATCGGGGGCGCCCGCGCCCCGGGCCGGTAGGAACCCGACATTACGGGGCGGAACTCCCGGCAGCCCAGCGCCCGCGGAAGATCGAGACCTGAGTTGCGCTCCTGCCACCTCTCCGGGCGATTACTGTGACGAGGTGAACGATGCACTGCGCAACGATGAACCGGGACGCCGGGGTCGTGGGTTGCGCCGGGACGTCGAGCTGCTGGAGGCGCTGGCCTCCGACGAGGCCCGCCGCTCGGGCGGGCTGGGCGTCGCCCGGATCGCCCGGATGACCGGCCGGGAGAAGAGCCAGGTGTCCCGCTCGCTGCGCGCGCTCGCCGAGGAGCAGCTCGTCGAGCGGGACGCCGACAGCCTGCTGTACCGGCTCGGCTGGCGGCTGTTCTCGCTCGTGGCCCGCGGCCTGGACACCCGGCTGACGACGACCGCCGAGCCGGTGATGCGACGGCTGGCGGTGCAGACCGAGGAGACCGTGCACCTGTGCGTGCTGCGCGACGACGCGGTGCTCACCGTGCGGACGGTCTCCGGCCACTCGTTCCGCACCTCGGGCTGGGAGGGTCGCCGGGCGCCACTGGCGTGCACCTCGGCCGGTCGCGTCCTGCTCGCCGACGCGACGCCGGACGAGCTCTACGTCCGGTTCGGCACGGTCGAGAACCTCGTCCCCGACCACCCCGGCAGCCGGGTCCGGACCGTGCCCCAGCTCTGGCAGGCCGTCCGCGAGGCCGCCGAACGCGGCTGGGCGGAGACCCGCGACGAGCTGGAGCCGGACCTGTCCGGGCTGGCCGCGCCGGTCCGCGACTACCGCGGCCGGGTGATGGCCGCCCTCACGATCTCCGGACCGACGAGCCGGATCGGGGACCGGCTCGGCTCGCTGGGCCGGGAGACCGCCGGCGCGGCCCGTGCGGTGTCGGCGGAGCTGGGGTGGCCACCCGGACCGGCCCGATCTTCGTGACCCGAGGGTGCAGACTCACTCCGTGCTCGATCCGTCCCCGACATCGACCTGGCGCCCCTACGCCCGTCTCGCGCTTCCGACGGTGCTCTGGTGGTTCACCCTGGCCCTGATCGAGCGGTGGTGGAGCGGCGCGATCGCCGGGACCTATGTGGACAGACCCGGCGTCGATCCGGCCGAGGAGCCGGTGGTCATGACCCTGCTGCTGCTCGTCGGGATCGGTCTGACCGCGATCGGCGTTCCGGCACTGCGCCGGGGCGACCCGCCGGGCCGGGTGATGTGGACGGTCTCCTACGCCTCCGCCGCGTCGGTCGGCGTGCTGCTGGCGGCCGATCCGGGCGGACCGACGCTCGGTGCGGTCATCGCGATCGCCGCGTTCAGCCTGCTCCTCACCGCGAGCGCGATGTTCTGTCTGGTCCGCGTGCTGGGCACCTGGCGGTTGATCGAGGATCCCGGATGGCCCTGGACCTACCCCTACGGGACGGTGGGCTTGCTCCGCACGGGGTTCGGCGCCATGAAGGCCCGGGCCCCGGCGGAGGGCGACCGGACGCCCGTGGTGGCCACGCCTGAGCTGTGGCGTCGCGGTCTCGTCCTCGCGGCCGCGATCGCCGGCCTGTGGTTCGTCGTCACCCTCGCCGCGAAGCTGCTCGCTGTCGCCGGCCCCGACCTGCCGTCGGCGCTGCGGTTCGCGGTCGTGGCGGCCGGGACCTGGGCGGTCGTCGCCGTCGCGATGCGCCGTGGGGTCCCCGGCCGGGTCGCCGTCGCCGCCTCGGCCGGCGGGGCGGCGGCCGGTGGCGTCGTGTTGATGCTGGTGCTCGACCTGGCCGGGATCGAGCCCGCCGACGCCTACCTGCTGCCCGCCTTCGGCGGCGCGATCCTGGGAGCCCTCGTCGGCGTGGTCGCGGTGGCGATGACCATGTTCCGGCGCATCCGCCGTCTGGCTTCGGAGGGGAAGCGATCGGGGCGGCGCACCGACCGGTGAGCCGGGCTGATCGCTACCGCTCCCACGTCAGGACGTGCCACCCCCACCCGGCTCCGGCGTACGGATCTCTGCCAGCACGGCCGAGGTCATGGCCACCACCACCTCCGTGGCCGGCCGCCATGCGCGGCCCGTGCGCGTCACCGCGACGATCTGCCGCCGGATCGAGGGCGTGAAGGCCCGTGTCCGCAGACTTTCGTCGCCGACCTCGTCGTGCACGAAGGACGACGGCATGACCGAGCAGCACTCGCCTCGGAGAACCATCTTCTTGACCGCGACGATGGAATCGATCTGGTGGTCCGCGACGACGTCGATGCCGCCGAGTCGATCGGTGATCATCTTCCAGAATCCGGGTGTCACGACCAGCGGTGACCCAGCCGCCGCGGTGAGACCCTGGCCGTCGGCGAGCGGCCCCGTACCGGTGATCGTCTCCGCGGCACCGACGAGAACGACCTCGTCCTCGCCGACGACCGTCCGGTCGAGGCGTGGCATCGGGCCGACGTCGGTGAACACGGCCACGTCGAGCCGCCCCCGGACGACCCACTCACTCAGGAACATGCTGAGGCCCTCGACGAGCTCGACCTCGACCTCCGGGTACCGGGAGTGGACCGACTTCGTCATCTCGTCGGCCAGCACCGGCACCAGGCTCGGCGACATCCCCACCACGACACGCCCGGACGGGCTCCGCGCGGTCTCGGCGACCAAGGCCCCGAGCCCGTCGACGAGCCCGAGGATCTGCTCGACCGCGCCCAGCAGGCGCCGCCCGGCCTCGGTCAGCTCCACCCCCCTCGGCGTCCGGACGAGCAGGTCCGCTCCGAGTTCGACCTCCAGCGCGCGCACCTGACGGCTGAGCGCCGGTTGCGCGACGTGCAAATCCTCGGCGGCGCGACTGAAGTTGCGGGCGATCGCCACGCCCGCGAAGTAGCGGAGCTGTCGCAACTCCATGTGTGGCTCCACCCTGCCGTCCGGACCGGAGCAGCCTAGCGGCGCGACCGATCCGCCGACGCCTCCTCGTCGCGCGGGGGACGGCGATCCCGTGCCGGCATAGCAGGTATCCCGAGCAGGTCTTGGCCACCGGAGTGACCGGAGAACTAGCGTCTGACGAGCCGGCAGGAACCCTGCGGCGCCGGATGATCGACAAGGATGTCGGCGCAGCGGTGAGCAATTCCCTCCACCCTCGTCGAACGCGATCCCGGTCGCCGATGCCGCTGCGGGAGCGGCCGGACCAGGGACTCCGTCCCGGACCACCGTTCCCGTCCCATCCCCGAAGAAGGACCACGATGCAGACTGCGTCGCGCAAGGAAGCGCGGAACGTCCGCCTGGCGTCGCTCGGCGCCGCACTCGAGTACTACGACTTCGTCGCCTACATCTACGTCGCGGCCCTGATCAGCGCGGCGTTCTTCCCGGCCGAGGCCTCGCCGGCCGTCCGGCTCGCACAGACGCTCGCCATCTACTCGATCGGGTTCGTCGTACGGCCGGTCGCCGGCATCGTCATGGCGCACATCGCCGACCGGATCGGTCGCAAACGGATCTTCATGCTGACGATCGTGATGATGTCCGGATCGACGCTCGCGATCGGGCTGCTACCGACCTACGAGTCGATCGGGTGGCTCGCGCCCGCGCTGCTGCTCACGATGCGGGTCATCCAGGGGTGCGCGGTGGGGGGCGAGCTGCCGGGGGCGGCAGTGCTGGTCGCCGAGCACTCGCGCACCGAGCGGGTGGCGCGGTCCGCCGCCGTGCTCCAGTCGATGTCCTACGGCGGGTTCCTGCTCGGCGCCGGAGCCGCGTTCGGGGCGAGCCTCGTCGTCGAGTACCTGACTCCCGACATGCCGTCGCTCGCGTGGCGCCTTCCCTTCCTCCTCGGCGGCGTACTTGGCCTCGTGGCGATCTACCTCCGCCGGGTCCTGGAGGAGACTCCGCTGTTCGCGGAACTGCAGGAACGGGGGCAGGCCGGCCGCCAGACGCCGCTCGCCACGGTCCTCCGGCGGGATCGCCGGCCCGTCGCGTTCGCCTTTCTCATGGTGTTTGCGATGTCAATGCTCAATACGGTCTTCTTCCAGTACTGGCCGACCTACCTGCAGGTCGACCTGGGTCACTCCGCGACGCTCGCCATCGCCGCCAGCCTGATCACGATCGTCGGGGCGATGGTCTCGATGCCGCTGTGGGGCCTCGTCGCGGACCGGCACGGATGGCGGTCCTCCCTCGGGATCGGGGCGGGTCTGCTCGCGATCTCGTCGGTACCTATCTTCGTGGTGGCTCCGCTCCTTCCGGCGGACTCCGGATGGATCCTGCTCATCGCGCTCCCGGCGGCCTTCGCCACCGGCTCGATCGTCTCGGCGACGCCCGGTCTCGTCGCCTCGCTGTTCCGCACCGAGGTCCGCCAGTCCGCATACGCGATGCCCTACAACATCGGGGTCGTGGTGTTCGGTGGACCGCTGCCGCTGATCCTGGTGTGGGCGATCGCCACGGGCGGCCCGGTCGCGCCGCTGTACGTCGTGCTGCTCGGCGCGCTCGCCGCCGGGGTGGCCGCGTTCTTCGTGTCGCGGATGACCTTCTTCCTCGGGAACTGGGCTACGACCCCATCGGAGCCGGGCCGCGTCGCGGCCGGTGGACCCCGCTCGACGTCTACCGGCGGCGCCTGACACGGCACCGTTCCGCTCGAACACCGACGTCCCGTCGCGATGGACACATACGACGCGACGGGGCACCCGGCTCACCGATGAGAGGCCCTTGTGGACACCGAACCGAGAACCGGCCACGTCTCCCACCCGGACGTCGCGCTGCAGAACCTCCTCGAACAGCACGCCAACGGCAGAGCAGGTGACGACGAGCAGATCCTGCTCCGAGGCGGCACCGTCCTCTCGATGGACCGCTCGGTCGGCGACTTCGCGACCGGCGACGTCCTCGTCGTGGGGAACCGGATCGCCGAGGTCGGAGAGTCGGTCTCCGCCCCGGCAGCCACCGTGATCGACGCTCGGGACCGCATCGTCATGCCGGGCTTCTGCGATCCGCACATCCACTGCTGGGAAGGCGTGCTGGGGCGGATCATCCCGGAGAACGTCCCGCAGTCGTCCGCCGAGGACCCGGTGGGTGGGGCTCCCCCCTCCAGCCGCAGCTACATGCACACCGCGCACCGGCTCTTCGGGCCGGCCTGCCGACCCGAGGACATCTACGCCGGGACCCTCCTGAGCCTGCTCAACGCGCTGGACGGCGGCATCACCACCGTAGTCGACAACATGCACAACGCCCGGTCCCCCGAACACTCCGACGCCGGGGTCGAGGCCATGTTCGCGGCCGGCCTGCGCGGCATCCACGCCGTCGGGGCGCCCCGCGCCGGGGCGTGGGCGGGGACCTACCCGGCGGACGTGTACCGGCTGCACGACAAGTACTTCCGGGGCGACGACCGGTTGCACACCATGCGTCTGTTCGCCGCGGGGGACGACGACCTCACCGACCTGCTCCCGATCCGCAAGGAGCTCGGCCTCTGGTTCTCCTTCGACACCGGTATCCACCGCCAGCCACTCGAACGGCTGTACGCCGAAGGTGAGTTCGACGGGCGGGAAACGATCAACCACGGGAACTTCTGCACGTCCGGGCAACGGCAAGTGATCATCGAACACGGAGCCCAGGTGAACGTCTGCCCGCGCATCGAGTCGCAGTTCCGGTACGGCCGGATCCCGTACGGCGAATGGGTCGCACAGGGACTGCGCCCCGGCTTGAGCAACGACAACCCGATGACCTACGGCATCGACATGTTCAGCGAAATGCGCGCGCTCTATCTGCTGCAACGGGTCGACGAGCATCGGGACGGGGCCGCCTCCGCGTCATTGCGGGAGATCCTGGAATCGGCTACGCAGCGGGGAGCGGACAACTGCGGGGTCGGTGACGTCGCAGGATCGCTCACACCGGGGAAGCGGGCCGACATCGTCCTCCTGGACGCCCGGACCCGACTGTTCCCGCTGAACAACGTCCTCTGCTCGGTCGTACAGGCCTCCGACATCGGGAGCGTGGACGCCGTCCTCGTGGACGGCCGCGTCGTGAAATGGGGTGGCCGGCTCATCGGAACGGATCTCGCGGCGGTCCGCCGCCAGGTCGAGGAGTCCCACGAGTACCTCCTTTCGGAGGTCGGCTGGCCACACCCACCGATCGATTTCGACGACTGACGTAACCGCAACTCGGCAGTATCCGAGACAGGAGGAATTCACCGATGAGTTTCACGTTCCGGCGAGTGGTCACCGGCCACGACGCCGCAGGGTCGGCCGTCGTCGAGTCCGACGAGATCGTCCACTCGCGACCGCGGTTCGCGGGCTACGACGCCCGGGTGGCCTGGTGCACGAGCAGCTTCCCGCCGAGCAACGAGGCGATGTTCGCCGTGGCCGAGGACGGCCCGTCCACCAGGGGCGGCAGGGTGCTGTTCCGCATCGGCGAGTTCCAGCCGGGAGATGTGGTCCCGTCGAACATGCACCGGACGGAGACCCAGGACGTCGCCGTCGTCGTCTCCGGCCGGCTGGACATGGTGCTGGACAGCGGCGAGGTCGTCGAGAGTCTCGGATCCGGCGACGTCGTGGTCCAGCGCGGAACGATGCACTCCTGGGCCGTCCGCGGCGACGAACCCGTCCGGGTGGTCTTCGTCCTGATGGACGCCCAGCCTCTGCGTGTCGGCGACACGGAACTGAGCGAGGACGTCTCCGTGTTCGACGGCCGATTGCACCCCATGCTCACGAGCGGCCCGTCACCGGCTCCGCCGACCCGCTGATCATCGATGTCCCGAATCGCAAGGAGAGAACCGTGAAGTGGGTTACCTACGACGGCGGCGATGACATCCGAACGGGCGTGATCGACGGGGACGTGGTCCGGGGTCTCGCCGCGGGCACCACCCTGCTGGATCTGCTGAGTTCCGGCCATCTCGCCGAAGCGGGGGCGGATGCACTCCGTACCCCGGCCGAGGTACGCGGCCTCGAAGACGTCCGGCTGCTGGCGCCGCTCCCGCGACCGGCCTCGATCCGGGACGGGCTGTGCTTCCTCGACCATCTCCGCGGGTGCTACCGCGCGCTCGGTCGCCCGGAGGAGCTGCACCCGGCCTGGTCGGAAGCGCCGGCGTTCTACTTCGCCAACGCGGACGCGATCGTCGGCCCGTACGAGGAGGTACCGATCTCCCCCGGCTCCTCGATGTTCGATCTCGAACTGGAGGTCGGCGCCGTGATCGGACGCGGCGGCCGGGACATCCCGCCGGACCGGGCCGAGAGTCACGTCGTCGGATACACCCTCTACAACGACTGGACCGCCCGGGACCACCAGCTACGGGACATGGCCCAGGGCATCGGCATGGCGAAGAGCAAGGACAGTGCCATCACGCTCGGCCCCGCCCTGGTCACCGTCGACGAGTTGGAGCCCTACCGCCGCGACGGACGCCTCGCCATGGAACTGTCCGCGACGATCAATGGCGAGGAGCTGACCCGCGGCACCCTCGACCAGATGGACTGGACCTTCAGCGAGCTCATCTCCTACGTGTCGCGTGGCACCGATCTCCCACCCGGTTCGGTGATCGGGTCCGGAACGGTGCCTGCGGGATGCCTGCTCGAACACGTCGACACCGCGGAGCTGTCCGACTTCGCGCGGTGGCTCCGGCCCGGCGACGTCGTGAGCCTGCGCGGCGAGGGCCTCGGCGAGACCCGGCAGACCGTGCAGAAGGGGCTCGATGTCGCACCACTCCGCCCCGCAGGCTGACCGCCCGATCGTTCCGGAAGCACGCCGTCGAGGAGATCCGATGTCCGGGCTGGACACCCCACTCACCCCCCTTCACTTCCTCGCCCGCGCCGCCGAGGTGCACCCCGACCGCACGGCGGTCCTCGACGGCGTCCGGAGCTGGACCTGGTCCGAGTTCGCACGGGATGTGACCAGGCTGGCGCAGGCTCTGCGCCGCAGCCGGATCGCAGCCGGTGACCGGGTCGCGTACCTGGGGACCAACTCCGCGGAACTGCTGGCTGCGCACTTCGCCGTCCCGCTGGTGCGTGGTGTGCTCGTCGCGATCAACACCAGACTGAGCCCGGCGGAGATCGCCTACATCTGCCGACACTCCGACGCCGCAATCCTGCTCGGCGACGGCGACCTCCTCGCTGCCGCGGGTCCGGGCGGCGCGTACCCCGCCGTCCGAGAGGTCGTCGAGCTCCCCGGGCAGGACGGCGCCTACTGTTCGGTTCCAGGGTCGATCCGGTACGCCGAGCTGCTCGCACGAGGCACCGACGAGCCGATCCCGTGGGAGGTCGACGACGAGACCCGGACCATCGCCGTCAACTACACCTCCGGGACGACGGGCGAACCCAAGGGGGTCGAGTACTCCCACCGGGGTGCGTACCTCAACGCCCTGGGCGAGCTCCACCACCAAGGCTTCGGCAACGACAGCCGGTACCTGTGGACGCTGCCGATGTTCCACTGCAACGGCTGGTGCACCACCTGGGCGCTCACCGCCGCCGCCGGTACCCATGTCTGTCTCCGCGCGGTGCGCGGCGACCGGATGTGGTCATTGATCGACACGGAGGGGATCACCCATCTCGCCGGCGCGCCCGTCGTGCTCACTACGCTCGCAACGGCCGCCGAGGCGCACGCGCTCGACCGTCCGTTCACGGTGACGACCGCCGGCGCGCCGCCGAGCCCGAGGCTGATCGGTCGGATGCGCGAGCTCGGCGCCGAGGTCGTCCACGTCTACGGGCTCACCGAGACCTACGGGCCCTACGCCGTCTGCGAGGCCGGCGACACGTGGTCGAGGCTCCCCGCCGGCGAACAGGCCGAACTCCTCGCCCGCCAGGGGGTCGGCATGCTCACCGCGGACCGGGTCCGCGTCGTCCGCCGGGAGCCCGACGTCGCCGGCCACCTCGTCGACGTGACCCCCGACGGCCGCGAGCTCGGCGAGATCGTGATGCGGGGCAACTCGGTCATGAAGGGCTATCACCGCGACCCCGAGGCCACAGCGACCGCCTTCGCCGGTGGCTGGTTCCACTCCGGGGACCTGGGCGTCATGCACCCCGACGGCTACGTGAAGCTCCACGACCGGGCCAAGGACATCGTGATCAGCGGCGGCGAGAACATCTCGACCATCGAGGTCGAGCAGGCCGTCCTCAGTCATCCCGAGGTCGCCGACGTCGCCGTGATCGGTGTGCCGGACGACCGGTGGGGCGAACGCCCGAAGGCGTTCGCCGTCACGACACCGGGCGCCCAGCTCACGGCGGAGGCGCTGATGGCGCACGTTCGCGACCGCATCGCGCACTACAAGGCTCCGCGAGAGATCGACATCGTGGAACACCTGCCGAGGACCTCGACGGGAAAGGTCCGCAAGAACGAGCTCCGCGAGACGGCATGGGGCACGTGCACCGTGCGGATCCAGGGCTGAGATCCGGGAACCGCAGACGGTGCCGCGGGAGCCACGGTCAGAGCAGTCAGTCCTCCGACTCGGTCCCGGCCAGCGGCTTGCCGTCGGTGAAGTGCGGGACCAGCCGGTTCTCGTACATCGTCAGCGCCGACCCGATGGCCATGTGCATGTCGAGGTACTTGTAGGTGCCCAGCCGCCCGCCGAACAGCACGCCCTTGTTGGCGGTCTCCTTGCGGGCCAGCTCGCGGTAGCGCTCCAGCTTCGCCCGGTCGTCCGGGGTGTTGATCGGGTAGTACGGCTCGTCGCCGGCCTCGGCGAAGCGCGAGTACTCGCGCACGATGACCGTCTTGTCCTTCGGGTAGTCCCGCTCGGGGTGCATGTGCCGGAACTCGAGGATCCGGGTGAAGGGGACGTCGGCGTCGTTGTAGTTGATCACCGAGGTGCCCTGGAAGTCGCCGGTCGGCTCGACCGACATCTCGAAGTCCAGGGTGCGCCAGCCGAGCTCGCCCTCGGAGTGGTCGAAGTAGCGGTCCAGCGGTCCGGTGTAGACGACCGGGACGTCGGCCGGGAGCGCGTCGCGGACCTCGAAGTAGTCGACGTCGGTCACCACGTCGATGCCTCTGTGGTCGGCCATCCGCTCGAGCCACGCGGTGTAGCCGTCGGTCGGCAGGCCCTCGTGGGTGTCGTTGAAGTAGCGGTTGTCGTAGGTGTAGCGGACCGGGAGCCGGGTGATGATCGACGCGTCCAGCTCGGTCGGGTCGGTCTGCCACTGCTTGGCCGTGTAGCCCTTGACGAACGCCTCGTAGAGCGGGCGCCCGACGAGCGAGATCGCCTTCTCCTCGAGGTTCGTGGCCCGGCCGGTCTCCACCTCGGAGGACTGCTCCGCGATCAGCTCGCGGGCCTGGTCCGGGGTGTGCGCCTTCCCGAAGAACTGGTTGATCAGCGCCAGGTTCATCGGGAACGCGTAGACCTGCTCACCGACCCGGGCGAACACCCGGTGCTGGTAGTTCGTGAAGCTCGTGAACCGGTTGACGTAGTTCCACACCCGCTCGTTGGAGGTGTGGAACAGGTGCGCGCCGTACCGGTGGATCTCGATGCCGGTCTCGGGCTCGGCCTCGGAGTAGGCGTTGCCGCCGAGGTGGTCGCGGCGCTCCAGGACGAGCACCCGCTTGCCCAGACCGTCGGCGACCCGCTCCGCGATGGTCAGGCCGAAGAATCCGGACCCGACGACGATCAGGTCGTAGCCGCCGAGGTCGTATCCGTCGAGGTTCACGGCGGTCGAGCGTAGGCCAGCCGTGATCGACGGCGGTGACCACCCGTGACTGTCGTATCGGTACGCTTCTGCGGGGTCGCGTGAAGCGGACGTATCCGGCAACGGGTGCCGACGCCCGGGTCCCGTGCCGCCGGGCGTCCGGGGAAGGGAGGCGGCCGCGCCGTGAGCTGGCTGTCTGCCGTACCCGTCGTGCTGCTCGCCGCAGCCTGGGTGACCCTGCCCGGCCTGCTCGTGGGCCTCGCGGCCGGACTGCGCGGCGTCGCCGCCTGGGGCGCCGCCCCGATGCTGTCGGTCGGGCTGATCGCCGGATCCGCCGTGGCCGGCGGGCTGCTCGGGGTCCCGTGGAGCGGCACCGTCCCGATCGCCACCGCGCTGCTGTTCGCGGTCGTCGTGGTGGGTGTCCGGCGGCTGGTGCTGCGGCGCCCGCTCATCCCGCGGCCCGCGCAGGCGCGCGGGCATCTGGCGCAGGCGTGGGCCACGCTGCGCTCCGGCGGACCCGGCGCCCGCTGGACCGGCCTGGCCGCCCTGAGCGGTCTGGCGGTGGCCTGGGTCCTCGGTCTGCGCACCGCGATGCGGGGCATGGACACCCCGGACGCGCTGTCCCAGACCTTCGACGCGAGCTTCCACTACAACGCCGTCGCCCGGATCCTGGCGACGTCCGACGCGTCGTCGCTGACCGTCGGCGGCCTGGTCAACTCGCCCGGCTTCTACCCCTCGGCGTGGCACGGGCTCGTCTCACTGGTCGTCCCGCTGGTGCCCGGCCCGGCCGAGATCGTGATCGCCTCGAACGTGGTCGCGCTGGTGACGACGCTGCTGGTCTGGCCGCTGTCGGTGCTGCTGCTGGTGCGGACGCTGGTCGGCCGTTCGGCCGGGGCGATGCTGGCCGCACCGGTCCTGTCGCTCGGGTTCGTGGCGTTCCCCTGGACGCTGGTGACCTACGGGGCGCTGTGGCCGAACCTGCTGGGGGTCGCGCTGGTCCCCGCGGCGCTCGGGGCGGTGGCGGCCGCGGCCCGGCCCGGCACCGACGGCGCACCGGTCGGCGATGCGGGTACCGGCCGGGTGGCGCGCTGGTTCCCGCCGGTCGCCGGCGTCGTCGCACTGGGCTTCGCGCACCCCAACGCCCTGTTCGGGCTGGTCGTGCTCGCCGTCGCACCGGTGCTGTGGGGGCTGGTGAGCGCGGTCCGGCGGGGCCTGCGGACCGGCCGCGCGGCGACGGCACGGGCGGTGGCCGCAGCGACGGTGTCGGTCGCGGTGTTCTCCGGCCTGGCCTGGCTGATGTTCTTCGCCCCGCTGTTCGACGGCCTGCGCGGCTACTACTGGGAGCCGCAGACCGGCCGCGCCGGGGCGATCCTCAACGCGCTGCTGCACAGCCCGGACCGGCACGGCCCGGCCTGGGTGATGGCGCTGCTGACCGTCGCCGGGGCGGTCGTGGCGCTGCGCCGGGCCCGGACCGCGTGGCTGGTCCCGGCGCACCTCGTCGTCTGCGCGTTCTACGTCGTGGGGGCCGCGACGTGGTCCTCGGTGTGGACCGGTGTCTGGTACAACGACGCGCCCCGGATCGCCGCCCTGGTCCCGGTGACGGCCGCCCCGCTGGCGGCGCTGGGCCTGCTCGGACTGTGCGCGCTGGCCCGCCGGGTCGTGGTCGCGGCGGCCGAGCGGCTGGGCCGCGGCGCCCCCGGCGTACGGACCCGGCCGCGGGCCGCGGTGCTGGTCGCAGTGGGCCTGCTGGCCGTCGTCGTCGCCTCCGGCGGGATGTCCCAGCGGGTGCACATCGACCAGCTCGCCGGCTTCTACCAGACCCCGGAGGAGGTACTGGTCGGGCCGGAGCAGGCCGAGTTCCTCCGGCAGGCGGGCGACCTGCTGCCGGCCGACGCGGTCGTCGTGCAGAACCCGTGGGCGGGGACCGCGATGCTGTGGCCGATGACCGACCGGGAGGTGCTGTTCCCGCACCTGACCGGGATCTGGTCGGCGGAACAGCTGGTGATCGCCGAACGGCTGCGGGACGCGTCGTCGGACCCGGTCGTGTGCGCCGCGGTCGCGGACACCGGAGCGGGGTACGTGCTGACCTCGCCGCCGACCTTCTGGGCGGCCGACCCGCTGGCCCGCAACTGGCCGGGGCTCGACGACCTCGCCGACGCCGACGGCTTCGAACTGCTCGCCGACGACGGGGAGAGCGCGCTGTACCGGATCACCGCCTGCGACTCGGGCCGGGTCGTCGGGTCCTGATCGTCCGGTTTCCGGTCACACTCCCGCGTGGCGCGGTGGGTCGCGGTGGGCGGCCGGTCGCGCCCCCGGCGATACTCTGCGGAGCCTCGTGTGGCGGTGGCAGCGCAGCCCGTCGACGACGCCGTGACGCCACCCCGTCCGGTGTCGGTACGGCGTCGGCATCGGTGCCGCGGCGACGCCCCGGCCCGCGCGTGGTGAGCAGAACCGCACGCATCCGGGGCACGGCCGCCGGGGAAGGAGGCCGCCCCCGATGGGCTCACCGACCTGGCTGTCCGCCGTGCCGGTCGCGGTCGTCGCGGCGTTCTGGGTGGTCGCGCCGGGGCTGCTGGTGCTCCGCGCGGCGGGCGTCCGCGGGCTGACCGCCTGGGGCGCGGCGCCGCTGGTGTCGGTCACGCTGATCGCGGTCTCGGCCGTGCTCGGTACGCCGCTGAGCATCGGTTGGGGTCCCTGGGTCCCCCTCGGTGCGGCACTGCTGGTCGCGCTGCCCTGGACGCTCGTCCGGCTCCTGAGACACCGGCCGGCCGAGAGCCTGCCGCACCGCGGGTGGCGGACCGCGGTGCGGACCTCGGGGCCGGTCCGGCGGGTCCGGGCGACGGTGGTGCGCCTGCGGACCCCGCGCGGGATGTTCGCCGCCGGTCCGGAGCCGGTGACCGAGGCGATGCCGCAGGTCTGGCGGACCTCGGCCGAGCGCGACGGGCCCGACGGCCGGTTCGCCGGGATCGCGGCGCTCGCCGGGATCGGCGTCGGCGCGGTTCTCGGCTGGGTCACGGTCGTGCGCGGGTTCGGGCCGGTGGACGCGCTGTCGTCGACCTACGACGCGGTGTTCCACTACAGCGCCGTCGCGCACATCCTCGGGACCGGGGACGCGTCGTCGCTGACCCTGGGCACGCTCAACAGCCCGACGGCGTCGACCGCGCTGTACCCGGGGGCGTGGCACGACACCGTCTCGCTGGTCGCGATGAGCTCCGGGGCCGGGATCCCGGTGGCCACCAACCTGACCGCCTGGGCCGTGGCGACGCTGGTGTTCCCGCTGTCCGCGCTGCTGCTGGCCCGCCAGGTGCTGGGCCGCTCGACGGGGGCGGCACTCGGGGCACCGGTGCTGGCCACCGGGTTCACCGCGGTGCCCTGGATGCTGATGTCGTTCGGGGTGCTGTGGCCGAACCTGCTGGGGATCGCGCTGCTCCCGGCGGCGGTGGCCGCGCTGGGAGGAGCCTGCCACGTGGCCCGCGATGCGGTGCTGCGGCCGTCCGGTGCGCTGCTGCTCTTCGTCGCGACGGTGCCCGGGCTGGCGCTCTCGCACCCGAACTCGGTGTTCAGCCTGGCTGTGATCGGGCTGTTCCCGGTGCTGTGGGGCGTCGGGCGGCTGGCCCGCCGGCGGCTCGCGACCCGGCGGTTCTGGCAGCCGGTGCTCGCCGCCGCGCTGCTCGCGACCCTGGTGGCCGGCACGCTCTGGATGATGATCGAGTCCCCGCTGCTGGCGGGGGTGCGCAGCTTCGACTGGCCGGCCTTCACCGACACCCCGGGCGCGATCGCGCAGGTCGCGACCAACAGCATGAACCGGACCCCGGAGCTCGCCGTGCTGTCCGCGCTCGTGCTGGTCGGGATGGTGGGCGCGCTGCGGCGGTTCACGACGTCCTGGCTGGTCCCGGCGCACCTGGCGTCCGGGTACCTGTACGTACTGGCCGCGTCCCGGGAGGACGAGCTGACCGCCGCGCTGACCGGTGCCTGGTACAACGACTCGTACCGGCTGGCCGCGATGGTGCCGGTCACCGGCGTCGCGCTGGCGGTGGTCGGCCTGCTGAGCGTGGCCGAGCTGGCCCGCGGGGTCTTCGGGCTGGTGCCGGCCGGGCGGCCGGTCGCGCGGCGCCGTGGGTTCACCGCGGCCGTCGCGGCGGCGGTCCTGACCGTCCTGGTCGTGGCCTCGGGCGGGCTGAACGTGTCGGTGCACGCGGACGCGCTGGCCGGGCCGTACCGCTACACCGCCGAGCAGCTCCTCGAGCCGGGCCAGCGGCAGTTCCTGGTCGAGGCGGGCACCCTGCTGCCGCCGGACGCCGTCGTCGCCGAGAACCCCTACACCGGCAACGTGCTGCTGTACCCGCTCACCGGCCGGCAGGTGCTCTTCCCGCACATGAACGGGAGCTGGAGCCCGGACCAGCTGGTGATCGCGCAACGACTGCGGGACGCGGCCGTCGACCCCACGGTGTGCGACGCCGTCGCCACCACCGGCACGACCCACGTCCTGACCGGGGACGTGACGTTCTGGCCGTGGGACGGCCGCTCCGGCAACTACCCGGGACTGCAGGACCTCGGCGCCGTCGAGGGCTTCGAGTTCCTCGGCGCGGGCGGCGGGAGCGAGCTGTGGCGGATCACGGCCTGCGATGCCGGCCCGTCCGTCGCGGACGGCCCGGACGACGACGTGCCCGGCCCCGGTCCGCAGCAGTGACCCCGATACGGTGAGTGATCCCCCGACCGCCGAACCGGGAGCCCCCGACGTGAACGCGAACGAGCAGTCCGATCTCCCGCAGTACGAGCGCTCCCTGCGGATGGTCGAGCGCCGCCGGCTCGCGACCGGGTTCGCCCGCCAGATCGCGATCACCACCGAGCCGTTCCTGGACAAGCCGTTCGCCGAGTGCCGGGTGGTCGACATCGGGTGCGGCTACGGCTACACGGCGCTGGAGCTGGCCGGGATGTGCCGCGACGTCGTCGGGATCGAGCCGAACGCGGCGCTGGCCGCGCAGGCCAACCGGCTCGCGGCCGAGGGCGGCGCGGACAACTTCACGTTCCGGGTGCAGGGCATCGGCGAGTTCGGGCACGGCGCCGACGCGGGTGCGTTCGACGTCGCCGTGCTGGACAACGTGCTCGAACACCTCGACGACCAGCCGGACGCCCTGGAGCGGATCTCGTCCTGCCTGCGCCCGGGCGGGGTCGCCTACATCCTGGTGCCGAACCGGTGGTGGCCGATCGAGGCGCACTACTCGCTGCCGTTCCTGGCCTGGCTGCCGCTGCCGCTGGCGAACCGCTACCTGCGGGCCTCCGGCCGCGGCTCGGACTACACCGACGCCTCCTACGCCCCGAGCTGGCTGCGGATGCGGAAGCTCCTCGCGCGCCACCCCGAGCTCGACGCCCGGTTCACCGTCCCCGGCGACGTCAGCCTCGCCGAGGGCGGCGGGTCACGGCTCTACTCGACCGGGGTCGCGGCGCTGCGCCGGTTCCCGGCGCTGTGGGCGATCTCCAAGGCGTTCCTCGTCGTCGCGGTGAAGAAGCCGGCCTGAGGCGACGTGCGAGGGGAGCGCGATCGCGGGGCCGTGCGCCCCGGACCGGACGCAGCCGGGCCGGACCCGCTCCGGCGCCGCCGCGCCGCGCTCGTCGATCTGCTCCTCGGCCCGGTCGTCGCCGTCGGGGTGGCCGGGGCCGTGCTGTTCGCGGTGGACGGCATCGAGTTCCCGGCGGACTCGAACGTCGGGCTGGCGCTGACCGCGACCGGTGGCGCGCTGATCGCGATCCTGCTGGCCGCGGCGGGGTGGTCCAGCCGGTTCGGTGCTCCCCTGGCCTGGATCGGGCTGGCCGCGCTGCCGGCCTGGCCGCTCGCGCTGTTCCTGGCGCACACACCGCACTACCTGTTCGGGGTGTCCGGGGACCAGCAGTTCCGGGTGGAGTTCCTGACCCGGTTCGCCGACTCGGCGCGGCTCGCGGACTTCGCCTACGCCGACCTCCCGCCGTACTACCCGGCGGCCTGGTTCTGGGTCGGCGGCCGCGCGGCGGCGCTGCTCGGCGTGGAGGCGTGGGCGTTCCACAAGGCGTTCTCGATCGCGACGATCGCGGTGACCGCGGTACTCGCCTACGGGCTGTGGACGCTGGTCACCACGCGGCGCCGGGCGCTGGGGGCGGCGGTGGCGACGACCCTGGCCGGGCTGGCGACGCTGGCCGCGTACACGCCGTACTCGTGGCTGACCGCGGCACTGGTCCCGCCGCTGGCGGTGCTGGGCCTGCGGCTGGTCCGGCGGGGTCCGCGGGGGCCGTGGCTGCGCACCGCTCTGACGGCCGGGCTGGTGCTCGGCTGCGCCGCGGTGACGCACACCCAGATCCTGGTGTTCGCCTCGTTCGTGCTGGTGGTGATCGCCGCCGACGGGCTGCTGGTCCGCCGGGTCCCACCGGCCCGGCTCGCGGTCACCGTCGGTGTCGTGGTGGCGGTGTCGGTGCCGATCGCGCTGGTGCACTGGCTGCCCTACCTGCTGGCCTCGGCCGGTGAACCCACCTACAGCGCGGGTCAGCACTTCCTCGCCGAGTCCGGGTCGCGCTGGCCGCTGCCGATGCTGGAGCCGACCGCGCTCGGGGCGCTCTGCCTCGCCGGGACGGTGTGGATCGTCCTGCGGTCCGGCCGGTCGGAGGTGGCTCGCGCGCTCGCGGTGACGGTGGCCTGCGGGTACGCGTGGTACCTGCTGTCGACGGTCGTGCTCGCGGCGGGGACGACGTTGCTGGCGTTCCGGATCGAGCCGATCCTCACCGCGGCCCTGGCCTGTGGTGCGGTGTGGGGGGCGGGCGAGGTGCTGGCGGCCGTCCGGGCGCGGGCGGCGGCCCGTGCCGCTCCGGGCGAAGCCTCGGAGCCGGCCGGCGCGGCCTCCGGTGGACCGGCGGGGTCGCCGGCCGACGCTCCCGGCGTGACGGCCGGGACGGACGCCGAGTGGCTGACGGCTCCGATCGGCCGCGTGGCCGAGACGACCGCCCGTGCCGATCCCGAGGAGCGGCCCCGTTCGCACCAGGCGGCGGAGCCGAGCGCCCCCACCGGGCCCGCCGGCCGCGGAGAACGGGCCTCCTCGCGCCGGACCGCCCGGGCGGTATCGGCCCGGGACCGCGGGCGGCCGGCCGCCGCGGTGCTCGCCGTGCTCGCCGCCGTCGCCGTCCTGGCGCAGGTGCAGACGGTGCCCGAGACCTACGCCTGGGCCGGCCCGGCGCAGGACGTCCTGCCCGACGGCCGCGCCCCCGACGGCGCCCGCGACGACGCCGAGCCGGACGCCCGGCTCGGCGAGCTGCGGTCCACGGTGGACGGTCTGACCGGCCGGGCGCCGCGCGCGGTCGTGCTGGCGAGCGCGAACCAGAAGCTGCTCACCTACACGCCGTACTTCTCGTTCCAGGTCTCGATCCCGCAGTACGCGAACCCGCTGGCCGACTTCCCGGCCCGCACCGACGAGCTGCGCCGGTGGGCGGCCGCGGCGGACCCGCGCGCCCTGCTCGCCGCGCTGGACGCCTCGCCCTACCGGGCGCCGTCGGTGTTCGTGTTCAGCCGCACGGAAGCGGGCGACCTGCAGCTCCCGACGGCCGAGGACCGGTTCCCGAACCCCGACTCCGGTGCGCCGCCGGCCACCTTCGACCCGCAGCTGTTCGACGACCCGGCCTGGCAGCGCCGGGACGTGGGGCCGTACGCGGTGCTGGTCCGCGCGGACGTGCCACCCGTCCCCTGACCGCGATCACATCTCGACGATGGTGATCACGTTCCCGTCCGGGTCCTTCACCATGAACAGCGCCGGCGCGCCCGGCTCCGGCTGCTCGGGCAGGTCGTCCATGTCGACCCCGCCGATGGCGGACAGCCGGGCGTGCTCGGCCTTCAGGTCCGGGGTCTCGACGCCGATCGCGCTGCCACCCGGGTCACCGAACATCGGCGGGTTGAGCGCGATCCGCGCGGTGGACCCGGGCGGGGCGACCTCGAGCCAGCGGTACTCGCCGTTCTCCCCGAAACGGGAGTCACCGCGGACCTCGTAGCCGAGCTTCTCGGTGTAGAACGCGCAGGCGGCGTCCTGGTCGGCGACGGTGAACATCACGACGCCGATGTTGCTGACGGTGGTGGGTGTACTCATACTTCCTACGACCGCGATGCAGGTCACAACTCATCGGTGCGCCAGACTCCGGGGCATGTTGACCGCGCCCCGCCGTGCGACCGAGACCGAGTCGCGCGACCCGGACCGGCCTCCCCGCCTGGCCGGACGGGCCGTCCTGCTGGTCGCGGCACTGGCCGCGCTGGCCGCCGGGATCGTCGTGTGCTGGTCGGTGACGGTCGACGACGCCTACATCACCTACCGGTACTCGGCGAACCTGGCGGACGGCTTCGGCCCGACCTGGAACCCCGGCGGCGACCCCGTCGAGGGCTTCACGAACTTCGCCTGGATGGCCTGGCACGCCCCCTGGGTGTGGCTCGGGGTGCCGCTCCCGGTCGTCTCCAAGCTGACCGCGGCGGCGTGCGCGGGGGCGATCGTGTGGATCCTGGTGACCGAGCCGCGCAGCCGGACGGGCGCGCTCGTCGCGGCCGGCAGCTTCGCGCTGTTCCTGCCCACCTGGATCCACGTCGACTCCGGGCTCGAGACGGCGCCGTTCGCGCTCGTCGTGCTGCGGGCCGTGGTGCTCGCGGCCCGGCTGCTGCGCGACCCGGACGCGCGCGTGCGCCCGTGGGAGATCCCCGCGCTGCTGCTGCTCGCCGGGATGCTGCGTCCGGACGGCGTGCTGGGCGTCACGCCGCCGTTGCTGGTGTGGCTGTGGGTGCGCCGCCGGGACCGCGCGACGTGGCTGTGGACGGCCGTCATCGGCGCCGCCGGGGCCGGCTACATGGCCGCCCGCTGGGCCTACTACGGCCACCCGCTGCCCAACACCTTCTACGTGAAGGTCGGCGTCGAGGCCGCGACCGACGGCCGGTGGATCCAGATGACGGCGGCGACCTTCCTGCCGCTGCTGGCCTTCGCCGTCGCCGCGCTGTTCCGGGCCCGCACGGCGCTCCCGGCCGCGCTGGCGCTGGCGAGCTGCACCGCCCTGTGGATCATCCCGGCGCTGTCCGCGCCGGCCATGGACTACCTGTCCCGGTTCGCCTGGCACGGCTTCCCGGTGCTGTGCCTGGCCGCGGCCTGGGCCCTGGACACCGTCGAGCTCCGGCGGGTGGCGGCCGGCGCGGCCGCCGTCGCCGTGGCGTGGACGACGGCCGCCGGGTTCCTCGCCCCGGACGCGCGGACGCTGGTGCACTACGGCGACGACCTGCGACGCGCACACGTCGCGGTCGGGCTCGCTCTGGCCGAGGCCGACGTGCCGGCCGACCGGCGCTCGCTCGCGGTCTCCGACGCCGGCGCGATCCCGTACTACTCGGGCTGGCGCTCCACCGACTACATCGGACTGAACGACGAGCGGATCGCGCACGGCGCGAACCCGACCGACGTGGTGCTCGCCGACGACCCGACCGTCGTCGTGGTGACCAGCGCGTCGCCCGAGCTGCCACCGGGGTCCTGGCGGACGGACATCCCGCGGGTGGTGGGTGACCGCGAGCTCGTCGGGGTGGCGCAGATGCGTCCGGCGTACTTCCAGCTGGTCTACGCGGACCCGGACGTCGCGCCGCGGGTGCGCGCGGCGCTGGACCGGCAGCTCGCCCGGGCCCGCGCGGAGACCGACAGCACGCTCGAGCCGACCTGGTCCCGCTGGACCGACCGGCTGCTGGGCCGCAGCTGACCCGCTCGCCCGCGCCCGCTCGAGACCCGTCTGCGCCGCTCGCGACCAGTCGGCGGCCGCCGCGACCCGTCGACGCCTGCCGCGACCCCCGCCGAGGTCGCCGCGGTACCCCGGACGTCGCGGCGCGGGCCCACAGGTCGCGGCGACCGCCCGCGGGTCGCGTCAGCAGCGGCCCGGCGAGGGGTGGCGACGGCGGCGCGGCCGGCGTCAGCGGGTCAGGAGGTGGTGTGCCAGGGCACGCAGCGCCGCGGTGTCCCGGCGCAGGGCGGCGCCCGGAAGTTGCACCGCCGCGTTGAGCCGCGACGACACGTGCCGGCGGGCCGCCCGGGCCGCCCTCGGCCAGCCGCGCGCCGCCATCCGGGCCGCCTCGGCCGCGAAGTAGCGCCGCTCCTCGGCGAACCGGTTGCCCGCCGTCGCACCGGACCCGGAGTCGCTGGAGCGGTGCCGCCGGTAGCGGAAGCAGACGTGGTCGTCGACCACGATCGAGCCGCCGCTCGCGATCACCTCGATCGGCAGCGCGAGATCGAACACGTCCGCCGACTCCGGGATCCCGCCGGCCTTGAGCGCGTCGGTCCGCCAGCACAGCGACGGGTTGTAGAGCCAGTTCCCGCGCAGCAGGCTCACCGCGAGCGGCTCCCCGGACAGCTCGCGCGGACCCGTCCCGGACGGAGCCAGCACGGCCTTGACCCGGTCGGCGAGCGGGCGCACCGGCCGGTCCGCCTCGTCCATGATCTCCACCCCTGGCTGGACGACGGCGGCCTCCGGGTGCTGCTCGTGCAGCGCGAGGACGGTGTCGAGGTAGTCGGTGCGCATCAGGTCGTCGGCGCCCATCATCACGAAGTACGGGAGCTCGACCGCCTCGATGCAGAAGCGGTTGTTCGGCTGGGCGCCGAGCCGGCGCGGGTTGCGGCGGTAGCGGACGCGGTCGTCGTCCAGCGCGGCGAACCAGGGCTCGATCGTGTCGTCGGGGTAGCCGTCGTCGACGACGGTCAGCCGCCAGTCGGTGCGGTGCTGGTCCAGCACGCTGCGCACCGCGCGGCGCAGCAGGTCCGGGTCCCCGTAGAAGGGGAGCATCACGTCGACTGTTGCCGGGCGCACGTGCCCGACGGTAGCCGCCGGGCCCATCGTTACGATCGTCCGGCCTCTCCCCTCGCGCCCCGGAGCCACGGTCTTGGACATCCAGAACCACTATTACGGCCACTCGGCCGTGCTCGCCGCCTACGCCGGGCTGCCCCGGCCGCGGCACGTCTCCGGGCTGCTGCAGCACGGCTGGACGGCCGTCTCGCCGGTCGCCGCGCACTTCGCGGACTTCCCGAACGTCGGCGTCCCGGGCCGGTCGGGCACGCCGTCGCGCAGGCTGCTGGTCTGGTCGCACCACTGTCGCGGCTGGTCCCCGGCCGACGAGTCCCGCCCCACCACCCCGGTCGGCGCGCCGGTGCTCTACCTCGAGCGCCTGCTGCAGGCGCAGGGCTGGTCCCGGTCGGGCTCGCTCGGTCCGGTGTTCGTCCCGTTCCACGGCACCCGGCTGGTCCGGGTGACCGGCGCGCACGCCGAGCTGGCGCGGCAGGTGGCGAAGGTCGACGGCCCCTCCACCGTGTGCCTGCACCACGAGGACATGACCGACCCGGAGATCACCTCGGCCTGGGCGGACGCCGGGCACCGGCTGGTCACCGCCGGTCGCCGGGACGACCCGCGGTTCCTGCTGCGGATCATGCACCTGGCCGGGAACGCGAGCCGGCTGTCGTCGAACCGGCTGTCCACCGCGGTGCTGTACGCGGCCGCGCTCGGCACCCCGGCCGCGGTGTGGGGCGACCCGCTGACGTTCGGGGCGCAGTCGTCGTCGGCGGTCGAGGAGCTGCGGGCGACCTGGCCGGAGTTCCACACCGCCGATCCGGACGACGGGTCGCGGCCCGCCACCGGCGCCGCCGAGGCGGACGCCGCCGCCACCGCGCTGGCCCGCCGGGAGCTGGGCGCCGACCACCTGCTCGAGCCCGAGGCGCTGCGCGAGGTGCTGGGCTGGAACGGCCGGGCGAACCCGGTCCCGGCGCTGCAGTACTACGCGGGGTCGCCGCTGGCCAAGGTCGCGATGGTGCTGGGGCTGACCAAGCGGTCCACGGCGAGCACCCAGGCGATGTCGGCCGGGAGCTCGAACCCCCTGCTGTGGCTGCGCAACCCCCTCGCGGCCCTGCCGAGGCCGCTGCCCGAGGGGCTGCCGACGCCGGTGAGGACACAGGAGGCGCTCCGCGCCCTGTGAGTACTTTTCGGGGTCAGGACCCCGAAAAGTACTCACAGGGCGCGGCAGCGCCTACCGGCGGAAGATCCGCCGCACCAGCCACAGCAACACGACGCCGAGCCCCACGGCCAGCCCGAACCGCGCGACGAGCCACCCGACCCCCTCGGCCGGCAGCAACGCCCCCAGCGTGCAGACGGCGACCCCGGCCAGGATCGGCAGGAGCAGCACCGTCTCCCGCCAGCCGGTCGGGGACACCCGGCGGCGCAGCAGCGAGGTGCCGATCGCCAGCGCGAGGTAGATCAGCGGGAACCCGACGGCCATCGCCGTCATCGACCCGCTGCGGGCCAGCAGCACCGCGACGGCCAGACCGGCGACCAGGCTGACCGGGCTCGCGAAGGCCAGCCCGGTGCTGCGCCCGGAGGCGAACACCAGGTGCACGTTGGCCAGGTAGGCGACGCTGACCACCGCGCCGGCGGCGGTCACCCCGACGACCGGCACGAGCTCGGCGGGCGCGAACTGGACCGGGGCGAGGAACCGCAGCAGGAACGGCGCGAGCAGCGCGACCCCGCCGGAGAGCGCGACGGTCACCATCGCGACGTCGCGGGCGGTGCGTTCCAGCGCGGCGCCGCGCTCGGCCTCCGGGGTGCGGTAGACCACCGGCGCCCAGGCGTTGTTCAGCGCCGAGACGATCAGCGCGGGTGCGGCGCCGAGCAGCAGCGCGATCTGCATCCGGCCGCCGTTCTCGACGCCGAAGTAACGGGTCGCGATGATCACCAGCGCGTTCTGCACGAGCAGCAGGGCGACCAGGTGCGGGACGGCCGGCAGCCCGATCCTCAACGCGCGGCCGAAGTCGCCGCGTGCGGTACGGGGGCGGCCGCCGCGCAGCGCCAGCACGAGCCCGGCCAGTCCGGCGGCGAGGTAGCCGAGCAGCAGGCCGAACAGGTAGTCGTCGGCGTCGCTGTCGTGCCAGAGCACCAGCGCGAGGCCGAGCAGCGGCCCGCCGAGCGTGGCCACGCCGGACATCACCACGAACGGGACCGGGCGGTCCTGCACCCGCAGGAACGCCTGGGCGTTGAGCACCGCGGCGAACCCGGCGGCGGCGAGCGCGGCGAACGCCAGCCCGGACTGCCACGGCACCGACAGCACCGGCTCGCTCCACAGCGGACCGGCGAGCACCGCCGCGACGACCAGCAGCGCCGACAGCACGCTGCCCTGCAGCACCAGCGCCCTGGCTCCGTCCACACCGGAGCGGCCCATGATCCCCTGCCGGGTGATCGAGGACCCGAGCCCGAGACCGACGACCATCGCGCCGACCTGGACCAGGATCAGCCCGATCGCGACGATGCCGTACTCCTCGCGGCCGAGCACGCGGGTCACGATCGGGGTGACCAGCACGTTCGCCAGGATCGGCGCGACCGTGCCGAGGGTGTAGAGCGAACCGCGACCGAGGACGTCCCTGCTGGCGTTCGTGGTGCTCACACCCCGCTCATTCCCCGTGCCCGAAGAACTCCCGCACCAGCGCGGCGACCCGGTCGACGTCGGCGTCGGTCAGGTCCGGGAACAGCGGCAGCGAGAGCTGCTGGGAGTAGTACTCCTCGGCGTTCGGGCACAGGCCGCGGCGGTAGCCGAGGTCGGCGAACACCGGGTGCCAGTAGGCCGGGATGTAGTTGACCTGCACGCCGATCTCCCGCGAGCGCAGGAACTCGAACAGCTCCCGGCGACGCCCGTCGAGCACCCGCAGCGGGTAGAGGTGCCAGGCCGGCTCGGCGCCCTCGCGCCGCGACGGGGTGCGGACCTCGGACACGTCGGCCAGCGCGGCGTCGTAGCGGGCGTGGATCTCCGCGCGGCGCGCCGTGAACGCGGCAAGCCTCGTGAGCTGCGACGACCCGAGGGCGGCGAGCAGGTCGGGCAGCCGGTAGTTCAGGCCGAACGCGTGCACCTCCTGGTGCCACGGGCCCTCGTCCGGGAACCGTTGTACGGCCTTGTCCCGCACCAGGCCGTGGTTGCGGAACGAGCGGGCGCCGGCGTCGAGGTCGGCGCGCGTCGACACGACCGCGCCGCCCTCGGCGGTGGTGAGGTTCTTGGTCGGGAAGAAGCTCAGCGTCGTGAGATCGGCCAGGTCGCCGACCGGGCGGCCGTGCCAGGTGCCGCCGACCGAGTGCGCGGCGTCCTCCAGGAGCAGCGCGCCGGCCTCCTGCGCGAGAGCACGGAGCGGGTCGGCGTCGATCGGGTGCCCCGCGTAGTCGACGCCCGCGACGACCGTCGTGGAGGACGTCAGCGCGGCCTTCGCCGCGTCCGGGTCCAGGTTCCCGGTGTCCTCGCTGACGTCCGCGAAGATCACGTTCGCGCCCAGCAGCGCCGCCGCGGACGCGGTGGCGACGAACGTCAACGGCGCGACGACGACGTCCTGTCCCGGCCCGACACCGGCCGCGGCGTAGGCGACGTGCAGCGCCGCGGTCCCGCTGGTCACGGCCACGGCGCGGTGCCCGCCGCAGACCGCGGACAGGTCCTCCTCGAACCGGGACACGGCCGGGCCGGTGGTCAGCCAGTCGGTCCCCAGGACCGCGGTGACCGCCTCGACGTCGGCGGACGAGATCGACTGCCGGCCGTAGGGGAGCATCAGTCGAGCGCCTCGACCATGTCGCGCAGCTGCGCCGGGGACAGCCACAGGTCGTTGGTGTCCGACCGGTAGGCCTGCCCGTCCGGTACCGGCTCGCCGTCGGTGGGCGAGGTGTAGCCCCAGCCGGCGATGTAGGGCTCGACGACGTAGCGGTCGGCCAGCTTGCGGGTCCGCCGCGAGTCGTCGCCGGCGATCATCTCCTCGTGCAGCTTCTCGCCCGGCCGGATCCCGATCTCGTGGGTCGCGGCGCCGGGGGCGATGGCCTCGGCGAGGTCGGTCATCCGCATCGACGGGATGCGCGGCACGTACAGCTCGCCGCCCTGCATCATGTCGAACGAGTCGATCACGAACTTGACCGCGTCCGGCAACGTGATCCAGAACCGGGTCATCCGCTTGTCGGTGATCGGCAGCGACTGCCCCTCGGCGGCCAGCTTCTTGAACAGCGGCACGACCGAGCCGCGGCTGCCGAGCACGTTGCCGTAGCGGACCACGGCGAACCGGGTCTCGTAGGCGGCCGCGTAGTGGTTGGCGGAGACGAACAGCCGGTCGGCGCAGAGCTTGGTGGCGCCGTAGAGGTTGATCGGGCTCGACGCCTTGTCCGTCGAGAGCGCGACGACCTTCTTCACGCCGGAGTCGATCGCGGCCTCGACGACGTTCTGCGAGCCCTCGACATTGGTCCGGATGAACTCGAACGGGTTGTACTCGGCGGTGTCGACCTGCTTGAGCGCGGCGGCGTGCACGACGTAGTCGACGCCGTGCATGGCGCGCTTGAGGCGGTCGCGGTCCCGGATGTCACCGAGGAACCAGCGCAGCCGCGGGTCGTCGCCGAACATCTGGCGGCACTCGTACTGCTTCAGCTCGTCCCGGGACAGGATCACCAGGCGACGCGGGTCGTAGCGGTCCAGCAAGGTGCGCACGAACGCCTTGCCGAAGGACCCCGTCCCGCCCGTGACCAGGACCGACGAGCCCTCGAGTACCGACATCACGCCTCCACATCCGCGGGTTTCTCCCGCCGGGCATGATGGCACGCGGCGAATCGGCGGAATCGAAGCAGGTAGCGCGCAGTGCGGATCAACGCGGTCATCCAGGCACGGACGGGGTCCTCGCGGCTCCCGGGGAAGGTGCTGCGGACGCTCGGCGGCCGCGCGGTGCTGGACCGGGTGGTCGACGCCGCCCGGGACGCCCCCGGGATCGACCGGGTGCTGGTCGCGACGTCGACGGCCCCCGGCGACGACGCCGTGGCCGAGCAGTCCGCGGCGCTGGGCGTCGACGTGGTGCGCGGCTCCGAGGACGACGTGCTGGCCCGGTTCGTCCAGGCCGCCGACGAGTACCCGTGCGACGCCGTGGTCAGGCTCACCGCCGACTGCCCGCTGCTCGACCCGGAGCTGGTCGGCCTGGTCGCCGCCACCTGGCGGAACGCCCCCGGGCACGACTACGTCGCGACCACACTGGTCCGGACGCTGCCGCGCGGTCTCGACGTCGAGCTGGCCCGCACCGACGCCCTGCAGGCGCTCGCCGGGACCGCGACCGGGCACGACCGGATCCACGTGATGACCGGCCTCTACGGCGACCCGGACCGGTTCCGCTGCCTCGGGATCGTCGTCGCCCCGGCCGCGGACGACCTGCGGGTCACCCTGGACACCGCCGAGGACGCCGACCTGCTCGACGGCCTCGTGGAGGCCCTCGACGGCCGTCGCGACTGGCGGTCGGTGGTCTCGGTGCTGCGCTCGCGCCCGGACCTGGTGGCGCGCAACGCGCACGTCCGGCAGAAGACCCTCGCGGAAGGCTGAGACAGGTGCGCCTGCTGCTGCGCTGCGACGCCGGTGCGACGACCGGCGTCGGGCACGCCGTCCGGTGCGCTGCCGTCGCCGAGGCCGCCCGCGCGGCCGGGCACGAGGTGTTCTGGTCCGGGCACCTCGACGGCCTCGGCTGGCTGTGGGCCGGGCTGGACGGCGGGACCCCCGGGGCGGGTCCGCCCGGAACGGTGCTGCCGGTGACCGACGACCTCGTCGCGCTGTGCGCGGAGCACCGGATCGACGCCGTGCACGCGGACCACTACCTGCTCGCTGACGACCTGCGGGCGACGCTGAACGCGGCCGGGATCGTGCTGTCCACAGTGGAGGACTTCACGACCGGGCGGCGGCCGGGCGACGTCGTCGTCGACCCGAACCTGGGTGCCGACGAGCATCCCCGTCCCGACGACGGGTCGCCGACGCTGCTGCGCGGCCCCGCGTTCGCGCCGCTGCGCGCGGCGGCCCGGCGGGCCAGGGCGACGCGCGCGGCGTCCGATGCGGACGGTGCCGGTGTCCCCCGGGTGCTCGTGGTCATGGGCGGCACCGACGCGGCCGGGCTCCTCCCCCGCGTCGTCGCCGCGCTGGCCGCGGCCGGCGTCCCGGCCGAGGTCGACGTCGTCGTCCCCGGCGGGCGCGCGCTCGACCTGCCCACCGGCGGTCCCGCCCGGTTCCGGGCGACCGGGACGTTGCCGGACCTGCCGGCCGCGATGGCCGAGGCGGACCTGGTGGTCAGCGCGGCCGGCACGACGGTGTGGGAGCTGTGCTGCGTCGGCGTCGGCATGGCACTGGTCCGGGTGGCGGACAACCAGACCGAGGGCTACCGGACGGTCGTCGCGGCCGGCGCCGCGGCCGGTCTCGGTGACGCCGCGGACCTGACCGATCCGGCACCCGCGGCGGCCCTGCTGCGCGACCTGCTCACCGACCCGGCTCGCCGGGCCGAGCTGGCGGCGACGGCCCGCACGGTCGTCGACGGGGAGGGCGCGGCCCGGATCGTCACCGCGATCGCCACGGCCGTCGACACCGCGCCCGTCGCGACGTCCGTGCCGCGAGCCGGCGCCGTGCGGGCCCGGCGGGCGACTCTCGACGACGCCGAGATGCTGCTCGCCTGGCGCAACGACGCCGAGACCCGCCGCTGGTCCCGCTCGACCGGCGAGATCGACCTCGCCGACCACCGGCGCTGGCTCGCCGGGTCGCTGGCCCGCGACGACCGGATGCTGCTGGTGGTCTCCGACGCCGGCGGCCCGGTCGGCACCGTGCGCTGGGACCGCGAGTGCTCCGGCTGGGAGGTGTCGATCACGGTCGCACCGGACCGGCGGGGCGCCGGGCTGGCGGTGCCGCTGCTGCGCGCCGGGGAGGACGCGCTGCGGGCGGTCACCGGAGCCGGGACGCCCGCGATCGCGTGCGTGCACCGGGACAACGCGGCCTCGGCGCGGCTGTTCGCCCGGGCGGGCTACCTCGACGACGGCGCCGGACCGGACGACGACGGCTTCCGCACCCTGCACCGGACGCTGTGAGCGGGCCATCCGGGCACATCGTCGCAATTCGGTCGCCGTGGCGCACCACTGTGGTCATGACAACAGCACCGCGGTGATCGCAACCCACCGGACACCCGCTGACGTGGCCTAATCTTCGCGCGTGTCCGGTCCCCGTTCCGCGCTGCCCACCGCTGATCTCGCGCGGGTCGTCGTGTTCGCCGCCTTCATCGCGATCCTGGGTCTGTTCCCCGGGATCGGTGGCGTCGCGGGTGTCCCGATCGTCGTGCAGAACGCCGGCCCGGTCCTGGCCGGCGCCATCCTCGGCCCGAGGCGTGGCACGGCGGCGGTGGCGCTGCTGCTCGCCGTCGTCGCGCTGGGCCTGCCGCTGCTGTCCGGCGGGCGCGGCGGGATCGCGGTGTTCGTCGGCCCGAGCGCCGGCTTCCTGTTCGGCTGGCTGCTGTCCGCGCTGGTCACCGGCCTGATCGTGGCGCGCGCCCGGCGACGGACGCTGCCGGTGCTGCTGGTCGCCTGCCTGGCCGGGATGACCGCCTCCTACGCGCTCGGGGTGCCGGTGCTCGGGCTCGTCGTCGGTGACCTCGCCGCCGGGGCGGTGCAGTCGCTGGTGTTCGTCCCGGGCGATCTGATCAAGGTCGTGCTGGCCGCGGTGATCGCCGGGCTGGTGCACCGCGCGCTGCCCGACCTGCTGCCACCACCGGCGGCCCGGGAACGCGTCCGGTGACGCGCGCGGCCCCGGACGCCGGCCGCCCGCTGATCGGGGATGCGGCGCGGGCCGCGGAGACGTTGCGCGCGGCCGGGGCCGGCGCGGGGCACCGGGTGCTGCTCGACGCCCCGGCGTCGGACCGCTGGTCGGTGTGGCCGTTCCTGCTCGCCGCCCGCGAGCTCGGTGCCGCGAGCCTGGTCGCCGACCCCGGCTGGTCGGTGCGTGATCGGGAAGCGGTGCTGGCCGACGCCGCGCCGGACGTCGTCGTCCGGCCGTCCGAGGTCACCGTCGCCGCCGGTACCGGCGCCGATCACGGCGTGTTCCTGCTCGCGACGACCTCCGGCAGCACCGGCACCCCGTCCGTGCTCGCCCGTACCGCGGAGTCCTGGCGGATCGGGTTCGAGACGCTGGGCCCGCTGCCGGGTCCCGTCCTGGTGCCGGGCCCGCCGTCGTCGACGCTCTACCTGTTCGGGGCGCTGCACGCCCTGCACCACGGCCTCGACCCGGTGCTGCGTGACCGGTTCGACCCCGCGGAGGTCCCCGACGGCGGCGCGGTGCACCTGGTCCCGGCGCAGCTCTCGGCCCTGCTCGACCATCACGACCACCACTCGGGTGCGCCCGCCCCGCGGGTCGTCGTCTGCGGGGGCGCGCACGTCGGGGCGGCGGTCCGCGAGCGGTGCGCGCGGCTGCTGCCGGGCGCCGAGCTCGTCGAGTACTACGGCTCGGCCGAGCACTCGCTGATCGCGATCCGCCGCGGCGGCGGAGCGCTGCGCCCGGTCCCCGGGGTCGAGGTGACGGTGCGCGACGGGGTGCTGTGGGTGGACAGCCCGCAGGCGGTGCTCGGCCGGCTCCGGGGCGGCGTCCTGGAACGCGCGACACCGGGTCCCACGACGGTCGGCGACCGCGGCGAGCTCGCCGGGGACGGCTCGCTGTCCGTCCTCGGCCGCGCCGGCGCGACGATCACCTCCGGCGGGACGCAGGTCGCCGCCGAGGAGGTCGAGCAGGTGCTGCGCGCGGTGCCGGGCGTCGCCGACGTCGTCGTGGCCGGGATGCCGCACCCGTCCCTGGGGTCGCTGGTGACCGCCGTCGTCGAGGCCGGCGACGGCACCGCGCTGCGCGACCTGCGCGCGGCCGCCCGCGACGGGCTGGCCCCGGCGAAGCGGCCCCGCCGCTGGCTCCGCACCACCGCACTGCCGCGGCTCGGCTCCGGGAAGCCGGCCCGCGCGCGGGTCGACGCGGGCCTGAGGGACGGCACGCTCGACGCCCGCCCGTTCGACGTCCGTCCGCTCGGCGCCGGCCGGACGCCCGCCCGGCCCGATCCACCCGATCCCGGCGCACCGGAGCACGGGACGTCGGAGCACGGGACATCGGACCGGAGCGCCGACCGGTGATCACCGACCGCACCCCGGTCGTGATCGCCGCGCGCCGGACCCCGATCGGCACCGCGGGCGGCGCGCTGCGCGAGCACACCGTGGACGCGCTCGCGGCCCCGGTCCTCGCCGCGCTCGCCGGCGAGTCCCGTTCCACCATCGACGACGTGCTGCTCGGCAACGTCTTCGGCCCCGGCGGCAACCCCGCGCGGGTCGCCGCGCTGCGGGCCGGGCTCGGCGAGGCCGTGCCCGGGCTGACCCTGGACCGGCAGTGCGCGAGCGGGCTGGCCGCGATCGTCACCGCGGCCGCCGCCGTCCGGGGCGGCGACGGTGCCGCCCTGCTCGCCGGCGGTGTCGAGTCGGCGTCCACCGCGCCCACCCGGACCTGGCCGGACGGCACGCGCTACACCCGCGCGCCGTTCGCCCCCGCCGGCTGCCCGGACCCGGAGATGGGACCCGCCGCCGACGCCGTCGCCACGCGGGCGGGCGTCTCCCGCGCACGGCAGGACACCTTCGCCGCCCGCAGCCACGCCCGCGCGGTCGCCGCGCAGCGGGAGGGACGGTTCGACGGCGAGCTCGTCCCGATCGCCGGGGTCACCGCCGACGAGCGGCCGCGGGACCGGTTCACCCCGGAACGCCTGGCCCGGTTCCGGCCGTCGTTCACCGACGGCGGCACCGCCACCGCCGCCAACTCGTGCGGGGTGAACGACGGCGCCGCGGCCGTCCTGCTGGTGTCCGAGACGCGACGGCGCGAGTTCGGCGTGCCCGGGCTCGCACTGGAGGCCGCGGCCACACGTGGCTGCGACCCCGCGCTGCTCGGGCTGGGTGCGGTGCCCGCGATCGGCGCCGTGCTGGACGGCGCCCCGGACGCGGTCGAGTTCACCGAGGCGTTCGCCGGTCAGGTGCTGGCCTGCCTCGACGCCACCGGGATCGACGAGGAGACCGTGAGCCCGGACGGCGGCGCGATCGCGCTCGGGCACCCGTGGGGCGCCTCCGGCGCGGTGCTGGTGGTGCGGCTGTTCCACCGGCTGGTGGTCCAGGCCCGCGGGGAGACCGGGCTGGCGGCGCTGTCGTCCGGCGGCGGGCTGGGCGTCGCGACCCGGTGGCGGGTGATCCGATGATCGAGTTCTCCGGTGTCGGGCACGCCTACGGCGAGCGGAGCGTGCTCGACGGCGTCGACCTGACCCTGCCCGAGCGCCGGGTCGCGCTGATCGGGGCCAACGGGTCGGGCAAGTCGACGCTGGCCCGGACGGTGAACGGCCTCGTCGTCCCGGACCGCGGCACGGTCACCGTCGACGGTCGCGACCCGGCCCGGCAGGGATCCGCGGTCCGGCGCCGGGTCGGGTTCGTGTTCAGCGACCCCGACTCGCAGATCGTCATGCCGACCGCCGGCGAGGACGTCGCGTTCTCGCTGCGCCGCACCGTCCGCGACCGGCGCGAGCGGGCCACCCGGGCGGCCGAGGCGCTGGCCGACTTCGGCCTCGGCGACCACGTCGAGCACCCGGCGCACCAGCTGTCCGGCGGGCAGAAGCAGCTCCTGGCGCTGTGCGCGGTGCTGGTGCTCGACCCGGACGTGCTGGTCTGCGACGAGCCGACCACCCTGCTGGACCTGCGGAACAAGCGCGCGTTCGCCGAGCGGCTGGCCGGGCTGCGCCAGCAGGTGCTGCTCGCGACCCACGACCTGGAACTGCTGGACGGGTTCGACCGGGTCGTCGTGCTCGACGGCGGCCGGGTGGTCTGCGACGACGAGCCGGGCCCGGCGATCGAGTACTACCGGAAGCTCTGTACGACGTGACCCCGCTCGGCCTCTACGAGCCCGGGAGCAGCCTGGTGCACCGGGCACCCGCCGGGCCGTCGCTGCTGGCGGTACTGGTGTTCGCCTCCGGCACCGTGGCCGTCGCCGATCCGTGGTGGCTCGCCGCGGCGTGCGGGCTGGTCGCGCTCGGGTTCGCCGTCGCCCGGATCCCGTGGCGGCGGGTCCGCCCGCTGCTGCGGACACTGGCGCTGCTGGCGGTGCTGGTCGGCGGGCTCCAGTGGTGGCTGCTCGGCGCCGACCGGGCAGCGGTGATCATGCTGCGGCTGGTCGCGGCGATCGGCGCGGCGACCCTGTTCACCCTCACGACGCGGGTGGACGACCTGGTCAGCGCCGTCGAGCGCGGGCTCGGTCCGCTGCGCCGGTTCGGCCTGGACCCCGAGCGCACCGGGCTTCTCGTCGGCCTGACGATCCAGTCGGTGGGGACGCTGGCCGGGATCGCCGGTCAGGTCCGGGCGGCCGCCAAGGCCCGCGGGGCGGGTGGATCGGTGACCGCGTTCGCGGTGCCGTTCATGATCCGGACACTGCGGCACGCGGACGCGCTCGGGGAGGCGATGGCCGCGCGCGGCTGGGGGGACCGGGACGACGACGCGGAGGCCGGCCGGGAGACGCCGCCCCGCTGAGACCGGTTCGTCAGTCGATGGTCGTCCGGCCGTCCGGCGGCGCCGCCGGTTCGGAGTCGGGGTACTCCGCAGTGTTCGCCGGCGCCGGCGGCTCCTCCGACGGCTGGTCCTCATCGGGTTCGGGACGACTGATCTGGTGCATCGCACCGGGTACCACCCACCCGAAACGATCACACCTCCATCACCGATCCAGTCTATGCAGTAAATACTGCAAAGACTGTAGGGTCCGGCTCATGGCACCACCCACCGAGAGCGAGCTGGACTTCGTCGACGAGGTGGCGGCGTCGTTCGAACGCGAGGGCATGCCCCTGATCACCGGCCGGGTGGTCGGGTGGCTGCTGATCAGCGACCCGCCCGAGCAGTCCGCCGCCGACCTGGCCGAGGTGCTCGGCGTCAGCCGCAGCTCGATCAGCACCGCGACCCGGATGCTCACCCCGGGCGGGCTGGTCGAGCGCGTGCGACGGCGAGGAGAGCGCGTCGAGCTCTTCCGGATCGCCCCGGACGGCTGGAGCCGGATGCTCGCCGCCCGCTACGCCCGCGCCACCGAGTTCCGGGCGGTCCTGGAGCAGGGGTTCACCGCACTGGACGGCGCCTCCGACGCCCGCCGCGAGCGGCTGAGCCACGTCCACGAGCTCTACCGCTTCCTGGAGTCCGAGCTGCCCGCGCTGTTCGAGCGCTGGGAGACCCATCGAGCAGGGGGAGACCGATGATCCGCGAGCACGTGGTCGAGCGCCCCGAGGGCCTGCTGCACGCCCACCTCGCCGGCGACACCGGCCCGCCGGTGGTGCTGCTGTCCGGCGCCGGGCTGGACAACGCGATGCTCAGCTGGTCCCGGCTGATCCCGGACCTGGCCCGCGACCACCGGGTGATCGCGCTGGACTGGCCGAAGCAGGGCCGGAGCCGGCCGTGGGACGGGCGCGCGACCCACCAGATCCTGCTGCGCAGCATCTCCGACGTGCTCGACGACCTCGGGGTCGAGAAGGCGGCCGTCGTCGGGCTGTCCCAGGGCGGCGCGATGACGCTGGCCTACGCGATCGAGCACCCGGAGCGCGTCGAGCGGCTGGTCGCGCTGGCTCCGGGCGGGACCCTGTCCTTCCCGCCGTTCGTGCACCAGCTGCTCTGGCTGATGGCGAAGGTGCGCCTGCTCCACGACACGCTGCCGAACCTGGTCTTCCGGAACCGGTCGATGACCGCGGCCTTCGTCCGGCGCGCGCTGTTCGGCGACGCGTCGCAGGTCGACGACCTCGACGCGATCGTCGACGCGGTGCTGGCCGAGGCCCGCTCGGGCAACGCGGGCAGCTCGGACTGGCAGAACGACTCGATCGGGTTCCGGCGGATGCGGATCGACCTGCGGCCGCGGCTGCACGAGATCCGCTGCCCCGCGCTGTTCGTCCAGGGCGACCGGGACGCCGGCGTGCCCGTCGCACGCACGGCGGAGGCGGCGCGCCTGGTCCCGGGGGCCCGGCTGGAGGTGCTCCCGGGGCGTGGGCACTGGTCGAACCGGGAGTCCCCGGACGAGGTGAACGCGTTGATCAGGAAGTTCCTGACCGGGGACCACTGATCAGATCAGGTCCCAGGTCAGCGGCGTCCCGCGGGCGACGTCGCGGGTGAACTCCCGCCCGACGACGGTCCCGATCGTGTCGGTCGGTAGCCCGCCGGCCGGCCGGATCGAGCGCACGTTCGCCTCGGTCACCTTCTCCCCCGCCCGCACGTCGGCCACGACGTAGAGCGAGCGGCGCAGCGCCAGGGTGTCGCGCTCGGACTCCCGCGGCCCGAACCGGGCCGGCCCGAGCGCGCGACGGGCGACGTCGGTCTCGGTGACCAGCGACGCCAGCTCGTGCGGCTCCAGGGAGAAGTCGGAGTCGACGCCGCCGTCGGCCCGCTTCAGGGTCACGTGCTTCTCGATCGCGACGGCGCCGAGCGCGACCGCCGCGACCGGGACGCCGATCCCCGGCGTGTGGTCGGACAGCCCGATCGGGACGCCGAACGCCTCGCGCAGCGCGGGGATCGTCTGGAGGTTCGCGTCGTTCGGGTCGGCCGGGTAGGACGCGGTGCAGGCCAGCACCACCAGTTCGGTCGCCCCGCCCTCGTGGGCGGCGGACACCGCCGCGTCGATCTCGGCCAGCGTCGCCATCCCGGTCGAGATGACCAGCGGCTTGCCGGTGGCGGCCATCCGGCGGATCAGCGGCAGGTCGACCAGCTCGGCCGAGGCGACCTTGTAGGCGGGCGCGTCGAGCGACTCGAGCAGGTCGATCGCGGTGGGGTCGAACGGGCTCGAGAACGGCACCAGGCCGTGCGAGCGGGCACGGGCGAACAGCGGCTCGTGCCACTCCCACGGCGTGTGCGCCTGCTCGTAGAGCTGGTAGAGGTTCCGGCCGCCCCACAGCCCGTGGTCGTCGCGGATCCGGAAGGCCGGGCCGTCGGCGTCGATGGTGATGGTGTCGGCCCGGTAGGTCTGGAACTTCACCGCCTGCGCGCCGCTGCCGGCGATCGCGTCGACGATCTCGAGCGCGCGGTCCAGCGACCCGTTGTGGTTGCCGGAGACCTCGGCGATGACGAACGGCCGCTCGCCGGGCCCCACACGGTGGCCGCCGATCTCGATCGCGTCGGGAGTGCGCATGCGCCCGAGGGTAGTCAGCACCGGATCCCTAGCGCCGGGCGAGCACCATCACCTCGGACACCGTGCCCTCGGAGTCCTGGCCGTAGAGCCCGGCGTCGGAGTCGACGAGCTCGTAGCCGGAGAAGAACTCCAGGTAGCGGTCCCGCAGCATCGGCTCGCGCACGTTCGGCTTACCGGTCGGCGAGTTGCGCAGCAGCAGCCAGCGGGCTCCGAGTCCGGCGACCAGGGACGCGTAGTTCTCGACGACCTCGGGCTCCATCTCCTGGAACGAGATGAAGTTCGCGAACAGGTCGACGGTGCCGGTGAGCCGGGGCAGCTGCCACGAGCAGAGCACCGTCGCCGGGTGCTCCAGCTCGTCGACCGCGATCTTCTCCTGCTCGCGGGTGGCGGCGTAGTCGAGCACCCGGTCCTCGCCGAGCACCCGCTTCAGGTAGTGCGTGGCGACGGCGGCGACCGGCGGGATGTCGACGTCGACATAGCGCAGACCGGGGTTGCGGTCGTCGGTCAGCAGGATCTCGCCGAGGGTGCCGAACCCGCCGCCGATCTCGAGAACGGTGGAGACGTCCAGGTCCGGCGCCGCGCGCTTGAGCATGACGAGCCCGCGCAGGTAGTTGAGCGAGGAGCGGCTGTACCGGCGGCCGTCGAACACCAGCTGCTCGGTCGGGGCCCCCTCGGCGGACTCGGAGAACCCGTCGAGCCGCGGCGCCCGGTCGGCCGGGTCGAGCGCCTGCACGCACGCGTGGTGGGCACGGGCCACCGGGACCTGGTCGATGCGGTCCCGGATCAGCCTGCCGGGTGACCCGGCGCGGCCGAACAGCGAGGACAGCGCCGCGGCGGGACGGGACACCGGCGCGTAGCGCGGCGCGTAGAAGAACGTCGCGCTCGGATGCCGTCGGAACTCGGTGAATCCCCGGTCGCGCAGGTCGGCGACCACCTTCTCCAGGCCCGTCCGCCAGAAGTTCGTCGGCCGGTAGAGCTCCGGCGCTCCCTCCAGGTCGGACAGCATCAACTCCAGCAGAGTCCGCGAATCCACCGGACCGAATGTACGGAAAGTCCGGATTGCCCTGTTCATAGGCCCCCCACCCACGACGGGTGCACCCGGGCGGACGATAGCCTTGCCGCGGACGGCATGCGACCGCCGTCCGCTCACGAGCGACGACGGCGAGGAGTGGGTGTGGGCGCCGACAGCGGCACCTGGGTGGTGGTCCCCGTGTACAACGAGGAGACCGTCATCGCCGACGTCGTCACCGAGATCCGGACCCGGTTCCCGAACGTGGTCTGCGTCGACGACGGCAGCCGGGACGCCTCGGCCGAGCGCATCGCCGGCACGCCGGCGCACCTCGTGAAGCACCCGATCAACCTCGGCCAGGGCGCGTCCCTGCAGACCGGTATCGAGTACGCGCTGCGCCGCGGCGCCCAGCGGATCGTCACCTTCGATGCCGACGGCCAGCACGACATCGAGGACGCCGAGCGGATGGCCGCGATCGTCCGCGACGGCGAGGCCGACGTCGTCCTCGGTTCCCGGTTCCTCACCTCCACCGAGCCGATCCCGCTGCTCAAGCGGATCGTGCTGCGTACGGTCGCGGCGCTGTCGCCGGCCAGCCGCAAGCTCAAGCTCACCGACGCGCACAACGGGCTGCGGGTACTGGCCCGCCCGGTCGCCCAGGACCTGCACATCTCGATGAACGGGATGGCGCACGCGTCCGAGATCGTGGCGACGCTCGCCCACTCCACCTGGCGGATCCGCGAGGAGCCCGTCACCATCCGCTACACCGAGTACTCCCGGTCCAAGGGCCAGTCGTTGTTCAACGGGGTCAACATCCTGTTCGACCTCTCGGTCCGACAGAGGTGACGCCGTGATCGTCCAGGTCGTTCTCGTGGGCGCGGCGCTGGCCGCGCTCGTCTACTTCGTCCGCAGTGGACAGAATGTCGGGATCCGGGCCAGCAAGCGGCTCGCGTTCGGGGCCTTCGTGCTCGTGAACATCTACGCGGTGCTGCGGCCCAACGACGTCACGCTCGTCGCCAACGCGATCGGCATCGGCCGCGGTACCGACCTGATCGTCTACCTGCTGGTCGTCGGGTTCGTGTTCGGGATGCTGAACACCTACCTGCGGGACCGGGAGATCAGCCAGCACCTGACCAACCTCGCCCGGCAGATCGCGGTGCGGGACGCGGAGCTGGAGCGGCGGGAGAAGGAGCTGACGGAGCTGCTGCGCAGCACCCGGGCGACGGCGGCCGAGGAGCGGCACGAGGAAGCCGGCGGCTCCCTGCCGCGCTGAACCCGTCCAGGCCGCATTGCGGGCTGCTCCGCGCGTCCGGCTGCAGGGCGTCCCCGAAACCGGTACACCGAAAATGGCGGTCACCCCGGGATGACCTCGCACCACCTGGGGCCGTGGGTGGTGTCCCGCGACCCCGGTCAGGCCGAGGACGTCTCGTCGGAGCGGCCCGGATCCGCCGACTCGCCGGCCGGGAGGCGCGGTCCGTCCACTCCTCCGCCGGTCGGCCCGACGGCGACGTCCGCGGCCGCGGCCGCCACCGCGCGCAGGCTGTGCCGGTCACGCACCCAGCGCGACAGCGCGAGCCGGTGCTGGTCGTCCGGCCGCGCGGACAGCGCCTCCGCCATCGCGGACGCGACGGCGGCCGGGTCCCAGTCCACGGCCCAGCCGAGACCGTGCTCCCGGACGATCGGCCCCAACGGACCCACCCCGGCGTACACGACCGGCGCACCCGCGGAGAGGCCGGACAGCGCCTTGGTGGCGAACGCGAAGTCGTAGCCGACGCCGGGCTTGACCGACGCCAGCGCCGCGTGCGCGACCGAGAACTCCGCGCTGAGACGCTCGGGCGACTCCGGGGACCGGAACTCGACCCGCCCCGGCGCAATCTCGTCGGCGAGTCGTTGCAGCGCCGGGACGTCGACCCCCCGACCGATCATGAGCAGCCGGGCGTCCGGATGAGCCCCGGCGATCTCGGCGAACGCCCGCACGAAGACGTCGGCGCCGTGGATCTCCGACATGGTGCCCGCGTACACCAGGGTCTTCATCGCCGGCACGGGCAGTCCGGGCCGGTGGGCGAACCGGACCGTGTCGATGCCCATCCCGACGACGTGGATCAGCTCGTCCCGCACACCGATTCCCCGGAGCGTCTCGCGCACGCCGTCGGAGACCGCGAGCACCCCGCGCGAGCCGTTGAGGACCCATCGCTCGAGGCGGGTCAGCAGCCGGACGACCGACGGGTTGACCCCCACCCCGGCGGCGGCGGCCGACATGACGTCGGCGGCGAAGTAGTAGTACGGGGTGCCGGTGAGGGCGCACACCGTCCGCACGACGACCCCGGTCGTCGGGGGCGGCTCGACCACCACCGCATCGCTGCGGGTCAGGAGCAACCGGAAGAACAGCGGGAGGTCGTAGGACAGGTACTGGACATACCCCCGGACGCTCCCGCTCCGATCACGCAGGACCGGCCACCGGCGGACCGTGATCGGGCCCTCGTCGTGCCGTTGTCCACCCGGCGCTGTGGTGGTCACGACCGTGACCCGGTGCCCGCGCTCGACCAGCTCGTCGGCGAGCGCCCCCAGGCGGAAGGCCGCGGCCCCGGCTTCCGGCCTGAAGATCCTCGACGCGATCGCGACCCGCGCCGTCATCGCGTCACCAGCTCCCGGGCGTCGACCCCCGGCGTTCCGGCCTCTCGCGCGGAGGCCAGCGCCCACTCCGCCGTGCGGAGCGTCGCCAGTCCCTGTTCCAGGCTCACGATCCGGTCGGCCAGACCCAGTACGGCGTCCCGGAAGCACTCGTGCTCGGTGCGCAGCGGTTCGGGCTTCGGGATCGCGTACCGGACGACGTCGCCCTCGCTGACCCCGCGGAAGTTTGCGACCGACTCCCACTCGGTGTCGATCACGCCGTTGCCGTGGAACGTGAGGTCCGCGGTCAGGGTGTCGGCCACGAACGCCCCGCGTTCGCCGGTGACGACGGTGACCCGTTCCTTCATCGGCGACAGCCAGTTGACCAGGTGGTTGGTGATCGTCCCGTCGGCCAGCCGACCGGTGACGGCGATCATGTCCTCGTGCTCACGTCCGGAACGGGTCGTGGTCTGCGCGTTGAGCCCGACGTAGTGCGACTGCGCCAGCCAGGCGGTCAGGTCGATGTCGTGCGTGGCGAGGTCCTTGACGACACCGACGTCGGCGATCCGAGCGGGAAAGGGACCCTGCCGCCGGGTCGCGATCTGGTAGATCTCGCCGAGGTCGCCGTTCGCCATCCGGACCCGCAGCGACTGGAGCGCCGGGTTGTACCGCTCGACGTGCCCGACCGCGCCGACCAGCCCGCGCGAGGTGAAGGCCTCGACCAGCCGCTCGCCGGCCTCGACGCTGTGCGCGATCGGCTTCTCGATCAGGGTGTGCACTCCCGCTTCGGCCAGCGCGAGGCCGACCTCCTCGTGCAGCGCGGTCGGGACGGCGCAGACCGCCATGTCGATCCCGGCAGCGACGAGCTGGTCGACGCCACCCAGCAGGGGAAGCGGCCCGGCGACGCCGTGCGCGTCCCCGACCGGATCGGCGACCGCGACGAGCTCGACCCCACTGGTCTCCCGGACGACTCGGGCGTGGTGCCGGCCCATCATGCCGAGTCCGATGAGTCCGACCCGCAGATCGGCCATCAGGCACCTGCCCGGGCGAGGCTGTTGACTGCCGTCACGATCCGTTCCCGGTCCTCGTCGTCCAGGGCCGGGTGCACCGGCAGGGACAGCACCCGGCGCGCGGCCCATTCGGTGTTCGGCAACTGCTCGGACCTGGCGAAGGCCGGGAGGCGGTGCACCGGCGTCGGGTAGTACACGCCGGAACCGACGCCGTACTCGTCGCGCAGTGCGGCGGCGAAGCCGTCCCGGTCGTCGTCGATCGTGACCGTGTACTGGTGGTAGACGTGCAGGACGTTGTCCGCGACCGTCGGCCGGCCGACGCCGGTGAGGCTGGCGTCGAAGAACTGGGCGGTCGCGCGGCGGGCCTTGGTCCGCTCGGGGAGGTCCGCGAGCTGGACCCGGCCGATGGCCGCGTGCACGTCGGTCATCCGCGCGTTGAACCCGACGATCTCGTTGGCGTACCGCGCCTCCATCCCCTGGTTTCGCAGGAGCCGCACCGTGCGCGCGAGGCCGGCGTCACCGGTGGTGACCATGCCGCCCTCGCCGGAGGTCATGTTCTTCGTGGGGTAGAGGCTGAAGGCGGCGAACCGGCCGAAGGACCCGACGGGCCGATCGTCGAGACGCGCTCCGTGCGCCTGGGCCGCGTCCTCGTAGAGATCGATGCCGTGATCCTCGGCGAGCCGGCCCAGAGCCGCCATGTCGGTCGGGTGACCGTAGAGGTGCACCGCCATGATCCCGCGGGTGCGCTCGCCGACCAGGCTCGCGACATGGCCCGGGTCGAGGGTGTAGTCGTCGCGCCGGATGTCGGCGAACACCGGGGTGGCGCCGGTGAGCGCGACCGCGTTGGCCGTCGCGGCGAAGGTGAAGGACGGAACGATGACCTCGTCGCCGGGTCCGACCCCGGCCGCGAGCAGGCCGAGATGCAGCGCGGAGGTCCCGGAGTTGACGGCGACCGTCGTGCGCCCGTCGACCAGGTCCCGGGCGAACTCGTCCTCGAACGCGGCGACCTCGGCGCCCTGGGCCAGCAGGCCGGACCGCAGCACCGCGTCGACCGCGGCCCGCTCGGCGCTCCCGATCAGCGGACGGGCCGCCGGGATGAAATCTCTGCTCACGCGATCACCTTCGCTCGCGACAGTGCGACACGAAGACCATATCCAGGGCTCTACCAGGTGTTTCGATGCGGCCCGCTACATAACGGGCGGAGCGCGTTCATCCGGGCGTCATACGAGGTCAAACGCCGTTAACACGCGACGGGTTACCGGAATGTGATGACGAAGTCACGTTCGGTGAGCCCAGCTGGGGAGTGGCAGCCGGGCCGCGTCGGCCCGGCTCGCGACGAGCCACACCAGGACGAACAACGCGGCGAGACCCGGGTCGCTCCACGCCGGGAGGTCGAACGACACCTGGATCCCGTGGAGCAGCACGAGCAGGACGACCGCGCACGCGATCCTCAGGTAGAGCGTGCCCCACCGGTGCCGCCCCTGGTACCAGGTGACGGAGACCGGGACGGCCGCGATCACGACCGTTCCCGCGAGGTAGCCGATCGCCACGCCGACCCCGCCGTGCACCGGAGCCGCGACCACCCAGACCGCGATCCCGGCGAGCATCCCGGTGATGCTCGCCGCCACGTTGATCGCCATCCCGCGCCGCGAGCGGGCAGTCATCGCGTTCACCGCGACGACACCGAGGTTGGTGCACATCACGGCGACGGCCAGGATCGCCAGGATCGGCGCGGCCCCGGCGTACCGGTCCCCCCAGATCACCGCGATCAGCAGCCGGCTGCACAGCACGATCGAGCCGAACATCAGGACCACGACGACCGCGAGCGACCGGGTCGCCTCGTCGGTGCGGGCCCGGAAGGCCTCGTCGTCGGACCGGCCCAGGAGCTCGGACAGTGCCGGGAGCAGGACCAGCGTCAGCGAGACGGCCAGCATCGACGCCGGCGTCGCGAGGGCGAGCGCCGCCGCGTACTCACCGGCCCCGGCGTCCCCCGTGACCAGCCTGGCGACGATCTGGGAGAGCTGCAGGAACCCCGAGCTGGCGAGAGTGCCCGCCGCACCGAGTGCGACGAAACCGTCCAGCTCGCGGCGATGTGCCCGATCCGGGCGACTGCTCGGCCCGAACGGCCACCCCGCGAGGGTGTAGACGCCGTAGGCGATCGCGAGCGGCAGGACCAGGGCGATTCCGCGAACACCGGCGACGAGCAGCAGCGTGAGCGCGAGGAGTCCGAACGCGACACACACGACGTCCCAGCCGGTCGCCCGCGCCGACTGCCCGGTGCCGAACTGGACTCCCCGGGTGAAGCTGTAGCCGGAGTAGCCGACCGTCAGCAGGGCGACGGCGAGCGCGCCGACCGGACTGCCACCGTCCAGCAGGACCCACACCGGGACCGCCGCCGCGGCGAGGACCAGCACCACGACGAGCATCCGCCGCCGGAGGTGACCGGCTGTCGCGCGGGCCTGCTCGACGGATCCCGCCCCGCGCGCCCGCGCCAGGTACTTCGAGGCGGCACTACCGGTCGACGTGGGCCACAACAGCGCGAGGATGGTGGCCGCGGCGATCGCGGAGGCCACGATCCCGAGCTCGGCCTGACCGGCGAGGCGCCCGACCAGCCACGCCGTCGCGAACCGCAGCAGTCCCTGGGCGACGAGACCGGTGATCGCGAGCGCGCTGCCACGGGTCAGCGACGTGGGTGTCGGGTCGTCCAGCCGGACCGGGGTGAACATCCGGCCCAGCAGCGGCCGCAGCCCGCTCATCTGCGCGCCGCCAGGACACCCCGGTGGACGTCGGTGACGACGTCCACCGCGCGCGCGACGCCGTGCTCGTCGCGCGTCCACCGGCGCACGGCGTCCCGGTCGTGCCGTTCACCCCGTTCGAGGGCCGCGGCGACGGCGTCCGCGACCTCAGGTGCGTCCACAGCGGACAATGGCAGGTCACCGTAGAGCGGCAGCGGAACGGGGACGACGACCGGCGCCCCGGCGGCGAGCGCCTCGAGCTCGCTCGCGGCGAGGATGCCCGCGGACTGCCCCACGACGACCGCGGCGCCGGCGAGCAGCGCGAGGTAGTCCGCGTGCCCGGAACGCGGCACCAGCCGGACACCGACCCGGGCGGCCTCGGCGCTGCACGGGCCCCAGTCCAGCCCGACGACGTCGACCTCGCCGCCGAACCGGGTGCGGAGCTCCCGGGCGACGGCGAGCTGGGTGTCCACCCCCTTGTCCGGGCTCCACCGCGACGCGAACACCACCTGCGGCCGGCCCGGCACCGGTGACCACTCGGGCACGGCGTCCACGTCGATCGGGACCGGCAGGTACACGGCGTCCGGCCGATGGCCCAGGACGTGCTCGGCGAGGTCCGGCGTCGAGTACAGCACCGCTTCCGCCCGCCGCAGACCATCCACGATGGACGCCGTGCGGGCGGGGTCGTACTGGGTGGTGCGGACGTCGGTGCCGTGGCAGTGGAGGACGTAGCGGGGCGCGCCGAACCGCGAGTGCGCGAGTGTCGAAGCCGAGTGGACGTGCACGACGTCGTGTCGCCGGGCCTGGACCGCGAGCCGGGCGACCCAGCGTCCGCCGATGAGCGCCCGCCTCGCCCGCCCGGAGATACCCGGCCAGGACCGGTCGGGCGCGGCCTTCGGCAGCAGGTCCCATTCCAGACCGCGCCGCCGCGCCTCGGTGATCATCCGCTCGGCCGTGAACGCGGCGTCGTTGACGTGCAGCACGGTCGGCGACGACATGCGCGCGATCGTAGAGACCGGTGTGACGCGGCCCCCGGCCGGTGACACGCGCTCACTAGACTCGCGCGTCATGGTCGACGGAGCGCCCGGGCGGAAGATCCTCTGCATCTCGTTCTCGGAGATCACCGCCGACGCGCGGGTGTTGCGTCAGCTCGACGTCCTCGCCGAGCTCGGCCACGTCACGACGATCGGGTACGGCGAGCGCCCCGACGCCGCGGCCGAGCACCTGCCGCTCGATCCGTCGCTGCCGTCGCTGCCGCAGACCCCGGCCGGCGTCCTGCTGCTCGCCGCCCGCCGGTACGACCGGGTCGAGTTCGAGGGTCCGGCGGTGCGGTCCGCGCTCTCGCTGCTCGCCGGCCGCCGGTTCGACGTCGTGGTCGCCAACGAGGCCCGGGCGATGGCGCTCGCACACCGCGTGGCGGACGGCGCCCCGGTGCTGGCGGACCTCCACGAGTGGGCCCCGGAGGAGCGTGCCCACGTGACCTCGTGGCGGCTGCTGGTGCGGCCGTTCATGTTCCACCAGTGCGCGAAGTATCTGCCCCGGATGTCGGCCGTCACCGTCGTGAACGGGTCCATCGGCGAGATGTACCGGGAACGCTTCGGCGTGCCGTGCCGGGTCGTCCGCAACGCGGGACCGCTGCACGACCTCGAGCCGCGGCCGGTAGAGCACGGCCGGATCCGGCTCGTCCACAGTGGAGGTGCTGTGCCGGGTCGCAACCTCGAGGCGCTGATCGAGGCCGTGCGGGGGCTCGGCCCCGAGTACTCACTCGACCTGTACCTGGTCCCCAGCCGGGACGGGGGCCGCTACCTGGGCCGGCTGCGCGCGCTCATCGGCGGCGACCCTCGGATCACGCTGCACGACCCGGTCCGGCCGCACGAGCTCGCACCCACACTCAACGCCTACGACGTCGGCGTCTTCAGTCTCCCGCCGCTCACCCCGAACCACCGCCTGATGCTGCCGAACAAGATCTTCGACTTCGTGCAGGCGCGGCTCGCGGTGGTGTTCAACTCCGCACCCGAGACCGACCGGCTGATCACCGAGCACGGCTTCGGCACGATCGCGCCCGACCACACGGCGGCCGCGATGCGCGACACCCTCGCCGCCCTCTCTCCGGCGCAGGTCGCCGAGTACAAGCAGAACGCGCACCGTGCCGCCGCGGTGCTCAACTCCACCGAGGACTCGGCGGTGACCCGGGACGCCGTCGCCGAGCTGCTGGGCGACGCGGCTCAGCCGACCTCGCGCAGCGAGCCTCCGTCCTCGGTGTAGGTCGTGCCGGTGGACGGGCAGACCCACTGCCCGTCCTTCTCCGCCAGCGGCACACCCGCGCGTCCGACCCAGCCGATCCGGCGGGCCGGAACCCCGGCGACGAGCGCGTGCGCCGGCACGTCCCGGGTCACGACCGCACCGGCCGCCACCGTGGCCCAGGCGCCGACGGTCACCGGGGCGATGCACACCGCGCGGGCACCGATCGAGGCGCCCTCACCGATCGTGACGCCGACGGGCTCCCAGTCGGCCGTGCCCTTCGGCGTCCCGTCCGGGTTGACCGCGCGCGGGAAGGTGTCGTTGGTCAGCACGACCGCGGGTCCGATGAAGACTCCCGCGGCGAGCTCTGCGGGCTCGTAGACCAGAGCGTGGTTCTGGATCTTCGAGTTCTCCCCGACCCGGACGCCGATGCCGACGTACGCGCCGCGCCCGACGATCGAGTTCGCGCCGAGGTCGGCGTCCTCCCGGATCTGGGCGAGGTGCCAGACCTTGACCCCGTCACCGAGCCTGGCCGACCCGGCGACGTCGGCGCCCGGTGCCACGAACGGCTGCTTCACGAACCGCTCAGCCACGGCCGATCACCCGGTAGGTCACGCCGGGCCAGCGGTCAGCGGAGCTCGTGCGACGGCCGTCGACGAGTACCCGCACACCGGGCAACCGGTCCGGCCCCAGCTCCGCGTACTCGCGGTGGTCGGCCTGGACGACGGCGGCGTCCACCGGCTCGTCGAGGTGGTAGGGGGTGAAACCGAGGCCGGCGAGCTCGTCGTCGGCGTAGAGCGGGTCGTGCACCAGGGGGACCGCGCCGCGCCCGGCCAGCGCCGCGACCGTCGGGAACACCCCGGAGAACGCGGTCTCCTTGACCCCGCCCCGGTAGGCGGCGCCGAGCACCGCGACGCGGGCGCCACGCAGGTCGCCGAATGCGCCCTCCAGCAACCCGATCGTGTACGACGGCATGGCCGCGTTCGCCTCGCGGGCGGCACGGACGACCGTCGCGTCCGGGTCGTTCCACAGGTAGAGACGCGGGTAGACCGGGATGCAGTGCCCACCGACGGCGATGCCGGGCTGGTGGATGTGGCTGTAGGGCTGCGAGTTGGCGGCCTCGATGACCCGGGCGATGTCGATCCCCGCCGAGTCGGCGAAGCGGGCGAACTGGTTCGCCAGCCCGATGTTGACGTCGCGGTAGGTGGTCTCGGCGAGCTTGGCCAGCTCGCTCGCCTCGGCCGATCCGAGGTCCCAGACGCCGTTCGGCCGGGGCAGGTCGGTGCGCTCGTCGAAGTCCAGGACATCGGCGTAGAACGAGGTGGCCCGCTGCGCCCCCTCGGCGGAGAGTCCGCCGATGAGCTTGGGGTACTTGCGCAGGTCGGCGAACACGCGCCCGGTCAGCACCCGCTCCGGGGAGAACACGACGTGGAAGTCGATGCCCTCGGCCAGGCCCGAGCCCTTCTCCAGCATCGGCATCCACCGGTCCCGGGTCGTGCCGACCGGCAGCGTCGTCTCGTAGGAGACCAGGGTGCCCGGCGTCAGGTGCGCGGCGAGCTCCTCGGTCGACGCGTCCAGCGAGCGGAAGTCGGGACGGGCGTCGTCGTCGACGAAGAGCGGGACCACCAGCACGATGGCGTCCGCGCCGGGGACGGCGTCGGCGTAGTCGGTGGTGGCGCGCAGTGCGCCGGAGGGGACGAGCTCGGCGAGCGCGTCGGCCAGGCCGGCCTCGCCGGGGAACGGCTCGGTGGCCTCGTTGACCAGCCGCACGACGTCCGGGGCGATGTCCACCCCGGTCACGCGGTGGCCCTTGGACGCGAACTGGGCGGCGAGCGGGAGCCCGATCTTGCCCAGGCCGATGACTGCGATCTCCACGCGCAGGACCTCCGTTAGTACTGCGGGAACGTGCGGCGAGCCTACGGGCGGGTCACCTCGGGCCGACCGTATGCCCCGACCGGGTGTCGGCTCGGCAAGGCGATACGGTGCCGCCTCCGCGCGACGAGGCGCGGCGGAGCGGAGGAGAGCACGCTGGACCGCCTGATCCTGATCGCCGCTGCGGTGATCGCCCTGCTCCCCGGTGCCGCGCTACTGCTCGCGTTGCGGATCCGTTCCCTGCTGCTGATCGCCGCGCTGGTACCTACCGCGTCGGTCGCCATCCTGCTGATCGTCGCGACCGTCGCCGCGCCGGCAGGGGTGTCGTTCTCTCCCGGCCTCGTCGTCACGGTGGTCGTGGCACTGCTGCTGGTCGGCGCGGTGCGATTGTGGCGGTCAGGGGCGCGATGGCGGGTCGGGCTGCGACGTCCCACCGCGCCCGCGGTCGTCGGTGTGTTCGGGGTGGTGGCGGGCACCGCCGTCGCAACCCGGATGTGGTTGCGCGGCCTGGGTGGCCTCGACCGGATCGCGCAGGAACACGACATGATCACCCACCTGCTGCTCGTCAGCTATATCGAGCGGTCGGGCAACGCCGCGCCGTGGCAGGTCCGCCCGCTCGACCTGCTCACCGAGGGCCCGGTGCGCTTCTACCCGGCGGGCGCGCACCTGGCACCGGCCCTGCTCGCCGGGACCGGCGTCGACCCGGCCGCCTCTCTCAACGCGATGACCGTGATCTACCTGGCCGTCTGCTGGGTGTTGTCGGTGGCGGTACTGACCGCCGTCGCGGCGCTGAGGCTATGTGCCGGCACGTCCACCGCATGGCTCACGGCCGGCACCGCCGCGGTCCTCGCGCCGGCGTTGTACCGACCCGCCGTACAGCTCATGCACGACGGGGGCATCTACTCCGCGGCGGTCGCCCTGTGCCTGGCTCCGGGGCTGATCGCGGCGCTGCTGCTCGCCTCCGAAGAGCGCGCCGGGCGCACGGCGGTAGGGCTCGGCGCGGGTGCGGCCGGGATCGTCGCGGTTCACCCGAGCGCGGCGGTCACCGTCGGGATCTCGGTGATCGCCTGGCTCGCCGGTGACCTGGTGACCCGGCAAGGCCGAACGCGGCTGCGCCGCTCGGTCCCGGTTCTGCTGGGCGCCGGAGGCGTCGGCGCGCTGCTCGCCGCACCGGTCGTGCTTCAGGGCGGAGAGTCGACAGGTGCGACCGGATCGTTCGCGGTCGCACCACAGGGATACCCCCTTGGCGACTCGCTCGGCAGCGCTGTCGCCCTGATCTACGGCGGGTACCTCGACCCACCGCGGGGAATCGGCCTCGCCGGGCTCACCGCGCTGTACCTGTTCGGAGTGCTCGTGGTGGTACGTGCCGGAGCCGGCCTCGGTGTCGTGGCCGCGTGGGCGGTGTGGGTGCTGGTGACGGCGTCGTCGATGTTCGCGCCGGGGACCGGACCGCTTCGCCTGGTGACCGGGCTGTTCTACAACTCGGTGCCGCGGATCTGGTCGCACGTCTCGCTGTTCGTACCGACGCTGGCAGCGCTCGGGGTCGTCCTCACGATGCTCGGGGTGGTGCACGCCCTCCGCCGCCGGGTGCGGCGACCGCTGCCCGCTCCGGTACGGAGCCGGCCGGTTGCCGCGGTCGCGGTGCTCACCGCGATGGCCGCCCTCCTCGCCGTCCCGGTCGACCGTGCCGTCAGCACGAACACGACCACTGTGGCGGCCCGGTACGCGACCCCGGACTTCGTCCGCGTCGGACCGGACGACCTGGCCGCGGTCGACTTCCTGGACGGACGTGTGGCCCCCGGCGAGCGCGTCCTGAACTCCGCGAACGACGGGTCGACGTACCTCTATGTCGCGGCTGGGATCCCGGTCGTCAACTCGACCACGCTCGGGACCGGTGCGATGCCGTACACCTACGAACTGCTGCGCTCCTTCGACCGCTACCCGGACGATCCGGACCTCCGGCGGATCCTGCAGGACCTGGACGTCGGCTGGGTGTATGTCGACGCCGAGGCACCCCCCATCGGAGCGGCGGGCGCGCCGGACGGATGGACTGGTTCGGACATGTTCACCACTCCGTCCGGATTCGCCGAGCTCGACGGCAAGGATCTCCCCGGCCTCACGCCGGCGTTCCGGAGCGGGACGGTCACCGTGTACCGGCTGGACCTGGGCGCAACGGAGCCCCCTTCGCCATGAGCGTCCGGACGACTCAGTCGCGGACCGAGGGCCCCGGCGAACCGGACTCGGCGTCCGGCTCGGCCCCAGCCGGACCGTCCGGATGCTTCGGAGCGAACTGCTGCCCGAGGTAGTACCCCGCAACACCGAGCGCGATCCCGGCCACGACCACCCACCACTGGCCGAGGAGCAATCCGACGACGCCCCCCGCCACACCGCCTAGAACCACCCAGAACCACATGCCCTGCCCACCGCTCAACGGATCCCCCAAGTTCGCGTCACCCTGGTCCGATAATCAGGACAGACCGGGCGACGAACCACAACGTTCACGGGTCGACGGTCGGGTGACGCCGCGGTGAACACCTCCGGATCGCCCCGGCTGCCCGGCGGCGATCCTTGCACCGACCCGGAATGCCGGACGGCTACCGTGTCGGGCGGCGGTGAACCCGACGACCGTCCGCAACCGGCCCGGAGGAAGCATGCGCGCGCTCGTCACCGGCGGAGCCGGTTTCATCGGTTCCACCCTGGTCGACGCCCTGGTCGCCCGCGACGCCGAGATCCTGGTCGTCGACGACCTGTCGGCCGGGAAGCGGGAGAACCTCCCGGCCGGCGTGGATCTCGTCGAGCTCGACATCCGGGACACCGCCGGCATGGCGAAGCTCGCGGCCGAGTTCCGGCCGGACGCGGTGCACCACCTGGCCGCGCAGATCGACGTCCGCACCTCGATGGCCGACCCCGTGCACGACGCCTCGGTGAACGTACTGGGGACGCTCAGCGTGCTGGGAGCCGCGCGGGACGCCGGGGCGCGGGCGGTCGTCGTCTGCTCCACCGGCGGCGCGATCTACGGCGACGGGGCGCCGCTGCCGACGACGGAGGACGAGCCCGCCGAGCCCGAGTCGCCGTACGGGATGAGCAAGCTCGCCGCCGAGCGCTACACCCGGTTCTTCGTCCGCGCGCACGGCCTGCCCGCGCTGGTGCTGCGCTTCGCGAACGTCTACGGCCCGCGCCAGCACCCGGCCGGCGGCGCCGGGGTGGTGTCGCTGTTCTGCGACCGCGCACGCTCCGGGGGCCGGCCCACGGTCTTCGGCGACGGCGGGCAGACCCGCGACTTCCTCTACGTCGGCGACGTCGCCCGCGCCGCGCTCGCCTCCGCCGACCGCCTCGCCGACGGCCGCCTGGCCGGCGAGGTGTTCAACGTGGGCACCGGCACCGAGTCGACCATCGTCGAGCTCGCGGCCACGATCGGGCGGATCGCGGGCCTCGACGCCGGCGCCTTCACCCCGGAGCACCAGCCGGCCCGCCAGGGCGAGCTGCGCCGCAGCTGCCTGGACCCGTCCCGCGGCCTGGCCGCCCTCGACCTCCCGGCCCCCACGACCCTGGCCGACGGCCTCGCCGAGACCTGGGCCTGGCACAACACCCGCCTCTGACGCCCCGCGCGCCCCATCCGTAGCCCGACTCATGACGCTTTGGTTCGGCATGGCCGAACCAAAGCGTCATGAGTCCGAAAAGGGGGCGAGGCGAGCGGGTCAGCTGTAGACGGCCATCGTCAGCATCGCGATCCAGGCCAGCGCCAGGACCTGGAGGACCCGGTCGCCGAGCGCGATCTCCTCGGGCTCGCCACCGGTGCCCCGGTCGACGTCCACCGAGTAGCGCAGCACGGCGATCACGAACGGCACGATCGACAGCACCGACCACACCGAGTTGTGGTGCGCCTCGCGGATCTCGAACGCCCACAGGCCGTAGGTCATGATCATGACCGTGGCGGACAGCGACCAGACGTAGCGCAGGTAGGACGCCGAGTAGCTCTCCAGCGACTTGCGGATCTTCGCGCCGGTCTTCTCGGCGAGCATCATCTCCGCATAGCGCTTGCCGGCCACCATGAACAGCGAGCCGAACCCGGCGACCAGCAGGAACCACTGGGACAGCGTGATCCCGGTCGCGACACCACCGGCGATGGCGCGCATCAGGAAGCCCGACGCCACGATGCAGATGTCGAGCACCGGCTGGTGCTTGAGCCACAGGCAGTACGACAGCTGCACCGCGACGTACACCGCGAGCACCACGATCAGCTGCCAGGTGAGCAGGAACGACAGCCCGATCGCCGCCGCGAACAGCACGCCCGCCCAGATGTAGGCCAGCGGCACCGGCACGATCCCGGCCGCGATCGGGCGACGACGCTTGGTCGGGTGGGCCCGGTCGGCGTCGACGTCGAGCGCGTCGTTGACGAGGTACACACCGGACGCGGCCAGCGAGAACGCGGCGAACGCGATCAGGCAGTCGACCAGCACCGAGCCGTCGAAGAGTCCACCGCCGACGAACGGCGCGGCGAAGACCAGGACGTTCTTCACCCACTGACGCGGGCGCATCGTCTTGAGCAGACCGCGGGCGACGAGCGTCGGGGTCCGCTCGGACGGGTCCAGCGGGGTGGCCGGCGCGAGCGTCGCCCCGGCGGCGTCCGCCTCGTGGCCCTCGGGGGCGCCGGCGTCGTCCGGCGCGTCCGGCTCGACCGGGGTGCGCGGGTCGGCGGCCTCGGCGACGGCGGCCTTCGACGGCGTACCGGCGTCGCCGGACGCGGCGGCACCGTTCGAGGACGCTCCGTTCGACGGGGCTCCGTTCGACGGGGCCTGGGCGGCCGCGCCGGACGGGGCCGCGGCGTCGTCGGCCGGGTCGTCGACCTTCGTGCGGTCGGAGCTGGTCATGCGCTCACCCTCCGGTGGTCGGGTCGGGAGCGGATGCGACGGCGCGCGCCGGCGGCCACGGCCGCTCCGAGCGCGGTACCGGTCGCGACGTCGGTCGGGTAGTGCACACCCAGGACCAGGCGGGACAGCGCCATGGCGCCGACCGTGAGCGCCGCGACCGGCCGCGCGCGACGGCCGAGCAGTCCGCCGTAGAGCACGGCGGCGGCGGTGGTCGAGGTGGCGTGCGAGGACGGGAAGCTCAGCCGGCTCGGGGTGCCGACGAGCACCCGCACGGACGGGTGTTCCGGACGGCGGCGGCGCACCACGCGCTTCACGCCGATCGAGGCACCGTGCGCCAGCGCCACCGCGGCCGCCGAACCGAGCCACTCCCGCCGGCGCGGACGGTCCAGCGCCGCTCCGGCGAGGCCGAGCGCGAGCCAGCCGGCCGCGTGCTCCCCGAACAGCGACATCCCGCGGGCGACGCGGATCGTCGCTGGTGACGCGACCGCGTCCTGCACGGTGGCCAGGACGGCGAGCTCGCCGTCGGCGGGAGGAGCGGGGACGGGACCGGCGTCGGCGCCGACCGGCTGATGCGGACCGGAACGGTCCAGGGTCTCGGCCACGGGGTGGGGCCCTCCAGGCGTGCCGCAGGCACCCGGCTCGCCCGGGCGATGACAGCCGGAAATGGTACGCCGGACCGGCCTCGGGCTCCGGGCCGGGGCCCGCGATCGGGGGAACGACGGGCAGCGGGTGAACAGCGTCCGAACCGGTCCCGACCAGCAGCGGAAGCCCTCAGAACCAGCGCTCGAGCACCTCGGCCAGCCCGTCGGCGGTGTTCGGCGCGGTGACCTCGTCGGCGACGCCGATCAGGTCCGGGTGGGCATTGCCCATCGCGACACCGACGCCGGCCCAGCGCAGCATCTCGCGGTCGTTGGGCATGTCGCCGAACGCGACGGTCTCGGCCGCGTCCACACCGAGCCGCTGCGCCACGTCGGCGAGCCCGGTCGCCTTGGTCACCCCCGGGGCGGAGGCCTCGATCAGTCCGGACGGGTGCGAGAAGGTGAGGTCGGCCAGGCCGTCCACCTCGGGCGCCAGACGCTCCAGCATCTGCTCGCTGGTCAGCTCCGGCGACCGGATCAGCAGCTTCGTGACGGGCCGGGCGAGCAGCTCGTCGCGGGTGGCCGGTCCGGCGTCGTTGGCGCCCCAGGCGTGCACGTAGCCCGGCTCGGCGAGGAACTCGTCGACGGTCCCGTGCGCCACGCCGCCGGTCTCGGCGGTGCCGACCCGCTCGACACCGAGGCCGACGCCCGGGAACAGCTCCCCGCACAGCGCGGCGATCTTCCGGACCGCCTCCGGTTCCAGGGTGCGCGCACTCAGCACGACGTCGGCGGCGGCGTCGTAGACGACGGCCCCGTTCGCGCACACGCACCACCGGACGTGCCCCTCGGGCAGCCTGGCCACCACCGGCGGGATCCAGCGCGGGGGCCGCCCGGTGACGAGCACGAACTCGGCTCCGGCGGCGACCGCCCGGGAGATCACGGCGGCGGTGCGCGGGGACACGGCGTCGCGGTCGTCGAGCAGGGTGCCGTCGACGTCGGTCGCGACGAGGCGTGGCTGCTTCTCGGCGATCACACCGTCGAGCCTACGTAACCCGCGACCGGCCACCGGGCGGCTAGTCTCGACGGGTGCGCGTTCTGGTGGTCGCGGCCCCGCTGCCGGGGCACCTGGCGCCACTGTTGCCGTTCGCGCACGCGCTCTGGGACTCCGGGCACGAGGTGCTGCTGGCGACCGGCGGCGAGGCGCTGCCCCCGGGCGGGACCGGTCCGCTGCCGTGGATCGACGTCGCCCGCAACGTGCGCGTCGGCCGGCTCGCGGCACGTTCGCTGGTCACGCACCCGGTCGCCGCCCGCGCGGAGCTGGCCGGCCGCGGCGGGGACAGCGGGGTGCGGTCGCTGTTCGGGCCGGTGAACGAGGAGCTGACCGACGCGCTGGTGACCGTCGCCGAGCAGTGGCGTCCCGACGTCGTGCTGTACGAGCCGCTGGCGGTCGCCGGCGCCCTGGCCGCCGCACGGCACGACGTGCCCGCGGTGCTGCACGAGACCGCCCTGTACGACGGGCTGGCGCTGGCCCGCGCGCTGGTGGACACCCGGCCGCTACGTCGGGCGCTGGTCCGGCACCGGGTCGCCGCGGTCCCCGCCCCGGCCATCGCCCTGACGATCGCGCCGGCCAGCCTCGTCGGCGCCCGGGACGCGCTCCCGGTCCGGCCGGTGCACGACGCCGGGCCTGCCGCCGGTGGGCTGCCGGCCTGGCTGCGGGCGCCCTCGGAGCGACCCCGGGTGCTGGTGCTGCGGGGTGGCGGGCCGGTGCGGGGCGACCTGCAGGCGTCCGCGGTGCGGGCCGCCGCGGAGCTCGACTGCGAGGTGGTGCTGGTCCGCCCGCCCGGGCGGCTGGCCCGACGACGGGGACGCGTCCGCTCGGTGGGCCGGGTCCCGCTGGCCGAGGTGCTGCCGCACTGCGCGGCCGTGCTGCACGACGCGAGCGCGCACCGCGTCCTCGCGGCGCTCGCCGCCGGGATCCCGCAGCTCGCGCTGCCCGGCCCGGGCGACCGCCGGCGCAACGCGGACCTCGTCGAGGCCCGGGGGGGCGGCATCGGCGGCGGCGTCACCACCGACGCACTCCGCCGGCTGGTGCACGACGGCGAGCTCGCCGCCGCCTCCCGCGAGGTCCGCAGCGAGATCACCGCGATGCCCCCGCCCCAGGCCCGCGTCGACCTGATCACCGCCCTGGCCTGACTTCACACCCCTGGACCGCGCTTCACACCGGCAGCGGCGGGTGTGAGGCGCGGCGAAGGGGTGTGAAGTCGGCGGCGGCGCGACCCGTCACCGGTCGCCACGGCCTTCGCGGCGGGTGCGGCAGGCGACGACGGGGTGCGGCGCGCGGCGACAGCCCGAGGCTAGAAGACCGCGACGGCGACGATCAGACCCAGCGCGACGTGCGCGGCCGCGACGACCTTCGCCGCCGGCTGCGGCTCCTCGGACTGGATGACGTCGCCGATGTCGATACCGGTCACCCACTCCAGCAGCCGCACCGCGCCGACCTGGGCGAGGATCCCGAGCAGCCCGAACACCAGCGACGAGATGATGCCCTGCAGCAGCGACCCGTAGGACACGTAGATCGCGATGACGATGATGAACGCCATCGAGAGCATCCCGGCCGCGGTGATCGTCACCGCGTTCGGCAGCCCGGCGCGGACCATCTGCGGAAGCTTGCCCGGCGTGGTGAGGTCGATCGCCCAGAAGCCGATCAGCATCAGCAGGGTGCCGATCACGGCGTAGATCAGGATCGCGCCGATGCCACGGCCGAGGAAGCCCCAGTACGTGGCGTCGAGCGCCTGGGCGAGGATCACGGGAGGTACCTCCGAGAAGGGGAGCGGGAAAGGTCAGGAACCGGGGATGCGGTGCGGCACGAAGGCCGCGCCGTCGTCGGTGATCAGGCCGGGTGACTCCCGGATGCCCATCCCGGCGGCGGTGTCGCCGACCAGCCAGGCGCCGATCACCGGACGGAAGCCGTCGAACTCGGGCAGCGGGTCGAACATCTGGTAGACGAAGCCCTCGTCGCCGTAGACGCCGCCGGTGGCTACCTCGTAGCCGGGTGCGACGACCTGGATGTTCGCGCCCTCACGCCCCAGCAGCGGCTTGCGGACGTACTCGGTGAGCATCCCGGGGTCACCGAGTGAGGCGGGGAGCAGGTTCGGGTGCCCCGGGTACATCTCCCAGAGCACGGCGAGCAGCGCCTTGTTCGACAGCAGCGTCTTCCACAGCGGCTCGAGCCAGAGCGTCTCGGGCAGGCTGCGGGAGACGTGCTTGCCGAAACCGTCGCCGAGGATCCACTCCCACGGGTAGAGCTTGAAGACCGCGGACATCGAGACCTCCTCGAGGTCCACGAAGCGGTCCAGCGCGGAGTCCCAACCGATGTCCTCGATGGACAGTCCGACGGTGTCGATGCCGGCCTCGGCCGCGGTCTCCTGCAGGTACCCGACGGTGATGTGGTCCTCGCCGGTCGACTCGGCGCCGGACCAGGTGAAGTGCACCTCGGCCGACGGCAGCGCGGACCGGATCTCACCCCAGCGCTCGACGAGCTTCTCGTGCAAGGAGTTCCACTGGTCGTCGCCGGGGTGGACGTCCTGCAGCCAGTACCACTGCAGGATCGAGGCCTCCAGCAGCGACGTCGGGGTGTCCGCGTTGTACTCGAGCAGCTTGCCCGGGCCGGAGCCGTCGTAGCGCAGGTCGAACCGCCCGTAGACGTAGGGGTCCGAGCGCTTCCAGGAGGCCGCGATCGCCTCCCAGCTCCACTCGGGCAGCCCGAAGTCGCGGAACCGCTCGGTGGTCACCACGTGGTCCACAGCGGACAGACACATCGAGTGCAGGACCTCGACGTCGGCCTCCAGGGAGAGGACCTCGTCCATCTCCAGGACGTAGTGCACCGACTCGTCCCAGTACGGCCGCTCGCCGCCGGCGCCGTCCCGGCCCGGGGTGTCGAAGACCAGGCCCTGGTCGGCGACGGTGCGCTGCCAGTCCGGGCGCGGGGTGCCGCGCTCGCGTCGCACCCGGCTCAGCTCCCGCTGGAGGAGCCGCCGCCGCGGCTGCCGTAGGACGAGTTCCCGCCGACGCCGAGCCCGCCCCGGGAGATGGTGCTGCCGGTGTTGGCGCTGCGGACGGTCGTGCCGGACGGCGGCGGTGCCACGTTCCCGCCGGTCGCGACCTGCCCGACGTTGCCGGCGCCGCCGTAGTTGTAGTGGTACTGCCGCCCACCGCCGCCGAGGAAGATCGGGACGAAGGCGAACCCGCCCCCGCCGGACGCGACCTGGCCCTGGCTCTCGGTACCGCTCTCGCAGTTGTCGTCCGGGACGACGACGTTGTTCTCGTCGACGCAGCGCGCCTCGACGGCCTCCGAGCCGCCCGACCCCGCGTAGACGGCGGCGATCAGCGCGACGACACCGACCGTCGCACCGGTACCGATCAGCACCCGCTTGGTCTTCTTCGACCGGGCCTCGGCCAGCCGGACGGCCTCGCGGTCGGCGCGGAGCTTCTGCTCACGGGCCCGCTTCTCGGCCAGCGTGGGCTCGCGCGGGGTGGTGCTGCCGTCCTGCCGGCGCATCCGGCCGCGTTGCGGTCCGCCGGTGCCCCCCGGCCACGCCTCGCCACCTCGCCCGGCGCGGTCGTCGCCTGGTCCGTCGGTCATCGCTGCTCACCCATCACTGCCCTGCCGTTCCCCCGCAGCTCACCGTACCGGGCGTCCACCCCGCCGGAGAGCGGACACCGGATGACGATTCGGCAGCGTTCCGGCTTCCCCTCACCAGCACGCGCCCGTCGGCGCCACCGGGCGGGACGAACGGTCCCGGTCGCTGCCCGACGGCGCTGTCACCTGCTCGTTCGCAGCACACCGGCGACCGACCGCCGCGCCGCGGTACCGGCCGGATGAAGATCGCCCCGGCCGCGCTGCATCATGGACGTGCCATGGATCCCAGCTCCCCCTACGGCGCCGCTCCCCCGCACCGGCGCCACACCGCGCCCTCGCCCGGCCCGGACCACGCCGGGGAGCCCCGTCACGACCGTTTCGGGACCACGTCGGTCCTGTCGCGACCCGCGGGCCGGCGCGCCGAGTACGACGACGGGCGCGATGACGACGACGCCACCGCCCTCGTCGCCCCGGCCACCGAGGACGTGGACGCCGAGGTGCGGACCGGGCGCACGTTGTCCGGGACGCGCCGGGTCGGTGTCGGGATCCTGATCGGCGCGTTCCTCATGCTCACCGTCGCCTCGCTGGACTCACTGCTCGGCGCCGAGGTGCCGGTGCTCGGGTCGTTCGCCTCGTCCGGGGTGCCGCCCCGGGTCGAGGAGGTCCCGCCGCCCCCGCCCCCGCCGGACACCCCGGGCACCTGTCTGAACTGGACCCGGGCGGACGCAACCGACACGGCCGCCGTGGACTGCGCGCAGCCGCACCTGTTCGAGCAGGTGGGCCGGGTCGGGCTCGACGACCAGGCCGTCTTCCCGGCCGACGAGGCGTGGCAGACCCTGGTCTCCGAGCGCTGCACCCCGCTGGTCACGTCCTATCTGGACGACCGGTTCGACCCGGACGGCAAGTTCCGGGTCGGCGCGCTCAAGCCGTCCCAGCAACGCTGGGACGAGGGCGACCGGGGGATGCGCTGCGGCCTGCAGACGGCGTCGCGCAGCGGGGCGATGTTCCCGATCACCGGCCGGGTGGCCGACCAGGACCAGTCCGCGATCCACCCGGAGGGCACCTGCCTGGCCATCGACGGGCGCACCGTCGGCGACCCGGCCGACTGCGGCGCCCCGCACTCGGTCGAGGCCGTCGGCGTCATCGACCTGGGCACCGAGTTCCCCGAGGGCCACCCCTCGGTCGAGGACCAGGACGGCTTCCTGCAGCCCGCCTGCCAGGAGGCGGCGAACGCCTACGCCGGCAACGACACCGCGATCGCCGACAAGGGCCTGACCGTCTACTGGGGCAACCTGTCCGAGGCGTCCTGGGCGGCCGGCAGCCGCAAGGTGAACTGCAACGTGGGCACCCTGCTGCCCGACGGCAGCGGGTTCGCGGCGATCACCGGCTCGGTCCGGGGCGACGTGAGCGTCGCCGACCAGCCCGCGCCGCCGGCCGCGACCACACCCGGTGTCCCGGCGACGCCCGGCCAGTCCGGCGGGCCCTCGCAGCCGCCCGCGCCGGGCAGCTCCGCGCCCCCGGTCGAGCAGCCCGACCGCGAGCAGCCCGGCGCTCCGGACGTCCCGCTCCCGGCCGAGGCCACCGACGGTCCGCCGGACCTGGACCTGCCCACCGACCTGCCCGAGAACTGACGCGACCCGTGCCGGTCACGATGCCGCCCGACCGGTTCGACGAGCTCGTCGCCGCCGCGCTGGACCTCGTCCCGGCCGGGCTCGCCGCGGCGATGGACAACGTGGTGGTGCTCGTCGAGCCGCGCAACGCCGAGGAGCCCGACCTGCTCGGGCTCTACGAGGGCGTCGCGCTGACCGAGCGCAGCGCCGACTACGCGGGTGAGCTACCGGACCGGATCACGATCTACCGGGACGCGGTGCTGGAGTTCTGCGAGGACGACGAGCAGGTCGTCGACGAGGTCGCGATCACCGTGGTGCACGAGATCGCGCACCACTTCGGGATCGAGGAGGAGCGGCTGCACGAACTCGGATGGGGCTAGGACGCCACGGCGTGCAACGTCGTCGCCACCAGCTCCGGTTCGAGGATCATGCTGTCGTGGCCGGTCGCCAGCTCGACCCACCGCCACTGCGGCCGGTGCTCGCGTACCCAGGCCCGGGACGGTGCCAGGGGCGTGTAGAGCGGCTCGGTCGTGCAGACGTAGGTCGCCGGCAGGCCGTTGCCGACCGGGTTCGCCAGCTCGATCGCCGTCTCGTAGGTCGCGACGGGGTGCGGGGTCAGGCGGCGCCGGACCCACCCGGCACGGGGGTGGTCGGCCGGGATGCCGAACGCCGTGACGTCGAACGGTTCCCAGACCGGCCCCGACCCGTGGTCGACGGCCTTCGCACGCCGGCCGGCCACGATCGCGGGATCCATGGTGTCGAACACGGACCGGCCGCTCTCCGGGACGAGGGCGTCGAGGTAGACGACGTGCGCGATGCGGTCCGGGATCCGGTCGACGACCCCGGTGACCGCGGCGCCGCCGAAGCTGTGGCCCACCAGCACGACGTCGGTGAGGTCCTCGGCGACCACGTGCGACTCGACGTCGGTGACGAAGGTGCCGAGCGTGATGTCCCCGCTCATCAGGTGGGCACGTTCACCGAGCCCGGTCTGGGTCGGGGTGGTCACCCGGTGTCCGAGGGCACGGAGCCGCTCGGCCACGAACGTCCAGCACCAGCCGCCGTGGAACATGCCGTGGACGAGGACGAACGGCCGTCCCGACGGCTCCGAGCGGTTCACCGGGGCCTCAGTGGGCCGAGCGCGAGTGCTGCGGCATCGGGTCCCACAGCTCCAGCGCCCAGCCGCCGGGGTCGCGACGCAGCACGACGCGGCCGGTGTTCGGGACCGGGTTGTCCCGGCCGAGGCCGGAGTCCGCGGACGCGCCGAGCAGCGCCTGCGTCACCACCCGGATGACCGCCCCGTGACTGACCAGGACGACCGCACCGGAGGTCACGCCGTCCAGCACCCGCTCGACGTCGGGCAGGAACCGCGCCCAGACATCCTCGGCGGACTCCCCGCCGGGCATCGGGCGGCCGGGGTCGCCGTCCCACCAGGACTCGAAGACCTCGTCGAAGATCGCACGGGCCGCGTCGTCGTCCCGGTTGTCCAGATCGCCGACGAACACCTCGTGCGTGCCGGGCAGCTCCTGCACCCTCGTCCCGAGGGCCGCACCGATCGGCGCGGCCGTCTCCTGCGCCCGGGTGGCCCGCGAGGCGTACAGGGCGCGCACCGGCCAGTCCGCGAGCAGCCCGGCCACCTCGCGCGCCTGCTCCCGCCCGAGCTCGTCCAGCGGCGGGCCGGGCACCTTCGTGTCCAGCGCGTGCCGGACGTTCGACGGCGTGCGCCCGTGCCGGACCAGCACCAGGCGGACCGCGCCGTCGTCCGGGGGCACCTGCGCCGAGCGGGGAGCACTGCCCGTGGCGGCGAAGGACGCGGCCCCGTCGTGCTCGGCGTCCGGGTGCGGGTCTCGGCCGCTCATCGGCCCACTCCTTCACGAATCGCGGTCAGCCAACGCGCGGACTCGGCGTGGGCGTCGTCGTGCACGACGGCCTGCGGCACCACGGGACTCCCGACGCCGTCGGCCGGGGTCTCGTCCACGGCGGTGCCGTCCTCGGCGCGCGGGAACGATCCGAGATAGATCAGCCGGTCGCAGCGCCGGTACAGCGCGGCGAGTGCCTCGCCCATCGCGGGCTCGTTCACGTGCCCCGAGCAGTCCAGGTGGAACCAGTACTCGGCGTGCCGGTCCTTCACCGGACGGGACTCGATCCGGGTGAGATCGATGCCGCGCACGGCCAGCTCGGTGAGCAGGCCGAGCAGCGTGCCCGGCCGGTTGGTGGTCGTCGCGGCCAGGGTGGTGCGGTCCCGGCCGGTCCGCTCCGGCGGCGGGCCGGGCCGGGTGAGCAGCACGAACCGGGTGACGGCGCCGGGGTTGTCGGCGATGTCGTCGGCCAGCACCGCGAGGCCGTGCTCGGTGGCCGCCAGCGGTGCGGCGACCGCGGCGTCGACCTCACCGCGGGCGGCCTGCGCGGCGGCCTCGGCGGTCGAGGAGCTGACCCGCACCTCGGCGTCGGGCAGGTGGGTGGCGAGCCAGCCCCGGGTCTGCGCGATGCCGTGCCCGTGCGAGGCGACGGTCCGGACCTGCGGGAACGTGGTACCCGCGGCACCGAGCAGGCAGAACCGGACGGGGATCCGGGCCTCCCGCGCGATGATCAGCGGCGGGTCCTCGACGAGGCCGTCGAGCACCGGCGGGACCGCGCCCTCGACGCTGTTCTCGATCGGGACGCACCCGGCGTCGACGGAGCCGTCGCGGACCGCGGCCAGCACCGCGGGCGCGCCGGGCAACGGGATCAGCTCGGCGTCCCGGGACTCCGGCAGCGTGCGCAGCGCCTGTTCGGTGAAGGTCGCGCGCGGTCCCAGGAAACCGATCTTCCGCACGGGTCAGTCCAGCAGGCCGAGGGCCACCAGGTCGGCGATCGGCACCGGGTCCGGGTCGACCCCGCAGCGCGGCAGGACGGTCCGGACCTGCTCGACGGCCTTGTCGGGCAGCTCGTCGAGCTCGCGGGCCAGCCCCTCGCCGTCGGTGCTCTCCAGCGCGTCCGCCACCGGGTCGGGGCTCGCGCTGACGCCGGTCATCCGGGCCACGGCGACGATCAGGTTGAGCAGCCCGTGCCGGCCGCGTCCGCCCGAGCCGTTCGGCTCCTCGCGCACGATGCGGTCCAGCCCCTGTGCCGAGATCCCGCCGGCGCCGCTCTCCAGGCCGGCCTGCAGGAAGCTGTGGACGTCGTCGACGGTCGGCACGTCGGACGGGCGCGGCCCGCCCATCCGGATCTTCGGGGTGCAGCCGTGCTCGGCGACCTTGCGGATGGCGGCGAGCCAGGCCTCGTGCGCCTCGGCGTCGCCCTCGACCGGGCGGCGGGGCTCGACGACCGGCGTCACCTCGTCCGGCACGAACTCCGAGACCCGCTCCAGCCAGATGCCGTCGACGTCCGGCGGCGCGGCGCACTCGACGGTGCTCGGGGTGAGCAGGCTCGAGCGGGAGAACACGGTGGAGAGCGCCTTGGGCACGGCACCGAGACCGGTGTCCACCACCAGGCCGAGGTCGGCCGGGCGGCTCGGCGCGGAGCGGGCCAGCTCGGTGACCACTGCGGGCAACTGGGACGCGGGGCAGACCAGCCGGCCGACCAGGCCTCCGTAGTGACCGTCACGGGCGGCGAGGTAGCGCGAGACCACGGCGTCGACGCCCGGTGCGACGGTCCTGGGCTGCAGCAGGCTGGTGTCGTCGACCAGCGCGGCCAGCAGCGGACGGATCGGCCACGGGTCGGCAGCGGAACCCGAGGGCACGGTCATCACGCCGTCGACGCTAACGGTCGGGTCACGGCGAACCGACAACGGGGGTTCTCCCCCGGCGCCGTGCGGAGGTCACCGGCACTGGACAGGGCACACTCATTGCTGTTTAGGTAAGTCTTACCTAAACGGAGGTGAGAGTGGGAACCACCCGGATACGCCGCCCCCCGACGCCCGCCGTCGCCGAGCGCGCACGCAGCCTGGTCGCCGGAGGCGCCGCTCGCAGCGCCATTGTCGGGACCGGGGAGCCCGAACCGGTCGCGCCGCTGATGCACCACACGTGGCCGGACGGCACGACCGACCTGCTGCTGACCGACGACCACCCGCTGCGCGCGCACGCCCGCGACGCCGGCGACGACGGCCTGCCGGTCATGCTCGAGCTGACCGGGAGCACCCCGGTACCGCTGCCCGAGCCGGTGCGCGAGCTGCTCTGGCTGCTCGGCCGGCTGCACGAGCCCGACCCGGCGACGGCCCGGGAGCGCGCGCTGCGCCTCGCCGAGACGGCGCCGCACCCGAACCTGCTCGACGCCGGCCGCGGCGCGACGCTGCTGCGCCTGTACCCGTCCTCGGCGGTGTACTCCGACGCCGAGGGGTGCGCCCCGGTGTCGCCCACCGAGCTCGCCACGGCCCTGCCCGACCCGTTCTGCCGGGTGGAGCAGCAGTGGCTGGAGCACCTCGACCGCGCCCACCCGGAGATGCTGTGCGCGCTGCGCCGGCACCTGCCGCACGCGCTGCGCAGCGCCACGACCACGCCCGGCCGGATCCGGCCGATCGGGGTGGACCGCTGCGGGCTGCGGGTGCGGGTGCCCGCGCCGGGCGGCACCCAGGACGTCCGGCTGGCGTTCTCCGCCGAGGCGCGGACGCCGGCGGAGCTGCAGGCCCGCTTCGCCGAGCTGGTCGGCTGCCCGGTGCTGCGGCCGGCCCAGGAGGCCCGGGAGAGTTCGGAGTCCTAGGCGGTCTGCGACCCGACCAGGTGCTCGTCCTGCACCTTCTGGGTCACCTTGCGCTCGGCGACGAACGACGCCACCGGGATCGTGCCGGCCGCGAGGATGACCAGGGCGTACAGCGGCTTCCAGCGGCACCGCTCGGCCAGGATCAGGGTGCACACGATGTAGATCATGTACAGGAAGCCGTGCACCATGCCGATCAGCGCGACCGGACGCGGGTCGCCGAAGATGTACTTCGCCGGCATCGCGTAGAAGGTCAGCAGCAGCAGGCCGACACCGGTGATCCAGGCCGAGATCCGGAACGCCTTGAGTGCGCCTGGAACGGTCACGTCGTCGTCTCCTCTCGGTGCCGGTCCGCCAGGCGGGCCAGCTCCGCGTTGTAGGCCCGCAGCTGCGGGTCGGTGTGCCGGGCCATCGTCACGCCGGCCGGGCGGGGTGTGAAGGGCGAGCGGCGCGGGGGCGGCACGGTGCCGTCCGGCGACGTGGCCCCGGTCGGCTCGGCCCCGGTCGGCTCGGCGGCACCCGGCGTCACGGCGGCCGGTGCGGAACCGTTCCGGGACGGCCCGGCGGTCGCGGTCACCGCGCCGGCGGGCCCCGGCTCGCCGGATCCGGGGGTCACGCCGGCCGAGGGCGCGACGGACGACTGCCCGGCGTCGGACGGCTCCCCCGCGGCCGCGGCGGCCTCCAGGTCGGCCACCTCCATCCGCAGGAAGCGCCACCACATGTAGCCGAAGAACACCGCGAACGCCGGCCACTGCAGGCCGTATCCGATGTTCACCGCCGACCCCATCGCCGAGCCCGCACGGCCCCACTGCCAGGCGGCCAGGAATCCGCAGGTGACCATCGCGCCGAGCGTGAGGACGTGCCAGGCGATCCACCTCGGGGACACCAGCAACCGCAACACGCCATCAGGGTACGGCCCCGTGACCGGCTCCCGGACCGCCGCCCGGCGCGGGGTGCCATGATCTCCGGTCGTGACGACGCCCCCGGCCCGGCTGCGGGACTGGCTCGCCCCGGTCGCCCCGGCGTCCCCGGCCGTGGTCACCGACCGCCGGGAACGCCGGCTGATCGGCCTGGAGATCGCGGTCGTGCTGACCGTGACGCTCGGGCTGTCCGCCCTGCGCAGCGCGCTCTCGCTGCTCGAGGCGCTGCTGAACCCGGCGCCGCTGGCGGCCCAGCAGGTGACGCTGAACGCGCCGGCCTCCACCGACACCTGGATCGACCTGGCGTTCCAGCTGGTCCGGGCGCTGCAGCTGGCCGGCTGGGGCGCGCTGGCCGCGTACCTGCTGCTGCGCGCGGGGTTCGCGCTGCGCACGGTCGGGCTCGACGGCCGCCGTCCCGGCCGGGACGCGCTGCACTCGGCCGGGCTGGCCGCGCTGATCGGCATCCCCGGACTCGGGCTCTACCTGATCGGGCGGCTCGCCGGGATCACCCCGGACGTCGCGCCGAGCACGCTGACCGACGTCTGGTGGCGCATCCCGGTCCTGCTGCTCTCCGCCGCGGCGAACTCCTGGGCGGAGGAGGTGGTGATGATCGGCTACCTGCTGACCCGGTTCCGGCAGCTGGGCTGGTCGGAGAACCGCTCCGCCCTCGTCGCCGCCGTCCTGCGTGGCTGCTACCACCTCTACCAGGGGATCGGGGCGTTCGTCGGCAACCTCGTGATGGGGCTGGTCTTCGCCCGGTACTGGCAGCGGACCAACCGCCTCTGGCCGCTCGTCGGGGCGCACCTGTTGATCGACATCGTGGCGTTCGTGGGCTACGCGCTGCTGGTCGACGTGCTGCCGTTCTGATCGCCCCGAAGCGCCCCTCACCAGGGGAAAGGTGACCCTCTCCAACTGAGACCGACACCAACTCTGGAGCAGTTCAAGAAAATGGCGGGCGGCGCTAACCTGGTCCCATGACCGACGAGACGAAGTTCCACGCCCTGCTGCGCGAGCAGGTCCGCAGCGAGTTCACCGCGAGCCAGCAGTACATCGCCGTCGCCGTGTGGCTGGACGGCGAGGACCTCCCCCAGCTGGCCGCGCTCTTCTACGCGCAGGCGATCGAGGAGCGCAACCACGCGATGGGCATGGTCCAGTACCAGCTGGACAACGACCTGCCGCCGGCCATCCCGTCGATCGGCGAGATCCAGAACGGCTTCCGCTCGGTCGAGGAGGTCGTCGAGCTCGCGCTGGCCCAGGAGAAGCAGGTCACCGAGCAGATCACCACGCTCGCCCGCACCGCCCGCGACGAGGGCGACTACCTCGGCGAGCAGTTCATGCAGTGGTACCTCAAGGAGCAGGTCGAGGAAGTCGCCTCGATGACGACCCTGCTCACCGTGGTCCGCCGCGCCGGCGACAACCTGTTCCACATCGAGGACTTCGTGGCCCGCGAGCTCGCCAAGGGCGACGGCGCCGACCCGACCGCGCCGCCGGTCGCCGGCGGCCGCGTCTGAGCCCCGCTCCCGTCGGTCTCAGCACCCCTCCCCGGGCCCCACTCATGACGCTTTAGTTCGGCATAGCCGAACTAAAGCGTCATGAGTCGCGTTTCGGGAGGGTGTGCGGGAGGGGCGGCCGGAGCGCAGGGGTCAGCGCAGGGTGATCTGCTTGCCGGCCAGCACCTCGCGGGCCCGGTGCTCGGCGTCGGTCAGCGGTTCGGAGTCCAGCCCGGCCAGCACCTCGTCGAGGCGCTTCGCGAACTCGGCGGCGGGCCCGGCCCACTCCGACGAGTGCATCTCCCGGTCCACGTCCCACACCGGCACCAGCAGGCCGTGCGCGCGGAAGGACCCGGCGTAGTGGGACCCCTCGCCCAGCTCCAGCTCGCCCCGGCCGGACAGCCGGGCCAGCGCGGCCATCAGGGTGACCTCGTCCTCGGTCCGCACCCAGCGGATGTGCCCCTTCGACCCGGTGTCCACCCAATACGCGCCGCGCACGCCGGGTGCGGCGACCGCTTCGGTCGGCATGATCACCGAGTTGGCCCGCTCCAGCATCGCCGCGGCCTCGGGGTCCGGCTCGCCGCCGGGCAGCCACCAGGCGAAGTCGGCGTGCACCGACGGCTCCAGCGGGACCTCCGGCTCCAGCACGTCCTGCAGCCGCTCGCCGGTGCGACGCTCCGGGCCCACCACCGGCAGCGACGACCCCGGCTCGGCCGAGCGGGCCCAGGCCAGCGCCCCGGCGAGGTCGGCGGACAGGTCGCCCGAGCGGGTCTGCACCTGCATCCCGAGCAGGATCTCGCCGCTGTCGCGGACCAACGCCGCGGACGCGCCGGGCAGCACCGACGCCAGCGTCACCGGCCCGCCCTCGCGCAGCGGCAGCGCCGCCGTCGCGGACGGCAGGAACTCCCGCATCGCGACCAGGTCCGGCTCGGCGGCCAGCCCCTCGAAGGGCCGGACGACGATCACGTCGTCGCCGGCGCCGTGGCAGGCCTTGTACCGCTTGCCCGACCCGCACGGGCACGGCCGGCGGGGGTTGCCGCCCTCGGAGCCCTCGGAACGGGTGGCACGGTTACGCGTCTTCTTGCCCATCCCGGGCAAGGTAGCGGGTGATGCATACGTGTGACCCGGCCGACCCCCGCTCCCGTCCGGCCCCGCCGCCGTTCGACCCGGGCGATCCGGCCTTCCTCGCCGACCCCTACCCCGTCTACGCCGCGCTGCGCGACGCCGGCCCGGTGCACCCCCACCCCGCCCTCGGGCTGCCGGTCGCGGTCACCCACGCCGCCTGCTCGGCGGTGCTGCGCGACCGCGGGCTGGGCCGGATCTGGTCCGACGCCCGGCCCGAGACCGAGCTGGCGACCTTCAACCTGCTGCACCGCAACTCGCTGCTGGAGCGCGAGGGCGAGCCGCACACCCGGCTGCGCCGGCTGGTCGCGTCCGCGTTCGCCCGCGGGCACACCGAGCGGCTGGCACCGCTGGTCCGCGCCCGGGCCGAGGGCCTGGTCGGGCGGCTGGCCGCCCGGGTCCGCGACGGCGAGCCCACCGACCTGATCGAGCTGGTGGCCGAACCGCTGCCGGTGGCGGTGATCGCCGACCTGCTCGGCGTGCCCGACGACCGGCGGGAGCCGCTGCGGGCCTGGTCGGACGCGATCGTCCGGATGTACGAGCCGCCGGAGAGCGGAACCCGCGGCGCGGTCCGCCGCCGCGCCGCCGAGGACGCCTCCGCCGAGTTCGTGGCGATGCTGCGCGAGCTCGCCGCCGACCGCACCGGCTCTCCCACGGGAACCGGGCCGGACCTCATCCGGGATCTCGTCGCCGTGCGGGACGACGAGGCCGCCGGCGCCCGGATCTCCGCCGACGAGCTCGTCGGCACCGCCGCGCTGCTGCTGATGGCCGGGCACGAGGCGACGGTCAACGTCATCGGCAACGGGGTGCACACCCTGCTGCGCCACCCCGCCCAGTGGCGACGGCTGCGGGACGACGAGAGCCTGCTCCCGACCGCGGTCGAGGAGCTGATCCGGTTCGACGCGCCGCTGCAGCTGTTCGAACGCACCGCGCTGGCCGACACCGCCGTCGCCGGCCACCCGGTGCCCGCCGGGACCCGGATCGGTGCGCTGCTCGGCGCGGCGGGCCGGGACCCCGCGGTGTTCGACGACGCCGACACCCCCGACGTCGGCCGCTCCCCCAACCCGCACCTGGGCTTCGGCGCCGGGGTGCACTACTGCCTGGGCGCGCCGCTCGCCCGGCTGGAGATCTCCGAGGTGCTGCGCGCCCTGCTCCGGGCCCTGCCGGACGCCGCGGTGCACGGCTCGCCGACCCGCCGTCCGCGGTTCGTGATGCGCGGCTGGACGGAGCTCCGGCTGAGCACGGACTGAGCGAATGAGCCGAACGGCCGCAATTGCGTTGCACCGAACGGTTCTGCAGTTTTCCCCGTTCGCCGAATTCACGTCCGCGAAACGTGACCGGGCTCGCCAGAATTGAGGACGAATCGCCGGGGTCCGCCGTCGACCACGGTCGGCGTGCATGGTGGAATCACACCGATGGAATCGTGGTCCGAGGCGCTCCGGGACGTGATGGACGTTCCCGGAGCTCGCTACGCCTGCATCACCGACCTGGCCGGTGCGGTGCTCGCCGCGCGCGGCGACGGCGGTGGCAGTGGCGGCGGCGAGGTGCCCGCACCGGACCCGGCCGGCACCGCGGCGGCGGCCGCACCGCCGCCCGACCAGGCGACGACCCTGCTCGGCTGGGGCCGCGGACAGGCCGCGCTGGAGGACGTCGTGGTCACGACCGGCCAGGCCTATCACCTGGTGCGCACGCTGCCCCGGGGTGGCGACGCGCTGCTGGCCTACCTGCGGGTGGACCGGTCCCGGGGCAACCTCGCACTCGCCAGGCGGGCGCTGCAGGCACTCCCCGGAAACCCTTCCCCACCTGCGCAGATGCTCGCGCCGCCGGTCCCGGACACCGCGCGCCGAGGGCCCGCCGGCGCGACCCGGTCCCGGCCGGTCCACCCGCAGCCCTCCCGTACCGGCATCCCGGCGCCGCCGATCCCGATCCCGGTCCAGTCCCGGGCACCCGTCGTCGAGCGGCACCCGCCGTTGCCGGTCCCGCTGCCCCGCCGGGGCCACGACCACCCCGGCGACGACGGTGCGGACGCCCCCGGACCGGCCGTCGGCGGCCCACCGGTCGCACCCCCCGGCCCACCGGGCGGGCGGTGGGCGGACGATCTCTCGACGTTGGCCCGGGTGCTCGCCGGCCTCCGACGCCTGTGAACGGTCGCGCACGACGGAAGTTGACGCGCACAGTTTTCGCGTTATCGTTACGGCTCCCGGGTCGAATCGTCGATCTTCTTTCCGAAACCCCGCACCGAGAGCGACACCCGGGCAGCTTCCCTGAATCTCGAGACACGACGCTGGCGCGCCGTGCGGAGGAATGCGTGATGAACAACATCGATCGTTCGCTGGACATGGCCGCCAACATCAAGGGCGCGTTCGCGGTCGCGATCGTCGACTTCGAGAGCGGCATGACTCTGGGCTCCCGGGGCGGCAGCCCGGAGTTCGACCTCGACGTCGCCGCGCCCGGCAACTCCGAGGTGGTCCGCACCAAGCTCGAGGTGATGCAGAAGCTCGGGCTCCGGGAGACCATCGAGGACATCCTGATCACGCTGGACACCCAGTACCACCTGATCCGGATCATCCGCGGCACCGACGAGCAGATGTTCTTCTACCTGGTGCTCAACCGCGCCCAGGCCAACCTGGCCATGGCCCGGCGCGACCTCCGGGTGATCGAGCAGCAGTTCGCCATGGCCGCACCGCAGGCCGCCCCGCAGCAGGGGCAGGCGTACTTCCCCGCCCAGCAGCGCTGATCCGGCTCTTCCGCGTGGGACGTCACCGGCACGCGGTCGCGGTCCGCACCGACGGCCTCGCCGCGGTGCTCGGACCGCTGCTCGACGACCCCAGGGTCCGGTCGGCGGCCCTGGTCGACGTCGACAGCGGGATGGTGCTCGACGCCTGCGGCCCGGACACCGCGGCCGGACGCACCGGCACGGGCCGGGCCGGGGACCACGACCATCGCGACGAGGTACGCGGGGCCGCGCACGCCGAGCTGGTCCGGATCGGGCTCGCCCTCGCGCCCGCCTCCGGCGGCCTCGTCGGCCTGGTCCTGGAGGCCGGGCCGGACCGGCACGTCCTGCACACCGTCCCGGACCCGCACGGCGGGAAGCTCGCGCTGTCCGTCGTCGTCCGCGGTCCGGACCGGGTGGTCGCCAAGGTGCGACGACGGCTGCGCGCGATCTCCGAGTCGGCGCTGACGGCCGGTCCGTCCGTCGCGGTCCGGCCCGGCTCCGCCGGCTGGACGGTGCCCGGCACGGCACCGCAGCCGGACCCGTCCACGAACGGCCGCCCCGGGCCGCACACGACCGGGCGACCGGGACCGCACACGACGGCGCAGGCCGGGCCGCACGCGACCGTTCCACCGGGGCCGCACGCGACCGTTCCACCGGGGCCGCACGCGACCGTTCCACCGGGGCCGCACGCGACCGTTCCACCGGGGCCGCACACGACCGCGCGTCCGGGGGCGGCCCGGCAGTCCGGGCCGTCCACCCCGCCCCGCCCGGGCGAGGAGCCGGGGGCCCTGTTCCGCCCGGTGACGACGGCGGTGCCGCACCTGGTCCTCCCGCTCGGCCGCCCGCGGGATCCCGACGAGGTCACCGGCAGCGGCATCGACGCGACCGCGCCGTACCCCTCGGCGCCGCCCGCGTCGCCGCATCCGTCGGCCTCGCCGTCGCCCGCGGGCCCGTACCCGTCCTCGGTGACCCCGTCCCCGGCGGTCTCGTCGTCGCCGTACCCGGGGTCACCGGCTGCCCCGGAGTCCCCGGTGCCGGTCAGCCCGCCCGGACAGCCGCTCCGTCCGGCTCCGCCGGCGGCGATGCTGCCGGCGCCGCGGACGAACGGGACGTCCGCACCAGCAGCTCCCGCGGACCACGCGGACCCGGCTCCAGCAGACCGGTGATCCACCGGACCATCCGGATCGTCCGGTAGGCGGTCACGGCGACGAGCAGATCGGCCCAGGCGTGCAGCACGACGCCGTCGGCCAGCGCCTGGGTACCGGAGCGGAACCGCCAGACCAGCGTCACCGCGGCGAGCACCACGCAGGCCGCCCAGAGCGCCCACCACACCCGCAGCTCCCGCGACGGCGACGGCCGGTCGCCCGGCGGCAGCTCCAGCGCCGCGTGCTCGGTCTCGGCCAGCATCGAGCCGGGCGCGGTCAGGTTCCAGCCCGGGACCAGCCACCCGAGCACGATCCGCCGACGGGTCCGCCACGGCCGGATCCCCGCCCGCTCGGCCGCCGCGCGGTGCGCCGCGAGGCTCCAGGCGACCGTCAGGCCACCGGCGGCCACCGCCGCCACGACCGACGACCAGCCGGCGAACCAGACCAGCGCGTCGGACCAGCCGACCGCGACCGGCGAGAGCGCGTCGGACCGGCTGGCCAGCAGCAACGCGTACCGCCAGGCCTCGGCCACCGCGGCCAGCGCGCTCATCCCGGCCGTGACCCACAGCACCGGGATCAGCTGCCCGGCCATCGCCCGGGCCCGGTCGACGTTCCCGAGACCGCCGCCGGCCGCACCGGCCGGGGTCCGCCACGGCCCCAGCGGCAGGCCCCACCGCGGCACCGCCCGGTACCGGGGCGGGCCGGTGTACGCGGCGGCCGGGGCCGCGGGTTCGGCCGGACGGACGGCCCCCGGGAGGGTCTCCGGGGGCGGCGGCGACGCCACCCACTCCAGTGCCGCCAGGTACCGGCCGCACCACGGGCAGAACGCGCCGCTGCCGGGCGGTGCCTGCCGGCCGCAGCGGGTGCACGGCGGCAGCTCCGCGGGGCGGCCGGGCGGCCCGGTCGGCGCGGTCACGGGTCAGGCGATCCGGGGCGCGCTGCCGTCGTCGGTCACCACGGCCCGGCCGGACGCCGCCCAGTCCTGCATCCCGCCGGCCACGTTCACCGCGGGGTAGCCCTGCTGGGCCAGGTAGGCGACCACCCGCGCGGACCGGCCGCCGGAGCGGCACACCACGTACAGCGGGTCGTCGGCCGGGACCTCGCCCATCCGGCCCGCCAGCTCGGACATCGGCAGGTGGCGTGCGGTCGGGGCGTGGCCGGCGGTCCACTCGTCGAGCTCGCGGACGTCGAGCATCAGGGCGTCGGCGGACAGGTCGGACATGCTCACCGTGGGTACCGGGTCGGACATGGGGCCATCCTGCCACGCGGCGGGGTCAACCCCCGGTGAGCGCGTGCGACGCCTACCGGTCCGGACCGGGGTCGAACAGCGAACCGTGCGGGATCGTCAGCTCGTTGGGGTTCTCCGGCGGCGCCACGGGCCGGTGCCGGCCCGCCCCGTTCGCCGGACGGTGCGTGTCCTGTGCGACGGGCTCCGGGGCGTCCGGCAGTGGGCCGGCGCCCGCCGCACCGGAGCCGCCGAACAGGTCACCCGCCCGCCGGGTCGACCGGGCCGGGCCCGAACCGGCGCCTGCGGTGGGGCCGGCGGCCGCGGACGTGTGCCGCGGGCGGGCGTCGTCGGAGCCGTTGTAGGTCGGGATGGCCCCGACCGAGGTCGCGCTGACCGCCCGCGGGCGCGGCGGCGGCGCGGGCGCGGTGGTCGCCCGGACGGCGCCGGCCCCGGTCAGCGAGCGGACCTCCATCTCGGCGTAGCGGGCGGCGTCGGACCGCCCGCCGAGCAGGGTCCCGACGATCCCGAGCAGGAACGACGCCGGAATCGACACCAGGCCCGGGTTGGACAGCGGGAAGACCGCGAAGTCGGAGTCGGGGAGCATCGAGGTCGGCGAGCCGGAGACGGCCGGCGACACGACGATCAGCGAGACGCAGATCAGCACGCCGCCGTAGATGCTGCACAGCGCGCCGGTGGTGTTGAACCGCTTCCAGAACAGCGAGAACAGGATCGTCGGCAGGTTCGCCGAGGCCGCGACGGCGAAGGCGAGCGCCACCAGGAACGCCACGTTCTGGCCGTTCGCGATGATCCCGCCGGCGATCGCGATCAGTCCGATCCCGAGCGCGGTCGCCCGGGCCACCCGCACCTCGGAGTCCGGCGAGGCCTTCCCGCGGCGCAGGATCCCGGCGTAGACGTCGTGCGCGAACGAGGCCGACGCGGTGATCGTCAACCCGGCGACGACCGCGAGGATCGTCGCGAACGCCACCGCGGCGATCAGGCCGAGCATGATCTCGCCGCCGAGTTCGTAGGCGAGCAGCGGCGCCGCGTCGTTCTGGTTCTCCCGGGTGATCGTCCCGGGCGGCAGCAGCGCCATCGCGCCGTAGCCCAGCACCAGGGTGAACAGGTAGAACGTGCCGATCAGCCAGATCGCCCAGACCACCGAGCGGCGGGCCTCCTTGGCCGAGGGCACGGTGTAGAAGCGCATCAGGATGTGCGGCAGCCCCGCCGTCCCGAGCACCAGGGCCAGGCCCAGCGAGATGAAGTCGACCTTGTTGACGTACTGCAGCCCCGGCCCGAGCACCGCCTCGCCGTGCTCGGAGTTCTCGGTGGCCCGCGCCATCACCGCGGACAGGTCGAACCCGAACCGGCCCAGCACCCAGGCGGTCAGCACCGCCGAGCCGGTCAGCAGCAGACCGGCCTTGATGATCTGCACCCAGGTGGTGCCCTTCATGCCGCCGAACAGCACGTAGACCACCATCAGCCCGCCGACGACGACGATCACCATCGCCTGCCCGAACCGGTCGTCGGCCGGGATCTGCAGCAACAGCGAGATCAGCCCGCCGGCACCGGCCATCTGGGCGATCAGGTAGAAGAGCGACACGATCAGGGTGGAGGTCGCGGCCGCCGCGCGGACCGGGCGCTGCCGCATCCGGAACGCCAGCACGTCGCCCATCGTGAAGCGGCCGGTGTTGCGCAACAGCTCGGCGACGAGCAGCAGCGCCATCAGCCAGCCGACCAGGAAGCCGATCGAGTAGAGGAACCCGTCGTAGCCGTAGAGCGCGATGGCGCCGGCGATGCCCAGGAACGACGCGGCCGACAGGAAGTCCCCGGCGATCGCGGTGCCGTTCTGCGGCCCGGTGAAGGCGTGCCCGCCGGTGTAGTAGTCGGCCCGGGTCGCGTTGGTGCGGCTGACCCGGAGCACGATCATCAGCGTCACGATCACGAACAGCAGGAAGAAGCCCAGGTTGGCGGCCACGCTGCCGACCTCGTCGGCCCGGGCCAGCACGACGTCGGCAGTCATGCCCGTACCTCCCCGTTCCCCGCCATGCCGGCTTCGACCCTCTCCCGCAGCTCGGCCGCCGGGCCGTCGATCTCCCGCTCGGCGAACCGCACGTAGAGCGTGGTGATCACGAACGTGCTGACGAACTGGCCGAGCCCGACCAGCAGGCCGACGGTGATGGTCCCGAACACCTGGAACGACATGAACCCGGGCGCGTAGCTCGCCAGACCGACGTAGACCAGGTACCAGGTCAGGAAGATCGCCGTCATCGGGAAGACGAAACGGCGCAGCCGGCCACGGAGCTCCTGGAACTCCGGGCTCGCCTGGACCTGCTCGTAGTCGATGCTGCCGGTCGAGCGCGGGGAGGGGCTGCTCATGTTCGCATCAACGACAGCGTGTCGGCTTGGCGACGATGATCGCTACTGATAGTGGTGATTTTTCCCGAACCGGACCAATCACTACTCCGTTCCGGTTACCCGTCGTGGGCGGAACCGGACATCATTCTCACGAGCGGTCATCCAATCGGTCGCGCATGAGGCCCAAGCGCTCCGGCGCGTGCAGCCGCAGCAGCACCTGGTCGACGTCGATCGGCCGCCGGGGCCGGGTGAGCCGGCTCAGCACGATCATCGTGAGGAACGCCAGCGGGACGCTGACGATCGCGGGCCGGTGCAGCAGGACCTCCGCCCAGCTGCCGCCGACCCCGGCCACCAGCGGGTCCAGGCCGGCCAGCGCGGCGACGACGGCGGTCGTCGAGACCACGCCGCCGACGAGCACACCGGCGATCGCGCCGACGTCGGTCAAGCCGCGCCACCAGATGCCCAGGATCAGCAGCGGGCAGAAGGTCGACGCGGCCACCGCGAAGACCAGCGCGACGGCCTCGGCGAAGTTCAGCCCGGTCGGCACCAGCGCGACGATCGTCGGCGGGACCCCGGCCAGCACGGTGGCCAGCGGGAACCGGGCGGTCATGCTGCCCCGGCGGGGCAGCACGTCGGTGGAGACGACGCTGGCCAGGCTGACGAGCAGGCCGGACGCGGTGGACAGGAACGCCGCCCACGCCCCGGCGGCGACCAGCCCGCCGATCACCACACCCAGCACGTCGCTGCCCAGCATCGCCGTCGGGAGGAGCAGCACCGCGGCGTCGCTGCGGCCGGTGACCAGCAGCTGCGGGGTGTAGACCCGCGACAGCACGCCCATCATCGTCACCATGACGTAGAACCCGCCGAGCATCGCGAGCACGAGGACGGCGCTGCGCCGGGCCGCCCGCCCGTCGGAGTTGGTGTAGAAGCGGCCCAGCACGTGCGGCAGGCCCATGGTGCCGAGGAAGGTCGCCAGGATCAGCGAGTAGGTGGCCAGGAGCTGATGCTCCCCGGCGGTGGCGAACGGACGCAGCCAGGTCTCGTCGTCGGCCGGCGCGCCGCTGGTCACGGGCACCGGCTCACCGGCGGCGAACTCCAGCTCGGTGCCCTCGCCGACGTCGTGCGAGGAGCCCGCGACCCAGCGCACCGGGCCGTCGACCGGCTGCCCGTCGACGGTGCCGCGCGCGGTGACGTCGACCGAGAGCCGGACGTCGAGGGTCACCGGCGTGGTGACCGAGACCGTGGTCGGCTCGCGGAACTCGGGTGGCTCACCGCGGCCGAAGGTGTGGCCGTCGCCCAGCCAGATCAGCGCGCCGACGACGACCGGGACGGCGAGCGCGGTGAGCTTGAACCAGTACTGGAAGGCCTGCACGAACGTCACCGAGCGCATCCCGCCGCCGGCGACGGTCGCCAGCACGATCGCGCCGGCGGCCGCGGACCCGACCCAGTCGGGCATCCCGGTCACGACGCCGACCGTGAGCCCGGCGCCCTGCAGCTGCGGCAGCAGGTAGAGCCAGCAGATCAGGATGACGACGCCGGCGCACACCCGGCGCAGCGCCGGGGAGGCCAGCCGGGCGTCGGCGAAGTCGGGGACGGTGTAGGCGCCGGAGCGGCGCAGCGGCGCGGCGACGAACAGCAGCAGCGCGAGGTAGCCCGCGGTGTAGCCGACGGCGTACCAGAGCGCGTCGACGCCGTCGATCAGGATCAGCCCGGCGATGCCCAGGAAGGACGCCGCCGACAGGTACTCGCCGGAGATGGCGCTGGCGTTGAGCCGGGACGGGACCGACCGGGAGGCGACGAGGAAGTCCGACGTCAGCCGGGTCCGGTGGCCGACCGAGCCGATCACCGCGGACACCACGGCGACCAGGACGATCGCGACGAGCGAGACGATGGCGCCTGCGCTCACCGGTCCGCCACATCGTCGGCGAACTCCTGCTCGACGCTCTCGGCCGAGGTGACGAACCACCAGCCGAGGCCGAGCAGGAACGGGTAGACGAGCAGCCCCAGCAGCAGCCAGGGCAGGCGGATCCCGAGCACGGCGATCCCGCCGAGCACCGGGAACGCCATGAACAGCGCCGGGAGCAGGCCCAGCCCGATCAGCGCGACCATGCCGACCCGCAGCGAGAGCAGCAGCTGGCTGCGGACGAGCGAGTTCCGCAGGACCGTCCCGACGGTGCCGGGGTCCTGGACGTCGGAGAGCCCGCGCGACGAGTGCGCGGTGGACCGCCGCTCCGAGAGCACGATCCGGACCCGGCCGCCGGCCTCGTCCTCCCCGGCGGTCCCCGGGTCGGGCGCCGGCGCGTCCGTCGCGGCCGCGGCGAACCGGCGGGGCCGGGCACCGGTGTAGGGCTCCGGGCCGGGGACGACCAGTTCCGGGGACGAGGCGGTCGGGTCCGCGGCCGGATCCGGGGTGGGCGCCGGCGCGACCGGGACGTCCAGGCCGGGCGCCCGCCAGATGACCTCGGTGCGCTCGACGGCGGGTCCGCGGAGGTCGTCCGGATCGAGGTCGTCGGAGTCGAGGTCCTCGAAGTCGTCGCGCTCGTCGAGATCGTCGCGCCCGTCGAGGTCCTCGTCGAGGTCATCGAGGTCGTCGAGGATGCCGTCGGGGTCGGAGATGCCGGGGAAACCCGCGTGTTCCCGCTGCCCGCGGTCGGTGCCGGTGCCGGGCGCCGGGGCCGCGGCGGGGAGGCTCCCGGGCGACGGTGCCGCGGGGGTCGCCACCCCGGCCGGGGGCTCGCCTGCCCCGGCGGTACCCAGGTCCTCGCCGCCCGGCCGGCCGGTGCGGACGGGCGCCGTCTCGGGAGGGGGCTCGGGGGTGTGCTCCGGCGCGACCGGCGCCTCCGCGGGCGCCTCGGCCCGCCCGGCGAACAGGGCGGTGCGGTTCGGCGCCCACCCCTGTGACCAGGACGAGGTGGCGCCGGGGACCCGGCGCGGCAGCCCCGAGGAGCCCGCGGCCGGTGGCCACTGCTTGCCCTGCCCGGCGGGCCAGCCTCCGGTGTCGTCGGTCGGGCGCACCCCGTCGGGGGCGTAGGGGTCCGGGAGGAGGGTCGACCGGGGGCGCGGCCCGGCCGCGCGGAGCCGCGGGCGGTGCCGGCGCCACGCGTCGCCGTCCGCGGCGCTGCCGTCGGGCGCCGGAGCGGCGGTGCCGTCGGGCGCCGGAGCGGCGGTGCCATCGGGCGCCGGGTCGTGGGGTGCCGGGTCGTGGGGCGCTACGGGGGTGGCGGTGTCCGGGTCACCCGGGCCCGGAGCGGCGTCGGCCTCCGACGGCACCCCGGCGGGCGACGCCGGGGGCCGCTCACCACCCTGGGCGGGCTCCACCCGGGCGTGCCGGCCGGACTCGCCCGCGCGGTCGGCGACCCGGCGCGCGATCTCCTGCTGCAGCCACGTCGAGCCACCGTCGGTCTCGTCCGCGCGCCGGGACCGGCGGACCGCTCGGCCCTCCGGCGGAGCCCCGTTCCGGTCGCCGGAGTCACTGCCGTTCGCGCCACCGGAGGCGCTGCCGTTCCCGCTGCCGGCGTCACCGCCGTCCTCGCCGTGCGGCGCCGGGCGTGCGTCCGGGCGGCGTACGGCGCCCGAGATCCACGGGACGCGGGGCCGCGGCGTGGCGGCCCCGGGAACGGCCGCTCCGGTCGTCCCGGACGGGCCGGCGGTCCGGGGACCGGGACCGGTGGCCGGTCCCGGGTCCCGGTAGGTGTCCGCGGGCCCGGAGCGGTCGTCGTCGACCGCCTCCTCGGGCAACGGACGCACCGACGGCTGGACGCCGCCGGTGGGTCTGCTCACCTCTGGCTCCACGCCTGCTTGGTCGCGCGGACGAGCCGGTCCTTCAGTTCACGGGTGTGCCGGCGGCTGACCGGCAGCTCGGCGGTCTCCGAGCCGGAGCCGATCCGGACGACGTACCCGGACCCGGCCAGCCGCAGCTCGGTGACCAGCGGCAAGGCGACCAGGAAGGACCGGTGGATGCGGACGAAACCGGCGTCCCGCCAGCGGTCCTCGAGGACCGACAGCGGGATCCGGACCAGGTGGCTGCCCTCGGTGGTGTGCAGCCGGGCGTAGTCGCCCTGGGCCTCGACGTACCGCACCGCCGAGCGGGGCACCAGCTTGGTCGTGCCGGCCAGCTCGACCGGGATGACCTCGTCGTCGCCGCCGCTCTCCTCGCGGACCGGCGCGGACGGCCCCGGACGCTGGGTGGCGAGGATCCGGTCCAGCGCGGCCGAGAGCCGCTCGGTGCGCAGCGGCTTGAGCAGGTAGTCGATGGCGCCGACGTCGTAGGCGTCGACGGCGCGGTCGTCGTGCGCGGTCACGAACACGATCGCGGGCTGGACGGCCATGCCGGTGAGCACCCGGGCGAGCTCGAGGCCGTCGAGGCCGGGCATCCGGATGTCGAGGAAGACGACGTCGATGTCGGTCTGCTCGGCGACGTCGGTACCGCCGCCGGACGGTCCGCCCGCCGGTGCGCCCGCGCGACGGCCGTTGAGGATGCGCAGCGCCTCGGTCGACTCCGAGGCCGTCAGGACGGTCGCGACACGCGGGTCCTCGTTCAGCAGGAAGGCCATCTCCTCGAGCGCGGGCTGCTCGTCGTCCACCGCGAGCACGACCAGTCCGCGGGGGGTGGTCTCGTTGCTGTCCACGATCTCCTCATCCTGCTTCCGGGCCGGGGCCGGGCGGCCCTCCGGCGTCGATCATCGTTCGACGCCGCGACCATGGTGACGCGCGAACGCGCGGAGTGCCAGGGCACGAACCGGATCGGTGACCGACCGGGCACACGGGGCGACATCCGGTCGAACCGGAGGGCCGGGCGGTCACAGCCCGTACCGAGCCCATGTCGCTTTCGTCTCCAGCGCCGCGAGCAGCTCGAACCCGAGCTCGGCCGGACCCGCCGACGATGGGCCACCGGCCCCGAGCCGGGCGAGCAGTGGCCTGCGTTGCTCGACCGGTCGCTGCTCGGCGTCACCGAACCGCGCGGTGAGCACCTCGTGCGCGGTGCCGATCCCGTCGACCAGTCCCAGCTCGCGGGCGCGCTCGCCGAGCCACACCTCGCCGTCGAACAGCTCGGTGCCGGTCGCGAGACGGTCGCCCCGGCGCTCGCGGACCCAGTCGGCGAAGCGGTCGTGCAGCTGCTCCTGCAGGCCGGTCAGCCAGGCGACGTCCTCCGCCTTCTCCGGCAGGAACGGGTCCAGACGCGACTTCGAGCCGCCCGCGGTGTGCAGCCGCCGGCTCACGCCCCACTTCTCGATCAGCCCGTCGAGCCCGAACCCGGAGCTGATCACGCCGATCGAGCCGACGATCGAGGTGGAGCAGGCGTAGATCTCGTCGGCGGCGCAGGCGAGCCAGTACCCCCCGGAAGCGGCGACGTCCTCGCAGAACGCCAGCACCGGGACGTCCTTCTCGGCGGCGAGTGCACGGATCCGGTCGCCGATGAGCTGCGACTGGGTCGGCGACCCGCCCGGCGAGTTGATCACCAGCGCCACCGCGGCGAGCGGCTCCGGAGCGAAGGCCCGCTCCAGAAGCTTCTCCACCGAGTGGGCGTTGATCACCTGCCGGGGCACCGGCGCGGCCTGCGCGCTGATCACCCCGTGCAGACGCACCACCGACACCACGGGCCGGCCGGTCGCGCCCACGGTGTCGCCGAGGCGGCCGGGCAGTCGAGAGGTCACCGCAGCGGGGATACGCAGGACGTCCATGCCGATCCACGGTACGCGGGAGCGCTGTGTGACGTGGGGTGACCGGATCGGCACAACCCGCCTCGATGTGGATCACCCGGGAGGAGCAGCGCCCCTCCTACGCTGGTCAGGCTCGGATGCCGGCCCGGAACTTGGGGACCCGGAGAGTGATCTTCATTCCGGCCCCGACGTTGGTGTCGACCACGAGCCCGAAGTTGTCCCCGAACGCCGAGCGCATCCGGTCGTCGACGTTGCCCAGCCCGACGTGCGCCCCGGACAGGTGGGCGTCGTCGAGATCCTCGTTGAGCCGGGCCGGGTCCATGCCGACGCCGTCGTCCTCGACGACGATCACGCACTCCGAGCCCGCGTTCTCCGCCCTGATCGTGACCGTGCCGCCGTTCGGCTTGCCGGACAGGCCGTGCCGGACCGCGTTCTCCACCAGCGGCTGCAGCGCCAGGAACGGCAGGACGACGTTCTGCACCTCGGGGTCGATCTGCAGCTGGATGTTGAGCCGGTTGCCGAAGCGGGCCTTCTCCAGCCGCACGTAGCGCTCGATGTTGTCGAGCTCGTCGGTCAGCGTCGTGTACTCGCCGGCGGAGCGGAACGAGTACCGGGTGAAGTCCGCGAACTCGATCAGCAGCTCGCGGGCCCGGGCCGGGTCGGTCCGGATGAACGACGCGATCGTGGTCAGGGCGTTGTAGACGAAGTGCGGCGAGATCTGCGCCCGCAGCGCCCGGACCTCGGCCCGGTTGAGCCGGGCCCGCGAGTCGTCCAGCTCCGCCAGCTCGAGCTGGCTGGACACGTAGCGGGCGACCTCACCGGTGGCCCGCAGCACGGGCGGACCCGCGGTGGCCGGGGTGAGCGCGGCGAGCGTGCCGATGATGCTCCCGTCGCTCTCCAGGGGCACCACGACGATCCCGCGCACCTCGCACCCGGGCTGGTTGCACTTGATCGAGGTGTGGCTCATCAGCTCCATCCGGCCGGTGGCGATCACCCGGTCGGCGAGCGTCTGCACGTCCTGCTGGTGCTGGTCGGCGCTGCCGTCCCAGCCGAGCACCGTGCCGCGGGAGTCGGTCATCGCCATGGCCGTGGTCTCCAGCAGCTGCCGCAGGTAGGGCAGGGCCTGCGACGCGGAGCGCGACGACAGCCCCTCGCGCAGGACCGGCGCGGCCAGCGCCACCGTGTGCAGGGCCGAGAAGGTGGCCTTGGCGAGCGGGGAGACCATGTTGTTGCGCCGGTTGCGCTGCCATCCGAACACGAGGACCGCGACGGCGAGCACGACGACGGCGACCACGATCAGCAGCACCACCGACGGCGTGAGCACCCCGGTCCCGTCCGTGACCGCCTGGAGAGCCGGACCCGACACCGCGCGCACCTACCTCACCAACCGGGACAGCCGCCGGTCGGCGAGCGGCTTGCCACCGGTCTGGCAGGTCGGACAGTACTGGAACGACCGGTCCGCGAAAGAGACCTCCCGGACGGTGTCGCCACAGACCGGACACGGCAGCCCGGTGCGCGCGTGCACCCGCAGGCCGGAGCGCTTCTCGCCCTTCAGCTCGGCCGCGCCCTGCCCCACCGACCGGGTGACGGCGTCGGTCAGCACGCCGTGCACCGCCTCGAACAGCGCGTCCCGGCCGGCCTCGCCGAGCCGGGCCGCGGTGGCGTACGGGGACAGCTTCGCGGTGTGCAGGATCTCGTCGGAGTAGGCGTTGCCGATGCCGGCGATCGTGGGCTGGTCGGTGAGCACCGTCTTGAGCCGGCGGGTGTCGCCGTCGAGCAGCGCGCCGAACCCGGCGCGGGACAGCTCGAGGGCGTCCGGCCCGAGCCGGGCGATCCCGGGGACCTGCGCGGGGTCGCCGACCAGGTAGACCGCCAGCCGCTTCTGGGTACCGGCCTCGGTGAGGTCGAACCCGGGCCCGCCCACCTCGTCGAGGTGCACGCGCAGCTGTAGCGGACCCCGCCCCGGCTTGGGCGGCGCGGTCCCCGCGGAGGCGTGCCACCGCAGCCAGCCGGCCCGGGAGAGGTGGGTGATCAGGTGCAGCTCGCCGGAGTCCGGCCGGTCGGCGAAGTCCACGGACAGGAACTTCCCGAAGCGGGACGCGCCCGTCACCACCCGCCCGGCGAGCGCGGAGACCGGTGGGTCGAAGGTCTTCAGCGCGCTCATCGAGGCCAGGTCCACCCGGGCCACCGGGCGGTACACCGCGTGCTCGCGCAGGTGGTGGGCCAGCGCCTCCACCTCGGGCAGTTCCGGCACCGCGACCCCCCTAGTTGACGGGCTGCAGCGGGCTGTCCGCGTGGCCCGGCGTCGACCGGTTCCGCAGGCTCCGGACGACCACCCGGGTCTCCTCGCGGGCGGCGGCGAGCCCGCGCACCATGCCGCTCCAGTGCTCGGCGGGCAGGTCGTACCCGCCCTGGGTCCGGGCGACGATCGTGAAGGGCCGCCGCAGCAGCCAGCGGGTCGGGAAGAACCCGATGCCGGCCAGCGCGATGATCCAGTAGAACCACGGGAAGTGCACGTCGGACGGGGCCCAGACGATGAGCACCAGCCAGAAGAACGCGAGCATGGACAGGATCAGGACGACGGCGCCGCGGCCACCGTCGACGTCGTGCTCGAACTCGTCCCCCACCGCGGGCGTGGTCCACTCGATGTGCCGCTGCACCTGCCACTCGCGGTGGTCGGCCGCCATGACCGTCTTCGTACCCATCGGCTGCTCCCCTGGCCCGTACCGGTGTCGATGTTCCCACAGGGAGGCGACGGAACCGAGTGTCCGCGCGGGGCGGCGGGGCCGCGGCTCACCCGCCCGGGTCAGGAGTTCGCGACCTCGAGCAGCGTGTCCGCGTGGCACGGGACGTCCTCGGGGCACCAGCAGCACAGGTCCCGGCCCGCGAGCTCGGCCCGGGCCCGCGCGACGAGGTCGGGCCGGTCGGCGAGCAGCCAGTCCCGGTGGGCGGCGATCGCCCGTTCCCGTCCCAGCTCCCGGACGTCGAACGGGTTGCCCCAGGGCCCGGGCCGGGTGACGACGACCGCGCCGTCGGGCTTGCGCCAGCCCTTCGAGCGGCGCAACCGGATCCGCCTCGGGAGTGCCACGCCGGCCGACGGTAGTGCTGTGGCGGGCGTCATGCGCCGTCGGATTGCGTTGCGCAATGCATCGGCGCATCCTTGCGTTCAGCAACTAGTTGCGTGATACATGCACCGCTGGAGGGTCGCGTGAACGCCACGCAGAAGCCGCCGGGCAGGTTCCCGCCGAATCGGGGGACCGGCACCGCACCGGCTCCGACCGGTGGCCCCGCCGAACCGGACGAGGCCGACGTGGAGCTGGCCGACACCGTCGTCCGGGAACTGTTCCAGCTGGTCCGGCAGGTCAAGCGCTCGGCGGAGCGGCACCGCCCGGACATGATCGTGGACATGGCCGGCTACCACCTGCTGGCCCACCTGCACTTCGGCGGCCCGCAACGGGCGACGGCGGTCGCGGCGGCGTTCCAGACCGACCCGTCCACGGTCAGCAGGCAGGTCGGGGCGCTGGTCCGGGCCGGGCTCGTGGAACGGCGCGCCGACCCCGGCGACGGCCGCGCCTCGCTGCTGGCCGCCACCGGCCCGGGCATCCGGGTGATCGAGGCCGAACGCCGGCGACGGGCCAGGGCGATCGCCGAGGTCCTCGCCGAGTGGGACGCCGACGACCGCGCCGCACTCACCGGCCTGCTCGGCCGCTTCCTCACCGACTACCAGACCTACGACGCACGGGAGTCCTGACGAGATGGCCATCGCAACCACGGCCACACGCGAGGACGGTGAGCTGACCCATCGTCAGATCCTCACCGTCCTCGGCGGGCTGATGCTGGGCATGTTCCTGGCCGCGCTGGACCAGACGGTCGTCTCGACCGCCATCCGCACCATCGCCGACGACCTGCAGGGCCTGTCCCTGCAGGCCTGGGCGACCACGGCGTTCCTCATCACCAGCACGATCACCACGCCGCTCTACGGCAAGCTCTCCGACATCTTCGGCCGCAAGCCGCTGTTCATGACCGCGATCTCGATCTTCCTGATCGGCTCGGTCGCCTGCACGCTGGCCTGGTCGATGTACTCGCTGGCCGCGTTCCGGGCCCTGCAGGGGCTCGGCGCCGGCGGGCTGATGTCGCTGGCCCTGACCATCCTCGGTGACATCGTCCCGCCCCGGGAACGGGCCCGGTACCAGGGCTTCTTCCTGGCCGTGTTCGGCACGTCCAGCGTGATCGGCCCGGTCATCGGCGGCCTGCTGTCCGGTGTGGACACGATCGCGGGGATCGACGGCTGGCGCTGGATCTTCCTGGTGAACGTCCCGATCGGACTGGTCGCGCTGGTCGTGGTGTACCGGGTCCTGAACATCCCGCACCTCCCGCGCAGGGCCCGGATCGACTGGCCGGGCGCGCTGGCGCTCGCGCTGGGCCTGGTGCCGCTGCTGATCGTCGCCGAGCAGGGCCGCGAGTGGGGCTGGGCCTCGACGAACGCGATCGTCTGCTACGCCGTCGGCGCGGTCGGTCTGGTGCTGTTCCTGACCGCCGAGCGGGCCTACGGCGACGACGCCCTGCTCCCGCTGCGGCTGTTCCGGACCGGCATCTTCTCGCTCTCCAGCGTGATCAACCTGCTGATCGGCATGTCGATGTTCGGCGCGATCGCGCTGCTGCCGCAGTTCCTGCAGATCGTGCACGGCGCGACGCCGATCGAGGCCGGCTTCATGATGCTGCCGCTGGTCGGCGGGATCATGATCTCGTCGATCACCTCGGGCCAGCTGACCTCGCGCACCGGCCGCTACAAGATCTTCCCGGTGCTGGGGACCGCGTTCATCACGGTCGCGATGCTGCTGCTCTGGCGCACGCTCACCCCGGAGATCCCGATCCTGCAGCTGGACCTGACCATGTTCCTGCTGGGCCTCGGGCTGGGGCTGTGCATGCAGACCCTGGTGCTGGCCGTCCAGAACGCGATGCCGGCCCGGGACATGGGCGTCACCACCTCGACCGTGACGTTCTTCCGGCAGATGGGCGGAACCATCGGGACCGCGGTGTTCCTCTCGGTGGTGTTCTCCACCGCGGGTGACCGGATCTCCGGTGCGATCCGCGGCGCGCTGGGCACGGAGTCGTTCCGGTCCGCGCTGGCCGACCCGGCCGTCGCCGCCGACCCGGCGAACCGGGCGGTCGTCGAGGCCCTGCAGTCGGGCCAGGCCGGCGGGCTGAGCGCCTCGGTGCTGACCGACTCGTCGTTCCTGCAGCGGATCGACGCGCGGCTGGCCGCACCCTTCCAGGCCGGGTTCACCAGCTCGATGGCACTGGCGTTCCTCATCGCCGCCTGCGTGATCGCGCTGGCGTTCGTGCTGGTGCTGTTCGTCAAGGAGCTGCCGCTGCGGTCGATGTCGGGAGCGCAGGCGGCGCGGGCCGAGGAGGAGGCCCGGCGGCGTGCGGAGGCGGGTGCCGAGCCGATCACCGGTGTCGCGGCGGAGCCGGCCGTCGGCGCCTCGGCCTCGCCCGTGCCGACCGGTGACGTCGGGACCGCCACGGTGGCCCCGGCCCCGGCCGGGGACCGGACCGCGGAGGGGCACACCGCGCCCGCGACGACGCCGATCCCGGTGATCGGCCGCGCCGGCGCTGCGACGGCGCACGCCGCCGGGTCCCCGTCCGGTGACACCGGACGGCCCGGCCCGGCGGTGCCCGCACCGGCCGCGCCCACGGGCGGCCCCGTCCCGTCGCCGGCGTCCGACGGCGTGCTGCCCGACGGCCCGGGTCCGGCGGAGATCGCCCGGCCGCACGTCGGGGACCGGGCGGTGCTCGGCCGGGTGCGTTCGGGTTCGGGTGCCGGACTGTCCGGCGCGACGGTGACCGTCACCCGGCTGTCCGGTGTTCCGGCCGGCCACGTCACGACCGGCGACGACGGCCACTACCGGATCGCGCTCGACGAGCCGGGCAGGTACCTGGTCGTCGTCGCCGCCGGGGCGCGGCCACCGCACGCGGCCACCGTGTCGATCGGTGCCGGACCGGTCGCCCACGAGGTGCGTCTCGGTGACGGCAGCGCCGTCCGCGGCACCGTGCTCGACGCCGCCGGACGGCCCGCGTCCGGCGTGACCGTCGCCCTGATCGACGGGCGGGGCGAGGTCGCCGGGACCGGCCGCTCCGGTGCCGACGGCCGCTACGACCTGCCCGGCGTCCCGCCGGGCCACTACACGCTCACCGCCGCGGGCGAGGACGTGGACCCGGTGGCGGTCGGCGTGCGGGTGCCCGCGACCGGGTCCGTGGAGCAGGACCTGCAGCTGCCGCAGCGGTCCCGGCTCACCGGGCGGGTCACCGCGGCCCCGGACGGCGGCCCGGTCGCGCAGGCGGTGGCCACCCTGATCGACGCCGACGGCGAGGTCGTCGGGACGCGGGTGTCCGGGGCGGACGGGACCTTCAGCTTCGACGAGCTGCCCGCCGGGACCTACACGCTGGCGACCAGCGGCTACCCGCCCGTCGCGGACGTGGTGGAGCTGGAGGCGGGCCGGGTGACCCACTCCGACGTCGAGTTCCCGCACCCGTTGCACGACGCGCGGCCCGGCAACGGACGGCACGTGCGGGACGACGAGCACGGCTCCCGCCCCCGATGACGGCCGACCGGTGACCCGGCCCTGGGGGGTGTCGGGCCGCCGGTCGGCGTTCAGCCGTAGAAGGCCGGCGCGGCGTCCAGGGCGGGGACGGGGACCCCGATCGTCTCGAGCCTGAACTCCATGCCGTACCTCCGGGCACAGTGCACGTCACCCGTTCCACGTCACCCGTTCCACGTGGAACCCGGGCCGGCGGCTAGAGCGCGACGGCCGCGGCGACGCCCGAACGCGGGTCGGCGGCGGCGTGGAACGCACCCGGCCCGCCACCGCCGGGGACCGCGACACCGTTGCCGACGGCGCACATCCGGCCCAGTGCCCAGGCGCCGGCGTCGTCGATCTCGTGCCCGCGCCGGGCCAGCTCGGCGAGCGTGTCCGCGCCGAGCCGGGACTCGACGACCAGGCCGTGCGGCTCCCAGCCGCGCGGCGCGAACGACCCCGGGAACGCGGTCGAGTGCCAGGTCGGCGCGTCGATCGCGGACTGCAGGTCCAGCCCGGCGTGCATCATCGCCAGCAGGAAGCACAGCTGCCACTGGTCCTGCTGGTCGCCGCCGGGGGTGCCGAACGCGACCGCCGGTTCGCCGTCGCGCAGCGCCAGCGACGGGCTCAGCGTCGTCCGCGGCATCCGGCCCGGGGCGAGCGACGACGGCAGTCCCGCCTCCAGCCAGAACATCTGCCCGCGGGTGCCCAGGCAGAACCCGAGCGACGGGATCGTCGGCGAGGACTGCAGCCAGCCGCCCGACGGGGTCACCGACACCATGTTCCCGGCCGCGTCCACGACGTCGACGTGCACGGTGTCGCCCCGCACGACACCGTCCCGGCCGACGGTGGGCTCCCCCGTGCCCGGCCCGCTCGTCCCGCCGCTCCGGGCCGCGCCGGGGGTCGAGGCGTACGCACCGAGCCGGGGCGCCACACCGCCCGGCGATCCGGGCCGCAGCGTGCCGTCCGATGTGGGCCCGATCAGCGCGCGCCGGGCGTCGGTGTAGCCGTCGGCGAGCAGCGCGGCCATCGGGACGGGCTCACCCGGGAAGGGATCGCCGTACCAGGCCTCCCGGTCGGCGAAGGCCAGCTTCGCGGCCTCGGCGGCGGCGTGCACGGTGTCCGCGGTCGCCACCCCACCGGGCATCTCGACGTCCACACCGGACAGCAGCCGCAGCTGCTGCAGCAGCACCGGGCCCTGCGACCACGGGCCGCACTTGGCGACGCTCCAGCCGTCGCCCGCGTCGGCGACCAGCGCGTCCTCGTAGTGCGCCGACCAGCCGGCCAGGTCGTCGGCGGTCAGCAGACCGGCGTGGTCGTGGCCGGTCTCGTCGCGGACCGGGGTCGCGGCGAAGCGCCCGATCTCCTCGGCGACGAAGCCGCGGTACCAGGCGTCGCGGGCGGCGTCGATCCGCGCCTCGCGGGTGGGGCCGGTCGCGGCGTCGAGCAGCCGCTGCCAGGTCGCGGCCAGCGCCGGCAGCCGCACGATCTCGCCCGGCGCGGGCACCCGGCCGCCGGGCAGCCAGGTCGCGGCCGAGCTCGTCCAGTGCGTGCGGAAGTGGTCGGCGACCTGGCCCAGCGCGAGCGGGACACGCGGCACTAGCGGGAACCCGCCGGCCGCGTAGCCGAGCGCGGGGGCCAGGACGTCGGCGAGCTCGCGGGTGCCGTGGTCGCGCAGCAGCGTCAGCCAGCCGTCCCAGGCACCCGGGACGGTGGCGGGCAGCAGCCCGGTGCCGGGCACGATCTCGCATCCCTCGCCGCGCAGCCGCTCGATCGTGGCCGCGGCCGGGGCGGTGCCCTGGGCGCAGAGGACCTTCGGGGTCGGGTCACCGGCCGTGACGAACACCGCGGGAAGCTCGCCACCGGGCCCGCACAGGTGCGGCTCGACGACCTGCAGGACGAACCCGCAGGCGACCGCCGCGTCGAACGCGTTGCCGCCGTCGGCGAGCACGGCCGCCGCGGCGGCGGTGCCGAGGTGATGGGTGCTGGAGACCGCGCCACGCGGTCCGATCCGGTCGTATCCACGGGGAGCCACGCCCGGCATCGTCACATGCCGCCCGCGATCAGGGGGTGTCGCGCAGCTCGCTCACCAAGGGCACCTCCAGGATCCGGTCCGACGACATCCACTCCCGCAGGGCATGGGTGGCCAGCACGTCGTCGGTGTTGTAGCCGAGCAGCCGCTCGCGCTGGCCTGGGTCGGGGTCGCCGCCCTCGAGCGCGACGGCGTCGCGGTACCAGCGCATCGAGTTCTCCCCGCCGGCCTCCGGGTCCCGCCAGGCGAACCCGGCGGCGGGAGCGATCTTCTTGAGTCCCTTGCCGTGCGCGCACAGGAACCAGGTCGAGACGACGCCGTAGAGGTCGACCCAGCCCGGGTCGTCGATGAACTCGCGGACCTGCTCCTCGGTCGGGACGCCGGGCACCCCGGCGAACCGCTGCGCCGACGACAGCATCCAGCGGTTCTCCGCCTGCTCGTTGTAGCAGTAGGCGGCGAAGGTCCGGCCCGAGCGCGCCGCCGCGGCCCGGACGCCGGACAGCCAGGTCCAGAACTCGCCGAACGAGCGGCCCTCGTCCGGGGTGGGCAGCGGCTCCCAGGTCGCGAACGCGCGGTAGCCCGGTTCCGGGTCGCCGCCGCGTCGCCCGCCCGGGAACGTCAGCAGCACGCCCCAGAGGTAGGCGCCGGACTCGCCGAAGCTCTCCATGTCGACGTCGACCTCGACGTCGGCCCGCGGCACCGGCACCCGCGGCACCCGGCGGGCGACGGCCAGCCCGTGCCGGCGGGCCCGGGCGAGCGCGACGACGTCGGAGAACGGCGGGCCGGGCATCGGCCCCTCCAGCGCGGCCGGCGGGGTCGCCGGGTCCAGGGCGGCGAGCGCGGCGACCGTGCCGACACCGGCCTCGCGCAGCAGCCGGGCCGTCTCACCGTGCGCGACCAGGCTGACGTCGTCGGCCCGCTCGAGCTCCGCCTCGCAGGTCGGCCACCACGGGCAGCGCCGGCACTCGGTGATCCGCGAGGGTGCGGCGAGCGCGGGCCCGCCGGTCGCCGCGGCCCGGGCGACGGCGGACCGGTCGGCGAACCGGGCGTCGTACTCCTCCAGGGTCGTGCGGCCGCCCGGCCAGTGCCCGGCGTGCAGGTCGTGCCAGACCACGACGTCGGCGTCCAGCCCGATCACCCCACCGCGCCGCGGGGTGCCCTCCGGCGGTGCCCAGCCCGCGGCCTCCAGCAGCCGGGTGAGCTGGGCCAGTGCGAGCAGGTCCCGGGGCTGGGAGCGGACCTTGCGGTCCGGGTCGTGCCGGGCGCGCTGCGGCCACGGATCGGTGACGGCGGTGGTCCGGGCCCCCTCGCCCGGGTCGGTGATCCGGCGGCGCACCACCAGCAGCGGCACGTAGCCACCACCCGGGGCCCGGACCAGCAGCTCGGCGGTGCCGCGGCGGTCGCCGTCGAGCGGGAGGACCGCGCCCCAGATCATCGGGGCGCCGGCGGCGACGAGCTCCGCGGTGCGGGCGGCCCGTTCCGCGCGGGACCCGGCGGGCGGCCCGGTGGCCTCACCGTCGGCGGCCGCCGCCTCCGGCGGGGTTGCGACCGCCTCCGGCGGGTCGGACGCCGGCACGTCCCCGACCGGCCCGGCCGCGCCGTCCGGCCAGGTGCTCGCCCAGTCCGCCCCGGCGGTCCCGGCCAGCAGCTCGCCGATCCGCTGCCGGTGCGCCGCCGCGTCGGACCGGCGCTGCTCGATCGCCGGGTCGGGCAGCGCGCGCGGACGCCCGGTGGCGGCCGGGTCGTGGTCGAGGTGCACCCGGCGGCGGCACCCGCTCAGCGCGGCGGCGTCCAGCAGGACGCGCGGCGCGGTCCGGTGCCCGGTCGAGGTGCTCACGGGAACCGAGGGTAGAGACCACCCCCGACGGTTCCGACGACGCGGCCCGGGCACGGCCCGGTACCGACCCCGCACCCGTCCGGTCACTCCCCGGTGTCGGACCTGCGCGTCCGGTGGCGCCGCCCGTAGGCTGCGGCGACCATACAAGCGATCAACTCATGCCGAGCCGAGCCCGGGAGGACACGACATGGGACTGCTGCGCAGGAAGCCGAGTGCGGCCGAGCGCGCCGCCACGGCGACCAGGGAGGCGGCGGTCGACGCGTCGGAGTGGGTGCAGGGGGCGGCCGAGTCCGCCCGTGACTCGGCCGACCGGGCGTCGGAGAAGCTGCACCGCCGTGCGGTGAAGGCCCGCAAGCGGGCCGAGGCGGCGAGCCGCCGGGCCGAGAGGGCCGGACTGCGGGCGGCCCGCCGCACCCGCAAGGCCGTCGGCGACGGCGGCGAACGGGTGACCGCCGCCGCGCACAGCCTGATGAGCGAGGCGGACCTCAAGGCCCGCTCCGCCGACCGCAGGATCGCGAAGATCTCGGCCCGTGCCGACGCCGGCGCCCGCAAGGCCGAGGCCAAGACGGTCCGCGCCACCGAGAAGGGGCGGCAGAAGACCGAGGCCCTGGCGATCAAGGAGGCCGAGCGGGAGCGCGCGGCCCACGAGTGGAACGCCAAGCGGGTCCAGCGCTACCTCGGGATCCTGAAGCTGCTGGCCCCGCTGCTGGCGCCGTACGCGATGGCCGCCGCCGGGTCGCTGCGGCACCGCCTGGACGACCACCGGTCCCGCCGGCTCGGTGTGTCCCCGGACGAGCTCGGCGGCTACTCCGGCCCCGGTGGCAGGCTGCACGCCCGGCTGTCCCGGATCGCGCGGACGATCACCGAGCTGCGCGAGGACGGGACCACCGACCGGGACCCGCGGGCGAAGCGGTTCGCCGACGAGACCGAGCCGCGCCTGCACGACCTGGCGGCGGCGGTCCGGGCCGCGGAGAACATGCCGGCCGCGCGGCGCAAGTCCGCGTTCCGGACGGTCTCCCGCGACCTCGACCGGATCGAGGTCGAGCTGCTCGACCACCTGGGCGTGCAGTCCTGAGGAGGCCGTACGCCCGGCGGGGTCTCACTCCTGGCGGTAGGCCTCCAGCAGGCGCAGCCACACCTCGCTGATCGTCGGGAACGCCGGGACGGCGTGCCACAGCCGGTGCAGCGGCACCTCGCCGACGACCGCGATCGTCGCCGCGTGCAGCAGCTCGGCCACGCCGGGCCCGACGAAGGTGACGCCGACGAGTACCTCCCGGTCGGTGTCGACGACGGCGACGACCCGGCCCGACCAGCCGTCCGCGGTGAGCCCGGAACCGGCGACGGCGATGTCCATCTCGACCACCCGGACCGCGACGCCGGCGGCTCGCGCGGCCTCGGCGGTGCGGCCCACCCACGCGGCCTCCGGGTCGGTGAACACCACCTGGGGGACGGCGAGGTGGTCGGCGGTGGCCGCGTCCTCGCCCCACGGGGCGGTGTCGAGCGGGCGTCCGGCGGCGCGCGCCGCGATCGCGTGCGCGGCGATCCGGGCCTGGTACTTGCCCTGGTGGGTCATCGGGGTGCGCCCGTTGACGTCCCCGACGGCGTAGAGCCAGTCCCCGCCGCCCTCGACCAGCCCGGTGTCGTCGACCGGCACGGCACCCCGCCCGGTCGTGGTCACCCCGACCGAGTCCAGGCCGAGCCCGTCGGTGCCCGGGCGCCGGCCGGTCGCGACCAGCAGGCGGTCGACCTCGATCGTCCCGCCCCCGAGCGTCAGCCGGGCGGCGCCGTCACCGTCGACCGGCTCGACGGCGTCCAGCCCGGTGTCCAGCCGCACGTCGACCCCGGCCCCGCGCAGCCCGTCGGCGACACGTTCGGAGGCCACCGGCTCGGCCCGCGGCAGCACCCGCGGACCACGGTGGATCAGGGTCACCGCCGACCCGAGCCGGGCGAAGGCCAGGGCCATCTCGCAGCCCACGACCCCGCCGCCGAGCACCCCGAGCCGGCGCGGGATCTCCTTCGCCGACGTCGCCTCGCGCGAGCCCCACACCGAGACCGAGTCGATCCCCGGGACCGGCGGGGTGAGCGGCACCGATCCGGTCGCGAGCACCACCGCGCGCCGGGCGGTCACGGTGACCGGGGCGTCGTCGGCGCCGGTCACCTGCACGGTCCGTTCACCGGTCAGCCGGCCGCGGCCGCGCAGCACGCTCACGCCGGCGCCCTCGGCCCAGTCCACCTGCCCGGAGTCGTCCCAGTTCGAGACGAACGAGGTCCGGCGTTCCAGCACCGCCCCCGGATCGAAGTCGGCGGTGACACCGGGCAGGCGCCGGGCGTCGGCGACCGCCTGCGGGGTCCGCAGCAGCGCCTTGGACGGGATGCACGCCCAGTACGAGCACTCGCCACCGATCAGCTCGTCCTCGACCAGGGCCGTGGAGAGCCCGGCCTGCACCGCGTAGCCGGCGGCGTTCTCCCCGGCCGGGCCGCCGCCGATCACGACGACGTCGTACTCGTGGTCCGTCATGGGTCAGTCTTACCGTGTGCCGCGCACGGCACACCTATCCGTCGAGCGCCGCCACCGCCTCGGGTAGTGCGACGTCACCCTCCCGGAGCTCCAGCGTCGCCCCGATCGTGTGCGGGGCGGTGAGCAAGGCGGCGAGGACCGCGGCGGTGTCGTCCCGGGTCACGTCGGTGCGGTCGACCGGGGGTGGCGCGAGGGTGACCTTCCCGGTCCCGGGGTCGTCGGTCAGCCGGCCGGGCCGCAGGATGGTGGCGTCGAGCCGGTCGTCGTCGCGGATCGCCTCCTCGGCGGCCCTCTTCGCCCGGATGTAGGCGGCCCAGACCTCCCCGCGCTCCGGATCGGGCTCGGCATCCACCCCGGTCGAGGAGACCAGCAGGTACCGGCGGACCCCGGCCTGCGCGGCGGCGTCGGCGAGCAGCGTCGCGCCGTCCCGGTCGACCGTCTCCTTGCGGGCGACCCCGCTGCCCGGACCGGCACCGGCCGCGAACACGACCGCGTCGGCGCCGGTCAGGTGCCCGGCGAGGTCCGCGGCCGACGTCGACTCGAGGTCGGCGACGACCACACTCGCACCGGTCGCGCGCACGTCGTCGGTGTGGTCGGGGTTGCGCACGATCGATCGCACGGTGTGTCCCCGCCCGACGAGCAGGGTGGACAGTCGCAACGCGATCTGTCCGTGGCCTCCGGCGATCACCACGTCCATGGGACGCGACGCTAGGCCGACGCCGGCTCCGGCGCGCGGTGTGGCTTGAGCGTCCACACGACGGTCATCGCACCCGTCTGCACCCCGGCGGTGTCGACGAGCGCGACGTCGACGGTGAACTCGGGGCGCTCCCCCGCGTCGAGCGCGGCGATGACCTCCCCGGCCGGACGGGTCAGTACCGCCTCGGCCCGCAGGTCCCCGCGGGCGAGCTTCAGGTACCCGATCTCGGAGCGGACGACGAGCGGGACCGCCCGGTCCCCGGTCGCGGCGAAGGCCGCCAGCCCGACCGCGCCGGACGCCGTCTCACCGAGACCGAACATCACCGCGGCGTGCGGGCCGCCGACGTGGTTGTGCTGGTCCGCGCGGTCGGGCAGGAACGCCTCCGCACGTTCGGTGGTGATCTCACCGAAGGTGATCCCGGCCGTGCCCACCCACGGCACGGCCTGCGCCATCGCCCCGGCCACCCAGCTCGCGTCGTCCGCCATGCCCGCAGGCTACTGGCCGGTAACCCGATCCGACACCCGTGTCCGATTCATCCTGATTCTCGGTCAGCGAGAAGTTGTCGTCTTGTCCGTCGTGCACAACGGGGTTGTGATCGGATGTGACGGGTAGCACAGCTCAGCGGGGCCGTGCGGCTGTCGCGAACGCCGCGAGTCCCCACCACGACCGACGCGCAGCGAGGCGCGTCCGACGCCAGGAGGTCATGACGTGAAGGCCGTGCGGGTGCATGCGTACCAGCAGGATCCCACGATCGACGACATCCCCGAGCCCGAGCTGCGGGGTCCCCTCGACGTCATCGTCAAGATCGGCGGCGCCGGGGTGTGCCGCACCGACCTGCACATCGTGAACGGCGACTGGGCCGACATCCAGAACCCCGACCTGCCGTACGTGATCGGCCACGAGAACGCGGGCTGGGTGCACGCGGTCGGCGACGCCGTGACGAACGTGGCCGTCGGCGACACGGTGATCCTGCACCCGCAGCCGTCCTGCGGGCTGTGCCTGTCCTGCCGGTCCGGGCGTGACATGCAGTGCACCGGCGACGCGTTCTTCCCCGGCCTGTCGAACAACGACGGCGGCATGGCCGAGTACCTGCGCACCACCGCGCGGGCCTGCGTGAAGCTGAACCCGGACACCAACCCGGCCGACGTCGCGGCACTCGCCGACGCCGGCATCACCGCCTACCACGCGGTGCGCAAGTCGATCCCGCTGCTCTACCCGGGCACGTCGGCCGTCGTGATCGGCGCCGGCGGGCTCGGCCACATCGCGATCCAGTGCCTGTCCGCGCTGACCGCCACGAAGATCATCGTCGTCGACAAGAACCCGGCCGCCCTCGACCTGGCCAAGCAGATCGGCGCGGACGAGACGGTCCTGGCCGACGGCCGGCAGATCCAGGCCGTGCAGGACATCACCGGCGGCGGCGCCACCGTGGTGTTCGACTTCGTCGCCGAGCAGGGCGTCGAGCTCGAGGCCTGGCAGATGGTCGGCCCGGCCGGCTACCTGTTCACCCTCGGCTACGGCGGCGAGTTCCGGGCGCCGACGCTCGACTTCGTCGCGGGCGAGAAGAACGTCATCGGCAACATCGTCGGCACCTACAACGACCTCGCCGAGCTCATGGTGCTCGCCCAGGACGGCAAGGTCACCCTGCACACCGCCCAGTACCCGCTCGACCGCGCGCTCGACGCCCTGCACGACCTCGACGCCGGCAAGGTCCGCGGCCGGGCGATCCTCGTCCCGTGAAGGCAATTCATACGTACGTCTGACACGAACGTCTTTCCTGACCACCACCGATCGGCGACGACGCCGGCGCAGGAGGAATCGCATGTACGAGAAGGACGGCGAGAAGTACTTCGTGGTCGACTCCCACTGTCACTTCTGGGACGCGTCCCGGGAGAACTGGGTCGAGGGCCGCGAGCAGTACGCCAAGGGCTGGATCGACTGCTTCTACGGCTACCACCAGCTCGGCCCGCCCGAGACCCACTGGGACTGGGAGCACTACCTCAAGGTCTCGGCGGACGACTTCGAGCGGGACATGTTCATCGAGGGCCACGTCGACCACGCGATCTTCCAGTCGACGTACCTCAAGGAGTGGTACAAGAACGGCTTCAACACCGTCGACCAGAACGCCGAGCTGCTGGAGCGCTTCGGTGACCGGCTGATCGTCAACGGGCGGTTCGACCCGCGCGACGGGCAGGCCGGGCTGGAGCAGCTCGAGGCCGACGTCGAGAAGTACCACCACAAGGGCGTGAAGCTCTACACCGCGGAGTGGAACGGCGAGTCCCGCGGCTACAAGCTCACCGACCCCGAGGCCTACCACTTCCTGCAGAAGGCCCAGGACCTCGGCATCAAGAACGTCCACGTGCACAAGGGCCCGACGATCTGGCCGCTGGACAAGGACGCGTTCGACGTCGCCGACGTCGACCACGCGGCCACCGACTTCCAGGGCCTCAACTTCATCGTCGAGCACGTCGGCCTGCCGCGGATCGAGGACTTCTGCTTCATGGCGGTGCAGGAGCCGAACGTCTACGCCGGGCTGTCGGTGGTCGTCGGCGGCCTGATGCACGCCCGCCCGAAGTTCTTCGCGAAGGTCATGGGCGAGCTGCTGTTCTGGGTCGGCGAGGACAAGATGCTCTACGGCGGCGACTACAACATCTGGACGCCGAAGTGGCAGGTCGAGGGCCTGGTCGACTGGCAGATGCCGGACGACGACCAGTTCGCCGACTACCCGCGGCTCACCACCGCGTCGAAGAAGAAGATCCTCGGCCTGAACGCCGCCAAGCTCTACGACATCGAGGTGCCGTCCGAGATGCGGCTGCCCGACACCACGGCCGGCGAGGAGATGGCGCCGGGTGAGGAGCTGGTGGACAACACCGCGGGGGCGAAGGCGTGACGGCCGGGCCTGTCGAGCTGCGGCAGGCCGTGTGGTCCGCGTTGGGGACGGTGCTCGATCCCGAGCTGGACGAGCCGATCACCGAGCTCGACTTCGTCGAGACGTGCACCGTCTCCCCCGCCGGTGAGGTCACGGTAGGGCTGCGCCTGCCGACGTTCTTCTGCGCGCCGAACTTCTCGTTCCTGATGGTCGCCGACGCCTACGACGCGGTGTCGGCGGTCGACGGGGTGAGCCGGGCGCAGGTGACGCTGGCCGACCACCACGCCTCCGACGAGATCAACGGCGGGGTCGCGGCGCAGTCGGGGTTCGTGCGCTCGTTCGAGGGCTCGATCAACGGCGAGGCCGCGGCCGAGCTGGACGAGCTGCGCCGCACGTTCCTGGCCAAGGCCGCGCTGGCCGGGCAGGACCGGGTGGCCCGACCGCTGGTCGACGCCGGGACCGGCCCGGACGAGCTCGCCGCGCTCACGCTCGGGGAGCTCACCGGGACCGCGGCCGACACCGAGGAGCTGGTCCGGATGCGCCGCCGCCGGGAGGCGATCGGCCTGCCGGCCGGGGACGACGCGCCGCTGCTGGTGCACCCGGACGGGTCACCGGTGACGGTCGAGCAGGTCCCGCTGCACCTGCGCCGGGCCCGGCTGCAGCGGGTCGGGATCGAGACCAACGGCGAGTACTGCAAGTCCCTGTTGAAGATCCGCTACGACCGGACGCCCGCCGCCACCGCCACCTGACCCGCCCGGCGGGCGCGTGTCCGCGCGCAGATCCACTGTTCGCGCGCCGACCCGGCGTTCGCGCGTGTCCTACCGCGCGCGGACGCCGGACCGGCGCGCGTCCTGCTGATCGGCGCGCGGTCAGGCCGGGGTGGCGTCGAGGACGCGGACGGTGTCGGTCAGGCGGTGGCCGGGGCCGTCGCGGTAGGGCTCCAAGGCGTCGAGCAGGGCTGTCCGGACGGCGGCGGGGCCGACCGCGCGAGCCGCGTGCCGGCCGGGGGCCGACGCCAGCACCCCGGCGACGAGGTCGTCCGGATCGGGATGGTCGACCGGCACCCGGACGACGGCGATCTCCCGCACCTCGAGACCGGCGAGCCCGGCGATCCGGGCCAGCCGGTCCGGGTCGGTCAGCGGGGGCGCACCCGTGCCACTGCGGTCGGACCCGGGTGCCCGGGCGGCCCCGGTCAGCGGGAGCAGCGCCGCGCCGATCACCGAGGCGTCGCACTCGTCGGGCCGGCCCCAGACCGTGGCGCGCACCGCTCCGCCCGGGGAGCAGACCCGGCCGGCCTCCCGCAGCGCGACGACCGGGTTCGTCAGGTGCTCGAGCACCTGGACCAGGTCGACCAGGTCGAACGCGTCGTCGTCGAACGGCAGCTCGTGGGCGTCGGCGACCCGCAGCACGGCGCCGGGGACGGTCCGCTCCGCGGCCGCCAGGGCGCGACGGTCGACGTCCACACCGGACACCACCAGGCCGTCCGCGGCGGCGCGGGCCAGGAGCTCGCCGGCTCCGCACCCGACGTCGAGCAGCCGCGCCCCCGGCCTGGCCCCGGCGAGCACGCGCTCGTGCAGCGGCGAGGTCACTTCTTCGGTGGGAGCGTGTGTACGAACGCGACGCCCTCGGCCACCCAGCCGGCCAGGTCCGGCCCGTCGAGATCGTCGACGTCCGGCTCCCCGGTCACCCGCAGCCAGCCCGCCAGCTCGCGGCCCCGCATCACCATCGGCGAGGCCCCGGGCCGGGTGAGCAGCTCCGGGACGCGGTCCGGCGGGACCCGCACCATCAGCCCACCGCTGCCGCTCGCGGCGAGGGCCATGTGCCCGTCGAGCAGGAACGCCAGACCGCCGAACATCCGCTTCTCGGTGAGCCCGGGCTCACCGGTCAGCAGGCTCCGGATCCGGGCGACCAGCCCCTCGTCGTACCCCACGCGCCGAGTATGGCCCCACGCCGCTCACCCGGTGCGGCACCGGTGAGCGGCGGATCTCACCGACCCCAGACGTCCTCGGCGACCGACACGATCAGCTCCAGCTTGCGCCGCTGGTCGTCGGCGGTGAGCTCGTTGCCCTCGACGGTCGAGGAGAATCCGCACTGCGGGGACAGGCAGAGCTGGTCGTAGGGCACGTACGCCGCGGCCTCGTCGATCCGCCGCTTCAGCGCGCCGGCGTCCTCCAGCTCGCCGGTCTTGGTGGTGACCAGCCCCAGGACGACCTGCCTGCCCGGTGGCACGAAGCGCAGCGGTGCGAAGGTGCCGGAGCGCTCGTCGTCGAACTCGCAGAAGAACCCGTCCACGGCGAGCTCGGAGAACAGCGCCTCGGCGACGTGGTCGTAGCCGCCCTCCGCGGCCCAGGACGACCGGTAGTTCCCGCGGCACATGTGCGTGGTGACCCGCATGTCCCCCGGGCGGCCGGAGATCGCCGCGTTGATCTGGCGGATGTAGCGCAGGTGCTGGGTGTCCGGGTCGTCGCCCTTCTCCGCGAGTTCCGCTCGGTGCGCGGGGTCGTTGAGGTAGGCCAGCGCGGTGTCGTCGAGCTGCAGGTAGCGGCAGCCGCGGTCGTACACCGCGGAGAGCTGGTCGGCGTAGGCGGCGGAGAGGTCGGTCCAGAACTCCTCGATGTCGGGGTACACGTCGGTGGAGATGACGGCGCGGCCGCCGCGGGCGTAGACCATGCTCGGCGAAGGGATCGTCAGCTTCGGGATGGCGGTGCCGACCTGCGCGGCCAGGAAGTCGAACGCCTCGCCGAAGATCGGCTCGTCGAGCCGGACCGGGCCGTCGACCGCCATCCCGGCGGAGGTGAAGTTGTTCTCGCCGGCCGCGTTGTGCATCTTCACCTCGACCTTCCCGGAGGTCTTCGAGACCCCGCCGAGCCGGTAGATGAAGTCCATGTGCCACGACGTGCGCCGGAACTCGCCGTCGGTGGCCGAGCGCAGGCCGACCGACTCCTGCAGCGCGACGACGTCGGCGATCGCCGCGTCCTCGGCCGCGCGCAGGCCGGCATCGTCCAGCGCTCCCGACGCGTGCCGCTCGCGGGCGGCGAGCAGCTCCGGCGGCCGGAGCAGGCTGCCGACGTGGTCGGCGCGGAACGGCGGCTCGGTGCGGACACGGGACTGCGTCGTCTCGGTCATGGCGCGAACGTAGCGGCGACGACCCTGCGCCGCCCAGGTCGTTTCCCGTCCAACGGAAAGGTCAGCGGGCCCGCCAGACCGGGGTACGCCGCTCCCGGGCGGCGGCCACGCCCTCCGCGGCGTCGTCGGTCGCCCCGACGACCTTGCGCATCGTCTCGCCGAAGCGGATCGCCTCGGTCGTGCCCATCTCCGGCCCGCGCACGGCCATCTCCTTGATCGCCCGCTGGGCCAGCGGCGCGCCCGCGGTGAGCCGGGTCGCCAGCGACCGCGCGGTGTCCATCAGCGACTCCGGCGGGACCACCCACCCGGCCAGCCCGATCTCGCGGGCCCGGTGCGCGTCGATCGTGTCCCCGGTCATCAGCAGCTCCATCGCGTGCTGGCGGTCGATCATCCGGGGCAGCCGCAGCGCACCGACGATCGTCGGCATGCCCAGGCGCACCTCGGGGAAGGTGAACGTCGCCCGCTCGGAGGCGATCACGAAGTCGCACCAGGTCAGCAGCGTGACGCCGTACCCGACGGCCGGGCCGTTCACCGCGGCGACGATCGGCTTGAAGATCTCCCAGCCGCTCTCCAGCGAGTTCACGGTCGGCTTCTCCCAGAAGCTGCCGGGGAAGTCGCCCGCCGGGTTCCCGGTCTCCGACCGCAGGTCGGCCCCCGCGCAGAACGCCGACCCGGCGCCGGTCACGATCGCCACCCAGGCCTCGTCGTCGGCGCGGAACCGGTCCCAGGCTGCGTTGATCGCGCGACGCATGTCGCCGTCGATCGCGTTGCGCTTCTCCGGGCGGTCGTAGGTGATCGTCACGACGTGGCCGTCCCGCTCGTAGCGGACGCCGGTGCCTGCTGAGCCCATCCGTCCATCCTGGCCGGATCTCCCGGCCCCGTCAGCCGGACGCCGCGACGCCCGGGCCGCCGAGGTGCCGGGCGAGCGACCCGGCGGTCTCCCGCACCGCCCGTTCCAGCTCCCAGCGCCGCTCGGCGAAGTCCGCCCGGCTGACGACGACGGCCAGCGCGGACGCCCGCTCCCCGCCCGGCACGGCGACGGCCAGCCCGGCCCGGCCGCGGGCGTGCTCCTCGACCTCCACCGCGACCCCGGCCGAGCGGACCCGCAGCAGGTCGCGGTCGAGCAGCCGGCGGTCGGTGAGGGTGTGCGGGGTCAGCGGGTGCAGCGCCCCGGTGCCGACGCCGAGGACCCCCGCCAGCCGGCCCGCGTCCAGGCCGGCCAGCAGCGCCTTCCCCGGCGCCGTCGCGTGCGCGGGCAGCGGCTCGCCCACCGCCTCGTCCGGGCCGGGGTGTGCGGCGCAGGTGTCGGTGTGGGCGACGACGACGTCGTCGGACCGCAGCACCGCGAGCACCGCGGCCGCCCCCACCCGGACGTGCAGCTCGGCCAGCAGCTCGCGGGCGGGCGCCGGCGGCGTGATGGGGTCGGTCATCCCGCGGTAGAGGTCGACCACCCGGTACCCCAGGCCGTACCCGCGCGCGGCGTGCAGCCGGACCAGGTAGCCCTCCTCGACCAGGGTGCCCAGCATCCGGTAGGTGGTCGGCAGGGGCAGCTCGAGCCGGCGGGCCAGCGCCTTGGCGGTGACCCCGTCCCCGGCGTCCGAGACGGCCTCCAGGACCCGGAGCGCGCGGCGCAGCGCGCTCGGGGAACCCTCGGATGCGGCAGCCGTCGGCACGCTCCTAGTGTCGGGGCGGTACCGGGCGGCGCACCAGAGGAGGCGAGTGCGGGTGGCGGGTGGTTTCCGGCCGATCGACCGGGAGGGCCTCGCCGCTCATCTCACGGAGCGGATCACCGGCCGATCCGGACGGGTGCGGGTGCTCGTCGACGGCGCCCCGCCGGCCGGGCCGGTCACGCTCGCCCGCTCGGTGGCCGAGCTGCTGCGTGACCGCGGGCGCGGGTCGCTCGCCGTGGACGCGGACGACTTCCTGCGCCCGGCCTCGGTCCGGCTCGAGTTCGGGCACACCGATGCCGGCATGTTCCTCGACGGCTGGCTGGACGAGCCCGCGCTGCGCCGCGAGGTGCTGGGGCCCGCCGGCCCGGACGGATCCGGCTCGGTGCTGCCGCGGCTGCGGGACGCGGTGCGGGACCGCGCCTTCCGCGACGGCCCGGTGCCGCTCGGCCCGGAGGGTGTGGTCCTGCTCGCGGGTGGGCGGCTGCTCGGCCGTGGCCTGCCCGCCGAGCTGACCGTGCACCTGCGGATGGGCCGTGCGGCACTCGAGCGACGGCTCGCCCCCGACCAGGCCTGGACGGCGGTGGCCTTCGCCCGGTACGAGGCGGAGGGGGACCCGGGCGCCCACGCGGACGTGCTGGTGATGGCGGACCACCCGGACCGCCCGGCACTGCGTGATCGGTGACCACGCGCCGCAGCGGGACGACCACCGACGGTATGAGTTCCCGGTGCGGCGACCACATCGGGTGATGATCAGTACCCCGGATCGGTGTGGCGGGGGTGTCCCTGGAGGAGGGAAGATCCTCACCAGGAGGTGAGAGAGTGTGTGGGCGAGGAGGGAGTTGAACCCTCACGTCCTTTCGGACACACGGACCTGAACCGTGCGCGTCTGCCATTCCGCCACTCGCCCGAGCGACGGGAGAAAGTTAGCACCCCGCCCGCCGGCCTCCGGCGGGGGGGTACCCGTCGGCGGGAAGACCGACGTGGAGTGCACAACGACGGGATGCGCGGACGGGCACGCACGGGTACATCGGAAGGAGACCGGGCGGCGCCCAGCGGCGCACCGGGGAACGATCGGTCGGGCGCCGCCGGGCCCGGCGGTTAGCACAGATACGATCGGCGAAGTCATCGACACGCCGATGCGGACGGAGGAGATCATTTGGGCCGCGTGGATCGCTTCGAGCGCCGTCTACAGGGGTTCGTGGGCGACGCGTTCGCGCGGGTCTTCGGAGGCAGTGTCGTCCCACAGGAAGTCGCACAGGCACTGCTGAGGGAAGCCGAGGACAACGTGGAGCAGCTCGCCGGTGGTCGCCTCCTGGCGCCCAACCGGTTCACCGTGCTGCTCAGCCCGAGCGATTCCGACCGCATGGCGGGTGACGAGGACGGGGTCGTCCGATCCCTCTCGTCGCACGTGGCGAAAGAACTCACCGACCAGGGATGGGATACCTACGGTGAGGTCGTAGTCTTCCTGGAGCGCTCCGAGGCGCTGCACACGGGACAGTTCCGCACCCGCTCGGCTGTCGACCCCGATGCTTCCCGTCGGGACGCCACCAGAGCACGCACCGCAGGAGAAGCACCCATGAGCCAGCAACCGGGCCACCCCGAGGAGAACGGGCAGTACGGATACGACCGGGGCGCACCCGGCGGGTACGGCCAGCAGCAGACCTACGCCCCGGAGCAGGGTTACGGCGGCCAGCAGGGCGGCTACGACCAGTACGGCCAGCAGCAGGGCGGCTACGGCCAGCCCCAGGGCGGCTACGACCAGTACGGCCAGCAGGGCGGCTACCAGCAGGGTGGCTACGACCAGTACGGCCAGCAGGGCGGCTACGGCCAGCCGCAGGGCGGGTACGACCAGTACGGGCAGCCCGGGTACGGCCAGCAGGGTGGCTACGGCCAGCAGCCCGGTCACCCCCAGCAGGGCGGTTACGAGCAGGGCGGCTACGACGGCTACGGCCAGCCGCAGGGCTACGGGCAGCCGCAGCAGGGTTACGGCCAGCCCCAGCAGGGCTACGGCCAGCAGGGCTACCAGCAGGGCTACGACCAGGGCGGGTACGACCAGTACGGCCAGCCCCAGGGGTACGGCCAGCAGCAGGGCGGCTACGACCAGGGCTACGACGGCCAGGGTTACGGCGGCCAGGGCGGCTGGGGCGCTCCGCAGCAGCTGACCGCGATGCTCATCCTCGACGACGGGTCGAACCGGAACTACCAGCTCTCCGAGGGCACCCACGTCATCGGCCGCGGCCAGGACTCGAACTTCCGGCTGCCCGACACCGGCGTCTCCCGCCGGCACCTCGAGGTGACCTGGGACGGTCAGGTCGGCACGCTGAACGACCTCGGCTCCACCAACGGCACCACGGTGAACAACAGCCCGGTGCAGTCCTGCCAGCTGACCGACGGCGACGTGATCCGCGTGGGTCACTCCAGCCTGGTCTTCCGGACCCAGGGCTGAGGCGCCCGCCGGGCACCGTCACACTGATCGACTAGAGACGTGACGGTGCTCGCCGAGCACTGGCCCGTCCGCCCGGTGCCACCGGGCGGACGGTGCGCAAGGACATGACGAGAAGGGCGTACGGGCGAAGTGCCGGAACTGGTGCTCCAGCTGACCAGAGGTGGCTTACTGGCCCTGCTCTGGCTGTTCGTCCTGCTCGCCCTGCAGGTGGTGCGCTCCGACCTGTACGCGGCGTCCGGTCTCCGGGCCGCCGTGACGGGCCGGGCCGGCGGCGGGAGGCAGTCCCGTGCGCGCGGCGGTGGCCGTGGCAAGGTCGCCCGCCAGCTTCTCGTCACCCAGGGACCACTGGCCGGCAGCCGGATCACCCTGGACTCGCGACCGATCCTCATCGGCCGTGCGGACGACTCGACCCTCAAGCTCGACGACGACTACGCGTCCACCCGTCACGCCCGCATCTCCCAGCAGGGCGACGAGTGGTACGTCGAGGATCTCGGGTCGACGAACGGCACCTATCTGGAACGGGCTAAGGTCTCCGGACCCACCCGGGTCCCGCTGGGGACGCCGGTCCGCATCGGCAAGACGGTGATCGAGCTGCGATCGTGACGGGCTCGGACGGTGTCGTACGAAGCATGAGCGAACGACGATCATGAGCGAACGACGATGAAGAACCCGCCGCGACCGCCCGCTCCCCCGAGGCCGCGGCCGCTCGACCGGCCCCACGGCGCGGGATCACCCCGACGTGCCCCGACCGAAGCCGGAGCCGCCCCGTGACACTGGTGCTGCGCTATTCGGCCCGCAGCGACCGCGGACTGGTCCGGCAGAACAACCAGGACGCCGTCTACGCGGGCCCCCGCCTGCTCGCCCTCGCCGACGGCATGGGCGGCCACGCCGCCGGCGAGGTCGCCTCGTCGCTGGTGATCTCCGCACTGGCCCCGCTCGACGACGACGTACCCGGCGACGACCTGCTCGCCGACCTGCGCGACGCGACCCACGAGGGCAACGACGCGATCAGCCGGCACGTCGCCGACGCCCCCGACCTGGAGGGCATGGGCACCACGCTGACCGCGATCCTGTTCGCCGGGTCGCGGCTGGGCATGGTGCACGTCGGCGACTCGCGTTGCTACCTGCTGCGCGGCGGCGAGTTCCACCAGATCACCAAGGACGACACGTTCGTCCAGTCGCTGATCGACGAGGGCCGGATCACCGAGGAGGAGGCGCACACCCACCCGCAGCGCTCGCTGCTGCTGCGCGCCATCACCGGCCAGGACGTCGACCCCTCGCTGTCCATCCGCGAGGCCCGGGCCGGCGACCGGTTCCTGCTGTGTTCGGACGGGCTGTCCGGCCCGGTCAGCGACGAGACCCTGCAGCAGACGCTGGAGGACTACCTCGACCCCCGCGAGTGCGCCGACCGCATGATCGAGCTCGCGCTGCGCGGTGGCGGCCCGGACAACATCACATGCATCGTGGCCGACGTGGTGGACGTCGACTACGCCGACGACGCCCCGATCATCGGCGGCTCCGCGGGGCGCAACCCGCGCAGCGACGACGGCGACTACCGGCACGACGACCGGGCGCCGGGATCGGCGCAGCGCGCGGCGGCCACCACGCTGCCCCGGACCGAACCGGTCCGGGTCGAGCCCGAGCGCCCCGAGCCGCCGCGCCGCCGTCGCGGCCTGCGCTCGGTGCTCGCCGTCCTGACCGTGCTCGTCCTGCTGGTCGCCGGGATCTTCATCGCCCGTGCGCTGGTGCTCCAGCAGTACTTCGTGGGCGCCGACCAGGAGCGGGTCACGATCTACCAGGGCGTGCGCGGGAACGTGCTGGGCGTGCCGCTGCAGCGGGTGGCCGAACGGTCCGACATCGACCTCGAGTCGCTGCCGGAGGGCGCGCGGACCCAGGTCGTCGACGGGATCGTCTCCGACGACGGCGAGGCCGGTGCCCGCGGCACGGTCGAACGGCTGCGCGAGCAGATGCTGCCGCTGTGCTCGACGCTGAACCCGCCGCCCGCCGAGCCGGTCGTGATCCCGCCGGTCGAACCGGGCCAGCCGCCGGTGACCACCACCCCGCTGCCGACCGTGACCCCCGACCCGGGCCGGAACTGCCGGCAGGACGGCTGATGGCTGCCCCCAGCGGCGCCGCACCGAGCGGCACGGCGGAGCCGACGACCCCCACGGGCCGTGGGATCGAGCTGGTCATGCTGGGCCTCGCCGCGGTCCTGACGACCGGGGCGCTGGTGCTGGTCGAGGCCAACCAGGAGCAGACCCTCACCACGGACCTGCTGTTCCTCGGGCTCGCCTACCTGGTGCTGTTCGCGCTCGCGCACCTCGCGGTGCGCCGCCTCGCGCCGTACGCCGACCCGCTGATCCTCCCGTGCGTCGCGCTGCTGAACGGGATCGGGCTGGTGATGATCCACCGCCTGGACCTGGCGCGGGCCGCGCGCGCCGCGCTGCTCGGCCGGGACGCGCCGTCGGACCTGGTGAACATGCAGGTCCTGTGGACCGTGGTCGGGCTGAGCTTCTTCGCGCTGGTCCTGTACTTCCTGCGCGACCACCGGACCCTGGCCCGCTACGGCTACACCGCCGGTTTCGTCGGGCTGGTGTTCCTCGCGCTGCCGGGCTTCCTGCCGTCGTCGATCTCCGAGGTCAACGGCGCGAAGCTGTGGATCCGCATCCCGGGCGGCCCGGGCATCCAGCCCGGCGAGTTCTCCAAGATCCTGCTGATCATCTTCTTCGCGGCGTACCTGGTCCAGAAGCGCAACCTGCTCTCGACGGCCGGTCGCCGGTTCCTGGGGATGGAGCTCCCCCGGGCCCGGGACCTGGCCCCGCTGCTCGCGGCCTGGGGCCTGTCGATCGGCGTGCTGGTCTTCCAGCGCGACCTCGGCAGCTCACTGCTGATCTTCGGCCTGGTCCTGGTCCTGCTCTACACGGCCACCGAGCGGATCTCCTGGATGGTGATCGGGCTGTCCGCCTTCGCGGTCGGCGCGGTCGTCGCCTACGAGCTGTTCAACCACGTCCGGGTCCGCGTGCAGATCTGGCTCGATCCGTTCGCGGACTACGAGGCCGGCGGCTTCCAGCTCGCCCAGGCGCTGTTCGGGCTGGGCACCGGCGGGGTCGGCGGCACCGGTCTGGGCGCGGGCCGGCCGGACCTGGTGCCGTTCGCGGAGTCCGACTTCATCTTCTCCTCGCTCGGCGAGGAGCTCGGGCTGATCGGGATGGCCGCCATCCTGCTCGTCTACCTGGTGCTGATCACCCGGGGGCTGCGCTCCGCACTCGCGGTCCGGGACTCCTACGGCAAGCTGCTCGCGACCGGGCTGTCGTTCTCGCTGGCACTGCAGATCTTCGTCGTCATCGGTGGAGTGACGAAGCTGATCCCGCTGACCGGGCTGACGTTGCCGTTCCTGTCGTACGGTGGTTCGTCGCTGCTGGCCAACTACGCACTCGTGGCGATCCTGCTGCGGATCTCGCACGTCGCCCGCGCACCGTTGCCGCGCAAGCCGGCCCAGCAGCGTGCGCCCATCGCCGACGCGAGCACCGAGCTCGTCCAGCGCCCGAAGGGTGGCACCACGCCCACCCCGTCGAGCCCGCAGCCGTCGAACCAGCAGCCGTCGAACCAGCAGCCGTCGAACCAGCAGCAGTCCTCGAACCACCAGCGGTCGACCCCGGAGAGGAGTGACTCGTGAACCGTCCGGTACGCCGCGTCGCCCTCGCCGTGATGATCATGGTTGTCGCGCTGCTCGGGAACCTCACCTACGTCCAGGTCGTGATGGCCGGCCAGTACCGCGACGACCCGCGCAACCAGCGCTCGCAGATCGACGAGTACTCGCGGCAGCGGGGACAGATCGTCGCGGGCGGGCAGGTGCTGGCGCAGAGCGTGGAGACCGACGGCCGGCTCCGCTACGCCCGCGAGTACCCGGGCGGGCCGGCGTTCGCGCCGATCACCGGCTTCCTGTCGACCGTGTACGGCACCGGCGCGCTGGAGCGCTCGACCAACGAGGTGCTCAACGGCACCGACGACCGGCTCTTCGTCCGGCGGATGTCGGACCTGATCACCGGCCGGGATCCCTCCGGCGGCAACGTGGTGACCACGATCGACCCGGACGTCCAGCAGGTCGCCTACGACCGGATGAACCAGGAGGGCTACACCGGCGCGGTCGTCGCGCTGGAGCCGCAGACCGGCGACATCCTCGCGATGGCGTCCACCCCGGCCTACGACCCGAGCCCGCTCGCGTCCCCGGACGCCCAGGAGCAGCAGGACGCCTGGCGCGACTACAACAACGCCGAGCCGAACCCGCTGGTCAACCGCGCGATCAACGAGATCGAGCCGCCCGGGTCGACGTTCAAGCTGGTCACCACCGCGGCCGCGCTGCAGAACGGCTACACCCCGGACAGCCGGCTGACCGCGGAGCGGAACATCCAGCTCGCCGACTCCACCACCACGCTGGAGAACTTCAACGGCTCGTCGTGCGGCGGCGGGGCGACGGCGTCGCTGGCCGAGGCGCTGGCCCGCTCCTGCAACACCGCGTTCGCCCAGCTCGGCGAGGAGCTGGGCCCCGACACGCTGCGGGCCCAGGCCGAGTCGTTCGGGATCGGGCGCACCGACCTGCAGATCCCGATGCCGGTCACCGCCTCGCAGGTCGGCCCGATGGCCGACACCCCGTCCACCCAGCAGTCCGCGATCGGTCAGCGCGACGTCCGGCTGACCCCGATGCAGCTGGCGATGATCGGTGGCTCGATCGCCAACGGCGGCCAGACGATGGCCCCGCACCTGGTCCGGGAGATCCAGAGCCCGACGCTGGACGTCGTCGACACCACCGAGCCGGACCGGCTGACCCGCTCGATGCCGGCCCCGGTCGCCTCGACGCTGACCGACATGATGATCGCCTCCGAGGACCGCACCCAGGGCGGCGGCAAGATCACCGGCGTCCAGATCGCGTCGAAGACCGGTACCGCCGAGCACGGCACCGACCCGAAGAACACCCCGCCGCACGCCTGGTATGTGGCGTTCGCGCCGGCCGAGAACCCGCAGGTCGCGGTCGCGGTCCTGGTCGAGGACGGCGGTAACCGGGCCCTGGAGGCCACCGGCGGCTCGGTCGCGGCGCCGATCGGGCGCGCGGTGATCGCCGAGGCGCTGCGGGACGCCCCGTGACACGGGCGCGGACACGCATCCCGCCGGCGGTGTCATGAGCACCCTCGCGGCCGGGCAGCTGATCTCCGAGCGCTACCAGCTGGACCGGCGGATCGCGGTCGGCGGGATGGGCGAGGTCTGGGAGGCCTCCGACACCCGGCTGGGCCGCAGCGTGGCGGTCAAGGTCCTCAAGGCCGATCTGTCCGACGACCCGGAGTTCCTGCACCGGTTCCGGATCGAGGCCCGCACGGTGGCCTCGCTGGACCACTCGGGCATCGCCTCGGTGCACGACTACGGCGAGGACGACGGCCCGGCCGGCGGCGGGCGGACCGCCTACCTGGTGATGGAGCTGGTCCGGGGCGAGCCGCTGTCGTCGCGGATCGGTCGCGGGCCGATCCCGGCCGACGAGGCGCTGGACATCCTCGAGCAGGCCGGCCGCGCGCTGCAGGCCGCGCACGAGCGCGGGTTCGTGCACCGCGACGTCAAGCCGGGCAACATCCTGCTGCGCAACGACGGCGTCGTGAAGCTGACCGACTTCGGCATCGCCAAGGCCGCCGACGCGGTCCCGGTCACCCGGTCCGGCATGGTCATGGGGACGGCCCACTACATCGCGCCGGAGCAGGCCTCCGGCGAGGAGGCCGGCCCGTCCGGCGACGTCTACTCGCTGGGCATCGTCGGCTACGAGTGCCTCGCCGGGGTGCGCCCGTTCCGCGCCGAGAGCGCGGTCGCGGTGGCGATGATGCAGGTCCGCGACGAGCCGCCGTCGCTGCCCGGGGAGATCCCGGAGCGGGTGCGCGAGCTGATCGCGTCGGTGCTGGTCAAGGACCCGGACCAGCGCTACGCCGACGGTGCCGAGTTCGCCGAAGCCGTCGCGGCCGTCCGGCGCGGGCACCGGCCGCCGCCCGCCGGGATACCCGCCCCCGGCGGCGACGCCCCCGGTTTCCGCGACCCCGGTCCGGGAGCCCCGCGCCACGACCCCGGACCACGGTCCCCGCGGCACGGCCTGGACCGCTCCGACGACCCGTATCCCGGTACCGGCGGCAGCCGCCGCGTCCCGGACGTCCGGTCACGCCCGGAGCCCGGTGCGGGCCCGCCGTCCGGCCGGATGCCCGCGACCGGGGACCCCGTGGCCCGGCCGTGGACCGGCCCGGGCGCGCGCCCCGTGTCCGGTCCGGTCCCTGCGCACCCGGCCGGTCCGCCGCCGCACGGCGCGCCCGACCGGCCGTACGGTGCCGGGCCCGGTGGAGCCGACCCCGGACGTGCCGGATCGCCCGGGGCCGCGCATCCGGCATCCGGACATCCGGGGGCCGGGCGCGCCCCGTCGGCACCGCCCCGTCCGCCGGTCCGCCGGAACGCCTCCGCCGACCGGATGCCCGAGCAGCACCCGTCCGGCCCGCTGGACCTGACCCCGCGCCGGTCCGGCCGGGCGAAGGCGTGGCTGGCGGTGCTGTTCGTGCTGCTGACCGTCGCGGCGATCGTGCTCGCCGTCCTGATCCTGCGGGACGCGTCGTCGGACGGTGGCTTCCTCGGGGCGGGTACCGATCTTCGAACGCCCGGGGCCGTGGCCACCGGGTGGGAGGCTCACGTCACGGGACCGGCGGCCGATCTTCGGCCGCTCGCCGCGACCTGGCCACGTGGCGGACCGGAAGTCGTCCGGTGAACCCACCGAAGCGGCGGTCCGGCGCACGCGACGACCTCCGAAGCATGATCGTCTGCGCCGACCGGCATGATGAGTACGCCTCCGACCCCGGGAACCTGAACCGATGACGACACCGCGACTGCTCTCCGAGCGCTACGAGCTGGGCGACCCGCTCGGCTACGGCGGCATGTCCGAGGTCCACCACGGCCTCGACACCCGGCTCGGCCGGGACGTGGCGGTGAAGGTGCTGCGCGCCGACCTGGCCCGGGATCCGCAGTTCCAGCTGCGCTTCCGCCGCGAGGCGCAGAACTCGGCGTCGCTGAACCACCCCGCGATCGTCGCCGTGTACGACACCGGCGAGATCGAGTCCGACTTCGGCCCGCTGCCCTACATCGTCATGGAGTTCGTCGACGGGCAGACCCTGCGCGAGATCGTCAAGACCCAGGGGCCGCTGTCGCAGCAGCGGGTCGTCGAGGTGATGGCCGACGTCTGCGCGGCGCTCGACTTCTCGCACCGGCACGGCATCATCCACCGGGACGTCAAACCGGCGAACGTGATGATCAACGGCGCCGGCGCCGTGAAGGTCATGGACTTCGGCATCGCCCGGGCGCTGGGCGAGGGCCAGAACGTCACGCAGACCGCCGCGGTGATCGGCACCGCGCAGTACCTGTCGCCGGAGCAGGCGCGCGGCGAGTCCGTGGACGCCCGCTCCGACGTCTACGCCGCCGGCTGCGTGCTCTTCGAGCTGCTGACCGGCGAGCCGCCGTTCACCGGGGACACCCCGGTCGCGGTCGCCTACCAGCACGTCCGGGAGGACCCGAAGTCCCCGTCGGAGGTCAACCCCTCGGTGCCGCCGGCGCTGGACGCCGTGGTCCTCAAGGCGCTGAGCAAGAACCCCGCCAACCGCTACCAGTCGTCCGCCGAGATGCGGGCCGACCTGGTGCGGGTGCGCAACGGCGAGCCGGTGCACGCCCCGCTCGTGATGAGCGAGTACGAGCGCACCCAGATGATGGCGCACGACGACGGCGGCGCCACCCAGGCGATCGCGACCCGCCGGATGGGTGCCGGCTCGCCGACCGGACGGCACACGATGCCGCCCGGCGACTACGACGACGAGCCACGCGGCGGCCGCGGCCGGAAGATCGCGTTGTGGGTCGCGCTACTCGCCGTGCTCGGCCTGCTGGGATTCGTCGGCTACCAGATGTTCTCCAGCAACGCGCCGGACCAGGTCTCGGTGCCGGACGTCCTCGGCCAGACCCCCGACCAGGCGCGGCAGACCATCACCGACGCCAACCTGCTGTTCGCGCAGGAGAACCAGCCCTCCGACGTCGAGCAGGTCGGTCAGGTGGTCCGCACCGACCCCGGTGGCGGGAACCTGGTCGACGAGAACAGCCGGGTGACGGTGTTCGTCGGGACCGGCCCGGCGGAGGTGACCGTGCCGTCGCTGACCGGCCGCAGCCCGCAGGAGGCCGAGGGCCTGCTGCGCGAGGCCGGCCTGCAGGTCGGCGAGACCACCGAGCAGGAGACCACCGACACCAGCCAGATCGGCCGGGTCATCTCCTCGGACCCGGGCCCCGGGGAGACCGTGCCCGGGAACACGTCGGTCGCGCTCGTGGTCGGCCGCGAGCAGACCACGATCGCGGTCCCGGACGTGTCCGGGCGGAGCGCCGAGGAGGCGCGGAGCACGCTGAACCAGGCCGGGTTCAGCGCGGTGGACACCAGCCAGGTCGACGCCGACGCCGATGCCGGAACGGTGGTGGGCACCGACCCGTCCGCCGGGACGCAGGTGGCCCGCACCCAGACGATCACGATCCAGATCAGCCGGGGCAACCAGAGCCAGGTGCCGGACGTGGTCGGCCAGCCGGTCGACAGCGCGGCGCAGACGCTGCAGGAAGCCGGTCTGGGCTTCGACATCCGGCTCACCAGCGTGTCGGACTCCTCGCAGAACGGCATCGTGCTGCAGCAGAGCCCGTCCGGGGGCTCGCAGGCATCTCCGGGCCAGCAGGTCGTCCTGACCGTGGGGCAGTCCTCCGACAGTGAGGACGAGACCGACAGTCCGAGCGGCACCGGAAGCGGCTTCCCGTTCGGCAACAACTGACCCGCGAGGAGGGGCCGTGCGCGTCCTGGTCGTCGACAACTACGACAGCTTCGTCTACAACCTGGTCCAGTACCTGGCCCAGCTCGGCGCGGACCCGGTGGTCCGGCGCAACGACGAGGTCGAGCTCGACGAGCTCGACGAGGTCGGCGCGGTCCTCGTCAGCCCGGGCCCGGGCAGCCCGGAGCACGCCGGCCGCAGTGTCGAGGTGATCCGGCGGGCAGCGAGGGGCGGCACTCCGCTGCTCGGGGTCTGCCTCGGTCACCAGGCGCTGTCGACGGCCTGGAACGGCACCGTCGAGCGGGCGCCGGAGCTGCTGCACGGCAAGACCTCGCAGGTCTTCCACGACGGCGTCGGCGTGCTGAGCGGGCTGCCATCGCCCTTCACCGCCACCCGCTACCACTCGCTGACCATCCCGCCGTCCGGGCTGCCGGCCGAGCTGGAGGTCACCGGGCGCACCGAGACCGGCCTGATCATGGCCGTTCGGCACCGGGAGCTCCCCGTCGAGGGTGTGCAGTTCCACCCCGAGTCGGTCCTCACCGAGGCCGGGCACCGGATGCTGGCCAACTGGCTGGGCCAGGCCGGCCACACCGTCCCCGACGAGGTCGTCCGCCGGCTCACCGACGAGATGGCCGAGCTGGTCGCCGGCGTCTGACCGCACCCCGGCGGCACGTGCCGGGTGGCACGTGAGCCGTTCGTTTCGCCCGTGTGACGCAGTTCCGCGGTCGTTCGCGCTACCGTGGTCGGCGGATCCGCACGCCGGAGCCCGCGCAGCGGGCACCACGCCGGTCGCTCCCCGGGTGCGCCGTCGTCGCGCGGGTCCCACCTGCCCGACCCCGTAGGCGATGAGGTCCGACAATGCCGAAGTCGAAGGTCCGCAAGAAGGCGGCGTACACGCCTCCGCCGGTGAGCGGCGGCAGCCCCGCCGGTCGCACACCGCAGAAGGTGGCCGGCCCGACGCACCCCGCGTACATCGCGGTGATGATCGCGATGTGGGTGCTCGGACTCGCCTGGCTGGTCGTGAACTACCTCGCCGGGCCGTCCATCCCGTTCATGGCCGAGCTGGGCAATCTGAACTTCCTCGTCGGGTTCTCACTCATCGTAATCGGCCTGTTGATGACCATGCGGTGGCGCTGACCAGCGAAAACACACCGGCGTAAGTTATCCTCACTGTGGATGGACGCTGTGGACAACTTCACCCGTGCACGGTGAGTGATCAACAGCGGAGCTACTCCTGGGCCACGCCGCCCGGGATCGTCGTGCTGCTCTGGGTGCTCGCCGGTGCCGCCGCCGGCTGGCTGGTCGCGCTCGTCCTCACCGGGGCGGACCCGGCCGGACGGCTGATCGCGGGCGTCGCTGCCGCCGGGCTCGGGCTGGCCGCCGCCTCGGGCACCCGCGCGCGTCCCCGGCTGGCGGCCGGGCCGGACGGGCTCACCGTGCGCCGCCTGACCTGGACCCGGCAGGTTCCCTGGAGCCGGGTCGACGACGTGCGGGTGCTGCGCACCCGGCGGCTCGGCCGGGAGCAGGCGCTGCTCGAACTGGACCTGCGCGACGCCGACGGCACGGAGCGCCTGGTCGTCCTGGGCCGCCCGGAACTGGGCGCGGACCCCGACGACGTCGCCGACGCACTCGCCGGCCTCCGCCCACCCCACACCCCGTGAGCTCACGCGGTCCGGATGCAGCCGCACACGTCACCGCGCGAGAAGTACCTGAGCGCTGTGCACCGGCCTCTCCACAGCACTGACGTACCCCTCAAGCCCCGGGGGGCACCGGGCGGCGCGGCGCGGGCACGCCCTGGACCGCGAGGGGTACCTCAGCGCTGTCCACGGGCCGCGCGAGAGCACTCCTGTACCTCTCGAGAAACCGGGCGGGCCGCTCGCGCCGCTGCTTGGCACCGGGAGCGACGTGTCCGACCTCGCCGGACGGGCCGGGAGCGACATCGCGTCCCGTCGCACCTGCCGGCCGATCTCGCACCCTCGAGCCGACCTCGCACCCCGGCGCCGGTCCCGCACCGACTGCAGCCGGTGCGCCGCCCCTCTTCGGGGTGCGCGGTCCGGGGGGGGGACGGTCAGAGGATCACGGCGCCGGCCCCGATGAGGGCGAGGCCCAGCACCGCGAGGCCGGAGACGGCACCGATCTGGATCTGCCGACGGTTGCGGGACCCGGCACCGAGGTAGACCAGGGCGGCGGTCGTGGCGGCGCCGAAGACCAGCCCACCGAGGTGCCCCTGCCAGGAGATCCCGGAGATGCTGAAGCTGATGACGACGTTGACCGCGATCACGCCGATCACGCTGCCCACCGGCAGCCTGAGCCGGCGCAGCAACACGAACAGCGCGCCCATCAGCCCGAACACCGCCCCGGAGGCGCCGGCCGTGGGCCCGAGCGGGTTGCTGAGCAGCATCACCGCCGCGGAGCCGCCGAGCAGCGCGACACCGTAGACCGCGCAGAAGCGGGCCCGTCCGAGCACCATCTCGACCTCGCGCCCGATGATCCACAGGGCGAACATGTTGAACGCCAGGTGCAGCGGGCCGATGTGCAGGAAGCCGGAGGTGACGATCCGCCAGACCTCGCCCTGCGCGACGAACGCCGGGACCAGCGCGCCCTCGGCGAACAGCGGCGAGCCGAAGTTCCCGAACAGGGAGCCCGCGGTCACCACCGTGAGCACGAAGATCGCGACGTTGACGGCGAGCAACGCCGGGACGATCACCGGCTTCCCGGTGCTGCTGGCCCCGGCGACGTTGCGCCAGCGCGGGGCCGACCGGGCCGCCGCGCCGACGCAGTCCACGCAGTGCTGGCCGACCGAGGCCGGCTGCAGGCACTCCGGGCAGGCCGGACGGTCGCAGCGGGTGCACTGCAGCCGCGTCGCACGGTCCGGGTGCCGGACGCAGACCTGCTCACCACCGTGCCCGGCGGGCGGCGCCGCACCGGGTGGGGGCGCCGAGCCGGGAGCGCCGTACCGGGGCGGCGGGCCCTGGCCGGAGGCTCCCGGGTACGGGCCCGGCCACTGCGGGCCCGGTCCACCGGACGGGGATCCGGGACCCCCGTCCGGAGACGCCGGCCCGCCGGCGTGCGGTGCCGACCCACCGGTCGGCGGGTACACGGGATGGCCACCGGTGCCGTCCGGACCGGGCGACCACCGCGGTTCCGGGGAGCCGCCGGTCCCCGTGGACTCAGGTCGTTCGGTCACCGCTACCCGTTCACTCGACGAGCTCCGCCCGGGGCGGGGCTCAGCTCCGCTCGATCTCGACCTTCTCGACGACCACGTCGGTCAGCGGGCGGTCGGCCTGCCCGGTGGTCGTCTGCGCGACCGCGTCGACGACGGCCCGGGACTCGGCGTCGGCCACCTCACCGAAGATGGTGTGCCGCCGGTTCAGGTGCGGGGTCGGGCCCACCGTGATGAAGAACTGCGAGCCGTTGGTGCCGGGGCCGGCGTTGGCCATGGCCAGCAGGTAGGGCCGGTCGAACTTGAGGTCCGGGTGGAACTCGTCGCCGAACTGGTAGCCCGGGCCACCGCGACCGGTACCGGTCGGGTCGCCGCCCTGGATCATGAAGCCGCTGATCACCCGGTGGAAGATCGAGCCGTCGTAGAACGGCCCGGAGTCGCCACCGCTGGCGTTCGGCCCCTGGTAGTCCTTGCTGCCCTCGGCGAGACCGACGAAGTTCGCGACCGTCTTGGGGGCCTGGTCGCCGAACAGCTCGACCCGGATGTCCCCCTCCGAGGTGTGCAGGACGGCCGTCGTCTTGGCGTTTCCTGGTTCCGTCACGGCTACCATCGTGCCAGTACGCAGCCGCATCCGTGGGAAGCAGGTCATCGAAGATGAGAGCCGACCGGAAGCGGGCCCGCGCCCGCAAGGACGCCGCCGAGGCCGTCCACACCCTCGCCGACGCCGGGCGCATCGCGGGCGGCACGGCCGTGACGTCGGTGTCCGAGACGGTGTCCGACCTGTCCGGATCGGTCGCGAGCGGGGTCACGGACGCCCGCCGCGCCCTGGCGTCGGCGATCGACCCGGACCCGCTGCCGGTCCGCCGCGCGCCGTGGATCATCGCCGTGCTGGTGCTGACCGGGATCGCGGCGTTCGCCTGGTCGTCGCTGCTGCGCCGGGAGAAGCCGGCCGACCCGGGGACCCCGGTGTCCACGACGCCGCCGTCGGAGTCGCAGATCCACGGCAAGCCGGTCGGGGGCGGGGCGGCCGACGCCGACCGCTGAGCCCGTCAGCAGGCCGGCCGCCTCACAGGGCAGCGCGCAGGAACCCGGTGACCGCGGCCTCGTAGCCCTCCGGATCGGCGTTCCAGCTCCCGGTGTGCTCGGTGCCGGCGAACTCGCGGTAGGTGACGGGCCAGCCCGCGCCGGGCGCCGTCGTCGCCAGGTCCCGGCTGAGCGAGACCGGGACCGCCGTGTCGCCGTCGCTGTGCAGCAGCAGGGTGGGCGGACGGTGCGCGGGCGGGTTGCGCAGCAGGTCGAACCGTTCGAGGTCGATCCCGATCCGCCGCTCGGTGACCCGGCCGGCCAGTCCGGCGAGCGACGGCGGCAGCGCGCGGTTGCGGGCCTGCCGCCGCAGGGTGCGACGCCAGTCGAGCAACGGTGCGTCCCAGACCACGGCGGCGACCGCTCCGGCGTGCGCCGAGCGGTCGAGGAAGGCCCCGCCGACGGCCGCCCCCATCGACCAGCCGACGAGGACCAGCCGCTCCGCCCCGTGCACGGCGGCGTACGCCGCGGCGGCCTCGACGTCGCGCCACTCGGTGTCCCCCAGGTGGGACCGGCCGTCGGGCGACGGCGGCGCGGCCCCGTCCCCGCGATAGCTGACGACGAGCGAGGTCAGCCCGGCGGCGTGCAGCGCGGGCAGGATCCGCAGCGCCTCCCGCCGCGTACCGCCGCGACCGTGCACGCACAGCGCCCAGGTACGGCCCTCGGCCACGGGCGCCGGGGGGTGCACCCGCCACGCCGGCGCGGGGCCGAGCTCGGTCGGGACGACCACGTCGTCGAACCGCAGGCCGCGCGCACCCGGGTCCGGGTCGAACGGCCCGGCGTCGAGGACGGCCGGTCCGTCCTCCGGGAACGGCCCGGCACGGAGCTCCCGCACCACCCGCCGGCGGTCCCGGTGCCGCACCGGGCCGACCACGGACAGACCGGCCGGCCCACGCAGCCCCCAGACCCCGGGCTGACCCGCCAGGCGGGTACGCGCCAGCTCGACGGTGCCGTCGCCGGTGCCGAGGACCCGCTCGGGCAGACCGGGGTCGACCGAGGGATGCAGCAGCACCGTCGAGTAGTGCCAGCAGACGGCCACCGCTCCCCCGGCACCCCCGAGCGCCCCGGCGAGCACTCCGGCGGCGATCCCGGGGACCGGACGGGCGGGCTGGCTCACGGCGGACACCGGATCATCCTGCTCCCCGGACGGCCGTGCCCGCACGGGCCCCGTCACGTGCACGGTTAGTGACCGGCTCGTACCTATGGCGCTATGTCCGTCCGAGGTTGCCACCCGATCGGGTGAAGATCGAGACAATCCGACTCCGGAGCGAAACCGGTTGCGAGGGGCATCGTTGCCCCATCGGAGGGGTCCGGCCCCTCCTGCTCCCCGCACACGATCAGTCGAAAGGACGTGCGATGAACTCGCTCGCCCGTAACGCGCTCCGGTTCTCCCTGGCCGGCGCCGGAATCGCCGTGCTCGGTACCGGTGTGGCCGGACAGGCCTCCGCCGTCGAGCTCCCGGACATCCCCGGCGCGCCCGACACGTCGGCCCTCACCGACGCGGTGCCGGACCTCTCGGACGAGACCACCGTGGACGCCGACGCCACGGTGACCTTCGGTGGCCTGGAGACCCCCGAGCTGCCCTCCTCCGACGGGCTGCCGGACCTGCTCGACACCGACGCGCTCCCGGGCCTGCCGGGCGTGGACGGCCTCGAGCTGCCGTCGACCGACGGCCTGCCGGAGCTCCCCTCCACCGACGCGCTGCCGCTCGACGGGGTGTCCACCGACGCCCTGGAACTCCCCTCCGCGGACGCGCTGCCGACCGACGGCCTCCCCGCGCTGCCCTCCACCGACGGCCTGCCCTCCACCGACGCGCTGCCGTCGCTGGACTCGCTGCCGTCGGCGGACGCGCTCGACACCGACGCGCTCGACACCGACGCGCTGGACACCGACGCGCTCCCGACGCTGGAGATCCCGGACGTCATGTTCGTCGAGCTGCCGGAGCTCTCCCTCTGACGCAGCGTCTCTGACGCAGACCTCTGCGCCGACACGGCCGTCCGTGGCCGCCCCCGGCCCCGCTCGGCGTGGAGTGGACCGGGTGCGGCGCGGGCGGCCGTCGTCGTCGGAGGCCCCGACCCGCTCCCGGGCTCTCGGAGCGGGTCGGTCAGCGCAGGCCGTGCCGCGGCTGCGGCGGCGGCGCCGGCACGACCGGCGCCCGGACGATCAGTTCGTAGCGGTCGAAGTCACCCTCGGCGTCGACGACGTGCCGGAGGAACCGGAACCCGGCCCGGCGGGCGACGCCGATCGAGGCCCGGTTGGCCGGGTGCACGTCGATCGAGATCCGGTCGACGTCCCCGCGCTCGCCCAGGTAGCGGGCCGCGAGCCGCACCGCCCGGGTGGCCAGGCCACGGCGCCGGAACGCGGGATAGATGCCGTAGGACAGCCCGGCCCGCCGCGCGCCCGCCGCCGGGTCGAGGTCCGCGTCGATGGTCCCGGCGAGCACCGCGCCGCCGTCCACCCTGATCCCGAACGAGAGCTTCGGCCCCCCGTCGGCCCAGCGCTCGATCGCCCGGCGCACGTGCGCCCGGACCGTGGCCGGAGTGCCGCGGCCGCCGCTCAGCCACCGGACGATCTCGCCGTCCTCGCCCGCCAGATAGGGCCCCACGTCGTCCCAGCCGAGCGGGCTGAGTACGACCACGCCGTCCACCAGGGTGTGGGAGGGCAGCGGCACGGGAGCCATCTTGCAGCACGGGCCAACCACACCGGTCCGCCGGGCGGGGGAGCCAGGAGATCGCTCAGGACGCGGCGGCGACCCGGTAGCGGACGAGCAGCGTGTCGTCCCCGGTGACCACGCTGAGCAGCTCCAGCCGGGCGGGGTCGAGGGTCGCGCCACGGGCGATCCGGCCGGCCTCGCCGGACACCAGGAACGGGGCGACGGTCAGCCGCAGCTCGTCGACGAGCCCGGCCCCGGCGAGACCGCCGAACAGAGCCGGCCCGCCCATGCAGTTGACCCGGTGCAGCCCGCGGCGACCGAGCTCGGCGACCGCCGCGTCCAGGTCCACGGCGGCGTCGCCGGTCAGCACGACGTCCGCGCCGGCGTCGGTCCACCGCTTCTGCAGGTCGTCGTCGACCGCGGCGCAGGTGAGCACGACGGTCGGCACGAGCGTGTCGGTCAGCACCGGTGACGAGGGGTCCAGCGACCGCCCCGACGAGGTGACGACCGCCGTCACCGGCACCTCGGCCAGGCCGGACCGGCGCCGGCGGTCGGCCATCCGCTCGTCCGGGTGCACCCCGGTGAAGCCCTCCGCGGTCGCGGTACCGGCCGCGACCAGTACGACGTCGGCGAGGTCGGTCCCGAGCCGGAGCACCGTGCGGTCCGGGGCCGTCGACAGCCCGGCGGAGCGGCCCTCGACCTCCACCGCACCGTCCGCACTGGACACGAAGTTCACCGCGACGTACGGCGCGGTGCCCGGGTCGGGGTAGGCGTAGAGGGTCTCGAGGTCGGCGTCCGACAGCGGTCCGGCGTGCGCGGCGGGGAGGATCTGGTGGATCTCGCTCACGCGAGCAGTCTCACCGCGCGCGTCGGATTCCGCTCGCCGCGCACGGTGGCGACCATCTCGCAGGTCTCCCGGGTGGCCCGCACCTGGTGCGCCCGCACCATCGCCACCCCGCGGTCGGCCGCGAGAGCGGTGGCGGCCAGGGTGCCGGTGAGCCGCTCGTCCAGCGGGACGCCGAGCGACTCACCGACGACCGTCTTGTTCGACATCGCCAGCAGCACCGGCCAGCCGGTCGCGACCATCACGTCCACGCCGCGCAGCACCGCGAGGCTGTGCAGGGTGTTCTTGGAGAAGTCGATCGCCGGGTCGATCAGGATCCCCTCCGGCGGGACCCCGGCGGCGACCGCCTTCTCGGCCAGGGCGACGGTCTGGGAGACGACCGTGCCGAGGACGTCGGCGTAGCGGGGGCGGTGCGGTTCGGTCCGCGGGTCGACGTGGTCGGTGTGCGCGCTGACGTAGCCGGCCCGGTAGCGGGCGGCGACGTCGAGGATCTCCGCGTCGGCCGCCGACCAGTTGTCGTTGACCAGGTCGGCGCCGGCGGCGCAGACGGCCTCCGCCGGTCCGGCGCGGAAGGTGTCCACGCTGATCACGACGTCCGGGAACTCCCGGCGCGCCCACTCCACGGTGGGGACGACGCGGTCGATCTCCTCCTGCTCGGTGACCTCGGCCCCGGGACTGGCCGGGACACCGCCGATGTCGATCACGTCGGCACCCTCGCGCACGACCTCGGCGATCCGGTCCCGGGCGGCCTGCTCGGCGAAGGTGACCCCGTGGTCGTAGAACGAGTCGGGAGTCCGGTTGACGATCGCCATGACCATCGCCCGGTCCCGGTTCCAGGTGCGGTCGCGGAACGACAGCCTCGGCACGGGGCCTCCTCCTGCGGGCGGCCGGACCCGCTGGTGGGCCCCGACTCGGCTCCCATCCTCTCCGCCCGGCCGCGGCGGCGGCCACCCGGACCTCGTCTCCCCCGTCGTGACCACCGGTTCCACGTCTTTCTCGTCAGCCGGACGAAGAATTTCTCGACCCATTTCCTGCATCCACACGCCATTGTCGTGGGGGGCCGGGCGGGCGAGCCGGAACATTCGGCGGTGACAGCATCGGCGGATGTCACACGACAAGGTGATCATGCCCTTCACCCGTGCTGATCTGTGATGTTGCGGCACGAACACCTCCTGAGCAGCGGCTGGTCGGCAGATCGCACGAGATGTGGCCCGGTTCCCCTCACGCTCCGCAACCATTCGACGGGGCGAGATGTCGATCTTTCACTCGACTCAGTAGCGCATTTCTGGCGCATTACCGCTACCTTTTCGTCAGCGCGTGTCCCTCCCCATTCCGGCACGCGCACGTGAGCAGGAACGATGGAAAGGAACGCGTTTCGATGCGTAAGTCCGTGCGCACCGTGGCCGCCGCGGCCCTCGCCGTCCCGATGAGCCTCGGCGCCGCCGGGATGGCCTTCGCCGACGACACGACCACCCAGACCCAGGGTACGGGCGCCGCCGCGACGGCCGCCCAGGCCGCGGAGACGGTCCAGGGCAACGTCTCCGGAGCCCCGGTGACCCAGGCGAACCCGGCCCTCAACGTCAGCGACGTGCTGGGCTTCAGCAACTTCGCCAACGAGGACTTCTACGAGGGCTCCGGCTCCGGGCAGTCGATCGTCCAGGACAACTCGATCGACTCGGCGAACGAGCAGGGCAACGCGGCCGCGACCGACCAGGCCCAGAAGACGATCGTCGACCAGATCGCCGACCTCGCGGGCTGACCCAGCCCCTCCCCCGACACGCTCCCCAGCCCCGCGCCGGTCCGATGACGACACCGGTGGCGCGGACCCTCAGAGAGGACCCCTCCCCATGCGCAAGACCCTCCGCATCGCCGCCGCCTCCGCGCTGGCCCTGCCGCTGACCCTCGGTGCCGCGGGCGTCGCGTTCGCCGACGACGTCACCGAGACCCAGACCCAGGGCGTCGTCGGTGCCGCCTCCGGCCTGCAGAACGCCGCCACCGGTCAGGCCAACGGCTCCGTCGCCCCGGTCACCCAGGCGAACCCGGCCGCGAACGCCAGCGACATCGCCGGCCTGAGCGACTTCGCCAACGAGGGCGTCGTCGACGGCTCGAGCCAGGAGATCGTCCAGGACAACTCGATCGACTCCTCGAACGAGCAGGCCAACGCCGCCGAGATCGCGCAGTCCCAGCGGACCGTGCTCGACCAGGTCACCGGCCTGGGCTGATTCCACGACACCGGGGTGCACAGCCCGGTTTCTCCGGCGAACGGGCCGGTCCGCGACCTGCGGGCCGGCCCGTTCGTCTGTCCACGGCCGATAACGGAACGGCCGGACGGGCGATAACCAGAGCGACGACGACCGGCGCGGTGTCCGCCGGGCAGCCCGGCAGCGGAAGGACCCGATGTCCCCCACACCCCCCACCTCGACCGGTTCCCGGTGGCAGCGGTCGGCCGTGCCCACGCTGCTCGAGCGGGGGAGCACCCGGCGGGTCTTCGACGGCGCCGTCCTCGACGGGAACCGCAACACGATCAACGAGTACGCGACCGTCAACGCGCCCGGATCCGGGCTCGCGATCGGGCTGGTGCTGCTGGCCGTCGTGGCGGCCGGTGTCGCCACCCCGCTCGTCTACGCCGACGGCTTCTGGTCCGTGCTGCTCTGGGGCCTCGGCGGGGCGGCCGTCGCGTTCGTCGTCGGCATGATCCTCTACGCCGCGCTGGTCCCCGACCCGGCCCGTACCTACCGCAAGGAGCGGGGAACCGAGCCGTTCGTGGACGTCGAGGAGGGTTCGCGGGGCGGCCGGCTCTGCGATCTCGCGACGGCGGTCGCCGGCTCCACCGCCTGGCGCGACGGGCGGGTGGACCCCGACCGGCTGCTGCCCGCGACGCTCTGGCACGCGGTCCGGCTCGCCCGGCACGTGGACGACCAGGAGCAGCGGGTCGCCGGTGACCGCGCGGGCGGTCTCGACGAGCGTGTCCTCGCCCCGACCGTCGCCGACCTGGACGCCGCCCGCGACGAGCTGGACCGGGTCGAGACCAACCTCCGGGAGATCGCCGCGCTGGCCCGCGAGCTCGACGCCCGCGCGGCCGCTCCGGAGCGCGCGGTCGCGACCATGCCGCCGGCCCCCGACGCGGGACTGGCCGCAGCCGGGTCGGACGCGATCCTGGGCCACGCCCGCACCCTGCGCGACCTCCTCTGACCCTTTCTCAGTAGGACGACTCGTCGACCCGGGCCGCCGCACCGCCACCGGTCTCGCGCGCGGCCGCGTCGTCCAGGATCGTGGCCGTCCCGCTGGTGCCGAACCGGGTCACCCCGGCGGCGTGGAAGGCGAGGACGGTGTCCAGGTCCCGGACCCCGCCGGAGGCCTTCACCTGCACCGACGGTCCGACGGTGCGGCGCATCAGCGCGATGTGCTCCGGCGTCGCGCCACCGCCGGCGAAACCGGTGGAGGTCTTCACGAACGCCGCGCCCGCCCGCTCGGCGGCCCGGCAGCCGGCCTCGATGTCGTCGTCGGAGAGCAGCGCGGTCTCCAGGATCACCTTGACCACGCGGCCGTCGGCCGCCTCGACGACGGCCCGGACGTCTGCCTCGACGTCGTCGAGCAGCCCGCTGCGCAGCCGGCCGACGTTGATCACCATGTCCAGCTCGGCGGCGCCGTCGGCGATCGCCTGCCCGGCCTCGGCGGCCTTCGCCGCCGTGCTGGTGGTCCCGTGCGGGAAGCCGATCACGGTGCCGACCGCGACCCCGGTGCCGGCCAGCCGCGCCGCGGCGTAGCCGACGTCGCTCGGCCGCACGCACACGCTGAAGATCCGGTAGCGGGCGGCGACGTCCAGCTGGGCGTCCACATCGGAGCGGGTGAGCTCCGGCTTCAGGATCGCGTGGTCGATCATGCCGGCGATCTCGGTCGCGGTGAGGGTCGGGGCGTTCACGTCGGGGAAGGTTACGCCGCGGCCAGCACATGCGGGGCGGCCCGCACGCTGCGATGCTGGCCGCGTCGTTGCCGGAGACACCGGTGACCGCGAGGAGGCGATCATGCCGGAGGACGAGCGGCCGGCCCCGGCGTACGAGACCCGGGACACCGCGCTCGGGCCCGCGCTGCGGTTCGAGCGGTCCCGGCACCCGTCGGGCGCGATGGTCGTGCACGCGATCGGTGCCGTGGACGACGAGACGTCCCCGGACCTGTGGGTCGAGCTGGGGATGTGGTCGGAGGACCACCGCGACCTGGTCCTCGACCTGTCCGGTGTGGACTTCCTCGGCACCGCCGGGCTGACCTCGCTGCTGGAGGCCCGCGACGTCATCGGCGCCGAGGGCGGGCGGCTGCGGGTGATGTGCGGCAGCAGCCGCGCCGCGCGCCGCGCGTTGCAGGTCACCGGGGCGATGGAGATGTTCGACGTCGTCGACCGGGTCCCGGAGAACCCGGGGCCGTCCGCGAACACCGTGTTCGCGGTGCCCGACCCGGACGTGCGGCTGGACGGCCGTCCGCGCGACTGAGAGCGACCTGCGCAGCAGTGGGCCCCGTCCGGAAAGGACGGGGCCCACTGGCGGTCGAGGGAACGGGCCGACCGGTTACTGGTCGAGGCCGACCGCGATCGCGCGGACCGGCGCCCCCAGGCCGCCCAGGTCGTCGGCGTCACCGGTGAGCAGGTCGACCGCCCACAGCCGCTTCTCACCGTTCACCTCGACGGCGGCGAAGGCGTCGTTGGCCACGGTCACGCCGTCGACCACGGTGCTGTAGACGTCGAGACCGGCCTCCGGACCGATCTCGGCGGGCAGCGAGCCGGTCGGGGCGAGGGTGCCGTCGTTGGCCGGGGACTGGACCGAGACCCGGTCCAGCTCGGTGTCGAGCACGAACAGCGTCGTCGCGGTGGAGTCGTCGAGGTCGTTGTTCGTGTAGCCGGCCGCGGAGACACCGGTCGCCGGGACGGTGCCGGTGGCCGGGGCCGTCGCCGGGTTGGTGAGCGCGGTGTCCTCCACGGTGTCCGCCAGCGGCATGGTCGCGAACGGCTGGCGCAGGTTCTGCCCGCTGTCGCTGATCACGCGCAGGGCGTTCGCGGCCGGGTTGAAGTCGACGCCGAAGTACTCGCCGTCCAGGTCGACGCTCAACCGGCCGATCTTGCTCGCGGACGCGTCGGAGTCGTCGACCTCGTAGATCCCGCCGCCGTCGCCGACGCCGTAGAGCAGGCCGTCCTGCACCCGGTAGTCGATGCCGACCAGGTACTTGTCGCCCTCGAGGCCCGAGACGGCGCCGATCACGTCGACGGAACCCGGAGCGGAGGTACCGAAGGACACGAGCTTGTCACCGGCCAGGCCGGTCACGCCGAGACCGGAGTCCTTGGTGGCGCCGTGGTCGGTGCCGGCCATCGCGGCCGGAGCAGCGAGTGCGGCCGCCGCGGTGAGCGCGGCGACGGTGATGAGAGTGCGTCGGACAGTGAGCGCCATGGGGAGTCCTCGGATGTCGGGGGAACGATCTCTCCGGGCTCAACGGCTGTCACGCGGTGAAGTTACGAACCGGACATACGGTTGTGCATTGCACCGTTCGGACTATCTCGACATCACCCGGACGCTCTCAGTCATCACTCAGGGCCAGCACCGAGCAGGGCAGGTCCGCCTCCGGTCCCGGAGTCCCCCCGAGCGCACCCACCAGCCGCTCCCGGGCCCGGGCGAGGTGTTCCTCCAGGAGTACGGCCGCGGCGTCCCCCTCGCCGGACTCGACCAGCTCGACCAGCCGCTCGTGCTCGGCGGCGATGATCGCCGGGCTCAGCAGCTGGCGGCCCTGGACCTGGGCCATGCACAGCTTCACCTCGGAGGCGAGCGAGCGGTACATCCGGCTGGTCCGGGCGTTCCCGGCGGCGTCGACCATCGTGGTGTGGAACCGCATGTCCGGCTCGATGATGTCGAAGCTCGAGCCGTCCCAGCGCCGCCGGATCTCCGCGTTCGCCTCCCGCGCCTCCTCGGGGACGACGACGCGCGCCCGGGCCAGCCGGCGCAGCACCTCGGCCTCGAGGTGGGAGCGGGACAGGTAGATGTCGCGCACGTCGTCCGGCCCCAGCCGGACGACCCGGGCGGTCTTGTGTGTGCTGCGCTCCAGCAGTGACTCGGCGACCAGCCGCTCGATGGCCGCCTTCGCCGTCGCCCGGGCCACCTCGTAGCGGCCGGCGACCTCGGCCTCGGTCAGCGACTCGCCGGGGCCCAGCTCACCGGACAGCACGCCGCTGCGCAGATCGTCGGCGATCGCGTCCACGACGGAGGCGACCGTGATCCGGGCTACCACGGCGTGAGCTCCATAAGGGTCAGCTTACTCCGAAGGTTCATTCAGCAATGTTGTTGATCCAGCGATCTCGTCGAGCCAGCAGTCTTGTCGATCTGGTCAACTTGCTGAACAATCCGTCGGACTGACACACCTTCTCGACGAGGAGACCTCCGGTGTTCCCACAGACGCTCGATCCGATCGGTGGATCGCTCGCCCTCTCGGCGCTGCTCGCGGCCACTCCGCTCGTGTTGCTGTTCGTGCTGCTCGGCATCTTCAGGTTCAAGGCCTACCGGGCCTCGCTGATCGGGCTGGCGGCCTCGGTGCTGCTCGCCGTGGTCGGCTGGGGGATGCCGGTCGGCCAGGCGCTGAGCGCCACCGCCGAGGGCGCCTTCTACGGCGCGTTCCCCATCCTCTGGATCCTGGTCAACGCCCTGTGGATCTACCGGTTGTCCGTGGTGACCGGCTGGTTCGACGTGCTCGGCGACAAGATCAGGGCGATCTCCGACGACCAGCGCGTGCTGGCGATCCTGATCGCGTTCTGCTTCGGTGCGCTGCTGGAGTCGCTCGCCGGGTTCGGCGCCCCCGTCGCGATCTCGGCCGCGATGCTGATGGCCGCGGGCATGAAGCCGCTCAAGGCCGCCACCGTGTCCCTGCTGGCCAACACCGCGCCGGTGGCGTTCGGCGCGATGGGCACCCCGGTCATCACCCTGGCCGGGGTCACCGACATCGACCTGCACCTGCTGTCGCAGATGACCGGCCGGCAGACCCCGTTCATCGCCCTGGTCGTGCCCCTGATCCTGGTCTTCATGGTCGACGGCCGCCGCGGAGTCCGGCAGACCTGGCCGGTCGCGCTCGTCGCCGGTGCCACCTTCGGCCTCGCCCAGTTCGTCACCGCGAACTACCTGACGGTGGAGATCACCGACATCATCGCCGCGATCGCCACCGTCGTGGTCGTGCTCGCCATGGTCCGGATCTGGAAGCCGGCCAACCCGCTGACCCCGGCCCCGGCCGACTCCGCGTCCGACGGGATCGACACCGACGGCGCCGGCGGCACCGAGGGCGGGACCCCCGCCGGCCCGGCCGGCCCGACCGGCGGCTCCGGCGTCGCGGCGCCGGAGAAGACGACCCCGGCGCGCACCGGCAGCACCTGGAACGCGGTCGCCCCGTACGCGATCATCATCGCGATCTTCTCGCTCAGCCAGATCCCGGCCGTGAAGGCGTGGCTGACCGAGTACGGCTCGGTCAGCTTCGGATGGCCCGGCCTGGACATCGTCAACGCCTCCGGCGACGAGGTCGCGGCCACCACCTTCAAGCTCGACCACCTCAAGGCCACCGGCACCCTGCTCCTGCTGTCCGGCCTGATCACCATGGCCGCCTACCGGATCAGCCCCGCGAAGGCCGTGAAGGCCTACAAGGACACGCTGGTCCAGCTGAAGTTCACGATCGTCACCGTGCTCGCCGTGCTCGCCCTGGCGTTCGTGATGAACCTGTCCGGCCAGACCGCCAGCCTCGGCTTCGCCCTCGCCTCCACCGGCGGGCTGTTCGTCCTGCTCTCCCCGGTCATCGGCTGGATCGGCGTGGCGATCACCGGCTCGGACACCTCGTCCAACTCGCTGTTCGGCCTGCTGCAGGTCACCGCGGCGAACCAGACCGGGCTCTCGCCGGTCCTGATGGCGGCCACCAACTCCTCGGCCGGCGTGATGGGCAAGATGCTCTCGCCGCAGAACCTCGCGGTCGCCGCGGCGGCGGTCGGCATGGCCGGCCAGGAGGGCGAGATCTTCCGGCGGCTGATCTGGTGGAGCCTGGGCCTGCTGGCCCTGTTCACCCTGCTCGTCGTGCTGCAGGCGAGCGTGTTGTCGTGGATGGTGCCCGCATGACGGATTCCCGCGGCGAGCTCCTGACCGATCTGGGGGCCTGCCTGCCGCACGCCGACCAGGTCCGTGGGGACGAGTTCTCCCGGTACACGCAGGCGCACGACGCCTCGCACTTCCAGCTGCTCCCGACCGCCGTCGTCACCCCCCGGGGTGCGGCGGAGGTCGGCCGGCTGCTCGCGCTCAGCCACCGCAGCGGCGTCCCGCTGACGTTCCGTTCCGGTGGGACCGGCCTGTCCGGGCAGGGCGTGACCGACCAGCTGCTCGTCGACACCCGGCGGCACTTCCGGGACGTCGAGATCCTCGACGACGGCCTGCGGGTGCGCGTCCAGCCGGGGGTCACCGTGCGCCAGCTCAACGCCCGTCTGGCCCGGTACGGCCGCCGGTTCGGGCCGGACCCGGCGAGCGAGGCGGCCTGCACCGTCGGCGGGGTGCTGGCCAACAACGCCAGCGGGATGGTCTGCGGGACGACCGAGAACAGCTACCGCACCCTGGAGTCGGTGGTCGCCGTCCTGCCCTCGGGCACGGTCGTCGACACCGGCGCCCCGGACGCCGACGAGCGCCTGCGGGCACTCGAACCGGACATCTACAAGGGACTCCTGGAGCTGCGGGACCGGGTCACCGGGAACGCGGCGTCGGTCGGGACGATCACCGCGCAGTTCGCCATGAAGAACACCATGGGCTACGGGCTGAACGCGCTGCTCGACCACGACACCCCGTCGGAGATCCTCACCCACCTGCTGGTCGGCAGCGAGGGCACGCTCGCCTTCGTCGCCTCGGCCGTGTTCCGGACCGTCCCGCTGCGGACCCGGATCTCCTCGGCGCTGCTGGTGTTCGACGACCTCTACGCGGCCAGCGCGGCACTGCCCGAGCTGGTCGGCACCGGGGCGGCAACGCTGGAGCTGATGGACGCGACATCACTGCGGGTCGGGCAGTCCTTCGCGGACTGCCCGCCCGAGGTGGCCCGGATCGCGGTGCGCGAGCACGCCGCGCTGCTGGTCGAGTACCAGGGGCTGGCCGAGGACGAGCTCGCCGGGCTCGTCGCCGGCGCGGAGCCGGTGCTGGCCGGCCTGCCCACCTCCGAGCCGGTGGCACTGAGCACCGACCCGGCGGTGCGGGCTCCACTGTGGAAGCTGCGCAAGGGTCTGTACTCGTCGGTGGCCGGGGCGCGCCCGCAGGGCAGCACCGCGCTGCTGGAGGACGTGGTCGTCCCGGTCCCGGCGCTGGCCGGGACCTGCCGGGAGCTGGCGGTGCTGTTCGACCGCTACGCCTACACCGACAGCGTGGTGTTCGGGCACGCAAAGGACGGCAACATCCACTTCATGCTGACCGACCGGTTCGAGACCGACGAGCAGCTGGGCCGCTACCACGCCTTCACCGAGGACATGGTCGAGCTGGTCCTCGGCCACGGCGGCTCGCTGAAGGCCGAGCACGGCACCGGCCGGGTGATGGCGCCCTACGTACGCCGCCAGTACGGCGACGAGCTCTACGAGGTGATGCAGGAGATCAAGGGCCTGTTCGACCCGCACGGGGTACTGAACCCGGGTGTGATCCTCAGCGAGGATCCGGACCTGCACCTCAAGCACATCAAGCTCTCACCGGTGGTCGACGAGGAGGTGGACCGCTGCACCTCCTGCGGCTTCTGCGAGCCGGTCTGCCCGAGCAAGGACCTCACCCTGACCCCGCGGCAGCGGATCGCGGCCCGGCGGGCGATCGCCGACGCCGAGCTCGCCGGGGACACCGCGCTGGCCGGGCGCCTGGAGGAGGCGCAGGAGTACCGGTCGGTGCAGACCTGCGCGGTCGACGGCATGTGCCAGACCGCGTGCCCGGTCCTGATCAACACCGGGGACCTGGTCAAGAAGCTGCGCCGCGCCGACGCGCCGAAGGCCGACGCGAAGGTCTGGAAGACCGCCGCGAAGCACTGGAGCACGGTCACCCGGGGCGCGTCGCTGGGGCTCACCGCGCTGTCGAAGGCCCCGTCCGCGGTCGCCCCGGCCGTCACCGCGGCGACCCGCGGCGCCCGGTCGGTGGCCGGCGAGGACCGTGTTCCCCTGTGGACCAGGGACCTGCCCGGCGGCGGTCCGCGACGGCGCCGTCCGGCGCCGGACGGCGCCCCCGCGGCGGTCTACCTGCCGGCCTGCGTGAACACCATGTTCGGCGCGGCCGACGGCGGACCGGGCACCCAGGCGAGCGTCGAGGCACTGTGCGCGGAGGCCGGCATCACGCTGGTCGTGCCGGAGGGGATCGACTCGTTCTGCTGCGGGACGCCGTGGTCGTCGAAGGGGCTGCCCGGCGGCTACGACACGATGCGCGACCGGGTGGTCCCGGCCGTGCTGGCCGCCACCCTCGGCGGCGAGCTGCCGGTGGTGACCGACGCGTCGTCGTGCACCGAGGGGTTCCACACGCTGCTCGCCGACTCGGGTGTCCGGGTGCTGGACGCGATGACCTTCGTCGTCGACGAGGTGCTGCCCCGGCTCGGCGAGCACGCGAAGGTGGCGTCGGTGTCGGTGCACCCGACCTGCTCGTCGGCGAAGCTCGGGCTGGACCCGGCGCTTCTCGCGCTGGCCGCCGAGGTGGCCGACGACGTGCACGTCCCCGACTCCTGGGGCTGCTGCGCGTTCGCCGGCGACCGGGGGATGCTGCACCCCGAGCTCACCGCGTCGGCGACCGCCGCCGAAGCGGCCGAGGTGCGGGAGCGGGACGCGGCGGCGCACGTGTCCTGCAACCGCACCTGCGAGCTGGGGATGACCCGGGCGACCGGGAAGTCCTATCAGCACGTGCTCGAGCTGCTGGCCGACCTGGTGGGCAGCGCTACTGGGCGGTGAGCACGATCTTCCCGGTGTGCGCGCCGCGCAGGAACTCCTCCTGCGCGGCCGGGAGCTCGGCGAGCGGGTACCGGGCGGCGATCCGCGGGCGCACGGCGCCGGAGCGGGCGTCGGCCAGCAACCGGTCGAAGTGCGCCGGGGTGTGCATCGAGGACCCGATCAGCGACACGTTGTGCAGGTAGAGCCGGCGCAGGTCGAACGGCACGACCGGGCCGGCCACCGCGCCCGCGATCACCCACCGGCCGCCGTCGCGGATCGAGGGCAGCAGCGCCGCGACGAGCTCGCCCCCGGCGACGTCGGCGACGGCGTCGAGCCCGTCCGGCGCGGCCGCGGCGACGGCGTCCGGCCCGCCGGCGCGGTCCACGATCCGCTCCGCCCCGGCCGCACGGACCGCGTCCGCCTTGGACGCCGAGGTCACCGCGGTCACCTGCGCGCCGCGGGCGGCGGCGAGCTGCACCAGGGCGAGACCGACGCCGCCGGACGCTCCGGTGACCAGCACCGTCTCCCCCGCGCCGATCGCGGCGCGTTCGAGCATCCCGGCCGCGGTGCCGTAGGCGACCGGGAGCGCGGCCAGCTCCTCGTCGCTCAGCGGCGACGTCGTCACGTCGTGCACCCGCCGGGCGTCGACCAGGACGTAGCCGGCGAACCCGCCGTCGGCCTCACTGCCCAGCAGCCCCACCGGACCGGCGTCCGGCCCGTCGCCGTCGTAGAGGGCCGGTTCGACGAGCACCCGGCGCCCGGCCAGGCCTGCATCCACACCGGACCCGGTCGCCTCGACGACCCCGGCCGCGTCGCCGCCCTGGATCCGCGGGAAGTCGATCGGACCGCGCCAGCCCGAGAGTGCGTCCGGGTCGCCGGGACGGCCGTAGGCGCCGGTGCGCGTCCACACGTCGGTGTTGTTGAGCGCGGCCGCCGTGACCCGCACCCGGACCTGCCCCGGACCGGGCTCGGGCACCGGCACCTCCCGGTACTCGAGCACCTCCGGCCCGCCGTGCCCGGTGAGCACCCACGCCCGCATCGTCTCCGCCACGTCGTCACCCTCCTCGCGAGGACTTCACCGATCTGTGAAGTCGAGTCCGTGCGATACTACACAGATCTGTGAAGTCCGCCCGAGGAGACACCGTGCCCCGATCGCTGACCCCCGGCGCCCGCCGGGTCCTCGACGTCGCCGCGCGGCTGTTCTACGAGCGCGGGCTGCACGCGGTCGGGGTCGACCTGATCGCGGCCGAGTCCGGGGTCACCAAGCGCACCCTCTACGACCGGTTCGGCTCGAAGAACGCCCTGGTCACGGCCTATCTGGAGGAGCGCGACGAGCGCTGGCGGGACCGCGTGCGAGCCCGGCTGGACGAGCTCGACGAGCCGGCCCGTCGGGTACTGGCGCCGTTCGACGTGCTGGTCACCTGGGTCCCGGACAACCCGCGGGGGTGCGCGTTCGTGAACGCCTCCGCCGAGCTCCCGGACGCCGGGCACCCGGCCCGCGCGGTGGTCGTCGGAGAGAAGGAGTGGCTGCGCGAGCTCTTCCGCACCGAGCTCGCCGCGGCCGGCGCCCCGGACCCCGGGCCGGCGGCACTGACCCTCCTGCTGCTGCACGAGGGCGCGCTGGCCGCCGCCGGAGCGGCGGGGATGGACGACGCCCCCGGGGCCGCGCGACGGGCGGCCGGCACCGTGTGCGCCCAGGCCGTCGGATCCCCGGGCTGACGGGACGCCGGTCCGGATCCGGGCGATGGTCCGGGGCGGGCGTAGGGCGATCGCTGTCCCGTTCCGGTCGGTGCCACATGTGGCACCGACCGGGACCGAGTTCGTGATCACGAGGCCCCGCCGGCGGCTATCCGGGGCCCTCGAGCGTCGTCGACAACGCGGCGCAGACCTCCCGCACCGCGGCGAGGCCGGCCGCGATCGCGGGCTGTTCCCGGGAGCCCGCCCGAACCGCGGCGATGACCCGGCGGATCGGCACCGGCGGGGCGCCGACCGGCACCCGGCGGGTGTCGTGGCGGGCCGGCAGCTCGGCCAGGCGCGGGACCAGCGCCACCCCGAACCCCCGGGCGACCAGCGCGGCTCCGGTGTCCCACTCGTCGGCGTAGTGCGCGACCTGGGGCGCGAAGCCGGCGCTGGTACAGGCCAGCACGACGAGCTGGTGGTAGGCGCGTCCGGGCGTGCTGCCGATCCAGGGCTCCCCGGCCAGCTCGCTCAGCGCGACGTCGTCCCGGCCGACCGCCGGATGCTCCGGCCCCACCAGCAGGTCCAGCGGCTCGGAGTAGAGCTCCTCCTGCTCGAACGCCTCGTCGGACACCGGCGGGATGCTCGGGGTCGCGACGACCACGGCGATGTCGGTGTCCTCGGCGGCGAGCAGGTCGAACGAGCGGGCCGGCTCGTTCTCGCGCAGGTGCAGGCGCAGCGCCGGGTGCTCGCGCCGCAGCCGTTGCAGGGCCTGCGGGACGACGGCCGCGGCGGCGGTGGAGAACGCGCAGAACCGCAGGGTGCCGCGCACCTCGCCGCTGCGGTGCGCGGCCAGGTCGGCCCGCGCGCGCTCCCACTGGGCGGCGAGCACGTCGCCGTGCTCGAGCAGCGAGCGCGCGGCCGCGGTGAGCCGCACCCCCCGGCCGACCGGCTCGAGCAGGACGACGCCGAGCTCGCGGCTCAGCGCCTGCATCTGGTGCGAGACCGCGGACGGGGTCAGCCGGCACACCTCCGCGGCCGCCGTCACCGTCCGGTGCTGCTCGATGGCCCGCAGCACCCGCAGCCGCCGATCGATCATGCAATCAGCGTACAAGATCACGCGTCTGATTCTTCGATGGACGCGAACGTTTCCCGGCTCCCACACTGCGCGTGCACTCCGAACCCGAAGCCACGCAGGAGGAGAGATGTCCAGGTATCGCGCGGTCGTCGTCGGGCTCGGGGGTCTCGGATCCGCCGCGCTGCACCGGCTGGCGACCGAGCTCGGCCCGGACGTGCTCGGTATCGAGCAGTTCGAGCTCGGCCACCACCGGGGTGCCTCGCAGGACCACTCCCGGATCATCCGGCTCGCCCAGCACGAGGACGCGTACGCCGCGATCGCCGCGCCGGCCTACAAGGCGTGGGACGAGGTGGAGGCCGAGTCCGGGCAGCGGCTGGTCACCCGCACCGGGGGCCTGGTGATCGAGGACCGGGACGCGCGCCGCACGATCGCCACCGGCAGCCGCAACATCGAGGGCTACACCGCGGTGTTCGACCGGTACGGCGTCGCCTACGAGCTCCTCGACGCCCAGGAGCTGACCTCCCGGTGGCCCCAGTTCCGGGTCGGCGGCAGCGAGCAGGCGCTTTACCAGGCCGAATCCGGGATCGTCGACGCCGGGCGGGCCAACGCCGTGCACATCGCGCTGGCCCGCGCGCACGGCGCCGAGATCCGCACACACACCCCGGTGCGGGACATCCGGCCGGACGGCGCGGGCGTCGCGGTGGTCACCGACTCCGGCACGGTGCTGGCCGACCGGGTCGTCGTCACCGCCGACGCCTGGACCAACCAGGTGCTCGCCGGGGCCGGTCTGTCGCTGCCGCTGACGGTGCTGCGCGAGCAGGTCACCTACTACTCCACCCCGCACCTCGCGGAGTTCTCACCGGCCCGGTTCCCGGTGTTCATGTGGCACGGCCACCACAACTTCTACGGCTTCCCGGTCTACGGCGAGGTCGCCACGAAGATCGGCCAGCACATGGGCGGCGACGAGACCACCGCCGACGACCGGTCGTTCGAGCCGGACCCGGTGCGCCGCGAGCGCTACTCCGCGTTCGTGAAGGCGCACCTGCCCCGCTTCGGCGGGCCGGAGCTCTACTCGAAGACCTGCCTCTACACGGTGCCGCCGGACCAGGGTTTCGTCCTCGACCGGCTGCCCGGGCACCCGCAGATCGTCGTCGGCATCGGGGCCGGGCACGCCTACAAGTTCGCCGCGCTGATCGGCGGGCTGCTCACCGACCTCGCGCTGGACCGCGAGCCCGCGCACCCGATCGACGCGTTCTCGATCGACCGGCCGGCGCTGACCGACCCGTCGTTCCCGCGCAGCTTCCACGTCTGAGAAGGCCCGAGAGGAGTACCGCGATGACCGCCGAGCTCACGAACACCGGCACCGATCCGCACGCCCTGCTGCCGGCCCGTCCCGTCGATCCCGCCCGCTTCACCGACGAGTCGCTCTACGCCGCGACCCGGCTTCCGGTGGACCTCGCCTCGACGCTGCTGCCCGACGCCTACTCGTCGCCGGAGTTCTTCGCCCTGGAGCAGGAGAAGGTCTTCGCCGGCGGCTGGGTCGCGGTCGGGTTCGCCTCCGATGTGGACCGTCCCGGCGCCTGCGCCGTCGTCGAGGTGGCCGGTCGGTCGATCATCGTCACCCGGAACCGGCACGGTGAGCTGCGCGGCTTCCACAACCTGTGCCGGCACCGCGCCACGAAGCTGCTCGACGCCGACGCCCGCGAGGTCGGCAAGCGCGGCCGGATCCGCTGCCCGTACCACAACTGGACCTACGACACCGACGGAACGTGCCTGGGTACGCCGCTGTTCGAGGACTCCGACGTCCCCGCGGGCGAGGAGACGATCTTCGACACGTCGGTGGCCCGCGGCTTCGACCGGGCCGACTACGGGCTGCTCACGGTCGCCGTCGACACCTGGGGTTTCCTGCTGTTCGTGAACCTCGCGCCCGACCCGGCGCCGCTGGCCGCCGACCTCGGCGACCTTCCGGCACGGTTCGCCGACTACCGCCTGGAAGGGTGGGTGCCGCAGCGGCGCAGCACCTACGACGTCGCCGCGAACTACAAGCTCGTCGGCGAGAACTTCATGGAGTACTACCACCTGCCCTGGGTGCACCCGGAGCTGAACCAGGTCTCGAAGTTCTCCGACCACTACCGCTGGCAGGGACCGGGGAAGTACACGGGCATGTGCACCACGCCGGTGTCGCGCAACACCGAGGCCGGCGGCTGGGACGGTCTGGCGCCGCTGAGCTCGCTGGGTCCGCAGGACGCCGACGCCGGCCGGTTCGTGTGGCTGTTCCCGAACACCGCGCTGGTCGTGCTGCCGAACCACACGTTCGTGCTGCTCAACCGGCCGGTCGCGGCGGACCGCACGGTGGAGACGGCGGTGCTGCTGACCCATCCCGAGTCGCTCGACGACCCGGACGCCGAGGCGGGGACCGAGCAGCTGGCGAAGTTCTGGGACCTGGTCAACCGGCAGGACATCGAGATCGTCGAGCGGGTCCAGGAGGGCATCGCGAACCCCGCCTACCGGGGCGGGCGGATGTGCTTCCGCTTCGAGGAGCCGCTGCACCGGTTCCAGAACATGGTGATCGACAAGATGGTGGGCGTCGACCGGGTGCCGGGGGGTGACGAGGACACCATGACCCGGATGTTCCCGGACCCGTGACCACGCTCGAGGTGGCGACGGACCGCGGTCTGGCGGTGGAGGACCCCTCCACCGGGGAGACCGTCGCGCACGTCCCCCGCGGAGATGCGTCCGATGTGGACCGCGCCGTCCGGGCGGCGGCCGCCGTCGCCCCGCGGCTGCGCGCCGTCGCCCCGGCCGACCGCGGACGGGCCCTGCGGACACTCGCCACAGAGCTCGACGGGGCGCGCGAGGAGCTCGCCCGGCTGGAGACCACCGACACCGGCAAGCCGCTCTCGCTGTCCCGCGCCGAGATCGGCGGCTGCGTCGACTACCTGGAGTACTACGCCGGCGCGGCGGACAAGGTGCACGGCGAGACCATCCCGGTCGGACCCGGCTCGCTGGCGTACACGCAGCGCGTGCCGGTCGGGGTGACCGCGCACATCGTGCCGTGGAACGCGCCGCTGTCGATGCTGTGCCGCAGCGTCGCCCCGGCCCTGGCCGCCGGGAACGCCGCGGTGGTCAAGCCGGCCGAGCAGACCCCGCTGACCGCCCTGCGGTTCGCCGAGCTCGTCGCGGCCGCGGGGTTCCCGGACGGGACGGTCGAGGTCGTCACCGGGCTGGGCGCCGAGGCCGGCCACGCGCTGGCGTCGCACCCCGGTATCGGGTCGCTGACCTTCACCGGGTCGGTGGCCACCGGGCGGGCGGTGCTGCGCGCGGCAGCCGAGCACATCACCCCGGTGGTCACCGAGCTCGGCGGGAAGTCCCCGCAGATCGTGTTCGCCGACGCCGACCTGGACGACGTCGCCGCCCAGGTGGTCACCGGGTTCACCGCCAACACCGGCCAGTACTGCGACGCCGGCTCCCGGCTGCTCGTCGAGCGGTCGGTCGCCGACGAGCTCGTGGCCCGGATCGTGGCCCGGACCGACGCGCTCACCCTCGGCCCGGGGACCGACGACCCCGACCTCGGTCCGCTGGTGTCTGCCGAGCACCGCGCCCGCGTGCTCGACTACACCTCGATCGGGACGGCCGAGGGGGCGGTCCCGGTCGGCACCCCTCGTGAGCTGCCCGAACGCGGATACTTCGTCGCTCCGACGATATTCACCGGCGTGCGCCCGGAGATGCGGATCGCGACCGAGGAGATCTTCGGACCGGTTCTCGCGGTGCTCGGGTTCGACGACGAGGACGAGGCCGTCCGGCTCGCCGACGCCACCGACTACGGCCTCGGCACCGGCATCCACACCCGCGACATCGACCGCGCGCTGCGCGTGGCGGACCGGGTCGACGCCGGCTACGTGATGATCAACGAATACTTCGGCGGCACGACCGCGGTCCCGTTCGGCGGGACCAAGCTCAGCGGCACCGGCCGCGAGCGGGGCCTCGTCGCCCTCGACTCCTACCTGACGCTCAAGACCGTCGTCACCCGGATCGCCGGAGGCCAGCAGTGGAACTCATGATCACCGAACGCCGCGACGAGTCCGACGGCGTGCTGTCCCTGGTGCTGGAACGGCCCGACGGCGGCGCGTTGCCGGCCTGGGAACCGGGGGCGCACGTCGACGTCGTCCTCGACGAGGGGCTCGTCCGGCAGTACTCGCTGTGTTCCGACCCGGACGACGACCGCCGGTGGCGGCTCGGGATCCTGCGCGTACCGGACGGACGTGGCGGGTCGGAATGGGTGTTCGACAAGCTGCACGGAAGCGACATCGTCGAGGTCGGCGAGCCGCGCAACCACTTCGGACTGCAGCCCGCGGCGCGCTACGTGTTCGTCGCCGGCGGCATCGGGATCACTCCGATCCTGCCGATGATCGCGCACGCGTCGCGCTCCGGTGCACAGTGGACGCTGCTCTACGGCGGGCGCAGCCGGTCCTCGATGGCCTTCCTCGACGAGCTCGCCCGGTACGGCGACCGGGTCACGGTCGTACCGCAGGACGAGGCCGGGCTGCTGGACCTCGCCTCGGTCCTCGACGACCTCGAACCGGACACCGGTGTCTACGCCTGCGGCCCGGAGCCGCTGCTCGACGCCGTCGCCGACCGGATGGGCGACCGGCCGGCGGGCAGCCTGCACGTCGAGCGCTTCACCCCCCGCGAGACCACATCGGACTCCGCCTCGTTCTCCGTCATGTTCCGGGCCAGCGGCGTGACCGCGACGGTGCCGCCGGACCGCAGCATCCTCGACGTCGCCGAGGAGGCCGGCGTCGTCGCGGACTGGTCCTGCCGGGAGGGCACCTGCGGGTCGTGCGAGACCCCGCTGGTCGGCGGGCGCGCCGAGCACCGGGACTCGGTGCTGTCGGGCGAGGAGCAGGCGGCCCAGGACTGCCTGATGATCTGCGTGTCCCGCGCCGAGCGCGGCTGCCCGCTGCTGGAACTCGACCTGTGACGCCGCACCGGACGAGCAGGTTCCACGTCCGCGCGCAGGACCAGCCGGTCGTCGACCAGAGCGACGCCGGGAACGAGGCCTGGCGCGACGCCGGCGGGGATCCGCGGGACCGGGGGCGCCTGGTCGAGCTCGTCTCCGAGCAGCTCGTGGGGTCGGAGCGACTGATGGTCGGGCTGGCCTGGCTCAGCCCCGGTGAGGTGCATCTGCTGCACCACCACCCGCACGCCGACGAGTGGTACTACGTCATCGGCGGGGCGGCGGAGTTCACGGTCGGCGACGAGATCGTCCGGGGCGAGCCTGGCTCGACGCTGTGGATCCCGAGATCGGTGCCGCACCGCATCCACAACGACGGGTCGGAGCCGCTGGAGTTCCTGTGGGGGTTCGACAAGCCCCGTCTGGACGCGGTGGGCATCGTCTGGGACGAGTAGCGGAGCCGACGTGCCGGTCCCGGGGATCGCCGCTAGCGTCAGGTGCGACGGCGACCGAACTGGAGCATCCGATGCCGCTGCGTTCCGAGCTGCCCGTCCCGACGCTCGACCTGGATCCCGACACCCCGCACGTCGCCGACTTCTACCGCTACGGCGACCTCCTCACCGACGACGAGAGCGCGGCCCTGCGCCGGCTGCGCGCGTTCCTGGCGGCCGAGGTCGCCCCGGTCGTCGAGCGGGCGTGGGAGACCGCCGAGTTCCCGATGCAGCTGGTCAAGGGCTTCGCCGGGCTGGACCTGGCGGGAGCGGCCTATGCCGACCCGCCGGCGCGCCGGGTGTTCCTCGGCTTCTCCCACGCCGAGATCGCCCGCATCGACCCGTCGGTGAACAGCTTCTTCGGTGTCCACACCGGACTGGCGATGGGCTCGATCTCGGCCTGCGGCACCGCGGAGCAGCGGGAGCGCTGGCTGCCGGCGATGGCCCGGATGGAACAGATCGGCGCGTTCGGGCTGACCGAGCCGCACGGCGGGTCCGACGTCGCGGGCGGGATGGAGACGACCGCGACCCGCGACGGCGCGAAGTGGGTGCTGGACGGCGAGAAGCGCTGGATCGGCAACGCCACGTTCGCCGACCTGATCGTGATCTGGGCCCGGGACACCGACCCGGACGCCGGCGGCGCGGTCCGCGGCTTCGTCGTCCCGGGCGGGACCCCCGGCATGACCGTGGAGAAGATCGAGGGCAAGCAGGCGCTGCGGATCGTGCAGAACGCCGACATCGTGCTCGACGGCGTCCGGGTCCCGGAGTCGCACCGGCTGTCCGGCGGTCACGGCACGTTCGCCGACGCCGGCGCGGTCCTGCAGCGGACCCGCGCCAACGCGTGCTGGGGCGCGGTCGGCACCCAGATGGCGGCCTACGAGCTGGCGCTGTCCTACGCGACGCAGCGCGAGCAGTTCGGGCGCCCGATCGCCGGGTTCCAGATGATGCAGGACCTGATCGTGCAGATGCTCGGCAACGTCACCGCCTCGCTCGGGATGGCCGTGCGCTGCGCGCAGCTGATCGACGACGGGCAGGGCTCGGACGCGCACTCCGCGCTGGCCAAGGAGTTCTGCGCGAGCCGGATGCGCGAGACCGTGGCGCTGGCCCGCCAGCTCGTGGGCGGGAACGGGATCCTGCTGGGCAACGGCATCGCCCGCTACTTCGCCGACGCCGAGGCGCTGTTCTCGTTCGAGGGCACCCGGGAGATGAACACCCTGATCGTCGGGAAGGCCGTGACGGGGCGCAGCGCGTTCGTCCGCTGATCAGCGCCCGCGCCGCGCGTCGAGGCGCCGGTTTCCCGCCCCGGCCGCGGCGGTCATTCGCTCCAGGAAGGTGATCACGGTCCGCAGCTCGTCGTGGCAGGCGCCGAGCAGGGTGTCCGCGATCTCCTGCCCGGCGAGCGCGAGGAACTCGCGGTGGCGCTCCCGGGCCCGCGGGGTCGGGTACAGGACGACGCGGCGACGGTCGGTGTCGTGCCGGACGCGTTCGACGTACCCGGCCGACGCCAGCCTGTTCAGCAGGATGCTGGTGGCCCCGCTCGTCATGCCAATCCGCCGGGAGAGCCGGGCCGGCGAGAGCGGGGTACCCGCCTCCGCGGCCCAGGTGATGTGCCCCAGCGCGTCGGCGTCCGAGCCCGGGAGAGCCAGGTGGTCGGCGAGGTTCCGGTTCAGCTCGGCGTAGCCGACGGCCCAGCCCCGCAGCCGGTGCATGACCTGCTCCTGCTCCGGCGACCAGTCCGTCGTCCACGGATCCGACATGCGACCTCCACGACGCCGGGTTAGCTTTGCTGCAAAGCTACTAGGGGGCACCCCATGGTCACACGTCGCGCGCTGATCTCCGGCGCCAGCATCGCCGGGCTGTCGGCCGCCTACTGGCTGCGCCGTACCGGGTGGGAGGTCACCGTCCTCGAGCGGGCGCCGGAGTTCCGCGACGGCGGCCAGAACGTCGACGTCCGGGGGGTCGCCCGCGAGGTACTCGAGGAGATGGGCCTGACCGCGGCGGTGCGCGAGCAGAACACCACCGAGACCGGCACGGTGATCGTCGACCGGACGGGGGCGGTGATCGCCGAGCTGCCCTCGGACGGCCCGGACGGGGCGACCGCGGAACTCGAGGTGCTGCGCGGCGATCTCGCCCGCACGATCCTCGACCACCTGCCCGAGGGCGTCGAGATCGGCTACGGCGACCCGATCGCCGACGTCACCCAGGACGAGGGCGGCGTCACGGCGACCACCCGCTCCGGGCGTGTGCTGCACGTCGACCTGCTCGTCGTCGCGGAGGGAGTCCGTTCACGCACCCGCGACCTCCTGTTCGGCGACCTGGTCGAACACCACCAGCTCGGCATCGCGATGGCGTTCGGCACGATCCCCCGCACGGCCGGCGACGACGACCGGTGGCGGTGGTACTACACCGTCGGCGGCCGCCAGGCCCACCTCCGGCCGGACAACCACGGCACCACCCGCGCGATCCTGGCCCACGCCGGGACCGACGACCTGGCCACGCTCGACCGCGCCGACGTGCTGGCCCGGCTGCGCGCGCACTACGCCGACGCCGGCTGGGAGACGCCCCGCATCCTCGACGGCTTCGCCGACACCGACGACCTCTACATCGACCAGCTCACCCGGATCCACGTGCCGACCTGGCACCGGGGGCGGGTCTGCCTCATCGGAGACGCGGCCTGGTGCGTCACCCCGCTCGGTGGCGGCGGTGCCTCGTTCGCCCTCACCGGTGGCTACGTGCTGGCCGCCACCCTGTCGCAGGGCCGGATCGAGACCGGGCTCGTCGCCTACGAGGACTGGATGCGCCCCCTCGTCGACGGTGTCGCACGCCTGCCACGCGCCTTCACCCGCATCGCCTTCCCCCGGACCCGGGCCGGCCTCGGCACCCGCCGGCTGCTGGACCGCGCGATCACGGTGCCGCCGTTGCGCGGTCTCGTCTCCCGGATGACGGCGGTCGCCGGCACCGAGCGCCCCCTGCCCACCCTCGCCGGAGCCCGGACGTAGCGCCCCGGCTCACGGGCGTGCCCGGGTGTTGAGCCGGGCGGCCCGCCGTGTCAAGTGATCACGCTCGGCCGGGTCGGACGCCACGCGGGCGGCTTCGGCGTACAGCCGGGCCGCGGTGTCCGGGTCCCCGTCGCGTTCGTGCAGGTGGGCCGCCACCGCGGCGTACCGGGGAAGCGAGTCGTCCAGCTCGGCGAGCGCGGCCAGGCCGGTCCGCGGCCCATCGGCCTCACCGACCGCGACCGCGCGGTTGAGCCGCACGACCGGGCTGCCGGTCAGGCGCACCAGCTCGTCGTACCACTCCACGATCTGCGGCCAGTCGGTCTCCTCCGCCGTCCGCGCGTCGGCGTGCAGGGCCGCGACGGCGGCCTGAGCCTGGTACTCCCCCAGCCGGTCCCGGGCCAGCGCCGCCTGCAGGATCGCGACGCCCTCGGCGATCGCCGCGGTGTCCCACCGGCTCCGGTCCTGCTCGTCGAGCGGCACCAGGGCACCGTCGGGTGCGGTCCGGGCGTGGCGCCGGGCGTGGTGCAGCAGCATCAGCGCGAGCAGCCCCGCCACCTCCGGATGGTCGATCGCGGCCGCGAGCCGGCGGGTTAGCCGGATCGCCTCGGCGACCAGGTCGACGTCGCCGGAGTAGCCCTCGTTGAAGACCAGGTAGAGCACGCGCAGCACGGTGCCGACGTCGCCGGGCCGGTCGAGCCGTACGCCCGACACGGTGCGCTTGGCCCGGCTGATCCGCTGCGCCATGGTCGCCTCGGGCACCAGGTAGGCCTGCGCGATCTGGCGGGTGGTGAGCCCGCCGACCGCGCGCAGCGTGAGCGCGACCGCCGACGACGGCGACAACGACGGGTGGGCGCACAGGAAGTAGAGCCGGAGTGAGTCGTCCACACCGGACGCCGGCCCGGGCTCCGGCTCGGTGTCGACGACCTCCTCCCGACGGCGTCGCGCGTCGTCGGCCCGGGTCGCGTCGAGGAACCGGCGCCAGGACACGGTGACCAGCCAGCCCTTCGGGTCCCGCGGCGGGTCGGCCGGCCACACCCGCAGCGCCTCGACCAGGGCGTCCTGGACGGCGTCCTCGCCCGCCGCGAAGCCGGCTCCGCGGCGGACGAGGACCCCGAGCACCTCCGGCACGAGGCGCCGGAGCAGCTGCTCGTCCACCTCAGTCGGTGACGGTCGGCGGCGGCGCCATGAACGGGCGCAGCTCCAGCCACTCGTGGATCGGCTTCCCGCCGGCGCCGGGTGCGGCCGAGAGCTCCCCCGCGAGTTCGAGCGCGCGGTCGTAGCTGTCCACGTCGATCACCATCCAGCCCGCGATGAGGTCCTTGGTCTCGGCGAACGGGCCGTCGGTGACCGGCGGGCGGCCCTCGCCGTCATACCGGACCCAGGTCCCCTCCGGCGCGAGGCCCTGGCCGTCGACGAACTCACCGGTGCCCTCCAGCCGGGCCGCGAAGTCGTGCATGTACTTCACGTGGTCCGAGATCTCCTCGGGCGTCCACCGGTCCATCGGGACGTCGTTCACCGCCGCCGGGGCGCCGCGGTAGTGCTTGAGCAGCAGGTACTTGGCCATGGTTGGTCTCCTCGGTGCGGGGCGGCCCATTCTGGCCGCTCTCACCCCGGGGACGGAGCCACTCACCCGTTCTCGACAACCCCGCCGGAGAATTCTTCCCGCCGTGCCGCGCGCCGATGACGACGAAGGGGGCCGACCACGGGCCAGCCCCCTTCGTCAGGACGTCGAGCTGCCAGAACGATCGTCCCACCGTGCCGCAACAGGCGGACCCATCCGACTGTTGCAAGACACTGGCGACAGCCTACGGCTGAGCGGTGCCACCCGTCCACAGCTAGGGTCGAACCAGTACCGACGTCTGGTTGTTGCGACCAGATGGCAACGTGTCGATCCCGTACGAGCTGGAGGCTGCGAGATGGCCGACTACACCCTTCCCGACCTGCCCTACGACTACGGCGCACTCGCTCCGCACATCGCGCCCGAGATCATGGAGCTGCACCACTCCAAGCACCACAACACCTACGTCCAGGGCCTCAACGCCACCCTCGACAAGCTCGCCGAGGCCCGCGACAAGAACGACTTCGGCGCCATCGTCGGACTCGAGAAGACCCTCGCGTTCAACCTCGGCGGCCACGTCAACCACTCCGCGTTCTGGACCAACCTCTCCCCCGACGGCGGCAACGAGCCCACCGGCGAGCTCGCCGCCGCCATCGACGCCGACTTCGGCTCCTTCGACGCCTTCCGGGCCCACTTCACCGCCGCCGCCACCACCATCCAGGGCTCCGGCTGGGCGATCCTCGGATGGGACCAGCTCGGCGGAAAGCTCCTGGTCCACCAGCTCTACGACCAGCAGTCCCAGCTCCCCGCCGGCCAGACCCCGATCGTGCTGCTCGACATGTGGGAGCACGCCTTCTACCTGCAGTACAAGAACGTGAAGCCGGACTACGTCAAGGCCTGGTGGAACGTCGTCAACTGGGCCGACGCCTCCGAGCGCTTCGCGGCCGCGCGCGCCTGACCGCCCGCTCCCGAACGCCCCGGCGGTTCAGCCGTCGGGGCGTTCTGCGCCCACCGGTCGGCGCGACACGCCGATGGTGTGGTCCACGACCGCGCAGATTCGCCCGCCGTCCAGGCGCCTGGCCGTCCAGGCACCGGCGTGCCACGGTGGCCGCGGAGAACCGGCGAAGGGCGGACACCTGTGCAGATCACGCGTAGTACGAGCCTCGAGACCCGGAAGGGGCCTGCCGACTCGTTCACCGGCGACGTCTACCTCGACCCCGTCGCCGTCCCCGCGGGCAGCTCGACCTTCGCCGCGGCCGCGGTGCACTTCACCCCCGGTGCGCGCACCGCCTGGCACACCCACCCGCACGGCCAGACGATCTTCGTGACCGAAGGCGTCGGCCTGTGCCAGCGCGACGGCGGGCCGGTCGAGGTCATCCGGGCCGGTGACCGGGTCTTCTTCGAACCCGGCGAACACCACTGGCACGGCGCGGCCCCGGACCGCTTCATGGTCCACATCGCGATGCAGCAGAACGACGAGCACGGCAACCCCGTCACCTGGGGCCGGCACGTCACCGACGAGGAGTACAGCGCCTCGCCGGCTGCGGTCGAATGACGACGGTCGTCCGGCTCGACGAACGGGCGTCCGGAGGCGCCCGGCCGCAGCTCACCCCGACCCGCTGTCGGGGTCGAGCGTCTCGGTGACGAAAGCCGCGCTCAGGTGCAGCGCAAGGCTCTCGAAACGCTCCGGGCCCAGGGTGCGGAACGCGTGCGGGGTCCGCGGCGGGATCACCACGGTCTGCCCGGCCCGCATCGGGACCCGCTCCGCGCCCAGCGTGAAGGTCGCACGGCCCCGAAGCACCTTGATCACCTCGGTGTAGGGGTGCTGATGCAGGGGCGGACCGACGTCGACCCTGTCGGTGTCCAGGTGGATGGTGGAGAGCGTGACGCCGTGGTCACGCCCCTCCGCCGAGGTCGACCACATCTCCTCGACGCCCATGCCCTCGGGATCGGTGATGACGTGCGGCCACGCTGCGGTGGTCGGCTCGACAGGCTCCTCTTTCATGGCTCCAGAGTGCTCCGGCTGTCGGCTCGTGTGCTGTGCCGACTCCCGATACAGCTCGTGGTCGACCTCCGTGTGCCAATTGACGCGCCTCCGGGCAGAGGTCACTCTGAATTGTCAGGCGATTGAAGGGTCGACATTCTTCGGAGACACGGCATGGGGAAGAAGAAAGACAAGCGAGACAAGAAGAACAGGAACGATTCCGGACGAGCTGTCACGGCGACGACGTCGGCCGGCTCCCCGGACGAACAACCGGCAGTCCCGCCGGGCGAGGACCGCCGCTCGGTCCTGGAACGGCGCCGCGACGAACTGCAGACCCGCTCGCACGCGGTGGAGGATGCGGAGCGCGATCTCCAGCGGGCCCAGGAGGACCTGCACAACAACGCGATCGCGTCGCGCCAGCAGGAGCAGGCCCTCGACGCGGCGTTGGAGCGGGTGGCCGGCGTGGAGAAGGCGCTGAAGACCAGCAGCAAGCAGCACAAGCAACTGCGGTCCGCGCAGACGCAGGCTCGGACCGCACTCGACGACGCGCGCCGCGCCGCCGCGGTCGCCGAGGCGAAGTACGAGAAGGCCGTCCTCAAGGAGATCGTGCGCCGCGAGAAGGTCGTCGACCTCACCGTTCACTCGCACTGAGCGAACCGCGGGCCGGGCCCGCGATTGATCGCATCCGGGACCTCGCCGGATCGCTTCTCTCGAAGTGGTGGACCGATTCGCAGCCGATCCTGGCTGCGCCGTGTGAGAGGGTCCTGTCGCTCACGGCGTGGACCAGCATCGAGTCCGACACTGCGCTGGCCGCGGCCAAGTCCGCCGAATGGGGCCTGACGAACGGCGTCCGGCTGGAGCTGGCCGGCCACCGAGCTCACACGGCTCGCGCTGGACGGCATCGAGGCCGGGGAGGTCGAGATCCTCGACCGGCAGAGCGGCGAAGACCGCCCTCACCGGTCCGCCCCGCGCGTTCGACCTGGCGGCGCTCACGGTGTCGTGACGCGCCACCTCATCACTCCTGGGTACGACCGGCGAGTGTCTGCAACACCCCCGTTCGTACCCACGATCTGGTGATCAGTAGGTCGAGCGGAGGCATGAGCGGTGCGGATATCGATGATCGAAGCGGCCCGGTTGAGCAGGGAGAACCGGGCCCGGGCGCTGCGGCTCGACGCACGCTACACGGCTCTCGCTGCACGGGTCGATCTCGAGACCGACGCGCACGACCTCCGGCGGATGAACATCTACTACTCCGCTCTCGTGCCGTTCTGCGAGGTCTTCCTCCAGCTCAAGAACGTCGAGCTGAGCGACCTCGATCGGATCAGCCTGCCGGGCCCGGTCCGGACCACTGCGGTGGCGGGCTCGCCCGGCGCCCGTGTCTCCGGACTCCACGGACTGGCGGCGACCGCGAGTGGGGCAGCCTTCGGAGCCGGTGCGGGGTCCGCCGCCTACGCCGGCGTCGGGGCCTTCGCCGCCGCTTCGACGGGTACCCCGATCGCCTCGTTGTCCGGCGCGGCCGCGTCGAACGCGACGCTCGCCTGGCTCGGTGGCGGAACGCTCGCCGCCGGTGGCGGCGGGATCGCGGCCGGCACGATGGTCCTCACCGGACTGGTCGCCGCGCCCGCCGTCCTCGCCGGGACGGGATACGTGGCGTGGAAGGGCCGGCGCGACGTCCGCGACCAACGCGCCGCCGCCGCGCGACTCACCGAGCAGGAGTCGGAGCTGTCCCGTGAGGAACAGCGGTGCGAGGCCGTCGTGGAGCGCAGCATGCTCCTGCGGACGGTGCTGGCCGAGCTCCAGGACCACGTCACGCGCAGACTCGACGGCTTCGCCGCGCTCGTCGCCCGCGACCGGGACTTCGCCACCTACCCGAGCACGGACCGGGAGTCCGTGATGGAGCTCGTCCGGCTCGTGTCGACCGCGACGACCGTCATGGCCACTTCCCCCGCGGACGGGTCCGGTTCCGTCAGCACCTGCTCTCGTCGCACCGTCGACGAGGCTCGTCAGGTGATCGCCGATCTCACCGTCACCTACGAGACCGATGGCGTGGGATCCGCGGCATGAGTACGCGGGGCCGGCGGTCACGGGCGGGCTCGGACGCAGCCGTTCGGGTCGTCGTCGACGCCGTCACACGTCCGCTGGCGGCCCGGACGACCGAGGCCTTCGACACCCGTGACCTCGCGGCGGCGATCGCCACGAGGTTCGGGCGTCATCGTCTCGAGCACCGGGCCGGGCACCTCTTCGAGCTGTGGCACAAGCACTCCTTCAACGTCGACGCCATCCGCAAGGGCGCGTCCGTCCGCGTCGAGGTCACCGCGGCGTGCGGTGAGCCGACCGCGGCCGCGGACCTGCGCATCGTCGATCAGGGTCGTGTCCTGGACGAGGTCCAGGCCAAGCTCTACGGCTGCGCGGTCGCCGCCACACGCGCACTGGCGCGGCCGAAGTACCGCGGCATGGGACGGCTGGTCGCCGAGGACCGGCGCGAGCAGATCGAGCGGGTCCTGGACAAGGCACTGCCTCGTGATCCCGACGGCATCTACCAGGCCGACTACGCCGACGTCCGGACCCATCTCTCGGACACCGTCTCGCACGGTGACGTCCGCAGCGCCCGGGTCTCGACGAGTGAGGTCCACCGGGCGGCCGGGGACGTCGCACGGTGGGGCGACCGACTGGCGGCCCGCGCGGCCGGCGGGGAGATCCTCGCCGCCGCGGCCACCGGCGCCGCGCTGGGCGGCGGGCTGACCGGCGCCGTGGCTCTCGTCCGGGAGACCGCGCGCGTGCGCGCCGGCGAGACGACGGCGGCGGAAGCCGCGTGTACGGCCGCCGGCGCCGCCGCGCGCAGCGCCGTACGTTCCGGAACCCTCGCGGGCCTGGGAACCGCGGCGCGGGTCGCGCTGCGAACGGCGAGGGTTCCCGCCCCGCTCACCGGCGGGGGCCTTCCCGGCGCGGTCGCCTCCGCGGTCCTCGGTGTGTCCGAGGCCGCGATCTCCCTGGCCCGCGGCGACATCGACTCCGCGGAGTTCGCCGCGGCCGGCGGCGAGGTCACGTTCCAGGCAGGCATGGCCTGGGCCGGCGGGGCGGTCGGACAGACCGTTCTCCCGGTCCCGGCGCTCGGAGCCCTCGTCGGCGGCTTCGTCGGGCAGCTCTCCGCCACGCTGATCGTGCAGGGGCTCCAGCTCGCCATCGAGGCGCTGCGCTCGGACGACTCGGACGGCGTCGCACTCGAACTGCTGGAGGCCGAGGCCGGCGCAGCCCTGGAGACGGCGCTGCTCCTGAGCGCGACAGGAGCGGAACTCAGCGAACAGATCGACGCCTCTGTGGGCACGACCGTCGTCCCCCTGGTCGACCACGCGCTCTGGACCGGCATCGTCGACGACCCGGCGACGGGACTCGCCGAGCTCGTGAACCTCGCCAGGCAGACCGACGGCATGCCGCTGTTCGTCCGCGTCGACGAGTTCGACGCCTGGATGGCGGATCCCCTGACGTCGCTGTCCCTGTCGGCGAACTGGGTCCCGCTCTCCCCGGTGAAGGCGCGCCCGGTGAACTCCGGACCGGCGCCGGACCGATGAGTCCCCGCGGCTGACCGGGTCTTCCTGGCCACGAGACCGGCATCGGGCCGGTCGGCCAGCACCGGGAGGTCGCCATGACCGCCACGTACACCTTCGACGTCTTCGCCAGCCTCGACGGCTACGGCTCCTACGACGAGCCCGGGGACTGGGGTGGCTACTGGGGCAAACAGGGGCCCGAGCTCCTCGACCATCGCCTCGCCTCGTTCGACACCGAGCACCGGATGGTCTTCGGAGCCACCACGTTCCGCCAGTTCGTGGACATGCTCGCCGCGAGCACCGAGGACTCCGACGTCCGCGATCCCTGGGTGACCCGGATGCGCTCCATGCCCGCGACGGTGGTGTCGTCCACGTTGGAGGGTCCGCTCGACTGGCCGGACGCGACCGTCGTGACCGGCGACGCCGTGGAGATCGTCGCCCGGCTCAAGGAGGAGTCCCCGGTGCCGCTGCGCTCGCACGGCAGCCTGTCGCTGAACTGGGCGCTCATGGCGGCCGGCCTCGTCGACCGCATCCAGATGACGGTCTTCCCGGTGATCACCGGAAAGACCGGGACGGACCGGGTCCTCGGCGGCGCGGACGACTTCGACCTCGAACTGCTCGAGCACCGGACGCTCGACCGCGACATCCAGGAGCTGGTCTACCGCCCCACGCGGCACGTCAGCCGGCACTGAGGCGGTATACCCCGGCGGCCCGTCGCGGCCCCGACGACGGTGTTCTGCTTCGAGACAGTCGGAACCAGCGGACCCCGGTAACCAGGTGAAAGGCAGCGTGCCGAGGATGCCGACCGCGACGAGGGCGGACGGCACCGTTGTCGCGGCGACACCGGCACCGGCGATGCCCGCACTGCCGACGGTGACGACGCCCCGGCGCAGCAGCACGGGACTCAGGTCGCGGGGCAGCGCGAGGCCGAACAGCACGACCGCTACGGGCAGCAGTAGGCACAGGTGAGCAGCGTCGCGTCCAGCACGGTGCACAACGACCTTCTGCACCGGCTGCTGCGCCACGGCGCTCCGGTACTGTCCGCCGCCGATCGGACCGACGGCTTCCTCTGCGGTCCCATGCTCGCGGCCAGATGCCACATGACCAGCGCGGTCCGCGCGTAGCCAGGTTCAGAGAGCCGCGCGCATGCGGGTGGGCGGCCTCACACACGGGATGCTCTTGATCGCGACATCTGCACTGACCGCGTCAGTCACGATTCGTGCTCCCGTTCGCTGACCACCCACACCTTTGCTTGCGTCAGTGGCCGCCAGTTGGTGCTCTTCTTCATCGTCGGCGCGGTGGCCGGCGGGGCGCCGACCGGCTACGGGGCACCGCTGGTCCATGCACTGGTCGAGATTGCCGTCGGCGTGGCTGTGCGCGTGGTGCTCGGCGGCGACGGAGCACTGCTGCTCGTACTTGCGAGGCGCACCCGATGGAGTGGCGCCGCGGGCGAACGGCTCGCCGTCCTGGTCCTGCCGGTGCTCACCTACCTGACCGCGACGGCGCTGGGCGGCAACGGGTTCATCGCCGCATTCGTGGCAGGTATCGCCGCGGGCACGATGGGTCGGGAGGAGGTCGCCGAAGAACGGCTGCAGCTGACGAACGACGTCGGCACGGTGGTGTCCGCCGCGGTGTGGTTCGTGTTCGGATCGCTGGTCCCGGCCGTCGTCGAGCGGGGGATGTCCTGGAGCGTTCCGGCGTACGGGGTGCTCGCGCTGACGGTCGTCCGCGTTGTCCCGGTGGTGCTGGCACTGGCAGGCTCCGGACTCGGCACCCGCGAAGTGCTGTTCCTGGGCTGGATCGGACCGCGTGGCCTGGCCTCGATCCTGTTCGGACTGATCGCTATCGAGGAACTGCACGCGCACGGGCTGACCGAGGCCGCCGACCTCGTCGGTGAGGTCGTCGTGGTGACCGTGAGCTTGAGCGTCGTCCTGCACGGGTTGACCGCGGGCTACATCGCGGCCCGATGGCCGAGCCTGCCGGATGAACCGGAACGGTGAAGTAACGACTGACCAAGCCACTGCCCCGGCTGTCGTACCCCGACCCCACCGCCTCTGCTGGACCGAGTTCGCGGGCGCCGCACCGGCCTGATGTCGCTGAACCTCGGATCAGTCGGCGACACCGTTGGTCTGGTCGATCACGGTCTGGCGCTCCGGCGTGATCCACCAGATCACACGCTCGGACTTGATCGCCTCCGGCGGGTAGTCCTTCCCGGTGTACTTCTGCGCGAGCTGGTCCACGTGGTCGCGGGCCCGCTGCCCGGTCGTCGTGTCGGTGATCCGTCCCCGGACCTCCGCATAGCGGTAGGGGTCGGCCTCGTCGCGGATCAGCACCGTGACCCGCTGGTCGCGGGTGATGTTGTGGTGCTTCACGCGGTGCGTCTCGGTGTTCAGGACGATCTTGCCGTCCTGCACGTGTACCCAGATGGTCTGGTTCTGGATACGGCCGCTCGGCAGCACCGTGGCGACCGAGGCGAAGTTCGCAGCCGTCGCCAGCTTCTCGGTCATCGGGTGGAGGTCGGGCCCGTCGGTCGTCTCGGCCGGCATGAAGTCTCCTTCGGCAGGTGGTGGGAACCGTGTGATGACGACGACCCCGCGACAGGCTCGCCGTGGGGTCGCCGGACGATTCGGGCGATCAGCTCAGGGCGTTCTTCACCTTGTCGACCGGGCCGGGCTCACGGCGCTGGTCGTCGGGGCCCGCTCCGATCTGCGACATGATGGTGGCTTCGTCGGTGGCGACCCAACGCTCGACGATCTGCCCGTTCTCGAAGCGGCCGATCTGCAGACCGCGTACCTCGATGCGTCTGCCTGTGGCCGACACCCCGTTGAACTCACCGTTGTGGGTGCCCGTGAGGGTGTAGGCGAAAGCGACGTTCTCGTCGTCGACGACCATCGTCTGCGGCTCGAGGTGCGCGTCCGGGAACGCCGTCGTCAGTGTCCGGAAGAAGCCACGGAAGCCCTCCCGGCCCGGGCCCTGGCCGGGGGCCGGGTCATGGTCCACCGCGTCGACGGCGAACAGCGTATCCATGGCGGCATCGATCTCTCCGGCGTTGATATGGGCTGCGGCCCTTTCCTGCGTGGCGATGTTCTGTTCTTTGGACATGATCGGCGAATGCCCGCAGCGCACGTCGTGAAACATGGCCGTTTCGGGGAGCTCGGGGTCGTGGCCTGCGGTGACGGTGATCGTCGGCCAGGAGTTCTTGACGTAGCCCTTGGGGTTCCACACGGTGGCGGGGTACTCGGGTTGCACGGCGGCGGTGTTGTCCCAGGCGCGAGCGGTGATGTGGATCCGTCCGGGCGTGAGCGCAACAGCGCCGAGGGCGATCCCGACGGCGGCGAGGACGTCGGCCGGACGCACCCCGCGCCGGCGGGCGGTGGAGGTTGCGCCCGGCCCCCAGGGGTGCTGGCCGGGGATGTCGCGGTGGGCCATCAGCCCGGCGCGGCGGTTGCCCGCGCACTGCAGGGTGGTGATGACCTCGACGGGATGGTCGCGAGGCCCGTCCAGCTGTCGTTGGCGTGTGCGGTTCGGTGGGGAGGGTAGGCCGGGCGGTATGGCCATCGCGACGACGAATCCCGCCACCGGGGAGACCGTCCAGGAGTTCGACTCCCTCACCCGGCAGGAGCTGGAGGACAGGATGCAGCGGTCCTGGGACGCGTTCCAGAACTACCGTGCCACGACGTTCGAGCAGCGGTCCGGGTGGATGCGCACCGCCGCCGACATCCTCGACGCCGAGACCGACCGCCTGGCCGAGCTCGCGACCCTGGAGATGGGCAAGACCCTTGCCGCGGCGAAGGCGGAGGTCGCCAAGTGCGCGCTCGGGTGCCGCTGGTACGCCGACCACGCCGCCGAGCACCTCGCCGACCACCCGTGGGATCCCGCGGACGCGCCGTCGAACGCCCGGGTCTTCACCCGGTACCAGCCGCTGGGTCCGGTTCTGGCGATCATGCCGTGGAACTTCCCCTACTGGCAGGTGTTCCGCTTCCTGTGCCCGGCCCTGATGGCCGGCAACGTCGGCCTGCTCAAGCACGCCTCGAACGTGCCCCAGGTCGGGCTGGCCATCGAGGAGGTGCTGATGCGTGCCGGTTTCCCGCGCGACGTGTTCCAGACGCTGCTCATCGGTTCCTCGATGATCGAGTCCATGGTCGACGACGACCGCGTGCGTGCCGTCACCCTCACCGGCAGCGAGCCCGCCGGACGCGAGGTCGGCGCCCGCGCCGGGAAGAACGTCAAGACGAGCGTGCTCGAGCTCGGCGGGAGCGACGCCTTCATCGTGATGCCCTCGGCCGACCTGGACGCCACCGCCGACCAGGCCGTCGCGTCGCGCACCCTCAACAACGGCCAGTCCTGCATCAACGCCAAGCGGATCATCGTCCACGAACAGGTCGCCGACGAGTTCCAGCGACTCCTCGTGGAGAAGATGGAGGCGCTGAAGGTCGGCGACCCGATGGCCGAGGACACCGATCTCGGGCCGCTGTCGGGACCGCAGGGCCTCGACGAGCTCGATCGGCAGGTAAGGGAATCGGTGGCCGCGGGCGCGACGCTGCTGACCGGAGGCACGCCCCTGGGCGGCACAGGCAACTTCTACCCGCCATCGGTGCTCGCGGACATCCCGAAGGAGGCGCCGGCCTACTACGAGGAGCTCTTCGGCCCAGTCGCGCTCCTGTTCCGGGCGACGGACATCGACGAGGCGATCGCGATCGCCAACGACTCGAGCTTCGGCCTCGGCGGGAGCGCCTGGACCCAGGACGCGAGCGAGGCGGAGCGCCTGGTCGACGAGGTCGAGACCGGCATGATGAACATCAACAAGATCACCGCCTCGACACCCGAGGTCCCCTTCGGCGGGGCCAAGAACTCGGGCTATGGCCGCGAGCTCGCGAGCTTCGGCACGCGGACGTTCGTGAACGCCAAGACGGTGTGGATCCAGTGACCGGGATCGGTATGCCCACCTTCACGCAGGTCGCCCACGTCGCGCTCGTCGTGCGCGACATGGCGGCGAGCGTGGCGTTCTACGAGCGTGTCCTGGGGTTCGAGCAGGCGAGCGAGCGACACGAGGGGCCGCCCGAGGCACGGCACCCGCGCCAGCTCATCCGCCACCCGGACTCCGGACTCGTTCTCGGGATCCACGAGCCCTACGAGCGCTCGAACGACCGGTTCGACCCGCAGCGCACCGGGCTCGACCACCTCGCGGTCGCGGTGGTCGACCGGGCGATGCTGGACGCGTGGGTGACCCACCTCGACGCGCATGGCGTCGAGCACTCCCCGGTGCGCGACGCGGGATACGCCGAGTTCGTGTCGTTCGGCGACCCGGACGACATCGCGTGGGAGATCTGGCTGCCCACACCATGAGCCATCCGGCGCCGGGTCGGCCCAGCGCGGCAGTCAGCTCGACGTCGATGTCTCCTCACGGCCGCGTCTCCTCACGGCCGCCCGGCGGCGTGGTCGGCGCGGTTGGGCCGGCCCGACCCGGGTAGTCGACGAGCCATGACCGAGCAGCCGATCAACTCGAGTCTCGGCTCGCCGCTGTTCGGCCGTACACGTCAGCGATGGTGGAGACGAGGGGAATCGAACCCCTAACCCCCGCCTTGCAAAGGCGGTGCTCTGCCAATTGAGCTACGTCCCCGTCGGCACCGGTCACGGTACCCGGGCGAACGGCGTCAGCGGGTGGTGGCCTCGTGCCAGAGGTCGTCGGAGCCGACGCCACGCAGTCGCGACCAGCCGACGTAAGCGGCACCGGCCACGAGCGCCAGGACGAACAGCTTCTTCACGAATGATCTCCTCACGAGGACTTCGGAGGGGGAAGGGTGGGCCTAGCTGGATTTGAACCAGCGACCTCATCGTTATCAGCGATGCGCTCTAACCAACTGAGCTATAGGCCCGGGCAACAGGGAGAACACTACCCCACGGGTCGGCGGCCCCGACCCCGGGGGGGGTCCCGGCGGCTGCGCCACCCGTGAGTGGTTTTCGGGGTCAGGACCACGAAAAGTACTCACGGGTGCGCAGCGCCTAGTCGCGCTCGGAGAGGGTCACCTCGACGCCGCCGACGAGGTCCGCGGCGACGTTGTAGACGAAGGCGACGATCGTGATGGCGACGGCGAACAGCAGGCTGTTGACCGCGCCGACGACCGCGGCCAGGCCGAAGACCCGGCCGGCGCTGATCAGCGCACCGCCGCCCTCCTGCTGGCCGGTGACCAGGTCGGCGTAGGTGCCGTTCAGCCGGTCCCAGACGCCCATACCGCCGAGCACGCCGTACAGCACGCCGGCCGCGACCATCCAGACCAGCCAGAGCACGACCGCCAGGGCCAGCGCCATCTTCAGCACCGACCAGGGGTCCAGCCGCTTGAGCTGCAGCAGCGCCTGGCGGGGCGGGCGGTTGCGGACCGAGGCCCGTGGGGTCTCGGCGGCGCCCCCGCGCTGCTCGGGCTCGCGCACCGCCGTCGCGGACGCCGCGGCACCGGCGCCGGGGGCGGTGAGGAACGCCGTCGGGGCCTCGCTCAGCAGCGAGTCCGCGACCGTGGGGCGGGGGTCGTGGTCCACCGGCGGCTCGTCGGCGAGCTCGTCACGACCCTCCGGGACCCGGCGCCACGGCGGCGGAGAGGCCCCTGCCGGGTCCGCGACCGGCTCCTCGGCGACGGGGGCGGTCACGAACTCGGTGGCCGGCTCGGAGTTCCGGGGCGTCGGGCTGGGCGGAACCTCGGGCGACGACGGCGCGGCCGGTGGGGCGTCCGGCTGGTCGGCATCGGTGGCGACGGTGCGGCCGTCGCCCGGCGACGGGGTGCGGTCGTCGGTGCTCACGGGCGGAGCTCTCCTCGCTTCTCGACGCTGTGTGGACCCTGACCCTGTGGCTGCGGACGATCCGGGCCGCGAGGTGTGCCACGGGCGGCCGGCCCATGAGGGCCGGCCGCCCGGTGACGACCTACGCCTGCTGGCCCGGGTCCTCCTCGGTCTCCTCCGCGTTGCGGGCGACCGCCAGCAGCGTGGAGTTCTCGCCCAGGTTCATCAGGCGGACCCCCTTCGTCTGCCGGCCGGCCTTCCGCACCTCGCGGGCCGAGGTCCGGATGACCCCGCCGTTGGAGGTGATCGCGTACAGCTCGTCGTCGATCCCGACGATGAGTGCACCGACCAGCGTGCCACGCCGGCGGTCGTACTGGAGGGTCAACACTCCCTTGCCGCCACGACCCTGGACCGGGTAGTCCTCGATCGGGGTGCGCTTCGCGTAGCCCCCGGCGGTCGCCACGAGCAGGAAGGTGTCCGGCCGGATGACACCGAGCGCGAGCAGCTTGTCGCCCTCGTTGAACCGCATCCCCAGCACACCCGAGGTGGCGCGGCCCATCGGGCGCAGCGCGTCGTCGGTCGCGGTGAACCGGATCGACTGTCCCTCGGCCGAGACCAGCAGCAGGTCGTCGTCGCCCGAGCAGAGGACGGCGCCGACGAGCTCGTCGTCGTCCCGCAGGTTGATGCCGATCAGGCCACCGGAGCGGTTGGAGTCGAAGTCCGACAGCCGCGACTTCTTCACCAGCCCCTTCTGCGTCGCGAGGACGAGATAGGGCCGCGCCTGGTAGTCCTTGATCTGCATGACCTGGGCGATCTCCTCGTCCGGCTGCAGCGCCAGGAGGTTCGCCAGGTGCTGCCCCCGGGCCGTCCGGTTCGCCTCGGGCAGCTCGTAGGCCTTGAGCCGGTAGACCCGCCCGCGGTTGGTGAAGAACAGCATCCAGTCGTGCGTGGAGCACACGAAGAAGTGGTTGACGATGTCGTCCTGCTTCAGCTGCGCGCCCTGCACGCCCTTCCCGCCGCGCTTCTGCGCCCGGTACAGGTCGGTCTTCGTGCGCTTCGCGTAGCCGGTGCGGGTGATCGTGACGACGACGTCCTCGACCGCGATGAGGTCCTCGTCGGTGACGTCACCGTCGTAGCCGACGATCCGGGTGCGACGGTCGTCGCCGTGCTGCTCGACGATCTCGGCGAGCTCGTCGCGGACGATCGCCCGCTGCCGCTCGGGCTTGGCCAGGATGTCCTGGTAGTCGGCGATCTCGAGCTCGATCTCGGCCAGCTGGTCGACGATCTTCTGCCGCTCCAGCGCGGCGAGCCGCCGGAGCTGCATGTCCAGGATCGCCTGGGCCTGCTCCTCGTCGACGTCGAGCAGCTGGATCAGGCCGGTGCGGGCGATCTCGACGGTCTGCGACCCCCGGATCAGGGCGATGACCTCGTCGAGCGCGTCGAGCGCCTTGACCAGACCACGCAGGATGTGGGCCCGCTCCTCGGCCTTGCGCAGCCGGTAGCGGGTCCGCCGGACGATGACCTCGATCTGGTGGCGGACGTAGTGCCGCACGACCTGGTCGAGGCGCAGCGTGCGCGGCACGCCGTCGACGATCGACAGCATGTTCACGCCGAAGCTGTGCTGCAGCTGGGTGTGCTTGTACAGGTTGTTCAGCACGACCTTGGCGACCGCGTCCCGCTTCAGCGTGACGACGATCCGCATGCCGATCCGGTCGCTCGACTCGTCGACGATCTCGGAGATCCCGGCGAGCTTGCCGTCGCGCACCATGGCCGCGATCGACTCGATGAGGTTGTCCGGGTTGACCAGGTAGGGCAGCTCGGTGACCACCAGGGTGGTCCGGCCCTTGGCGTCGTCCTCGACCTCGACGACCGAACGCATCCGGATCGAGCCGCGCCCGGTCCGGTAGGCGGACTCGATGCCGTCCCGGCCGACGATCAGGCCGCTGGTCGGGAAGTCCGGGCCCTTGATGCGCTCCATGAGCGCGTCGAGGAGCTCGTCGTCGGTCGCCTCGTGGTTGTCCAGGGCCCAGGCGATGCCGGCGCCGACCTCCCGCAGGTTGTGCGGCGGGATGTTCGTCGCCATGCCGACCGCGATGCCGGAGCTGCCGTTGATCAGCAGGTTCGGCACCCGCGACGGCAGGACCACCGGCTCGGTGGTCTTGCCGTCGTAGTTGTCGATCATGTCGACGGTGTCTTCGTCGATCTCCTGCAGCATCGCCATGGCGAGCGGCGAGAGCCGGCATTCGGTGTTGTGGCTGACGAAGCCGTCGGTGATGAACGAGTGGTCGAGCGTGTCGACCCGCACGCTGTAGACGTCCTGCTCGCCGGCATCGACGACCGACTCGACCGGAGCGAAGTAGAAGCGGCCGCCGGCCAGCTCGGCGGCGATCGCACGCGCGTCCGGATCGGCGACGTGGGCCAGGATCTCCTCGGCCCGCTGCTCCCATCGCTCGATCCGGTCGATGTTGTGCCGCTTCAGCCAGTCCCGGTCGGCCGCAGAGGTGGCGCCGTGGGTTCGCAGGAAGGCGGCGAGGCCGGGCACGTGGTCGCTGCTCATCGCGGAGCTGCGCGCATCGTCGTCGCCGAGGATCGCGGCCAGCTTCTGCTGCTTGGCGCCGAGGAAGCCGATCCGGTCCCGGAACAGCCGGGCGTCCCGCCGGTTGGTGACGACGACCTTGTGCTCACCGGTGGCGTGCCGGTAGCGCCGGGAGATCACGCCGAACTCCAGCAGCAGCTGCTGGACCTCGCGGGCGAGCCGGTCACTGCGGGTCGAGTAGGACAGCTGGACCGTGCTGCGCGGTAGCGCCGAGCACGATCCGTCGCCGGCGAACAGCGCCTGCAGGAAAAAGCGCTTGGCCGCCGGGTTCCCCGACCAGATCTTCTCCGGCACGTGCTTCGCCGCGGAGCGCCCCGTCACCTGTCCCAGGGCACTCGCCCGCAGCGCGGACAGGTCGTGGATGTCCAGCTCGTGCAGCTCCGACCCGGACGCGATGGTCCGCGACGAGACGTACCGCGGTCCGCCGACGACGTGGTCGAACGCGTCCACGACCAGGTCGAAGAACTCGCGGTCGATGTTGTTGAAGCCGGCGCGGCTCCCCGAGACGAACCCTTCGCTGACGAAGGCCCCGAGCAGGAAGGACTCCATCGCCTCGGTGGTGTCCCAGCAGCCGGTCTCGGTGTGGGGCACGCGCTGCAGCGCGACCCGGTCACCCGGCCGGACCTCGTCGAGGAGCTTCCACAGCAGGGTGGGGATTCCGGCGACGTCGACGAGGCAGAGAACCGGGTGGTTGTGCGTCCCGGTCAGTTCGAAGCCCTCGGCGGTGCGCGCCTTCAGTGTCGGGTGCGTACCCGAATGGAACAACATCTCCGCACGCACCGGGTCACCGCTGCGGTCGGCGACCTTGAGATCGATCGGGTTGTCCGAGTGCGGACGCGCGTCCGGGACGATCGCGTCGATCCGCGGCGACGCACCGTCGGACAGCCGGATCCGGGTGTCCCCGGTGACGCAGTACCGCATCGCGGCGGCCGGGTCGTTGCCGCGCGAGCCGAAGTTGCCCTGCCCGTCGATCAGCGGGTAGCGCATCGACCAGGGCTGGGCGAGCCGGACCAGGGCGTCGTAGATCGCCGAGTCGCCGTGCGGGTGGTAGTTACCCATCACGTCGCCGACGACGCGGGCGCACTTCACGTACGACCGGTCCGGCCGGAAGCCGTTCTCCCCCATCGAGTGCAGGACGCGCCGGTGGACCGGCTTGAGACCGTCCTCCACCAGCGGCAGCGCCCGCCCGACGATGACGCTCATCGCGTAGTCGATGTAGGAGCGCTGCATCTCCTGCTGGATGTCGACCGGTTCGACCCGGCCGCCACCCTCTCCGCCACCGGCCGTGGGGACGGCCGGGTCGATCGTGTCCGTCACGAAATCTCCTCGTGCGCTAGCACAGTCATACGTCCGTCTGGATCAGATGTGTGGATCACACGTCCAGGAAACGCACGTCCTTGGCGTTGCGGGTGATGAAGGACCGGCGGGACTCGACGTCCTCGCCCATGAGCACGGAGAACAGCTCGTCGGCGGTGGCCGCGTCGTCCAGGGTCACCTGGTAGAGCAGCCGGTGCGACGGGTCCATCGTGGTCTCCCACAGTTCCTTGGCGTTCATCTCGCCGAGACCCTTGTAGCGCTGCACGCCCTCTTCCTTGGGCAGCTTCTTGCCCGCCGCGCGGCCGGCCTCGATCAGGCCGTCCCGCTCGCGGTCGGAGTAGGCGTACTCCGGCTCGGCCCCGCGGCCGCCCCACTTGAGCTTGTAGAGCGGCGGCGCGGCGAGGAACACGTGCCCGTGCTCGATCAGCGGGCGCATGAACCGGAACAGCAGCGTGAGCAGCAGCGTGCGGATGTGCTGGCCGTCGACGTCCGCGTCGGCCATCAGCACCAGCTTGTGGTAGCGCAGCTTGGCCAGGTCGAAGTCGTCGTGGATGCCGGTGCCCATCGCGGTGATGATCGACTGGACCTCGGTGTTCTTGAGGACGCGGTCGATCCGGGCCTTCTCGACGTTGATGATCTTGCCGCGGATCGGCAGGATCGCCTGGTGCATCGAGTCACGGCCGGCCTTCGCCGAGCCGCCGGCCGAGTCGCCCTCGACGATGTAGAGCTCGCAGCTCTCCGGGTCGCGCGACCGGCAGTCCGAGAGCTTGCCGGGCAGGCCACCGATGTCACCGGCGCTCTTGCGCCGGACCAGCTCACGGGCGCGACGCGCGGCGAGCCGGGCCTGGGCCGACGAGACCGCCTTGTTGACGATCGTCTTGGCCTCGGTGGGGTTGCGCTCGAACCAGTCGGCCAGCCACTCGTTGGAGACGCGCTGGACGAACGACTTGACCTCGGTGTTGCCGAGCTTGGTCTTGGTCTGGCCCTCGAACTGCGGCTCCGCGATCTTCACCGAGACGATCGCGGCCAGGCCCTCGCGGATGTCGTCCCCGGACAGCGCCGGGTCCTTCTCCTTGATCAGCTTCTTGTCGCGGGCGTACCGGTTGACCGTGGCGGTCAGCGCGTGCCGGAAGCCCTCCTCGTGGGTGCCGCCCTCGTGCGTGTTGATCGTGTTCGCGAAGGTGTAGACCGACTCGGAGTAGCCGGAGTTCCACTGCATCGCCACCTCGAGCTGGTGGCCGGGGCCCTCGCCCCCGTAGCTGACGATCTTGCGGTGGATCGGGTCCTTGGACTTGTTCAGGTGCGCGACGAAGTCCTCCAGCCCGTTCGGGTAGTGGAAGACGTACTCCTTGACCTTCCCGACGAAGCCCTCGGCGTCCGGCTCCTCGTCGGCGTCGGCGACCGGGGCCGCCGCGATCTGCTCGCCGTCCACCTCGTCGGCGTCGGCGTCGATCCCGTCCGTGGCCGGGAGCTCGGCCGGCCGCTCGGGCCGGCGCTCGTCGCGCAGGACCATGGTCAGGCCCTTGTTCAGGAACGTCTGCTCCTGCAGCCGGCGCCGGATCGTCTCCAGCGTGTAGCTGGTCGTCTCGAAGATCGACGGGTCGGCCCAGTAGGTGATCGTGGTGCCGCGCTTCTTGGAGGAGCCGGCCTCGACGAGCTCGCCGGGCTTGGCGTACTCGTAGCGCTGCTGCCAGACCTTGCCGTCCCGGTGCACCTCGACCTCGAGCGCGGTGGACAGCGCGTTGACCACCGAGACGCCGACGCCGTGCAGACCACCGGAGACCGCGTACGACTTGTCGTCGAACTTGCCGCCGGCGTGCAGGCTGGTGAGGACGACCTCGAGGGTCGGCTTCTTCTCCACCGGGTGCATCTCGACCGGGATGCCGCGGCCGTCGTCGACGACCCGGATGCCGCCGTCGGCCTGCAGGGTCACCTCGACCCGGGTCGCGTGACCGGCCATGGCCTCGTCGACGGCGTTGTCCACCACCTCCCAGATCAGGTGGTGCAGCCCTCGCTCACCGGTCGAACCGATGTACATACCGGGCCGCTTGCGGACCGCCTCCAGGCCCTTGAGGACCGTGATGGAGGACGCGCCGTAGGCGTTCTTCTGCGCTGCCTTGTCCTGAGCCACGGGTTGCTGGTTCTCCTCGCCACGTGAACCGGACCCCGTTCACGCGCGCGCCTCGTAGTAGCGCGGCGGACACGGATCCGGTTCCACCGACCGGGGGCTCAGTCATTGCGGGGGAGCCACCCGGGAACACTCCACGATTCTACCTGGCGGCACCGACAGAAAGCCGGTCAGGACCCGCCCAGGATCGTCGGAGACGGGCGAACGGCCTCCCAGGTGGGACCGAACGTGCGGCGGCGGGGTCGAACGGTCCGATGGCCGTGTCATCCGGCGCTCACCGCCACGTAGAGCCGTCCGGGCCACCAGGCTCGGCTCTCCACCCGATCGGCGCCCTCCTGCGCGGCACGACGTCGCAGCACGCCATTTCCTACCCAGTTGCTCCGTTCGGACTAGCGCATGGCGCGCCTCCCCGTGTCACGAACGGACCTTTCGTGGCACGTGCTGCTACGAAGGGTCCGCTCGTGGGACGAGCCGGGACGCGGGACGTGCTCAGCCGTAGGTGTCGCGCGGTCCGCGTCCGCGGACGTGCCGCGGGCCGTGCCGCCAGCTGGGTCCGCTCGGCCCGACCACCCGGATGCGGCGTACCACGTCCGGGCCAACTGCGGCGGCCAGCCGGGTGAGCAGCTGGCGTTGCAGGGTACGCAACTGGGTGGCCCACGCCGTCGACTCGGCCTGCAGTGTCAGCTCGCCGTCCCGCAGCGACACCGGGGTGCAGTGATCGGCGACGTCCGGCCCGACGAGCTGCGGCCACCGGCCCAGCACCGTCGCGTCGGTCAGCCGGGACGACCAGCCACGGTCCATCGACACCCGGGACACCACTCGGCCGAACGGCTGCGGGTCGCGGTCGTCCGGCCCGGCCCCCGACCAGCGCCGGCGTCGGCCCTTCCCGGACACCACCCGCAGCTTCGGGCGGTCCTGCCGGGACTGCTCCTCGGCCCGGCGCGCGGTCTTCTCCCGGGCCGCCTTCAGCGCGTCCCGGGCGAGGTCGGCACCACGCAGGCCGGCGCGCTCACCGTCCAGGAGGTCTCCCTGACCGCCGGCCGTTCCCCCCGTCGTGATCGGGTCGTGATCGGGCCCGTCGCGGTCGCCTGCCCGGCTGTCCCCAGGCGCCGGTCGCCCCTGCGCAGCGCCCCGGCGCCCTGTCCGGCGGTTACCGGTCGCGCGGGAGCGGCCGTTCCCCGACGATGCCGGGTTATCCACAGAATCCACAGGCTTGTCCCCAGGTGTCCGTGATGCGCGCGATACCCGCCGGCACCACCTCGGTCCCGACGGTCCGATCGCTCATCGTGCCTCCTCCGAGCCCGGCACGGGCTCGGCGACCCGTCCGGCGCGCCGGACGGTGCGGTCCGCGACGTCGAACCGGACCCCGTCCAGTTCGCGCGGCACGTCCTCGGCCACCGCCGCGGTGACCAGGACCTGCTCGGCCCCGGCGACCAGCCCGGCGAGCGCGCGCCGCCGGGCCGCGTCCAGCTCGGCGAACACGTCGTCGAGCACCAGGACCGGCTCGACGTCGTCGGCGTGCAGCAGACGGTAGGACGCCAGCCGCAGCGCCAGCGCGAACGCCCACGACTCGCCGTGGCTGGCGTAGCCCTTGGCGGGACCCTCGCCGAGCGCGAGGTCGAGCTCGTCGCGATGTGGCCCGACCAGGCAGACACCGCGCTCGATCTCCTGGCCGCGGACCTCGGCGAGCCGGGTCAGCAGCCGCTCCTCCAGCTCGGCCGTGGTCGCCGGCAGCTCCGCCACCCCCGCGGTACCGAGGCTGGACCGGTAGTCCAGCCCGATCTCGTCCGACGACGGCGCGATCTCGGCGAACGCCTCGCGCGCGTACGGGGCGAGCGCGACGACCAGCTCGCGCCGGCCGGCCAGCAACGCGGCACCGGTACGGGCGAGGTGGCCGTCCCAGATCTCCAGGGTGGTCAGGTCGTCGGGCAGGTCGTCCGAGGAGGACGTGGCCGGCTCGGCCCGCCGGACACGCCCCCGCGAACCGGCCCGCAGGGCGGGCTTCGCCGACTTGAGCAGCGCCGACCGCTGGCGGAGCACCTTGTCGTAGTCCGCCCGCACCCCGGCGAACCGGGGGAAGCGGGCGACCAGCAGCTCGTCGAGGAACCGCCGTCGTTCGGAGGGGTCACCCCGGACCAGCGACAGGTCCTCGGGGGCGAACAGCACGCTCCGCAGGATCCCGAGCACGTCGCGCGGCCGGGACACCGGCGACCGGTTCACCCGGGCGCGGTTCGGCCGGCCCGAGTTGATCTCCAGTTCGACGCCGAGCTTGCGGCCCTGATGGTGGACCTCGCCGCGCAGCAGTGCCTGCTCCGCACCGCGCCGGATCAGCGGGGCGTCCGACGACACCCGGTGCGAGCCGAGGGTCGCGAGATAGCCGATCCCCTCCACGAGGTTCGTCTTCCCGGCCCCGTTGGACCCGACGAGCACCGTGACCCCGGGATCGAGTTCGAGCTCGGCCTCCGGCCAGGAACGGAAGTCGGTGACCGAGAACCGCCGCAGGTACACCGTCTGAGTCAGCCTCCCGGCCGGGCCGCCCCGGTGCCCGAGGTCGGTCCCGCCTTGTCGCCCGGCGCCCCGGCGGGCCCGGCGGCCTTCACCGCGTGCCCGCCGAACTGCTGGCGCAGCGCGGCGACCGCCTTCATCGCCGGCGACTCGTCCTGTCGCGAGGAGAACCGGGCGAACAGCGCCGCGGAGATCACCGGCAACGGCACCGCGTGGCTGATCGCCTCCTCGATGGTCCACCGCCCCTCGCCCGAGTCGTCGACCCAGCCCTCGAGCTCGGCCAGGTCCGGGTCCTCGCGCAGCGCGTTGACCAGCAGGTCCAGCAGCCACGAACGGACGACGGTGCCCCGCGACCAGGCCTGGACCACCGCCGGCACGTCGGTCACGAGCTCGCTGGCCTGCATCAGCTCGAAGCCCTCGGCGTAGGCCTGCATCAGCCCGTACTCGATGCCGTTGTGGACCATCTTCGAGAAGTGGCCGGCGCCGACCGGGCCCGCGTGCGCGAAGCCCTCCTCGCGGGGGCCCTCCGGGCGGAGCGCGTCGAAGATCGGCATGGCGCGGGCGATGTGCTCGTCCGAGCCGCCCGCCATGAGGCCGTAGCCGTTGTCCTTGCCCCAGACGCCACCGGAGACACCGCAGTCGACGTAGCCGATGCCGTGCGTCTCGAGCAGCTCGGCGTTCGGGCCGTCGTCGGTGTAGCGCGAGTTCCCGCCCTCGATCACCAGGTCGCCCGCCTCCAGGGCGCCGGCGAGCCCGGAGATCGTGCTCCGGGTCGGCTCACCGGAAGGGACCATGACCCACACGGTGCGCGGCGCCTGCAGCGCACCGGCCAGCTCGTCCAGCGAGCCGACGTCGCTGACGTCGGGCCGGGGGTCGTAGCCGACCACCTCGTGGCCCGCGGCACGCAAGCGTTCCCGCATGTTCCCGCCCATTCGGCCGAGCCCGATCAGGCCGATCTGCACAGCGAAGCCCCCTTCGTCCGACGCCGGCGATCGCGGTGGCGCGGAACTCGTCGATCAGTCCACCCGGGAGTCTGGTACCCGCCGCCGCCCTACGCGCGGCGGGGTCGGCTCAGCCGGGCAGGCGGACCGGCATCAGCAGGTGCAGGTAGCCGGACTTCTCCGGCGACGGCGCGTCGGTCTCGTCGTCGGTCGCCGGCTTCGGCACCGGACGGACCAGTGCGGGCCGGTTCGGGGTGGTGAAGGTCAGCTGCGCGCGGTCGGTGTGCAGCGCACCGAGCGCGTCGAGAAGGTAGCCGGGGTTGAACGCGATGGTCAGCGGGTTGCCGTCCAGCGCGCAGGGCAGCTCCTCCTCGGCGGACCCGACGTCGTCGCCGCCGGCGGCCAGGCGCAGACCGTCCTCACCGAACTCCAGCCGGATCTGGGCGACCCGGTCGGCCACCAGGGACACCCGCTTGATCGCCTCGACCAGCATCGCCACGTCGAGCTCGACCGCGGTCGTGTGCTCGGCCGGGATCAGCTGGCGGAACCGGGGGAACTCGGCGTCGAGCAGGCGGCTGGTGGAGCGCCGGCCGCCACCGGTCAGGCCGAGCATCCCGTCCCCGGCGGACAGCGCGATCTCGACGGTGCCGGCACCGGAGAGCGTCTTGGCGACCTCGGCGAGGGTCTTGGCCGGGATCAGCACCGCGGTCGAGATCGACGGGTCCTCCGGCACCCACTCGATCTCCCGGACGGCGAGCCGGAACCGGTCGGTCGCCGCGAGCGTGAGCTGCGAGCCCTCGATCTCCAGCCGGATGCCGGTGAGCATCGGCAGCGTGTCGTCCCGGCCGGAGGCGACCGCCACCTGGGCGACCGCACCGGCCAGCGCGTCCGCCGCGACCGAGCCGGCCTTCTGCGGCATGTCGGGCAGCTGGGGGTAGTCCTCGACCGGCATCGTCGGGAGGCTGAACCGGCTGTTCCCGCAGTTGATCGTGGCCCGCGAGCCGTCGACGACGAGGTCGACCGGCTTGGACGGCAGCGCCCGGGTGATGTCGGCCAGCAGCCGCCCGGACACCAGCGTGCGGCCGGGCTCCCCCACCGTCGCGTCCAGCTCGACCCGGGCCGAGGTCTCGTAGTCGAAACCGGAGACGGTCAGCCGCTCCCCCGAGTCGCTGTCGGACTGGATGAGCACACCGCCGAGCACGGGCACCGGCGGGCGCGCCGGAAGGCTGCGCGCCACCCAGGCGGCCGCGTCCGCGAGGACGTCGCGTTCGACCCGGAACTTCATCAAGGACCTTCCCCGGTAGCGCCGGTGCCCGGCCGGTCGGCCGGTCCGCCGGCGGGACGGCGGTGGATCCGGCGGCCCGGGGCCCGACCTGTCGTGGCACCGCCCTGGGGGCGGCGGCCGGGACGAGGTCGGGATCCGGGTTCGCCGGGACGCTCACGGTAGAGCCTCCGACCGACAGTTTCCACGCCGCCCCGGACCACCGCCGGGTCGGTGGGGTCGACGCGGTGTGCCCGGTTCGAGGCACCCCGTCCGGGTCCCTTCCACACAGGTGTTTTGAGGAAGAACTTCTAGAGAGAGACAAACACCAGTAGTCATAGGTCCTGTGCACGGTGTGGATGGACGACGTCCGTGCTGGTCAGCAGGCCGCGTCAGGTGGGGACGTGGCGGTGGGGGCACCCGTTGACAGCTTCGCCGGGCGGTGGACGGACGTCGTCGGACCCCGTTCGTCCCCCGTCCATCCCGGGTTCGGACGGGAGTTGTCCACCGATCTCCGGCGATCCGTCCACGGGCTCCGCGCGATCCATCCACAGAGTTGTCCCCAGATGTGGGTGGAAACGTGGTGGATCGTGGACCCAGGGTGATGTGCGACCAGCGGGCGATGCCCCCTCGCCAGGGCGTCCGAACCCCACATACGTCTCACACGTCACACCGAGCTCGACGGAGAGTGACCGGCGCCCGGCCGGACTTGATCACCTCGGCGAGCGGCGTTGCGCCGAGCGCCCATTACCCGACGCCGAACGGACGGTGTGGGAGCGACACGCGGAGATCCGCGGGCCGGACCCGATCGGGATCGCGTGCCGACGGGCGTCGCGGGGCCGGAGGGCCCTTCTCCGGGGTATCGATCACTCCGGGATCGGCCGGATCGGCCCGGAGAATCGCTCTCAGCGCCGTTGCCCGTGTGGGTGCTGCGGGATCGGTACCGGTGCGGGCCGTGAGCGGGCCGGCGCCCGGTCGTCGGGGCACACCGGGACGACGCCCGGATCCGGCGCCGGGCGGCGGGCCGGTGGCGCCCGGGGGCTGCGTGTCGGCCCGGCGGGCGCGCCGCTGTGGGTCGACGCCGACGCCCGCAGCCGGGTTCTGCGGCCGGATCCCACCCGGGAGGCGCCGGTTCGAGGGGTACGTCAGGGCCGTCTCGGGCGTCGTCGACAGCCCTCCTGTACCCCTCGGCGGTGAGGTGCCGAGCGGTGGTGGCGGGAGGGGGACGGCTCGTTGCTTGCGGGCCGTGGGCCCGCGCGCGAGGATCCGCCGACGGTCTCGATGCCCCATGGCGCACGTCGCCTGCGCGGGATCCGCGCCCGTGCCCGGCGTCCGGGGGCTCGAGCGGCGTGCGGCTGGCTATCCCGCCGGCCGCGTGGTGTGTCTCGGACGACGTGGCGAACGTTCGCTGATCCGGTGCCGGCGGCGCGGTCAGTGGCGGGCGCGCAGCTTGATCCGCGCGGTCAGCTCCTGCACCTGCTCGAAGGTCTTCCGACGGAGCGAGATCTCGTTGCGGATCTTCTTGTCGGCGTGCATGACCGTGGTGTGGTCGCGCCCGCCGAAGGTCTGCCCGATCCGCGGCAGCGAGAGGTCGGTCAGCTCGCGGCACAGATACATGGAGATCTGCCGGGCCTGGGCGAGCGCCTTGGTCTTGCCGGGCCCGGACAGGTCCTCGAGCGTCACGCCGAAGAACTCGGCGGTCACCGCCATGATCGTCGGGGCGGTGATCTCGGACGCGGCCGAGTCCGGGATGAGGTCGCGCAGCACGATCTCGGCGAGCTGGGTGTCGACGGCCTGCCGGTTCAGCGACGCGAACGCGGTGACCCGGATCAGCGCGCCCTCCAGCTCGCGGATGTTGCGCTCGATCCGCTCCGCGATGAACTCCAGGACCTCACCGGGGACGGCGAGCCGGTCCTGCGCGGCCTTCTTCCGCAGGATCGCGATCCGGGTCTCGAGCTCGGGCGGCTGGATGTCGGTGATCAGGCCCCACTCGAACCGGGTGCGCATCCGGTCCTCGAGGGTCTCGAGGCGCTTCGGCGGCCGGTCGGAGGAGACGACGATCTGCTTGTTCGCGTTGTGGAGGGTGTTGAAGGTGTGGAAGAACTCCTCCTGGGTCCCCTCCTTGCCCTCCAGGAACTGGATGTCGTCGACCAGCAGCACGTCGACGTCCCGGTAGCGGCGCTGGAAGGCGACCTTGCGGTCGTCGCGCAGGGAGTTGATGAAGTCGTTCGTGAACTCCTCGGTACTGACGTACCGGACCCGCATCCCGGGGAACAGCCGCTGCGCGTAGTGCCCGACGGCGTGCAGCAGGTGGGTCTTGCCCAGCCCGGACTCGCCCCAGATGAACAGCGGGTTGTAGGCCCGCGCCGGTGCCTCGGACACGGCGACGGCGGCGGCGTGGCTGAACCGGTTCGACGCCCCGATGACGAAGGTGTCGAAGGTGTAGCGCTCGTTGAGCCGGGTCTGCGACCGTGGCGCGACCGGGTCGCCGGCCTGCGGGGCGGTGTAGGCGGGCCAGGCCGTGCCGCCGCCGTCCCGCGACTCGCGCGACGGCGACTCCGGCAGCGGGGCCCAGCCTCCGGCGCTCGACGGCGGCGGGGCGGCGTGTGCGGGCTCGACGTCCGCGGCGGACGCCGCGTCGGTTCCCGCACCCGCGGCGTTCCCGGGGGGCTCCGCACCGTCGGCGGCGCCGTCCGCGTCGACCCCGTCGACGGCCGGTGCCGGGGTGACCGTCACGACGTCCGCCTCGGCGGTCCCGGTGTCGCGGGCGCTGTCGCCGGCCGACAGGCCGCGGGACAGCCCGAAGCCGGGCGGGTCCGGGACCTCGGTCCCGCCGGACGCCGCGGAGGCGTCGACGACGACCGCGAGGTTCACCGAGACACCAAGGTGCCGGCCGAGCGCCTCACTGATCGGCCGCCGCAGGATGCGCTCGATGGCGTCCTTGGCGAACTCGCTCGGCGCGGCCAGCAGGGCGGTGCCGTCCAGCAGCCCGAGCGGACGGGTCAGCCGGAGGAAGGCGCGCTGCTGCGGGGAGAGGGCGGGGGCCCCGGACTCGGCCGAGGAACCCGACAGGTCGGCGATGACCCGGTTCCAGACCCGGCCGAGATCGCCCGGCTGGTCGGTCATCGCGTCTCCCCCTCGCTTCGGCCGACGTCCGTGGTGTCCGGCTCGGTGATACCCCCTGGTGCCCGGGTCACTCTGTCACGTTCCCGAGGAGGTCGTGCCGCGCGCACGAGCGTCGGCGTGGACGTTCCGCCACGGATCCCCCTGTGGCGCATCCCCAGAGTTGTCCACACTTGTGCGTAAAGGTACGCAGGCGTCTGCGCCCGTCACGCAGCGGGGCTGCGACACGGGCGCGGTCGAGGTGCGGACCTTCGTGACTCCCGCCGGTCATCAGGCGGGGAGCTGCGGACGCTAGCAGCAGGGCCGACGCGGACCTGCCCGTGGGGCGCCCGGGGGCGGTTTGACCGTCCTGAAAAGCGCTGCGTACCCTTGACCACCGGACACTGGTCAGGAGGGGCGTCTCGCGCCCGTCCGCCACCGGATCTGTGGGGCCGACCCGCCGAGGAGGCCTCCGCGGAACCCCGAGGACGGCCGGTGACCCGCGTACCCCGTGACCGTAGAGACATCGGCGTCGCAGACGCCTGCGAGCCGATCAGGAGAGCCGACCCGTGAGCAAGCGTACTTTCCAGCCGAACAACCGCCGCCGGGCCCGCACGCACGGTTTCCGCCTCCGCATGCGCACCCGCGCCGGCCGCGCGATCCTCGCCGGGCGCCGCCGCAAGGGGCGCGGCAAGCTCTCGGCCTGACGGCCGGCACCCGACCGGCCCGCGCCGTGCTGCCGGCACACGCCCGGCTCACCCGCCGGCCCGAGTTCGCCTCGACGATCCGGCGCGGACGCCGCGCCGGTCGATCGAGCCTCGTGGTGCATCTCGACCTGACCCGCCCCGGCGGCGTGCCCGAGCACGTCCCGCCGAGGGCGGGTTTCGTCGTGAGCAAGGCCGTCGGCAACGCCGTCGTCCGGCACCGGGTGACCCGGCGCCTGCGGCACCTCGTCGCCGACCGGCTGGACGGGCTGCCGTCCGGAGCCGCACTCGTCGTCCGGGCGCTGCCGCCGGCGGGGCGGGCGTCGTCGGCGGAGCTCGGTGCCGACCTGGACTCGGCGTTGCGGTCGGCGCGCCGTCCGCGCCGGCCCCGCGCCCCGACGGGTGGTGCGGGGTGAGTGTCCGCGGAGCGGTCGAGGAGGACGTCGTGACCGACCAGCCGGAACGCACACGCGGCTCGCTGGGCGCGCGCGCCGCCGTCGCGGCGGTGCGCTGGTACCAGGTCTGGATCTCCCCCGCTCTCCCGCCCAGCTGCCGGTTCCAGCCCAGCTGCAGCGCCTACGCCGTCGAGGCCTTCTCGGTGCACGGCCTGATCCGCGGATTCGGGCTCACCGTCTGGCGACTCCTGCGCTGCGCGCCGTGGCACCCTGGCGGGTGGGACCCGGTGCCGCCGCGACGAGGGCGCGGGTCCGCATCCACCGGTGCGGACCCGGCATCCACCGACCTGCCCTGAACCGAAGGCCTCATACGCGGTGCGGACCGCTGAGCAGCGGCCGGACCCGAGACCCCGAGGAGCAACACACCCGTGCTGGACTTCATCTACTACCCCGTCAGCTTCATCATGTGGGTCTGGCACCAGGTGTTCGGCTTCCTGCTGGGCGATACGAGCGGCATCGGCTGGGCGCTCTCGGTGGTCTTCCTGGTCTTCACGCTGCGGTTGATCCTCTACAAGCCGTTCGTCGTGCAGGTCCGCTCCATGCGCAAGATGCAGGAGATGGCGCCGGAGATGCAGAAGCTCCGGAAGAAGTACGCCAACGACCGGCAGAAGCTCGCGACGGAGATGCAGAAGCTCCAGCAGCAGAACGGCGCCAACCCGCTCATGGGGTGCCTGCCGATCCTGGTGCAGATCCCGGTGTTCATCGGCCTGTTCCACGTGCTGCGGGAGTTCAAGCCCGGCAAGACCGAGAACTACTTCTTCGACGCCGCCGGGAACGCCTCGTTCGTCGAGTCCAACTTCTTCGGGTCCAAGCTCGGTGCCGCGATCTGGCCGCTGCAGAACACCTCCGGTGTCGAGGAGATCGGCGGCAACTACGTCTCCCAGTGGATCGTCATGGTCCCGCTGATGATCATGGCCGGCGTCTTCACGCACATCACGGCCCGCCACTCGGTCGCCCGCCAGCAGGCGCAGATCGCCGCCGGGACCGCGCCGGCGAACCCGCAGGCCGAGATCATGCAGAAGCTGATGCTCTACGTGTTCCCGATCGGCGTCGTGGTCGGTGCGCCGTTCCTGCCGCTGGCGGTCCTCTTCTACTGGGTCGCCAACAACCTGTGGACCCTCGGCCAGCAGTGGCTGGTCTACAAGAAGATCGACGCCGAGGAGTCGGTGAAGCAGGAGAAGGCCGCCGAGAGCGCGAAGGCGCTCGCCCCGCGTCCCGGCCAGAAGCCGGTCCGCCGCAACGGCCGGTCCGCCGCCGAGGAGATCCGGGAGATCGCCGACGAGCCGCCGTCCGCCGAGGACGTCGCGGCCGCCGACGCCGCCGACGCGAGCCCGAAGGGGTCCGACGGCGCCTCCGCCGAAGGCACGGCGACCGGGACCAACGGATCGTCGTCGTCCGCGACGAACGGCAACGGCAGCAACGGCTCGGGCAAGAAGAGCTCCGGCGGCGGAACGAAGAAGCCCGGCTCGAAGCCGGTCAACCGGGGCGCCAAGTCCAAGCGTGGCAAGCGCCGTTGACCACCCCCGCGTGCCCGACGGCCCCGGCGGTGCCCGACCGCCGCGTGGGCCCGGGCGCCGCGCCCCCGCGAACCCTTTCCGAGAGGAGAACCCCGTGCCCACCACCGCACAGGAACCGGCCGAAGGCTCGAACGTGCAGGACAAGCCCTCGGGCGACGACCTGCTGATCCAGGAGGGCGACGTCGCAGGCGACTACCTGGAGCGCCTGCTCGACATCCTGGACTTCGACGGCGACATCGACCTCGACGTCGAGGGCGGACGCGCCGTCGTCAGCATCGACGGCGGCGAGGGCGACAACGACCTCGAGAAGCTCGTCGGGGACAAGGGCGCCGTGCTGGAGAGCCTCCAGGAGCTCGCCCGTCTCGCGGTGCAGCAGCAGATCGGTAGCCGCAGCAGACTGATGCTCGACGTCGCCGGCTGGCGTCGGCGTCGCCGGGACGAGCTCACCGACCTGGGGCTGGAGACCGCGAAGGAGGTCAAGGAGTCCGGGCAGCCCGCGCGGCTGCGCCCGATGACCCCCTTCGAGCGCAAGGTCGTGCACGACGCCGTCGCGACCGTCAAGGGCGTCGTCTCCGAGAGCGAGGGCGAGGAGCCGCGTCGCCAGGTGGTCGTGCACAAGAAGTGAGTGACATCCAGCAGGCAGTCCCGCCGGCGCCGGAGGTCGCGGCGCGCGTGTTCGGTGACCGGCTGCCGGCTGCCGCCCGGTACGTCGCACACCTGGCGACCTCGGGGATCGAGCGTGGGCTGATCGGCCCGCGGGAGCTCGACCGTCTGTGGGACCGGCACGTGCTCAACTGTGCGGTCCTCGCCGAGGTGGTACCGCCCGACGCGAAGGTCGTCGATGTCGGATCCGGGGCGGGTCTGCCCGGGATACCGTTGGCGCTGGCCCGGCCGGATCTGCAGATCGTGCTGGTGGAACCGCTCGCCCGGCGGGTCGACTGGCTGAACGAGGTGATCCCGGACCTGGGCCTGGACATCGCGGTCCAGCGGGGGCGTGCCGAGGAGCGCGGTGTTCTGCGACGATGGGAGGGCGCCGACGTGGTCACCGCACGAGCCGTCGGGCCACTCGCCCGGCTCGCAGGACTCTGCCTTCCCCTGCTCCGGCCCGGCGGTGCGATGCTGGTGCTGAAGGGTGCCTCGGCTCCCGACGAGATCGCCCGGGACGTCGACGACGTCCGGGCCCTCGGCGGAGGTGACGCCCGGATCCACGAGTGCGGCGCCGGAGTCGTCGATCCGCTGACCACGGTGGTCGAGATCCCCCGCATCGGCGCGCCCCGACGCAACCGGAGGAAGGAACGGCGATGATGAGGAGGACACCGTCCTCGGCCGTTCCACGTGAAACATCCGCACGGGAGACGTCGTCGGGAGAACCGAGGGAGAGAGGTTCGCGCGTGAGCCTGGGTTGGACCCCCATCGCGGACGAGGCCGAGCGTGCTGCCCGTGTCCTGCATCCGGACAAGCACGGCATGCCCCGGCCGGTCGGACGTCGCGTCATGGGCGTGGCCAATCAGAAGGGCGGCGTCGGGAAGACGACCAGCACGGTGAACGTCGCCGCGGCGCTGGCCGTGCACGGTGTCCGGGTCCTGGTCGTCGACCTCGACCCGCAGGGCAACGCCAGCACCGCGCTGGGCGTCGAGCACCGCACCGGCACGCCGTCGGTGTACGAGGTCATGCTCGGTGAGATCCCCCTCGAAGAGGCGGCGGTGGTCAGCACGGCGTCGCCGAACCTGTTGTGCGTCCCGGCGACGATCGACCTCGCCGGCGCCGAGATCGAGCTCGTCAGCATGGTGGCCCGGGAGTCCCGGCTCTCCCAGGCGCTGAACGAGGAGTCGCTGTCCCGGCTCGACGTCGACTACGTCCTCATCGACTGCCCGCCCTCGCTGGGCCTGCTGACGGTGAACGCGCTCGTCGCGGCGTCGGAGGTGCTGATCCCGATCCAGTGCGAGTACTACGCGCTCGAGGGACTGGGCCAGCTGCTGTCCAACATCGACCTCGTGCGGTCGCACCTGAACACGTCGCTGCACGTGTCGACGATCCTGCTGACCATGTACGACGGCCGCACCAAGCTGGCCGACCAGGTCACCTCCGAGGTGCGTCAGCACTTCGGCCCCACCGTGCTGCGGACCGTGATCCCGCGCAGCGTGAAGGTCTCCGAAGCCCCCGGATACAGCCAGACAGTCCTGGCCTACGACCCCGGTTCCCGCGGCGCCCTGAGCTATGTGGACGCGGCACGGGAGATCGCCGAGCACGGCGCGAGCGGCTCCTACCGTGGTGACGCCGCCGCGGGCGGTCGCTGAGATGGCTGAGCGCAAGGGCGGTCTCGGACGCGGTCTGGCCGCGCTGATCCCCACGGCACCCGTCGAGCAGGGCGGACCCTCGCCGTCGTCGGCGGGTTCTCCGCTGCGCCGGCCGCACTCCCCCGCCGGCTCCCCGGAGTCCACCCGGGACGACACGTCCGTCGTCGACGGTGGCGCGGAGTACCGCGAGATCCCGCTCGCCCGGATCGTGCCCAACCCGAAGCAGCCGCGTACCCAGTTCGACGAGGAGCACCTCGCCGAGCTGGAGCACTCGATCCGCGAGTTCGGCCTGCTCCAGCCGGTCGTCGTCCGGCGCGCCGGGCGTGACTACGAGCTGATCATGGGAGAGCGCCGCTGGCGCGCGGCCCAGCGAGCCGGCCTGGAGACCCTGCCCGCGATCGTCCGGCACACGGCCGACGACGTGATGCTGCGCGACGCGCTGCTGGAGAACATCCACCGCGTCCAGCTCAACCCGCTGGAGGAGGCGGCCGCCTACGAGCAGCTGCTCGCCGAGTTCGGCGTCACCCACGGCGAGCTCGCCGACCGGCTCGGCCGCAGCCGCCCGGTGATCACCAACATGATCCGGCTGCTGAAGCTGCCGGTGACGGTGCAGCGGCGGGTCGCCGCCGGCGTGCTGTCCGCGGGGCACGCGCGTGCCCTGCTCGGTCTGGAGGACGCGGGACAGCAGGAGGATCTCGCGACCCGGATCGTCGCCGAGGGGATGTCGGTGCGGGCCACCGAGGAGGCCGTGGTGCTCGCTCGGCAGGAGGGGCCGGCGAAGGAGCGGGCGACCCGGCGCCGGACCGCGCAGCGCCCGGAGTTCACCGACATGGCGGACCGGCTGTCCGACACCTTCGACACCCGCGTGAAGGTCGAGATGGGACAGCGGAAGGGCCGGATCGTCGTCGAGTTCGGTTCCGTCGAGGACCTCGAGCGGATCACCGGGATGATGGGCATCCGCGAGCAGGACTGACCGGCGCAGTCCGGCCCGACTCTGGTGCTGTGTCGCGTAACGATGTGGTTCGGGTCCGGTGTGGATCGGAACGCTCCTGTGGGGCCCGGCCCGTAGAGGCGATCTCAGGGCGTCCTGATCTGGCCGCTGAGCCGCTCGCACCGGTCGGTGCGGGTGACCAGGCCGGGCACGCTTCCGTAGCCCTCAGCGGACGATTCAAGGCTCAAAAGCCCCGTGTGGACATCTGAGTCGGCCCACGGAGGGCACTTCAGGCTCGTTCGGGTTGCTCGTGATGTCCGCAAAGAGACGGACGGCTGCCGACGGGGTCTCGTCAAGGGACGGAGGGCCACGAGTCCGCTCGACCGGCGCCGTGGCGTCGCGCCCGAGGGGCGGATCCGGATCGTGGTGCGGCAGGTGTCGGTGTCGGTGTCGGTGTCGGTGGAGCCTGCCCGTGCGTGCTGTCCGATGCGCGTCGGGGCGGACATCGGCTCGGTGCGCGTCAGGTGGCTGTGCCGTTCCCGTGCCCGGGTCGGCGAGGTCGTCGTTCGCCGTCGTGATCCTGTGAACGTGCCGCCCCCAGGCTCCAGCGCGAGTGTTCCACGTGGAACCTGGAACCGAGCGCACAATGATCCGGGTGATCGCGACGTGGACGCGTGCCCGGCCGATCAGTCGCCGAGGTCGGCCCGGCTTGCGGGTTGTCCGCGCCGTCCGCCCCCGAACACCACGGGCGGGCCGCTGCTCCTTCGGCGCTCGGGGGTGGAAGTGCGCGTCGATGATCCTCTGGCCGGCATCGTTCGATCGGTCGGAGAAATCGGGTGCGCGGCGTCGCCCATGACCGTGTCGCCGGGACGGTGCCGCGATGTCCGCGCCCGATCGCGCCGAAGGTTTCACGGGAAACAACGACGCTCACCACGTGCTCGACCGAGGAGCAGTCGGCTCTCCTCTCGGGGGCCGGGGCGACTCCTCCGACTTCGCCGATCGTCGAGCCGAGCGAGGGGCGCGGAGTGGGCGGCGCCGCGACCGGCTGGGCGGGCGACGGTGGTCGCCCTCGGGGCCCGGTGTTCCGCGCCGCGCGATCGGCCGACCGGAACGGATCCTGTCTATTGATGCCTCCGTTCCGGTCCCGGAGACGGCGACCCTGCTCGCGGCCGATGGACAGCCACGGAGTGAGCACGGGTCGAACACACGGAGTGTGCGCCGTCTCGAGAGGGGACCGACGGTCGACTGCGCGACGTCGACATCCGGGCCCGACGGACTCCTCGGTCGTCCGCGCCTCCGCTGTCGTTCGGCCGGCCGGGCACACGACGCGGTACCGGAGATCGCAGCCGAAGAGAGGCGGAACGGGTCGTGCGCGAGACCTGCGCCCGTAGACCGCGATCGCCCTGCCGGCCTTCCGCGGATCGCCGTCGCCGTGGCCGGGAGCTCCGCACGCCGGGCGTCCCGGCTCGGTACGCCGAAACCTGGCTCCGCGGGTCGTCGCGTTCCGGGCCCGGCGTTCGGGTGCCGGTGCCTTCCCGGGCTCTCAACGCACCCGAGACGACCGGTCCGGGGTGCGCTGTCGCGTTCCGCGGAACCCGGCCCGGAACGTCCGCCAGATCGTCCACGCCGGTGTTCCGCAGCCGTTGTGTCGGGTGTGGGGCTTCCGGCGGCACGGCTGCGCGGAGCACGACGCCCGGTCGGCCGTCGTGGAGCGCCCAGGGTGCCGCCGGAGCGCGTGGTTGCCGGAGCGCCGCCTCGGCGCTCGGTGGAGGGAACGCCGGTGGGCCGGTGGCCATCTCCTGCGGCGGGATGCCCGGCCGACTGCTCTGGAGATCGACCGGCGATGCGCGCACTGCTGCCGGACGCCGCCGGAGCCCCGCGGACACCGCGGGGCCTCTCCGGCGACGCAACATCCGGTGCTCGCGGTCGTTCGCACGCTCCACGGAACGCAGTCGCCCTTCCCGGGCGTCTGTGGGGCCGCACAACGTCACCGGCCGGCGGGCGGCGCCGTCTCGCACCGCGTCCCGCGGAACGTGATCGGCACGGCGGGCGCCGGGGCCCGTCCGTCACCGGACTGCTGTCCCGACGATCCGGTAGCGACACCGTTCCGCGTGGAGCCTGCCGGGTTTCACGTGGAACGTGCGGTCAGGCTTTCCGGGTCGCCGCGCGCTCGACGAGCGCCTCGTACACGGTGGCCAGATCCGTGCCGGCCGCGGCGGCGGCGGTCGGCAGGAGCGAGGTGTCGGTCAGCCCCGGCGACACGTTCATCTCGAGCACGTGCACCCGACCGTCGGCGTCGACGATCGCGTCCATCCGGGACACGTCCCGCAGACCGAGCAGACGGTGGGCTGCCAGTGCGGTCTCGGCGAGCGTCGCGAGGACGTCCTCCGGCAACCGGGCCGGGCAGTGGAAGGCGGCGGCACCGGGGGTGTAGCGGGAGGTGTAGTCGTAGAACCCGGACGGCACCTCGACCTCGACCGGCGGCAGCGCGCGCGGCTCCTCGCCGTCGTGCACCACCGAGACGGCGACCTCGGTGCCGTCCACGTGGCGCTCGGCGAGCACGGTGTCGGCGTAGGCGAAGCAGCTCACCATCGCGGCCGGGAGGTCCTCGGCGGCGCGCACCACCTGGACGCCCAGCGCCGAGCCGCCCTGATCCGGCTTCAGCACCAGCGGCAGGCCCAGGCGTCGCACGATCGCGTCCAGCACACCCTGCGCGCCCAGCTCGCGGAACGTGGAGTGCGGCAGCGCCACCCACTCCGGCGTCGTCAGCCCGGCGCGCACCAGTTCGGCCTTCACACTCGGCTTGTCCCACGCGGTCCGGCACGCTCCGGACGGCGTGCCGACGAACGGGATGTCGAGCAGTTCCAGCACCTGCTGGACCGCGCCGTTCTCCCCTTCCCCACCGTGCAGGGCGACGGCGACGACGTCGGGGCGGTCGGTCCGCAGCCGCTCCAGCAGCGCGCTGTCGACATCCCACTCCCGGACGTCGACGCGGTTCGCCCGCAGCGCGCCGGCGAGCCGCCGCCCGGACCGCAGGGACACCTCGCGCTCGTGGGACAAACCTCCGGCCAGCACGGCCACCGTTCGATCGCTCACCCGGGCATTCTGCGCCATGCCGGATACGCAGAACGCCCCGGACCGTCCGGCCCGGGGCGTTCCACGTGAAACATCCGATCAGGTCGTGTCCGGCGACGGGCTCTGCGGCCCGCGGGACAGCTCGGTACGGGCCGACGTCCCGAACGTCCGGACGACGTCCAGCTCGGCCTCCAGCACCGCGGCCAGCCGGCGCACGCCCTCGGTGATCCGCTCCGGCGTCGGGTAGCAGAACGACAGCCGCAGCTGCCGGCTGCCGAACCCGTCGGCGTAGAACCCGGTCCCGGACGCGTACGCCACCCGGGCCGTGACCGCCCGCGGCAGCATCGCCTTGGTGTCGACGCCGTCGGGCACCGTCAGCCAGACGAAGAAGCCGCCGTCCGGGACGTTCCAGGTGCAGCCCTCCGGCAGGTAGGTCTCCAGCGCGGAGAGCATCGCGTCGCGCCGCTCCCGGTAGTTCTCCGTGAAGGTCTTCACCTGCGAGCGCCAGTCGTGGTGCGACAGGTATCGCGACACCAGCATCTGCGTGAAGCTCGGCGGGCACAGCGTCGCCGACTCGGCGGCCAGGACGAGCCGGTCCCGCACCAGCGGCGGCACGAGCGCCCAGCCCACCCGCAGCCCGGACGCGAACGTCTTCGAGAACGACCCGAGGTAGATGACGTCCGGGTCGAGGGACCGCAGCGCCGGGTACTGCTCCCCGGTGAAACCGAGCAGCCCGTACGGGTTGTCCTCGATGACCATCACCCCGTACCGGCGGCACAGGTCGAGGATCTGCGGCCGCCGCTCGACCGCGAGCGTCACACCGGCGGGGTTGTGGAAGTTCGGGATCGTGTAGAGGAACTTGGGGGTGATCCCCTCGTTCGCCAGCGAGTCGAGCGCGGAGTGGAGCAGCTCGGGGACCAGCCCGTGGTCGTCCATCGCGACGTGCACGACGCGCGCCTGGTAGGCCGCGAAGCTCCCCAGAGCGCCCACATAGGACGGTCCCTCGGCGAGGACGACGTCGCCGGGGTCCACGAAGATCCGGGTGAGCAGGTCGAGGGCCATCTGCGAGCCGACCGTCACCACGACGTCGTTCGGGTCGCCGGAGATCCCCTCCTCCCGCATCACCTCGCAGATCTGCTCGCGCAGCACCGGCACGCCCTGGGCGGAGCCGTACTGCAGCGCCGTCAGGCCGTCGGTGTCGACCAGGTCGGCCACCTCGGACGCCAGCGACTGCAGCGGCAGCGCGGCCAGGTTCGGCATCCCGCCGGCCAGCGAGACGACCTCCGGCCGGCTCGCGACCGCGAACAGCGCCCGGATCTCCGACGCGGTCATCCCGGCCGTCCGGGCCGCGAAGCGCTCCGTGGGTGGCTGCGCCGGGAAGGTGGGCGCACTCGACCGGGAGACGGCCTGCTCCGGAGGAGCGTCCTCCCCTGCCGCCGCTGCTGCCGCAGCCGCCGTCGGGCGGGTGTCGGGCTGCTGCGGGCGATCGGGCGAGGCCATCGGCGTGCTCCCCTTCGACGAGCTGAAATGGTCGGTCGAGTGTAACCGCGACGGGTGATCGGCCTGCCCTTCGTCGTCACACACGTACCGGTGGGCCGGTTCGACGTGACGGGGACGCCCGGATCCGCCTACCCTCGGTCCAGGCGGTCTGCCGGACCTCCGAGCAGCGCCGCGCAGCCCGACGCCGGGCCTGCGGAGGCGCCCGAGGCCCGGCTGCTCCGCGGACGAGCGCGGCACCCGCGCGACGACGACAGCCGGAGGTTGTTCCGTGTCCTGGCACGTGGCCGCGCTCAATCTGGACAATCTGGGCGATCTGCCCAAGCGCTGTCGGAACTGCGTCTACTGGGAGCTCTCCCCGAAGCTCGCCGAGCAGGCCGACGGCTACGGCACGACCGACCTGGAGAAGGAGGCCTGGCTCTCCGAGGTGCTCCTCGAGTGGGGCTCCTGCGGCCGGGTCGTCTACGTCGGTGGTGTGCCCGCCGGGTACGTGCTGTTCGCCCCGCCGGCGTCGGTACCCCGCGCCGCGGACATGCCGACCGGACCGGTCAGCGCGGACGCGGTCCTGCTGACGACGATGCAGGTCTCCCCCGAGTTCGCCGGCGAGGGACTGGGGCGGGCGCTCGCCCAGGCCGTGGTCAAGGAGCTGACCCGACGCGGGGTGCGGGCCGTCGAGGCGTTCGGTGACGCGCGCCCCGGGACCGAGCCCGACTGCGTCGTCCCCGCGGACTTCCTCCGCTCCGTCGGGTTCAAGACCGTCCGGCCGCACCACCACTGGCCGCGGCTGCGCATGGAGCTGCGCTCGGGTCTGGAGTGGAAGTCCGATGTCGAGGCCGCGCTGGCGGAGCTGTTCAACACGGTGACGATCCCGATGCAGGCCCCCGCGCCGGCGGTGCCGGCCCGGATGCCCGCCCGGGCCGGGCAGTGCCAGGTGTCGTTCCTGCCCGGCGGGGCGAGCTGCTAGACGGGCCTCAGACGGCCGGGATCTCGTCCCGGCCGTACTCGCGGGCGAGCACGTCGTTGAAGGTGAAGGTCCCGGTCGGCTGGTCGTCCTGCCCGAGCAGGTAGAGCCGCTTGACGGCGACCAGGATGCCCTCGGCGACGACGTCCCGGAACCCGGGGTCGAGCAGCTTGCGCCGGTCCCCGAGATGGGTCAGGTAGCCGGTCTCGATCCGCACCGCGGGCATCCGGGTGCGGCGGACCAGCTCCCAGGTGACCGGCTGGCTGCGGCAGTCCAGCATGGACGTGCGGGTCAGCAGCTCGCGCTGGACCAGGTCGGCGAACTCCGCGCCCACGTTCGACGTGGTGCCCGACCCGTTGCCGAAGAAGAACGTCGCCATGCCCTGGGCGTGCGGGCTGAAGCTGGCGTCGGTGTGCAGTGAGACGACGAGGTCGGCTCCGACCCGGTTGGCGAACTCGGCGCGCTCCGCCTCCGGCGGGTTGCCGTTCTCCGGCCGGGACAGCAGCGCCTCCATGCCGGTGGCCGACATCCGGCCGACCAGGCGGCGGCCCAGGTCCCACATGAGGTCGGCCTCGGTGACACCGGCGACCTCGACCCCGCGGTCGGGTCCGCCGTGGCCGGGGTCGATGACGATCCGCTTGCCCCGCATCCGCGGGCCGGCGCGCCGGAGCAGCTCCTGCTCGCGCAGCAGGTGCGGGCGCCCACCGGTGACCTTGCGGCCGAGCTGGCGCAGGGCGCGGAGCGTCTCCGGGCCGCACACGCCGTCCGGCACCATCCCGTAGTCACGCTGGAAGCGGATCAGGGCCTGCTCGGTCTGCTGGTCGAACAGCCCGCTCGGCCGCCCCGGGTTGTACCCGAGCTCGAGCAGCCGCTCCTGCAGCGTCGACACGTCGTCGCCGGTGGTCGGGGTGGACAGCGTGAAGGACAGCATCCGGTCCCCGAGCGCCCAGCCGGCCTCGCGCAGTGCACGGGCCGTGTCGGGGCCGACGATCCCGTCGGTGATCAGCCCCCGCCCCTGCTGGAACACCCGGACCGCGTGATCGGTCTGGTCGTCGAAAACCTGGGGCGACCCCGGCGGCACGTCGGACAGAAGGCCGAGTTGCCGCAGCGTCGTCCGGATCTCTTCCACGGCAGGACCCGAGTCCCCGCGCCGGAGCAGCTGCATGCACCCCTCGCTCGCAGTCGTGGGCGCCGGTGGCGCCGTGGTCGGTCGGTGCCGCGGAGTAACCCGGGCGGCAGGCCGCGAACCATTGTGCCTTGCCCGGTCCCCGAAGGAGTGCAGCGGGGCGGACACGCGCGTGTCCCGGCTGTGATCAACCGGGACACGCAGCGTGATCTTCGTGCGGTAGTGCCGCGAGAGATCAGATGTGGTCGGCGAGGTCGGCGAGCAGCGCCGCCTTCGGCTTGGCGCCGACGATCTGCTTCACCGGCTTGCCGCCGCTGAAGAGGATCAGCGTCGGGACCGACATGACCTGGTAGTCGCGGGCGACCTCCGGGTTGGCGTCGATGTCGAGCTTGGCGACGGTGAGCTTCTCGGAGTTCTCGCCGGCGATCTCGTCGAGCACCGGGGCGACCATCTTGCAGGGACCGCACCAGGTGGCCCAGAAGTCCACCAGGACGGCCTTGTCGCTCTGCAGCACGTCCTTGTCGAACGAGCCGGAGGTGACGTCGATCGTGTTGGCCATGTCGTTCTCCTTCAGGTCGGGTCTGTGGGGCGGGTGCGGTGCCGCTAGTGCGCGGCCCGGGCGACCTCGTCGGCGGGGGCGTCGCCGTAGCCGCCCCCCGCCATCTCGGCGGTGACGGCGTGCCCGGCGAGCCAGCGCTCGGCGTCGATCGCGGCCGAGCAACCGGAGCCGGCGGCGGTGATGGCCTGCCGGTAGGTGTGGTCGACGAGGTCACCACAGGCGAAGACGCCGGGGACGTCGGTGTAGGTGCTGCGGTCGACGACCTTGACGTAGCCCTCGTCGTCCAGCTCGACCTGGCCGCGGACCAGCGCGCTGCGCGGGTCGTGTCCGATCGCGACGAACATCCCGGTGATGTCGAGGGTGTCGGTCTCGCCGGTGACGGTGTCGCGCACCTGCAGCTGCTTCACCGAACCCTCGCCGGTCACCTCGGTGACCTCGGCGTTGGTCCGCCAGCGCATCTTCGGGTCGTTCTGCGCGCGCTCCAGCATGATCTTGGAGGCGCGGAACTCGTCCCGGCGGTGGATCACCGTGACGGTCTCGGCGAACCGGGTGAGGAAGGTGGCCTCCTCCATCGCCGAGTCGCCGCCGCCGATCACCGCGATGTTCTGGTCGCGGAAGAAGAACCCGTCACAGGTGGCACACGAGCTGACGCCGCGGCCGAGGAGCTCCTGCTCGCCGGGGACGTGCAGGTAGCGCGGCGCGGCGCCCATCGCGAGGATCACCGCGCGGGCCCGGAAGGTCTCCTTGCCGACGCGGACCTCCTTGACGTCACCGTCGAAGTGCACCTCGTCGACGTCCTGCGGGCGCAGGTCGGCGCCGAAGCGCTGGGCCTGCCCGCGCATCTGCTGCATGAGCTCGGGACCCATGATCCCGTCGGTGAAGCCGGGGTAGTTCTCGACCTCGGTCGTGGTCATGAGCGCGCCGCCGAACTGGCTGCCCTCGAACACGAGTGGGGCGAGCTGGGCCCGCGCGGCGTACACCGCGGCGGTGTAGCCGGCCGGGCCGGACCCGATGATGATCAGGTTGTGCACCGTGTCGTCGGTGGTCACCGGTACCGATCCCTCCTGGTGCCGCGGCCCCGTGGGCCCGCGATGATTCCTCTGGCGGAACCTGCGCGGCGGGACGGGCCCGCCTCGCCGAAGCCGCACTCCTGCGAACGCGATCCTAGACAGGGGCATTCCCGGCACGTCCCCGCCCGACCTGGGGCGCGTGGTGGGCCGGTTCAGGGGACGGTGGTGTCCGCGAGCACCCGGCCGTCGCCCCGATCACATCTCGTCGGTACGACGACAATGCGGTGACGGCCACGCTCCGGGGTGCCCAGGACCAGCAGGATCGCCGGCTCGTCGTCGAACCGGTGCGGGCGCGCGGCGAGCAGCGGGGCGTCCGGGTCGACGACTCCGGTGGCGACGAGACAGGCCCGCACCCGGGCCGGATCCAGGGCGCCGGCCGGGCTCCCGACGCCGACGGCCGCGGCGCGCAGCGCGTCGGTGGCCGCCGCCCGCACCGGGTCGGCCGGCGGGCGGAGCAGCAGTGGGAGCGCGATCAGGGCGACGGCGGCGGCCAGGGACGCGAGTGCGACGCCGGCGCGCAGGGTCGAGCGGAGCCGCTGCCGTCCCGGGGTGGCCGCCCCCCGGCGCTCCGGGGCCGCACGTCCGGGCCCGGTGGTGGAGGTGCGGTCCCGTCTCGTGCCGTGAGGTCCACCGGAGGTCCGTCGCCGTGCGGCTCCCGGTCCGCGGACGGTCCCGTCGCGGTCGGATCCGGTGGCCGGCATCGCCGGGCTCGGCGGCCCGGTGGGTGTCGCGGTGCCCGCGAGGGCGAGCCGGGCCCGGATCCGGGCGGCCACGTCGTCGGGCATCCGGACCGGCCCGCAGGCCGCCGCGAGAGCGATTCGCACCGCGGAGTCACCAGCTGAGGAGGCGTTGTCGTCGTCCTGATGGGAATGATGGGAGTCGTGCGAGCTCATCGTCGCCCCTCGCGCAGGTGGTCCAGCAGGTCGGCCAGCCGGGCCCGGCCCCGCGCGCACCGACTTTTCACCGTTCCGACGGGAACTCGCAGGATCGCCGCGACCTCCCCGACCGGGTAGCCGAGGCCATCGACCAGGATCACCGCGGCCCGCTGGTCGACCGGGAGCTCGGCGAGGGCATCGTCGACGGCCATCCGGGTCGCCACCGGTCCGGTCGGGTCCGCCGTCGCGACCGCGGTGGGCGGGAGTACCGCGCCGCGGCGCCGTCCGGTGGCGCGGATGCGGTCGACGCACCCGTTCACGACGATCCGGTGCAGCCAGGTCCCGGCCGCGGCGTCACCGCGGAACCCCGGCGACCGCAGGGCGGACAGGAACGCCTCCTGGACGGCGTCCTCGGCCTCCGCGGCGTCGCCCAGCATCCGCAGCGCGACCGACCAGAGGCGGTCGGCGTGCAACCGGAACACCTCGTCCAGGTCGGGTGCGGCGGTCGGCCGCGGGTCGAGCGTGGTCACCGCGGCACGGTAGGTCCGCCGGAGTCACGCCCGGGGCCGGTCGGGGAGCACGGGTCGCGATCGCGAACCCGGTCCGGGGCCTCGTGGACGTCAGCCCGCGGCGGCGGCCCGCTCGAACGAGACCTCGTCGATGGAGCTGACGTTCGAGCCGCCACCGCCGCCGAGCGTGGTGATCCACAGGAGCACGTGCTCGGTCGGCTGCGAGCTGTCCAGCGGCACGACGGTCTCGCCGTCGTCCAGCGTCACCGTCTCGAGCCTGCGGGTCTCGTCCAGCGTGGAGTCCGCGGACGGCGCCGAGCGGACCTCCACGACGGTGCCCGGGCTGCTCGAGTCGATGGTCACCCCGGCCAGCGGCACCGCGGCGTCGAACGAGGCCATGATGCCCACGCCGTCCTTGAGCGCCGGGAACGGCTGCCGGTACCGCGAGGTGTTCCACGCCGTCGCCGGGTCGCCGTCGACGACCCGGTCCACGGTGCCGGCGTTGTCGCCGTCGCCCTCCGGGTCGAAGACCTGCACCGACACGTTCTGCACGGTGGCGGTCGCGGCCGGGCCCTGCGGCTCCGCCGGGGGCGCCGACGCCACGGGCGGCGACACGACCACCGGCGGCGCGCTCGCGGCCCCGAACAGCGACACGACCTGTACGGCCAGGTAGCCGAGCACGATCAGCACGCCGACGGCGAGCACCGCCAGTCCGATCCGCAGGTTGCGACGCCGTTGCGGGTCCCGGCGGGTGTCCGGGAGCCGGTCGGCGTTCTGCCAGACGTCGTCCGCCTCGGCCGGGGCACCGTCGTGCACCGGCGGGAAGAACGCCTGGTCGGCGCCCTCGGCGACGACGTCGGACAGCATCCGGTGGGTGGCCGCGGCGGTGTGCACGCGGCCGAGCCCGTCGCCGGCCTGGCCGAGTGCGCCCATGCAGAGGGTGTCGAGCTCCAGCGGGACGCCCGGGCGCAGCTGCGCCGGCGACCGCAGCCGCCCCGCCGGGGTGCGGTCCGCGGCGACCAGCCCGGCCCGGGCGGCGTCGGCGACCGAGAGCGGCCAGCGCCGGGTGAGCAGGCAGTAGAGGATCCCGCCGAGCCCGCGGACGTCGTCGGCGGCGGACACCGACGGGCGCGGGAGCAGGAAGGCGAGCATCGCGCGGCCGTCCGGGGTGATCCGGACCCGTTGCGGGTGGTCGCAGCCGAGCACCAGCCCCCGCTGGTGTGCCTCGGTGGCCGCGGCGGCGAGCGCCTCGACCGCGCGGGCGGCCCGCTCGGCGCGGACCGGGCCGTCGGCGACCGTCTCGGCCAGCGAGCGTCCCGGCACCCACTCGGCGACGGCCGCGCCGAGCACGTCGGCGGGCAGCCCGTTGGTGCCGGGTGCGAGCACGTCGAGCAGCCGGGCGCTGCCACGGTGCTCGAAGCTGCCCGAGCGCAGCGCGCGCACGATCATCTCGCCGGCGCGTGCCGTGCCCTCGGGGTCGTCGGAACGGTCGTCGGCGGGCAGCCGGCGCAGCAGGGTGATCCCGACCGGCCGGCGCAGCACGGTGTCCTCCGCGCGCCAGAACTCGGCACCGGCGGACGGGTCCACGCCGACGCGCTGGCGCAGGACGTAGCGATCGGTGAGCTGCGATCCGGCGGCGGTCGCGGGGGCCTCGCGGGAGACCGGGAGTCGCTCGGTCGGGCGGGCCTGGGCCGGGACCGTCGCGGTCGGAAGGTCCTCGGTGGGCTGCACGGGTGCCCCGCGCGCCGCCGAGCCGGGTCCTTCGGGACGCGGTTCGGACCGGACGTCGTCAGGGGCAGCTCGCTGGTCGGTCTGCCCGTTCAACGGCTTCGCCCTCCCCCCGGCGCCCGACGTCGCGTCGACGCTCAGCCTACGTCACTCCGTCGCATGCGGACGAGCCGAGAACCCCTCTCGGGACCCGTCCGTGATGTGTTCGGCACCGGACTGGGTCCGGTTGGCTCCCGAGGGGGGTGTATTCGCTCACATGTCCTTGTGGAGGGACGAGTGGTCGTATTCGAGCGACGAACGACATTATCGTTATGATGACGAGTAAGGCGGGAGACGCGTTCGCGCGGTCTCGTCGCCGCCCGCTCCGGGTGCGCTGCCGCCGCTCACCGGCTCCGCGTCCGACGGCGGCGGACCGGGGTCACCCGGGGTGCCGGTCCGCCCGGGACCCGGACCGGAGTATCCCCCGGACGACCGGACACGACGGACGATGCGGCGCACCACGAGGACCACGAGCACAGCGCCGGCCACACCGGTCAGCCAGACGGTGACCGTCCCGTAGACCGTGGACCGGACCCGCAGCCGGGTGTCCGGGCCGAGCGCGGCGCCGTCCGGTGTCCGGAGACCGGCGTCGACACTGAACTGGCCGGAGCGGGTGACCTGGGCGCTCACCCGGACCTGGACCCGGCCCAGCGGCGGCACCGCCTGCTCCGGGATGGGCGCGACCCGCAGCCCGGTGGTGCTCGACATGACCACCCGCACGTTCATGGTCACCGGCAGCCCGTTCGCCACGGTGATCAGCAGCGGCGCGTCGCTGGTGCCCAGCGAGTACGGGCTCGGCGGCTGGAGCACCCGCACCGAACCGCGGACCTGCTCGATCCGGCCGGCGACGACGTCGGCCTCCCGCCGGGCCCGGTCGGGATCACCGCGCCACCAGGACGACGCGGCCCGCAGGGTGCCGCGGACGAGCGGGTCGAAGACCTCGGCCGGGGTCGTGCCCACCCCGGTGCGGCCCTCCGCCGCGCCGCGCAGGCCCTCGATCGACCGGACCTGCTCGCCGATCGTGGCGACCACCGCGCCGGGGATCTCCACGCCGCCCGCCTGCACCGGGTAGACCAGCGCCGCCGGTCCGGTGTCCGCCGGCTCCGAGGCGACGACGCCGGCCAGGCCGGTGGGGGCGACCCGGCCCTCGGCGATCAGCGCGGAGAGCGTGGCCAGCGTGCCCGCCGCGCCCGGTCCGCCGGCCGACCAGTCGTGCGGTGGGGCGATGAGCAGCGGTGCCCCGCCGGCCTGCGGCCCGTTCTCGGTGCGGAACGCCAGCGCACCGGCGAGGTCCTGGCCCGCGAGCCCGTCCTCCCGGGATCCGCCGCTCCCCGCCGGGCCGGCCACGGCCTCGGACAGGAGCGGGTCGGCGAGGACGGCCCGGTCGGCGTCCGGTCCGTTCGCCTCACCGAGCCGGACGACGCCGGAGGTCTCCGTGCCGTCCACCCCGTCCGCGGACAGCACCAGCCGGCTGCCGCCGCCGAGCGCGTCCCGTGTGGCGTCGTCCAGCACGCCGTCGACCGGCCACACCGTGTCGTCGAGGACCGGGGTGTCCAGGCCGCCGATGCCCGCGAGCGCCGCCCGGCCCTGCTCCAGCGCGGTGCGGGCGACGTCGGACCCGCCGCCGCGGACCAGCGCGACCAGGTCCGCGTCCGACGGCGCCAGGGCCACCACGCACGCACCGCGGGCCGCCGTCCGGAGCTCGGTCAGCCATGCCCCGGCCGCCTCGGCACCGCGGCCGGGAACCGTCGTACCGTCCGCCGAGGTGACGACCTCGTAGCCGCCGGACATCGCGTCCGCGGTCGCCACCAGCTCGGGATCGACGGCCAGGCAGACCGCGCCACGGACCGGGGAGCCGGCGGGCGCACCGGTCGCGTAGGCGTCGACCAGCTCGCGCAGCCGGCCACCCGGGGCGAACGAGGTGGCCAGGTCGTCGTCGGTGAGCACAGGCGTCTGCCCGGGTACCGGCGGGATCCGCCGTGGCGCGTCGGTGATCGGCAGCAGCATCGAGACCGGGGTCGCCGGCGGCGAGGGCGGGGGCACGCTGCCGGGCAGCGCCGACACGGGCAGCACGGTGGGCCTCGAGGCGATCCGGGACGGGGTCCCGCCGATCGTGCCGTTGACGTTCACCAGCAGCGGGTAGGTGCCCGGTCCGGGCAGCGCGAGGGTCTCGCCCGGTGCGCCCGTCAGCTCGACCGCGTACCGGAACGGCCGGGACTCCCCCGGTGCGAGCGGGCCGAGATCGGTGAACCGCGGGGTGGCGCCGTCCACTGGGTCCTCGCCGGCGAGCGCGCCGCGCAACCCGGCCTCGTCGACGACCGCCGCACCGCGCTGCACCCGGACGGCGAGCTGCTCGACCGGGTCGGGGCCGGTGTTGGTCACCGAGCCGGTGACGACCAGCTGCGCCGGGCCGTCGGCGGTGACCACGCGGGGGGACATCGCGTCCACCGCCAGCGCGACCGGCCCGGGGTCCGGCACCTGGGCCGGCGCCGCGGAGGCGACCGGTCCGGCGACGACGGTTCCGAGGAGGGCTGCCAGGGCGATCGCGACCAGGGCCGCGATCCGGTTCACGCCGTTTCCTCCAGCAGGTCGGACGCGTACCGGATCAGCCGGCGCTCGTCGGCGTAGGCGAGCCGGGACTCCAGCTCGTCCAGCGGGACCCAGGCCACCTCGGAGACCTCGATGTCGGCGTCGGAGAGCTCTCCGCCGAGCGCGCGCATGAGGTAGTGGTGCACGGTCTTGTGCACGCGTCGGTCCTCGGCGACGAACCAGAAGTCGATGGTGCCCAGGGGTGCCAGCACGCGTCCGATGATGCCGGTCTCCTCCTCGACCTCACGCACCGCCGCCTGCTCGGCGGTCTCACCGCTCTCGATGTGCCCCTTCGGGAGCGACCACAGCAGCCGTCCGCGCCGGTCCAGACGGCCGATCAACGCCGCGCAGTGGCTGTGCGGGTCGACGACGAGCCCGCCGGCCGAGGTCTCGTCCACCGTGCGCAGCCGTCGTCGGCGGTCGGGGGAACGCCCGGTCTGTCCGGCCCGGCCGGACCGCCCGCCGTTCCCGGCAGCACGACCCGTGGCGGAGCGGTCGCGGTGCGGGGACATGTGGCGATGGTAACGAGGAGGCGGCCGCTCGGTCTCCCGACGAGCGGTGTGTGGCCCGATCCCGCCCGCCCGGGTGCGGGTGATCAGGCCGGAGGAGATCGCCGGGGGACCCGGTACCGGAGCCCGGCCCGGGCGCGTTGCCTACACTGGCCGGTCGTGTCCTCGCCGTCCGTGACCTCCCAGACGACCCCGCGCCCGACCTCGTCGGGACGACCGCCGGGCCCACCGGCCGACAGGGGCTCGGACCCGGACGAGCTGCAACGCGCCCAGGAGGACGCCGTGGTGCAGATGCTCGACATCCCGGCCGTCGCCGAGGAGCTCGGCGCCCGGTTCGCCGCCCGCGGCCATCGCCTGTACCTGGTCGGCGGCAGCGTCCGGGACGCGTTGCTGCGCGGGTCCGGGGCGGCCGACCGGCCCTGGAGTGATCTCGACTTCACCACCGACGCGCGGCCGGAGGCGATCCTGGGGATCGTCCGCGGCTGGGCGGACGCGGTCTGGGACACCGGGATCGCGTTCGGCACGGTCGGACTGCGCCGGGGGGACGCCACCCTCGAGGTCACGACGTTCCGGGCCGACACCTACGACGGCGCCTCCCGCAACCCCGAGGTCCGCTTCGGCGACGACATCACCGGCGACCTGGTGCGCCGCGACTTCACCGTCAACGCGATGGCCGTCGAGCTCACCGGGGAGCGGCGCACGTTCGTCGATCCGCACGGCGGCCTGGCCGCGCTCGCGCAGGGCGTGCTCGACACCCCCGACGCCCCCGAGCGCTCGTTCGCCGACGACCCGCTGCGGATGCTGCGTGCCGCCCGGTTCGTCTCCCAGCTCGGATTCACCCCGGCCGAGCGGGTGACCGCCGCGATGACGGCGATGGCCGGCGAGCTCGCCCGGATCACCGCGGAACGGGTCCAGGCCGAGTTCAGCAAGCTGATCCTCGGCGCCCACCCCCGGCGCGGGCTGGAGCTGCTGTGCGACACCGGGCTGGCGCAGTACGTCGTGCCCGAGGTGCCGGCGATGCAGCTCGAGACCGACGAGCACATGCAGCACAAGGACGTCTACACGCACTCGCTGGTCGTGCTGGAGCAGGCCATCGACCGGGAGACCGACGGCCCGGACCTCACGCTGCGCCTCGCCGCGCTGTTGCACGACATCGGCAAGCCGGCGACCCGGCGCAAGGAGCCGGACGGGCGGGTGAGCTTCCACCACCACGAGGTGGTCGGCGCGAAGATGACCCGCAAGCGGCTGCGCGCGCTGAAGTACCCGAAGGCCCTGATCGACGACGTCTCCCAGCTCGTCTACCTGCACCTGCGGTTCCACGGCTACGGCAAGGGCGAGTGGACCGACTCCGCGGTCCGGCGCTACGTCACCGACGCCGGACCGCTGCTCGACCGTCTGCACGCGCTCGTCCGGTCGGACTGCACGACCCGCAACCGGCGCCGGGCCGCCGCGCTGCAGCGCAACTACGACGGCCTGGAGCAGCGGATCACCGACCTGCGCGAGCAGGAGGAGCTCGACGCGATCCGGCCCGACCTCGACGGCAACCAGATCATGGAGCTGCTGGGGATCCCGGCGGGACCGATGGTCGGACGTGCGTACAAGCACCTGCTGGCGTTGCGGATGGAGCACGGACCGCTCGGTGCGGAGCGCGCCGGGGCCGAGCTGCGGGCCTGGGCGGCGGAACACCTGTCGTAGATCGTGTACGTGTGTCTGGGACGGACGTCTATGACGGACGTTCCAGCACGTGGACGGGTGTTCGGCTCCCGCGGAACGCGGCCTCTACTGCAGACGGGTGCCGGGGGCGTCGCCGCGCGGCGGGTGCGACGATGGACCCGTGCGGGAACACCGCGCCGTGCGAGGCGCCGCTCTTCCCCCGGTCACGCCGGGGAGCCTGCTGGTCGCCGCCCCCGGGCTCGGTGATCCGAACTTCGCGCGCACCGTCGTCTACATGATCGAGCACCGGCCGCACGGCAGCCTCGGCGTCGTGCTGAACCGGCCGGGTGCGACCGCGGTCCGCGACGTCCTGCCGCGCTGGGCGGGGCTGACCAGCGACCCGGGCTCGATGTTCGTCGGCGGCCCGGTGGAGAACCGCACCGCGCTCTGCCTGGCTGCGCTGCGCACCGGTGAGTCCGGGCGCGGCCTCGCGGGACTGATGCCGGTCCGGCCGCCGGTGCAGCTGGTGGACCTCGACTCCGACCCGGGACCGCTCGGACCGCGGCTGCGTGGCCTGCGGATCTTCGCCGGGTACTCGGGCTGGGACGCCGGTCAGCTGCACGGCGAGATCTCGCGGGGTGACTGGTTCGTGGTGCCGGGGCTGCCGGACGATCTGCTCACCACGTCCCACGACCGGCTCTGGGAGCGGGTGCTGCGGCGGCAGGGCACCCCGCTGGCCCTGCTGGCCACCTTCCCGCGCGACCCGGCCCACAACTGAGCTCCCTCCGGAGCCCTCGCCACGCCCCGGCGGGCCAGTGCCCCCCCGAAGCCGACTCATGACTGTGAGGGTGGATGGGCCGGTCCAAAGATGATGGGCTGGTGACAGAGGCGGCGGGTGTGGCCCGACTCATGACTGACCTGTGTGTCTTTCGAGCGACTTGCCCACCTGCTGCTTCT